>NZ_JAFCLZ010000050.1 GCF_018130165.1 Bradyrhizobium sp. JYMT SZCCT0180 | reverse complement strand
CAGGAGGCACATGCAACGCCGCGATTTCATCGCGATTCTTGGCGGCACAACGGCGTTTTGGCCGCTTGGCGCACGCGCACAACAATCGCCGGAACGTGTTGCGCGCATCGCCTTTTTGGGACCAGGAAGCTCATCAACCCTCAGCTCGAACCACATAGATGCCTTCAAGCAAGGACTACTTGAGAATGGTTTGGTGGAGGGGCGTAATCTCACCGTGGACTATGTCTGGGCGGATGGCCGAGCGGAGAGATTGCGCCAGCTCGCAGAAGACCTTGCGAAGCGCAATCTCGATATCATCGTGACTGTCGGTGCACAGCCGGTGCTCGCGCTGATGGCAACACGAATGGCAACGCCGATCGTTTTTGCGATCGTCGGAGACCCGATTGCAAGTGGCGTTGTTAAGAGCCTCGCGCGTCCGGGGGGGTAGCGCGACTGGACTGTCTATGTCGAATGCTGATCTGGAGACCAAACGCATCGAAGTGCTGAAGGAAGTTGTCCCGGCTATTACGCGGCTGATGATATTGCACCATTCGAGCATTCTTCCCGCCACGGTGGCGGAGGCAGTGGCTGCGGCCCGTGCATTGGCAGTCGAGCCGGATATCGTCGAAGCAAGCTATCCTGACCAATTTGAGCAGACGTTCGAGCGGGCAATCGGGCGCGGCGTCAATGGGATGGCGACGATGGCTTCGCCTTTCCTGAATTTTTGGCGCACGCAGTTGATCGAACTCGCCACTCGTCATCACCTGCCCTCGGTTTGGGAAGCGGCTGCTTATGTCGGTGATGGCGGGTTGCTATCTTATGGGCCGAGTTTCCCGGATATGTTTCGCCGGTCTGCGGGATATGTTGCGAAGATCCTGAGTGGAGCCAGGCCCGCCGATCTACCAGTTGAGCAACCCATCCGGTTCGTACTCGCGGTCAACCTCAAGACCGCGAAGTCGCTCGGCATAGCTATCCCGCCGACGCTTCTTGCTCGCGCCGACGAGGTGATTGAATAGGCGGGCTGCTTGCTGCGGCGCATGAGTCCGAGTTTGGCATCTTTGAGACATGC
>NZ_JAFCLZ010000049.1 GCF_018130165.1 Bradyrhizobium sp. JYMT SZCCT0180 | reverse complement strand
TTCCCTGCGCAGTGGCTTTACGGCTTATGACGCGCTCTCCCCGGTGAGACGGCCTCTATTGCCACCGTCGCCCTTCGGAAGCGTTAGCTTCTTCAGACTTGACGCCGTTACGGGCGCCAGGACCACACGCTTTTGCCGTACGCATCAGCCGCGACCGTCAATCGCAACGTCAACGTCCACCGCATCCCCGCCCCTCGTCATGACGACGGCCGACGCCCCTCTGAATGGGACGGGATGGGCATAGATGTGCAGGTGATTTGGGGTGGATGGGAAGGGAAATGTTTTTGGTTTTCGGAAATTTTGTGCTTGACAAGACTTCTGACAATCAGAATCGATTTGCCCAACGCGCCACCGGCCGGGCTGCTCGCGCACCCGGCGTGAGGTGATTTTGGGGAAGCCGCCGAGAGACAAAGCGCGCTAGCAGACCTTCAACGTGCGACGGGTCGATACAGTTGCATGTCGCGCCTGCGGAACGATATTGGCGGCGGGATGCCGGGACGGCGTGAGCGAAAGGAGCTTTGAGACTTGGTGGAGCTGCGATGTCGCTAGTGAACTTGCGGGAAAAAGTTCATGAGCTGGGGCTGCGAAAAACAAAACACTGTATCAAAATATGCCCTCGCGGTATCAAATCAGATCCACCGCACCGCATGAATCATGCGAAAACAGCCCCACGGCGCCATCGAGTGTAGCCCAGCAGATGAGAGCATTTGGCGGCAAGACCACGCGAGCGAGCTTGTTTGCGCGACGGGTTGAAGCTGGACCTAAACGAGCTCGCTCGCGATGGGTTCGTCGAAACCGGCTCGATTGCGCGGAATTCATGGGACGCGCTCGTTCGCAACCGCAGGCATCTCGAAAGAGCTGGAAGGCTGGCTTCAGACATGATGGGGTTTTCCCAATCACTACCCCTGCCTGGAGGCTAACTCTTTGACTTTCACGTCGTGGCAATTTGCGGTGTTCGTGTCTGGGGTATTTGCCCTTTATTACTGGCCATTCGTTCGCCCATATCAAGTCTACATCCTGGTAGTTGCAAGCCTGTTCTTCTATGGATTCGGGCAACCGGAATTGCTGGCGCTGCTCGCGATAGCGGTCTTCGGGACTTACTTCTTTCTCTTGAAAGCCAT
>NZ_JAFCLZ010000048.1 GCF_018130165.1 Bradyrhizobium sp. JYMT SZCCT0180 | reverse complement strand
GTAGCGCTCGTGGGCTCGGAGATGTGTATAAGAGACAGGTATCAACGCAGAGTACATGGGCAGAAATCAGTGACAGTCAACGTCCGCAAGGACCATCTGTCACCTCTGTTTTAATTAGACAGTCGGATTCCCTGAGTCCGTACCGGTTCCAGTACGGTTGTTTAGATGAGCGATCAGGATACTAGAACCGAGGTCCAAGCACACACCAGAAAGCGTCCGCAAGCAAGCACAATCACTAGTCCGCCATCAACCCGAAAGTATCAAGCAGACAGAACTGCGCCGGACAAGCATCAACCAACTGGCCAACCGTTCCAACCACTGGAGCCAATCCTTTTCCCGAAGTTACGGATCTCGTTTGCCGACTTCCCTTACCTACATTATTCTATCGACTAGAGGCTGTTCACCTTGGAGACCTAATGCGGATATCGGTACGATTGAGTGCAAATTAATAGCCTCCCTTGGTGTTTTAAGGGCCGTTCAAAGAGCACGAGACACCACAGAAACCGCGGTGCTTTTCGGAAACAACGTCCCCATCTCTGGCTGAACCAATTCCAGGGAGTCCGTTCCTTAACTAGAGAAGAAAACTCTAGCTCGGTCTTTGAGCGACTAACCAAGTTCGAATGCGTTACCGCGCTTGTGCTCCGAAGAACACAATCTTTGCATCTCAGTTAGGGAATATTAACCCTATTCCCTTTCGACAAGCGGGGACTAAAAGCAAGCTTTTCGCCACCGATGATACAAGGCGTTCGCCAGTACCTTAGGATCGACTGACCCACATCCAACTACTGTTCACGTGGAACCCTTCTCCACTTCAGTCTTCAAGGATCGAACTTGAATATTTGCTACTACCATTACGATCTGCACTGACGGAAGCTCCAGCCGAGCCTACGCTCATAGCCTTCAACGCAACCGCCACGACCTTCCTACTCGTTACGACCTGGCGCTAGACAACGCACATGTCGCAACGGCGGAGTATAGGTCTCTCGCTTAAGCGCCATCCATTTTCAGGGCTAGTTGATTCGGCAGGTGAGTTGTTACACACTCCTTAGCGGATACCGACTTCCATGGCCACCGTCCTGCTGTCAATATCAACCAACACCTTTTATGGGGTCTCATGAGCGAGAAGTTAGGCACCTTAACTCCACGTTTGGTTCATCCCACAGCGCCAGTTCTGCTTACCAAAAATGGCCCACTTGGACCTCGCATTCACGTTGACAGTTCACTAAAGAAACTGCAACTTCATATCCATTGAAAGTTTGAGAATAGGTTGAGGACATTACGTCCCCAAGGCCTCTAATCATTAGCTTTACCGAATATAACTGCCTGAGATCCAGCTATCCTGAGGGAAACTTCGGAAGGAACCAGCTACTAGATGGTTCGATTAGTCTTTCGCCCCTATACCCAAGTCTATCGATCGATTTGCACGTCAGAACCGATACGGACTTCCACCAGAGTTTCCTCTGGCTTCATCCTGCTCAGGCATAGTTCACCATCTTTCGGGTCGTTTGCCAACTGCTCAACCTCTGCACAGTCACAAGTGACACGCACAGGGCCGCGGCGGCGGCGGCAACTTCCAGGTCACGGCCGCCACCGTCGGCTTCAACGCCAACATCGCGCTCAAGAC
>NZ_JAFCLZ010000005.1 GCF_018130165.1 Bradyrhizobium sp. JYMT SZCCT0180 | reverse complement strand
TTCAGAATCCGTCTTACCCTTCAATGCAATAGCAGAGCCAAATCCATATGCGATTCCCCTGCGCTTGCGGGGGAGGGCTGGGGTGGGGGTCTCGCCGCGAGCCACGCTGCCTGTGTGGAGGGAATAGGGCGCATGGTCGCCGGGTAGATATGGCGAAGGTGAAAGCTTGCTGCGAGGAATTCGGTTTGGTGCGAAGGTGCTGTCATGACAATCGGTAGAGAGAGCCTGCTTCGTCGCCTTGAAACCTTGCCTCACTCGGAAAGTGTTGACCTAGCAAAATTGTTTTTAACTTCCACCGATGAAGAGCCCACGTTGGAGAGCGCTTCGCGCATTTCAGCGTCTGAAGCGATTAGGTTGTGGGGCACAAGACTGAAAAATGTCGAGTATACGAAGAAACCGATACAGGGAGTCGAATGGCTTCTGATGCGCTTGGAAACCCTTCGTCCTGGAGACGAGTTGGATCAATTTAGTTTAGTCGGACGCGAATTTCACGGCATCCTCTTTTTCTCCGTTGAAGGCCAAGAATTTATGGGTCTGATGCTAGTCGAGACTGAAAACGCCGGCGATCGCTCTCTCAAGACATGATGGTGGCTCCACAAGAACGGGTGCTCGGGAGCCTGGAGATACTCCCGGGGGTCTGAGGCGTCGTCTCGAAAAGGCACAACCCGTTAATCAAACATGGCCAGGATCGCGCGACTTTTAGTCTGGTACTCAAAAAAGCCTTTCAACCTCTCCGTGTAACTTCGGGCCGTAAGGTCGCGCTCCCACCGGCGGCCATCGGGGCCGTTGATGAGTGTGACGCAAACAGATCCTCCGCCGCGACCGCCGCTGCTTGATCAGGTCATTCGCTTTCTTGTCTGGTTCACGGTGCTCGGTTTTATCGCCACGCCGCTTGTCGTGCTGACGATGACGTACGGGCACGTGCTCGGCTCGGTCGCCGGCCGCAACAATGACAGGTTTCAGCAGATTCTGGAGCAGGCCGGTCCCCGCGACGAGCCGGCATCGAAGCCAGGCATCGTCACCTCGGTGTTGGATAAGGAACGCGGGCGGCAGATCGCGAGGCTCAGGGCGCTCACGGGCAGGCCGGAAATGGCCTCCGGCACGACCGCATCGCTTCAGATTATCGCGGTCGCATTCGACAGCACAAAACCGGGTGGCGGGGGAACGTCGTCGCAGGCGCGACAGGCTGTCGATCAGGACGGCTATCGGGTTCTGCAACTCGACCTCAAACAGGCTCCGCGCGATGCGGTCGTCATCATCGCCGATCAGCCGATCCGCTGGCGCCTGCAAGGCTTGACGCCTGGATCGGCGCCCCGCGTCGGATTTGAGGGCTATGCGGCCTTTGACGTATCCGACGCTCAACCGGGCTCGCTGGCGGGCTTCCGGATCGGCGCGTTTGGCGCTCCCAGTTTCGCGCGCCCCGTGGACCCGACCGGCGGCGAAGTCAGTAACCGTCAGGGATTGTGTACGTCGTTGCAGAACTGGGCCGATCATTTTGGTTTGCCGTTCGATGCTATCCGCTACACCCTGTTGCTCAATCCATCCCGCATCACGCCGACTTCGGGTCTGGCGCAGAGCGACGGCTCTACCGACAAAACCATGTACGCCGGCGACCTGGATCGCCTGTGCAAGCAGCGCGCGCGCCGCTGATCGAAAGGAGAGGCCATGAGTCGACAGGATGGCGGGTTCGGCCGGCGCGGGATACAGCCGGTGCCGGAGGCGTCGCGGCCGATCCCGGCGTCTTCTGGCGGCGGGATGCCGCCGCTGGTCAAGCAGGTCGGCGGCATGGCGCTCGGAGTCGCACTGGCATTCGCCATCGGAGGCGCCAGTGTCTACTTCATGAAGCAGGCGGGCAAAGCGCTCGACCGGGGTTTCGTCGAAACCGCCAACGCCGGCAACCCGGCGGCGGCGATCGAGCAGGCCGGCGGCGGTGACGCGCTGTTGCAGCGGGTTCATCGCATCTGCACCGACCGCGCCGCTACGGCCGAATTGACCGCGACGCAGAGGAACGCAGCTTTCGATAGCCTCTATATCGTCGAGCACCGGGTCGTGCGCGGCGGCGCCTATGTGGCGTGCCTGACCAGGGAACAGCCGCAGCGCTTCTGTCAGAAGCCGCACCGGGATCATTTGTACGAGGCGGTTCGGCAGTATGCCAAGCTGGTCGTTCAGGCGCGTGAAGAATGGCAAATACAGGCGGGCAGCCCATCGGCAATGATTGCCGGCGGGCCGATCGATTACAAGCAAGACGCGGCCGGCATGCCCAGCGCCCGGATCGATCCGCAACTCAAGGAAGGACTGGTCGCGCTCGAAGCCGACGGTTACATCCCGGCCAGCGATGTTGCCCGGCTCATGTCGAACCGAACGCCGGGCGTCTTCGGAAGTCCGCCGCCGCCGCGCGGGATGCCCCCGATGCCTGTTGTAGGCCCTGCTCAACCCAGCAAGAATGCATGCGGATGAGCATGCTCGAACAAGGCTTGCCCTCGGGCTTCTTCACCCGCTGGCGCGCGGTGGCCACGGGTCTGGCCGTCGGCGGAATCGCGATGGTCGGTTTCGGTGTTTTCGCCCGCGTGGAAAAGTACATGTCCGAGCCGAAGGCCGCGCCGGCCTGCTACGGCCGCCAGCATGTCGCTGGAACGAAAGCGATTCCCTCGCGCGGCTCGCGCGACCGCGGCGGGCGTTCGATCGATGATCGTTTCCCCAACTTTGACCCCGACAAGATCACGCTGGCTCTGCGTGTCTGTACGCCGCAGTCCTGCCCGAAAGACGCCTTGAAGGAATACCGCTCGGCGATGTTCTGGTATCTGTCCTCCCGCTTGCAGCACACCTCGACTCTGTACCGCGACCATGGCGATTTGGGTTTGATGCGTGCGCGCGAAATCTTCCGTGATCCGATCGACGCCAGGGTGGAACAAGGCCTGCGCGAACGCTACGCCGCCGGAATCTTCCGCCTCAACGACTTCAGGCAGAATCATGCGGCGGTCTCGATCATCGTGCTCAAGGGCGGCGATGCCTTGCGCCCATGCAGAATTGGTGAGCCGGCCGAGGAGGACGACTAGGTAGCGCCGCGCATGGTCATTGGTCCTGGCTCATGCAATATCCGCTGTTGAGGAACAGGCTGACTATCACTAGCTTGGGCTCAAGCCAGATCAGCGCCCTCACGGTGGAAACGCAGGAGACACAACAATGTCCGGCCCGTCCGACGATCAACTGGGCTTTGCGCCCGACTACGATGCTCCGGTCCCCTATATGCAGCGGACCCGGGATTATTACGCGGCGATCGGTTACACCACGCCCTACCGCTGGGCGCATTACGTCGATGCGCCGTTCCAGCCGCTGAAAAAGCCGCTGGCGCAATCGCGCGTGACCATCGTTACCACAGCCGCGCAATATGATCCCACCAAGGGCGATCAGGGGCCGGGCGCCGCGTATAATGGCGGCGCGAAATTCTACACGGTCTATGACGGCGATACTTCGAAACAGCACGATCTGCGGATCTCGCATATCGGCTATGACCGCAAGCACACGTCAGCAACCGACAGCGGCACCTGGTTTCCGCTGCCGCAGCTCCTGAAGGCGCAGGCCGCGGGGCGGATCGGCGGGGTGGCGCCGCGCTTCTTCGGCGCGCCGACCAATCGCAGCCATCGCGTCACCATCGACACCGACGCGCCGGAGATTCTTGAACGTTGTCTCGCCGACAAGGTCGATGTCGCCGTGCTGGTGCCGAACTGTCCGGTGTGCCACCAGACCTCGGCACTGGTCGCGCGCCACCTCGAAGCCAACGGCATCGCCACCGTCGTGATTGGCTGTGCCAAGGACATCGTCGAGCACGCGGCCGTGCCGCGCTTTTTGTTTTCGGACTTTCCGCTCGGCAACTCCGCCGGCAAGCCGCAGGATGTGGCCTCGCAGGCGCAGACGCTCGAGCTGGCGCTGCGTGTTCTGGAAACCGCGTCCGGCGCGCGCACCACGATGCAATCGCCGCTGCGCTGGAGCGACGATGCCTCCTGGAAGCTCGACTACAACAACATCGCGCAGATGAGCCCGGAAGAACTGGCCCGCCGCCGCGCCGAGTTCGACAAGCAGAAAGAAATCGCGCGCGGCAACCGCGCGGCGTGAGGCGGGGCGCCGCCAGCGTCGTCATTGCGAGCGAAGCGAAGCAATCCATCTCTCCGCGCAAAGAAAGAATGGATTGCTTCGTCGCAAGGGCTCCCTTGCGCAAACGCTTCGCGTTTGTCGCAGGCAATGACGGACTTGGTTGGTTGACCGCTCCTTCCACCGCACTCTCCGGAGGAAACTGAATTGACCCGACCCTTCGAAGGCGTGAAGATTCTCGACTTCACGCAGGTGCTGGCCGGCCCCTATGCGAGCTACCAGCTCGCGCTGCTCGGCGCCGACGTCATCAAGGTGGAGCGGCGCGAGGGCGAGGACATGCGCCGCACGCCGCTCTCCCGCGAATGGGCCGAGCGCGGTCTCGCTCCCGGCTGGCAGGCGATCAACGGCAACAAGCGCAGCCTGACGCTCGACCTGCAAAAGCCGGAAGCGATCGCGATCGTCAAGCAGCTCGCGGCGCAGGCCGACGTGGTGATGGAGAATTTCCGTCCCGGCGTGATGGACAAGCTCGGCATCGGCTATGCGGCGCTCTCTGAAATCAATCCGCGGCTGATCTATTGCGCGATTTCGGGTTTTGGCCAGACCGGTCCGGCCCGGCTTGGCGCCGGCTATGACGGCAAGATCCAGGCCCTATCGGGCATCATGTCCATTACAGGCCACGCCGAGACCGGACCGACCCGCGCCGGCTTCGCGGTTTGCGACGTGTTGTCCGGCTCGACCGCGGCGTTCGGTGTCTCCAGCGCGCTGTTCCAGCGCACCCATACCGGCAAGGGACAGATGGTCGACGTCTCCATGCTGGAGGCGACGCTGGCGTTTCTTTCAGGTCAGGTGGCGGATTACGCGGTGGCCGGTCATCGCCAGCAACTGTCAGGCAATCAGGCCGTCAGCCGCCGGCCGACCGCCAATCTGTTCAAGGCCGGCGACGGTTATCTCCTGCTCGCCGTCAACAGCGAGAAACAGTATCAGTCGCTGATGAAGGCGCTCGGCCGCACTGATGCGCTGGAAGACCCGCGCTTCGTCGACTGGTTCGCGAGGCAGGAAAACGAGCCGGCCTTGCGCGCCATCATCGAGGACGCCCTGTCGAAGAAAGACCCGCGCGAGTGGGAGACCGTCCTGGAAGCGGCTGGCGCGCCCTGCGCCAGCATCTGGAAGGTCGAGGAAGTGATCGATCATCCGCAGATCGCAGCGCGCGGCGCGATTCAGGAAATCGACACGCCCTATGGCCGGCTTCGTTTTGCCAGCAGCGGTTTTCAGCTCGCCCATGGCGGCGGCAAGCTCGACCGCATGGCGCCCGAACTCAGCGCCCATACCGACGAGGTGCTGGCCTCGCTCGGCTACGATGCGGGCGCGATCGCGGATTTGCGTGCGCGCGAAGTCGTCTAGGTTGCGCCTTCGATGATGATGAAGTCGGCATCCGCGTTCGCCTGGCGGATCGCCTTTGCCTTCTGATATTCGTCGCTGCGGTAGCAGGCGGTCGCCGTTGCGAAATCCGCGAACTCGACCACGACGTTGCGCTCGCGTGCCTGTCCCTCCATCAGCTCGTACGCGCCGCCGCGTACGATGAATTTGGCGTCGAATTTTTCGAAGGCCGGCCGCGCCGCGGCGAGGTAGTCAGGGTATTGCGCCGGCTGATGAACGCTGACGCGTACGATCCAGTATGCTTTGGCCATGATGTTTCTCCGTTTCAGGTCTGGTGATGTAAAATCAGGTCAATCTGGTTGAGTTGCGCGGCCGCGCGTAGCGTTTGGCGGCAAGGCGCACCTGTTCGTCGATGTAGCTTCGCGCGATGCCGATATCCCTCAGCGAGTGGTCGCTCATGCTGTGTAACTCCGACGCCGCCCGTCGCTGTTGCCGCCAGCTCCAAAGCGCCGCGCCGGCTGTTCGCAGGGCACGAAAGGTGCTGGCGGCGAGAGCACCGGTGTTGGATTGGGCGAGTCTGATGATCGTGATCAGCATGATCGTTCTTCCTTCAGAGATAATGCCGGTGGCGTCGTCGTTTCATTGTCACTGATGGTGATTGAGATGGTGCGTTCGGCTGCGCCTGCGCGCGGGCATGAGGGTGTCGCGCAAGGCGAACGCGTCACAGGCGACCGATGACAGCAGGCGCACGCCGCGCGCGGCAGCCGCGAACCCCCGAGCGACGGTGTTACCGATAGCCGCAGCTCTGGCGGTTCGCGCCTGTCGGACCATCCGCTCCGTCAGTAGCAGACGCGTCACCGGCGAGGCCCGGCGGATGTCTGACGGGTCGCCTTGCATTCCATGGGCTGTTGCCATCGTGACCTCCATCGATCGCGGCTTGCGCCGCCGGGTCTTCCGGAGCGCTGCGATGGGAGCTCTTTACGGCGGGCCATGCATCACATAAAATGAATTATTATGATGATTATGATCCCGTGGAGAGATGTATGGATTTGTCCGATCTGAAGATCTTCAGTGCGGTCGTACGCGAGGGCGGCGTGACGCGCGCCGCGGAGCATTTGCATCGCGTCCAATCCAACGTCACGACACGGATCCGCCAGCTCGAGGACGACATCGGCGTTGCGCTCTTTATTCGCGAGGGTAAGCGCCTGCACCTTGCCCCGGCCGGTCAGGTGCTGCTCGATTACGCGGACCGCCTGCTCGCGCTGGCCGATGAAGCGCGCAACGCGGTGCAGGATCCGCGGCCGAGGGGAATCTTTCGCCTGGGCGCGATGGAGAGCACCGCGGCCGTTCGCTTGCCGGGACCGGTCAGCGAATATCATCGTCTCTATCCGGAGGTGGAGTTCGAACTGCGCACCGGCAATCCGCCGACGCTTTCAAAGGCCATCCTGGCCGGCGAGCTCGATGCTGCGCTGGTGACGTTGCCGATAGCGGACGCCTTGTTCGAAAAGGTCGCGGTGTTCGAGGAGGAGCCGGTGATCGTTTCCGCGGCCGGCATGCCGGCGATCGGTCAAGGTAAGAACAAAGGCAAGACAGAATACTTTCCGAGAACCATCATTGCCTTCGAGCACGGCTGCCCGCATCGCAAGCGGCTGGAGGACTGGTACGCGCTTCGCGACCAGATGCCGGAACGCACGATCGAACTCGGCTCCTACCATGCGATGCTTGGATGTGTGGCGGCGGGAATGGGCGTTGCGCTGTTGCCGAAAAGCGTTCTCACCACGTTTCCGGAGAGCAAGCGCCTGCGGGTTCATCGGTTGCCGCCGGGCGAGAACAGGGCGGATACCTACCTGATCTGGCGCAAGGGCGCGGGCTCGCCGAAGATCCAGGCGTTGCGTGACGTGCTGGGTGCGCACCGCGCAGGCAAGCGCGTGAGCTAAAACGTCGCTTCGCCAGATTTCGTCACGGCGAACCCTGCGAAAGGGAGAAGGCCCCAGCCTTCGGCTGAGGCCTTCTTGCGATGGCCGTCAGCTTACAGATAGCGGCCGCAAACGTAGACGCGACGCGGTCCGAAGTCGGTCCACACCGTCCGCCAGCAGCTTCCGCCGATGTAGAAGTGGCCGTGATGATGATGGCCGTGGTGGTGATGACCGTGGTGGTGATGATGGCCGTGACCGTGGTGATGATGACCATGATGATGGCCGTGATGGCCATGACCGTGATGACCACCATGACCGTGGCCACCCTTGCCACCGGCCGAAGCCGGCGCAACAGCAGCAGCGGTCAGAGCGATCGCGGCAGCGGCTGCAAGAGCGATTTTACGGAACATATTTGTAGTCTCCATTGTGCTAGGCGTGATTGCCTGATGCGCTTATGAGACGTGTCGTCCACGAAAATAGTTCGAAAGATTTTTCTGAACGGGTGTTCAGGAAGTGACTATAAACACTGACGTTTTTCGATTTTATCGTTGTTCAGATGTGATCTGGATCACGGACGACATCAAGCCGGCGTGCTGCCCGTCAGTACCTTGACGCCGCCGAGTGCGGTGACGCGTCCGTTGCGCAGCATCACGATCTGCGTCGCGAGCTGGCGCAGCTCCGCGGCATCATGGCTGACATAGACCATCGGGATGCCTTCGTCGCGCAGCCGGATCAGATAAGGCAGGATCTCGACCTTGCGTCCCTCGTCGAGCGAGCCCAGCGGCTCGTCCATCAGCAGCAATCGCGGTTTCGACAACAGCGCGCGGCCGAGCGCGACGCGCTGACGCTCGCCGCCGGAAAGTTTTCCGGGTCGGCGGTCCAGCAGGCCGCCGATGTCGAGCAGATCGGTGATGCGCGCATGCTGCGCCGGATCCTCGGCGAGGTCGTTCATGCGCCGGCCGTAGTCGAGATTTTGCCGGACATCGAGATGCGGAAACAGCCGCGCATCCTGGAACACGTAGCCGATGCGGCGGCGGTGCGGCGGCACGTGCGCGCCCGTCGAGGTGTCGTCGAGCGTTTCGCCGTCGAGGGTGATGACGCCGCGGTCGGGCCGCAGCAAGCCCGCGATCATGTTGATCAGCGAGCTCTTGCCGGCGCCGGACGCGCCGAACAGGCCGGTGACACGGCCCTCGCTGGTGAACGAGGCTTCCAGCGAGAACTCGCCAAGCTGCTTTGTGACCTCGACGCGCAGCATGGTCAGTTCCCGTGCAGGCGCTGCGTGGCGCGCCGTGCGAACCACTCGGATGCGATCAGCGCGCCCATCGCAATCACGATGGAGATCAGCACCAGCCGCCCCGCCGCGCGGTCGCCGTCGGGTGTCTGGATCAGCGAATAGATCGCGGACGAAATCGTCTGGGTCTCGCCAGGAATGTTCGAGACGAAGGTAATGGTGGCGCCGAACTCGCCGATCGCCTTGGCAAAGCCGAGCACCATGCCGGCCAAAATGCCCGGCAGCGCCAGCGGCAGGGTCACGGTCGCAAACACCTGCCAAGGTGCCGCGCCGAGCGTGCTCGATGCCTGTTCCAGCCGCCGGTCGATCGCCTCGATCGAGAGGCGGATCGGCCGCACCAGAAGCGGAAACGACATCACGCCGCAGGCCAGCGCGGCGCCGGTCCAGCGAAACGCGAACACGATGCCGAGATTGTCGGCCAGCCACGCGCCGACCATGCCGCGGCGGCCGAAGGTGAGCAGCAGCAGATAACCTGTCACGACCGGCGGCAGCACCAGCGGCAGATGGACCAGCGCGTCGAGGATCGACTTGCCCCAGAAATTGTGCCGCGCCAGTAGCCACGCCAGCGCGATGCCGAACGGCGTCGCCACCAGCGTCGCGATGATGGCGACCCGCAAGCTGAGCAGGATCGCCGTCCATTCCGTCGGCGAGATATCGAACATCAGGTCGAGGGACTGACCAGGAATTTGAAACCGTATTTCTCAAGGATGTTCTTGGCCGCGGTCGAGCGCAGGAAAGCGAGATAGTCTGACGTTTCCGGTTTCGCCGTCGTGGTCGCCGCGACGGGGTAGATGATCGCGGGGTGGGAATCGGCCGGGAACGTGCCGACGACCTTGACGCCGGGTTCGACCTTCGCGTCGGTGGAATAGACGATGCCGAGTGCGGCTTCGCCGCGCGCCACCAGCGTCAACGCCGCGCGCGCGCTGTCGGCCATCGCGAATTTCGGCTCGGCCGCCTGCCAGGCGCCGAGTTTCTCCAGTGCGGCCTTGGCGTATTTGCCGACCGGTACGGATTTGACGTCGCCGGTCGCGATCTTGCCGTCGCCCGCGAGCTTGGCGAGGTCGAAGCCCGCACCGATGCTGACATTGTCGATCTTCGAATCCTTCGGCGCGACCAGTACGATGGAATTGCCGAGCAGGTTGACCCGGGTCGGCTCGTGGATGTTCTTTTTGCCGATCGCGTAATCCATCCAGTCGGTGTCGGCGGAGATGAAGACGTCGGCCGGCGCGCCCTGTTCGATCTGTTTTGCGAGTGCCGAGCTCGCGGCATAGCTCACGGTGACCTTGACGCCGGTTTTGGCGGTATAGGCGGCATCGATGTCGTCGAGCGCATTCTTCATCGAGGCGGCGGCGAACACCGTAATCGTCTTGTCCTGCGCGGCAGCGGGCGAATGGATCGCGCCGAGCAGAATGAAAAGGGCGGTAAAAATTCCGGCGGGACGATACATGGTGGCGCTCCGTGCGAGTCCGCGGCGCGGTGGGCGCGCGCAAATCAGGCGTTGGTTGGGTCAAGGATGCGACAATCGGAAGCGCCGTTCCGGTCATTTTCCTGAGACTTACGGTCCATCAGGAAGATCGCGGAACCAACCTTACAGCATTGTTGACGCGGCGCAAAGGCTCCGCACCACCGGCTATTGCTTTGCATCCGGTGCGGTCAGCACCGCTTTGCAGGCCGGGGGGAGCTGCGCCATCGTCATCGGCGGCTTTGGTTTCGGCGGGACGGGCGGCGGTTTCGGATGGAGCACGGAATCCTTGAACCAGAAGGCGAGGTCGCCTGTGCTGCAGCCTTCGCCTTCGGTCGGATCGGGCTGGCTCTCGCATTCACCGGCGCCGGGCGGGCATTTGATGCGGATGTGGAAGTGATAATCGTGGCCGTACATCGGCCGCACCTTGTGCAGCCAGCTGCGATCGCCCTTGGCCTCGCGGCACAGCGCCTTCTTGATCGCGGCATTGACGAAGATGCGCTGCACCGTCGGCTCCTGCGCGGCGGCGCGGATCACCACCAGATGGCTAGGTGTGAACACTTTGGGATCGATATCGAGCCGGTCGGAGCGCACCATCATGATCGCCGACATTTCCTCGCGCTCGTTGCGCGATAACCGGCGGTTCGGCATCGGCGTCAGCCAGATGTCGGCGTCTAACCCGACCTGATGGCTGGCGTGGCCTGTCAACATCGGGCCGCCACGCGGTTGCGACATGTCGCCGACCAGAATGCCGGGCCAGCCGGCATCCTTGTGCGCCTTGTTGGCCAGCCGCTTCACCAGCGCGACCAAGTCGGGATGCCCCCAGTAGCGGTTGCGCGACAGCCGCATCACCTGCCAGGCGTCGCCATTGATCGGCAGTCCATCCGCGCCCGCGATGCAGCCATGGGCGTAAAAGCCGTGCACCCGCGTCGGCGTCGTCGCCGGCAGCACCTTGCGGCCGAACAATTCCTTGGCGGCAATGTTGGGATCGTTTGGATTGGCCAGCGGCGGCAGCGGCTTGGGGTCAACGCTGCCCTTGTCCTGCGCCCATGCCATGGTGGCATTGGCGAGACCGATCAGGACCAGGAGCGGGATCAGAATCAGGCGGGGTGTCATCGGATCACTCTAGCTGCCCAAAACGTAACATGGAATCGGCACCGCGGGACAACCGCGCCAATCGCAATTGTTTGATCTCCCACAGCATCTGCACGCGGCATTTCCACGCTATTCCGGTCGCCCCGGGTTAAGATTAATTCGGACCCTTTGCCCCCGGCGGGGCCACCGCTCTTTACAATGGCGCGTTTCCAAAACACATCATGCCGCCATTAAAGAGCTTTTTTTGACGGCAGGGCGTCATTATGAAATTTCGATTGGGTGTGCGGCTGTCATTTGTGGCCGCGATTTTCATGTCGGCATTGGCACTGAGCCCGGCACGCGCCGCTGTCGTGGTCCAGATCGACAAATCATCGCAGCGCATGGCTGTTAGCATCGACGGCGCGACGCGGTACAGCTGGCCGGTCTCGACCGGCCGCAGCGGCTATGGCACGCCGAGCGGCGTCTTCCGTCCGCAATGGATGTCGCGGCATTATTATTCGCGCAAGTACTACAATTCGCCGATGCCGCACGCGATCTTCTTCCATCACGGATTCGCCATTCACGGCACCACGGATATCAGGCGGCTCGGCGGCCGAGCCTCGCATGGCTGCGTCAGGCTGCACCCGTCGCATGCGGCGGCGCTGTTCGCGCTGATCCAGCGCAGCGGCCAACGCAATACGCGGATCCAGATCAACTAGGTTATGGTATCGACGAGCGGTCGCCTGCAGTGTCGCACGGACAGGCGATCATCTTAACCCTTCGATAACCTTGCCGGTCACCGCCAGAATTCCGGACACTTGTCGCTGATCCGCGCAAGTGTCGATTCACGCTTGGGTATTGTGTAGTTGGTCGCCTTGTGCGGCTGCGTGTTCACAGGTGCAACCCGGCCGTGAACCTCGCCTCGATTCAGCAACCGTACAAATACGCACCGGTCAATCGTTAATCTGTTCTGAAGCTATCGGGCTCATAATCGCAACGCAGTGTTGCTGTGTCGTCATGCCAACGATGACGCGGGCCAGCAGATCCGTTCGACCATTACACCCCGCCAAAGGACAATTCATATGCGAGCTACTCCGTTCAACGCCTTCCTTGCTGCGTCGGCTGTTCTCCTCGCGACGAGCATTCCCGCATCCGCCGAAAACGGCGTGTCGGCCGATAAGATCGTGTTTGGTCAGGCCGCGGCGCTTGACGGGCCGGCCTCGGCCCTGGGCCAGGGCATGAAGATCGGGCTGGAAGCAGCCTTCGCGGAAATCAACAAGGCCGGCGGCGTCAAGGGCCGCAAGCTCGAACTCAAGAGCGTCGACGACGGATATGAGCCGACCAAGTCGATCGAAGCGGCCAAGAAGCTGCTGGAGGAAGACAAGGTCTTCGCGCTCGTCGGCGCGGTTGGCACCCCGACCTCAGCCGCCACCCAGCCGATCGCAAATGCGGCAGGCGCGCCCTTCATCGGTGCCTTCACCGGCGCCGAATTCCTGCGCGAGCCGCACAAGCCGCTGGTGATGAACATTCGCGCCAGCTACTTCCAGGAAACCGAAGCCATGGTCGAACGGGTGACCAAGGATCTCGGCGCGACCAGGATCGCGATCATGTACCAGGACGACGCTTTCGGTCAGGCCGGCCTTGCCGGCGTCAAGAAGGCGCTCGAAAAGCGGCAGATGCAGCTTGCCGGCGAAGGCACCTTCGAGCGCAACACCGTGGCCGTGAAAGCCGCGCTGCTGTCGATCAAGAAGGCCGAGCCCCAGGCCGTGATCATGATCAGCCCCTACAAGCCCGCGGCTGAGTTCATCAAGCTGGCCAAGCAGATCAAGCTCGACGCCACCTTTGTGAACATCTCCTTTGTCGGGTCCGATGCGCTTGCAAAGGAGCTCGGCGCGGCCGGCACCGGCGTCGTGATCACGCAGGTCGTTCCGTTCCCGAAGGATGCGGCGATCCCGGTGGTCGGCCGCTACCATGCTTCGCTCAAGGCCAGCGCGCCCGACGCGCAGCCCGGCTTCGTTTCGCTCGAGGGTTACCTCGTCGGCCGTGCGATTGCCGCAGCGCTCGAGAAGGTTGATGGCGACCTCACCCGCCAGGCCATGATCGACGCCGTGCAAAAAGCCGGCAGCCTCGATCTCGGCGGCTTCAAGCTCTCCTACAGCCCCACCAGCAACCGCGGCTCGAATGAAGTGTTCCTGACCGTGATCCAGGCGGACGGCAGCTTCAAGGCGGTCGAACGGCTCGAGAAGACCGGATCGTAAGCACAACGAGCCGCGAGCACCGGGTAACGCCCCGCTGCTCGCGGCGCTATTTTGCCGTTGTTATTTGTTATTTGGAGTTTTGCGATGAACGCTGGCATGTCGTGGTATCGCCTCGGCCTTCGCGGTCGCTTGTTTATGGCCTTCGGCGTCGTCGCCGCGCTCACGGTGCTGGCGAGCGGCAGCGCGATCATCTCCTACGACAGCCTCGGGCGTTCGCTGGGCGCGATCTCCGAGAAGAGCCTGCCCGAGATCACGCGGGCCTCCGAGGTCGCCAGGGCCGCCGGCGACGTCGCCGCCGCGGCACCGCGCCTGCTCGCCGCGACCGATCAGGCCGAGCGCGATCACGCCTCCAAAATTTTGACGGCCGCGCGTCAGGAGCTCAAACAGAGCGTCGGCGCGCTCGCTCCCGACGATGTCGCCAAAGTCAGCAAGACCGCCGATCGCATCCTGGTCAATCTCGACCGGCTGCTGCAATCCGTGACCGAACGCCAGACCATTGCCGCCTCGCGCGACGCGTTGGTCGCGAGCCTGCGCAAATCGCATCAGAAGCTCGCCGAAAAACTGGCGCCGATGGCCGATGACGCCGGGTTCAGCCTGACGATGGGCCTGCAGACCGCGGCCGACAACAAGGATCTGGAAGTCGTTCAGAAGACGCTGTCGGCGCTGGCCGACAACGAACTGGCGTCGCTGCAAGCCATCCTGGAGTTGCGCGCGGAATCCAATTTGATACTGGGAATCCTGGTCGAGGCCGCCGACCTGCCGTCCGCCGACCTGCTGCCGCCGGTCAAGGACCGCTTCACGGCGACCGCGGGCCGCCTTGGCAAGGCAGCCGCGGCCTTCAAGAATCCCGAGGCGTCGAAACTGGTCGATGAGCTGGTCAAGACCGGCAAGGACGCCGGCAACATTTTCGAGCTCAAGCAACGCGAACTGGTGGCCGCGAAGGCCGGCGCCAATGTGGTGACGGAGAACCGCACGCTCGCCCAGGAGTTCGAGAAGGAAGTCGCCAGCCTGCGAAAGCGCAGCGAAGCGGGCGCCGCCACCGCGGTCCGCGAATCGGAGGCGGAGATCGGGCAGGGACGTATCATCCTGATCAGTCTTGCGCTCGTCAGCCTTTTAACGGCGCTGGTGATCGGCTGGTACTATGTCGGGCGCGGCGTGGTGCGGCGCCTGGTGCATCTGCAGAACAGCATGAAGTCGATTGCCGCGGGCGATCTGGCGACCAATGTCGCGACCGGCGGCTCGGACGAAATCGCCGACATGGCGGGCGCGCTGCAGGTCTTCAAGGACAACATGCTGGAATCGAACCGGCTGCGCGCGGAACGTTCGGAAACCGAAAAGCAAGCGCATGCCCAGCGCAAGACGGAAATGCAGAAACTCGCGGCCGAATTCGAGGCCGCGGTCGGCGAGATCGTGCAGACCGTATCCTCGGCCTCAACGGAGCTCGAGGCCTCGGCGACCAGTCTGAGCCGGACCGCCGAAGAGACGCAGCAGCTCTCCGGCAGGGTGGAGGCGGCGTCTGAGGAAGCCTCCTCAAACGTCAGATCGGTCGCCGCAGCGACGGAAGAAATGACCGCCTCGGTCGCCGAAATCAGCCGCCAGGTCCAGGAGTCGAACCGGATCGCCGGCGAAGCCGTCAATCAGGCCGAAATGACCGACGCCCGCATCAACGAGCTGTCGAAGGCAGCCCTGCGGATCGGCGACGTCGTCAATCTGATCACCACGATCGCCGAACAGACCAATCTCCTGGCGCTGAACGCCACCATCGAGGCGGCGCGCGCGGGTGATTCGGGACGGGGCTTTGCGGTGGTCGCTCAGGAAGTGAAAGCGCTCGCCGCGCAGACCGCCAATGCAACCAAGGAAATCAGCAGCCAGATTGCCGGGATGCAGGTGGCGACCCAGGAATCGGTGCTGGCGATCAAGCAGATCGGCACCACCATCGGCCGGATCTCGCAGATCGCGGCGACGATCTCGAACTCCGTGGATCAGCAGGGTAGCGCCACGCAGGAGATTGCGCGCAATGTCGAGCAGGCTGCAGTGGGCACCTCCGATGTCGCCACCAACATTGTCGATGTGAACCAGGGTGCCCGCCGGACCGGCTCCGCTTCCGCGCAGGTTCTTTCCTCGGCTCAGTCGCTGTCCGGCGAAAGCAACCGCCTTCGGCTGGAAGTCGGTAAATTCCTCGACACGGTGCGCGCGGCTTAGACTTTTGGCTTGCTCGCACTGTGCGACGATCAGCGCCGGCTTAACGCTTCAATAACCCTGCCGACCATTGGCGCGTATTGATGCGCCGGCGCGAGATTTCGCGCATTCCGTGTGCAATCCGAATGCGTGTCGCGTGTTCTTCGTGCGCTGGATGAGATTCTGCTTGTGCATTCCCGTTTGGTCGCGCGCGGCCTGTTGCGGCACCACACGCATAGCGTGAACCGGCCTTTTCAGCGGGCACCAGAGAGCCGGGCACGGGGCGCTTCGAACCGGCAAGAGATACCAATTTTTCAGACACTTATCGGAGAACATTGCACGCAGAAGGCGGGTGAGGCGCGGCTATGCCGAAGATAAGGCAAAAGACAATCAAGCAACCAAAGCGGACTACGATTGCTCGCCTGTTCGGTCGACCGGTAAAACCCAGCCCAAAGCTTTCAGGTGATCGCCGCCATGGTGCCGCCGAGCGCAGCGAAATCATGCGCACGCGCGCCGAGGCGGAGGTCGCGATTGCCGACGCGCGAAAATCGCATGAGCGGCTGCGCGAGGCGATCGACATCCTGCCCCAAGGCATCGTGTTTCTCGACGCCGAAGGCCGCTACATTCTCTGGAACAGGAAATATGCGGAGATCTACGACCGCAGCTCGGATTTGTTCAAGCCGGGCGCGCGGCTGGCGGACACCATCCGCGTCGGCGTCGAGCGCGGCGATTATCCGGAGGCGATCGGCCGCGAGGAGGAATGGCTCACCGAGCGTCTGACCAGGCTTCACCAGCCCGGCGATCGTCACGAGCAGACGCTGGCCGATGGCCGCGTGATCCTGATCGACGAGCGGCTCACCGAAGACGGCGGCGTGATCGGCCTGCGCGTCGATATTACCGAGCTGAAACAGCGCGAGGCGTCATTCCGCCTGCTGTTCGACAGCAACCCGGTGCCGATGATCGTCTGTTCGCTGGATGGTGAGCGCATCCTCGGTGTCAACGACGCCGCGATCCAGCACTACGGCCATAGCCGCTCCGAGTTCGAGCGATTGACGATCCGCAGTCTGCAGGCATTCGATCCGGAATTGCCGTGGGCGGGCGATCGCAGCAGCGACGAACAGGCGGCCCGAACCTGGAAGCATGTCAGGGCGGACGGCGCGCTGATCGATCTGGCGATCTATTCGCGCCAGCTGGTTTACGGCGGCCAGCCGGCCGTGCTGCTGGCGTTGATGGACATCACCGAACGCAAACGTGCCGAAGCGCGGCTTGCCTTCATGGCCCAGCACGACGGCCTGACCGGATTGCCGAACCGCACCCTGCTGCGCCAGCAGATGGACGATCTCTTGCTGCATACGCGGCGCAGCGCAGAAAAGGTGGCGGTGCTGGTGCTCGGCCTCGACAATTTCAAGGCGGTCAACGATACGCTCGGCCATGGCATCGGCGACAAGCTGCTGCGCGGCGTCGCCAAGCGACTGCGATCGACGCTGCGTGAGGAGGACGTGCTGGCGCGCCTCAACTCCGACGAGTTCGCGATCGTCCAGAGCGGGGTGACGCGGCCCGAAGACGCCGTGCTGCTGGCCAGGCGCCTGCTGGAGGCGATCGGCGACCCCTATCTGCTCGACGGCCATTCGGTGGTGATCGGCGCCAGCATCGGCATCGCGATGTCGCCCGGCGACGGCGACGAGTCCGACAGATTGCTGAAGAACGCCGACATGGCGCTGTCGCGCGCCAAGAACGAGTTCCGCGGCACGTTCAGCTTCTTCGAGGCCGAAATGGACGCCCGCGCCCAGTCCCGCCGCAAGATCGAGATCGAGCTGCGCCACGCGATCGAGAACGATTTGCTGCGGCCGCATTATCAGCCGCTGGTCGACCTTTCGTCCGGTCGCGTCACCGGCTTCGAGGCGCTGGTGCGCTGGCCGCATCCCGAACGCGGCATGATCTCGCCCGGCGAGTTCATCCCCGTTGCCGAAGAGACCGGCCTGATCAACGCCGTCGGTGGCTTGATGCTGCGGCGCGCCTGCATGGATGCGGCGCAATGGCCCGACGACGTCCGCGTCGCGGTCAATCTGTCGCCGCTGCAGTTCCGCGTCGGCAATCTGCTGTCGATGGTGATGGAAACGTTGAAACAAACCGGTCTGGCGGCGACGCGGCTCGAACTCGAGATCACCGAGACGCTGGTGCTGGAAAAGAGCAGCCAGGTGCTGGCGACGCTGCATGCGCTGCGCTCGCTCGGCGTCCGCATCTCGATGGACGATTTCGGCACCGGCTATTCCAGCCTGAGCTATTTGCGCAGCTTTCCGTTCGACAAGATCAAGATCGATCAGTCGTTCGTGCGCGATGTCGGCTCCAACCGCGATGCGCAGGCGATCGTGCGTTCGATCATCAGCCTCGGCAAGGGCCTCGGCGTCACCATCACCGCCGAAGGCGTCGAGACCGAGGCCGAACTGAGCTGCCTGCGCACCGAAGGCTGCCACGAAGGCCAGGGTTTTCTGTTCAGCCGCGCCCGCCCCAATGCCGAGATCATCAGCCTGCTGAAGGCGCAGCGCGGCGAGGGGGCCGAGGTGGATGCGGCGCTGGTGGCGTGAGGGAAGCGCCATCCACGCGAACGGTCGGCTCCCTCGCGCTGCGACAAATTAACCCGACGGGCAAAATTCCGCTTCCCTCGTCGGGCAAATCAGCGGTTTGAATCGTCGCGTCCTGCCCGACAAGAGGGGCGTGCGCACGTCACGAACGCGCGGCGGGATGCGGTGGACGCTGGTTCACGCCTGACGACGGCGTGGATAAGCGTACGGCAAAACCGTGTGGTCCTGGCGCCCGTTGCCGGCGTCAAGCTGTCGGAGAAGCGTGAGCGGAAACGATAGTGACGGAGTCAACCCAGAACTCGTCTCCGGGGAGATCACGGCATAAGCCGTAAAGCCATTGCGCAGGGAAGGCCGGATGCTCTCCGCTGCCCTGTATGCTCGTGTGCACCATCGTGTTGCACAATCGCACACGAGACCGCGGGTGCAGCGCGCACCCGGTCTTCCCTGCGCCCTCTCATGAGAGGGCGGGAAGTTTCTGGCAAACCTCGGGCGCAATGCGTCGCGAGATCGCAGACACACATTCAGTTGTCATCGCCCGGTTTAACCGGGCGACCCAGTATTCCAGAGACGCTGATGATAGAACCGAGAAGCCGCGGCGTACTGGATCCCCGCATGCGCGGGGATGACAACCGGAAGGATAGGCGCGACGCACTACTCCGCCGCCTTCGCCGTTTTTCCGAACATCCGTGTCGGCGCCGGAAAACCGCACGACGTCCCATCCGTGACCTTGACCTGATCCTCCCACGGCAGCCGGAACGTACCCGCCACCATGTCCTGCATGAACGTATACGGGCAATCCATCGCGCCGCCTTTCACCGCGACATAGCCGCGGTGCCAGAGCTGGTAGATGTTGTTCTCGACGCCCCAGTGGATCCGCGCCTCGCGCACCAGGTCGGGGCGGACTTCGGCGGTGATGATCTCGTCGGCGCGCCCCGTCGTGCCGTGGGCGATGATGCTGCCGTCGAAATTCACGATCATGCCTTCGCCCATGGAATCGAACGAGCCGTCGGAACCGCACATGCAGACGTTGGCGGTCACCATCAAATTCTGGAACGAATTGGCCTGGTTGGTAAAACGCCAGCTCTCGCGGATCGGCGCGGTGTAGCCGGCGGTGCGGATCATGATCTCCGCGCCCTTGTAGGCGCATTCGCGCGCCATCTCCGGGAACATGCCGTCATGGCAGATGATCAGCGCGAGCTTGGCGCCCTTCGGTCCCTCGATTACGGGAATGCCGATATCGCCGGGCTCCCACGGCTCGACCGGAATCCAGGGATGGAATTTCCGGTAATAGAGCTTGATCTCGCCGTTGTCGTCGATGATCAGGCCGGAATTATAGGGATTGCCGTTCGGGTTGAACTCCATGATGGAGAAGCAGCCCCAGATCTTGTGGTCGATGCAGGCCTGCTTGAATGCGGCCACTTCCGGCCCGTCGAGCCGGCACATGATCTCCGGGTTGGTGTCCATCGACAGCCCGTGCAGCGAATATTCCGGAAATACGACGAGATCCATGGTGCCGAGATTGCGCCGCGCCTTGCCGACCATATAGATGATGCGCTCGGTCTGCCGCGCGAGATCCGCCCTGGTCACGACAACAGGCAATTGCAGTTGAACCAGCCCGATCACGACGCCTTCCGGCGATTTGTTGAGACCTCCAAGCCCGTTCATGTGTTCCTCCCAGGTTTATGGCGCTGCGGCAGACCGCCGGCATTTCGACGTTGCGATACGGCGATATTTTGCAACCAGCGTGCCAACTCATTCCCGGCTTGCGCAAGAATTGTACAATGGCATGCGCCTTGCTTAATCTCACCGGAACTTACTCTCGGTCGGGCGTTTGCATCATGACGAACTCAAAGGGGCCATCCATCGGCAAGGTCGCCGCCGAGCCGGAGCCGATCGCGCTCGACTGGACCGCTACGGCGCTTCTGATCATCGATATGCAGCGCGACTTCATGGAGCCCGGCGGCTTCGGCGAGACGCTGGGCAACGACGTGTCGCAACTCGCGCGCGCGGTGAAGCCGATCGCTTCGGTGCTGTCGGCGGCGCGCGAAACCGGCATGCTGGTCGTCCACACCCGCGAGGGACATCTGCCCGACCTGTCCGACGCGCCGCCGGCCAAGGTCGAACGCGGCGCGCCGTCATTGCGGATCGGCGATCCCGGACCGATGGGGCGCATTCTCATTCGCGGCGAGGCCGGCCACGACATCATTCCCGAGCTCTATCCGCTCGACTCAGAGATCGTGATCGACAAGCCGGGCAAGGGCGCGTTCTACGCTACCGAGCTTGGCGACATGCTGGAGAAATACGGCATCGAGAATCTGCTGGTATGTGGCGTCACCACCGAAGTCTGCGTCAACACGACCGTGCGCGAGGCCAACGACCGCGGCTATCGCTGCGTGGTGCTGGCCGACGGCTGCGCATCCTACTTCCCCGAATTCCACGAGATGGGCCTGAAGATGATCAAGGCCCAGGGCGGCATCTTCGGCTGGGTCACCAACTCAGCCGCGGTACTGGAAGCCCTTGCGCCGGAGCTTGCAGCTAGCCGCCTTTGACGGCGCCTGCGGTCAGCCCCGCCACGATCTGCCGCTGGGCCAAGACCGTGAGCAACAAAACGGGGAAGGTCACGATGAGCGCGGCAGCCGCAAGCGGCCCCCAGCTCAACTGGTCGAACGAAATCATGTTGTAGACGGCGACGGGTAGCGTCCGCGTCTCCCGTCCCGCCAGCACGATGCCGAACACGAAATTATTCCAGGAGAAGATCACCGCGAGAATGAAGGCCACCGCAAGCCCCGGACGCGCGATCGGCAGCGCCACGTGAAGGAACACCTGCCAGCGCGTGGCGCCGTCGATCAAAGCGGCTTCCTCGAGCTCCAGCGGCGTGGTCTCGAAATAGCCGATCATGATCCAGATCACGATCGGCACCGTGACCACGAGGTGGATGATGATCTGCGGCACCAGCGTGCCGAGCAATCCGAGCCACTGGAACAGCAGGAACAGCGGGATGAGATAAGACAATCCCGGCGTGATGCGCGCGATCAGGATCACGATCGCGGATTTATGCGCGGCCATCCGCGCGATGCCGTAGCCGGCGGGGACGCCGACCAGCATGGCGAGGCCGGTTGCGGTGCCGGTTACGACGAGGCTGTTGATGAAGTAGGTCAGGAAGCGGTTGGAGGCGAGCACGTCGGCATAATTCTTCCAGGCAAAGCGCTCGGGGAAAAACACCGGCGGGTAGGCCGCGTTGTCGACCTCGAACTTGACCGACAACGAGGCCATCCAGAGAAAGAACAGGATCGCGGGTGACACGACCACGAAGATCGCAAACCACAGCCCGATCTTGCCGAGGATCTGACGCAGGCTCATGCGCCGCTCCCGATCTCGGTCCACATCGTGCGCTGGCGCAGATGCAGCATCAGCGCCGCCATCGCCACGATCAGCAGGAAGAAGATCACCGCGATCGCCGATCCATAGCCGAGGTCGTAATAGATGAAGGCGACGCTGTAGAGATAGAGGTTGATGGTCTCCGACGCCGAGCCGGGGCCGCCTTGGGTGATCGCGAAGATGATGTCGAAGCTCTTGACCGCATCGATCATGCGGATCATGCCGGCGATGAACAGGAACGGCGTGATCAGCGGCAGCGTGATGTAGCGGAACACCTGCCAGACGCTGGCGCCGTCGATCTGCGCGCTCTCATAGGGTTCGGTCGGGATCGCGGCGAGGCCGCCGAGCACGATCAGCATCACCAGGGGAGTCCATTGCCAGGTTTCGACCAGCACCAGCGAGGGGATCACGGTGCCGGGATGAAACACCCACAATTGCGGTGGCAGGCCGACCAGCGACAGCAGGTAATTCAGAATGCCGAGCTGCGGGTGGAACATCATGGTCCAGACCAGCGCGATCGCCACCGGCGTCGCCATCATCGGCATGATGAAGACCCCGCGCAGGAATCCGCGGCCGGGAAATTTGGCGTGAAACACCACGGCCGCAAAGGTGCCGAGGATCAGCGGCAGCAGCACCGACAGGGCGGTGTAGAGCAGGGTGTGTCCGACCGCTTCGACGAAGCGTGGATCGTTCGGCATCCGCAGATAATTGGCGAAGCCGACAAAGGTGGTCGGCGAGCCGACCTTCCACTCGTTGAGGCTCATCCAGATCGTGAACACCCATGGGAACACGATCACGGCGAGCACGACGACCAGCGCCGGCACCACGAACGGCCAGTACGACGGTGGCCGCCATTCCTGCCCCGGCGCGGCACCAGCCGCGGCCGGAGTGACTTCTGCTATGGCCTTCACGCTTTTTCGCTGCGCTCCAGAATCGGGCGGAACTGCTCATGAGCCTTCTTCAACTCCGTCGCGGGATCAGCACCAGAGAGGGTCGAGGTGAGGGCCGCGCCGACGAGATCGCGGAATTCGGCGACCGGAATGATCACGGGCAGGCCGAGCTTGCTGATCTTGGCGGAATCGATCACCGACTGCAGCCATTCCTTCGGCATCTTGACGCCGGCCTGGATCTCCGGGTCGTTGAGGATGGAGCTCCGGAACGGCACGCCGCCGCCGGCCTGCAGCAGCCGCGCGCCTTGCTTCTTCGACACCGCCCATTGGCACAGGAGATAGGCGGCTTCCTTGTTCTTGCTGGCGGCCGCGATGCCGATGCCGTCGCCATAGGTTGCCGAATATTGTCCCTTGGATCCCTTGGGCACCACGGTGTAGCCGACCTTGCCGACGATGCGCGAGGCGGCCGGGTCTTCCAGCGGCGGCGCCCAGCCGACGCCGTCGATCCACATTGCCGAGCGGCCCTGCGTGAAGGAAGCCATCGACTCCATCCAGTTGAAGCCGGCGACGCCGGGAGGCGCGACCTTGGTCAGCAGCGTCTGGTACAGTTTGGTGGCTTCGATCGCCTCCGGGCCGTCGGTCAGGATGCCGCCCTTGGCATCGAGGAATTCGCCGCCGGCGTTGAGGAAGAAGTTGGTCCACAGCGTCATGTTGGCGTTGCGCAGGCCGCGCCCGACGAAGCCGAACGTGCCTTCCTTGGCATCGGTGAGCTTTTCGGCCGCCGCGACCATCTCGTCGAAGGTCTTGGGCACCGCGACGCCCTTCTTCTGGAACAGCTCCTTGTTGTAATAGAGGATGAAATAGTCGACCGACCACGGCAGGGAGTGCATCTGCCCCTTGTCGTTTTTGGCGTATTGCAGGCCGCCGGCCGAGAAATCGCTTTCGACGAGGTCGGGCGCGGTGAGATTCGGGTCCTTCATGTAGCCGGAGATGTCGGCGAGCCAGCCGGCCTTCTCGAACTGGCGCTTCTGCACGTGGTAGCTGACATGAACCACGTCGAAGCTCGGCTTGCCCGAAGCGAGCTCGATCACGGCCTTCTGGCGCTGTTGCTGTTCGGGGATCTGCTCCGACTCGACCTGGATGCCGGTGAGTTCGGTAAATTCCTTGATGTTCTTTTGAAAATTGTCGCCGCGCGGACCCTTGGCGAGGATCACCTCAAGCTTGGTGCCGGCGTATTTCTTCCACTGCGGTTCGGCCGCGCGGGCCGGGAAGCCGGTCAGGCTCAGCGCGCCTGCGGCGGCAGTGCCGGCCAGAACGGAACGGCGCGAGATCAGATGATTCTTCATTGTTTTTCTCTCCCTGGGTCGGCTTGTTTTGCGGCGATAGTAACGTCCGTGCGTGGCCTGCCTAGCCCCCTTCGTGCGGTATTATGGTGGAAGGTGCGAGGAGCTGAGGCGGCGGATCGGCCGCGGGCGTGCCATCGAAGCAATTCGTTGCTTGCGGCCGCACCGTCAAACCGTGTTCCTGCAATGGCACGCGCGTTACCTGCGATGGCATGCGCCTTCGGCGCGGGCTTGCAATCGTATCTATATAATGTACGATTAGTACAGTTAATGTCGAGGCACCGGAGCCGGGCAAATGACGACCAGCGGCGACTATCAGGTCTTCGAGGCGGGCGACGTCCCGCTTCAGTCGGGCGTGATGTTTCCTTCCATGCGTCTCGCCTACAAGACCTACGGCAGCCTGAACGCGCGGAAGGACAATGTGATTGTCTATCCGACATCGTTCAGCGCGCAGCACTTCGACACCGAATGGCTGATCCAGCCCGGCGGCATCCTCGATCCCGAGCGCTACTTCATCATCATCCCGAATCTGTTCGGCAACGGCCTGTCCTCGTCACCATCGAATTCCGGGATCACGCCGTTTCCGGCGATCAGCTATCACGACGCGGTCGCGGTGCAGCGCCGCCTGCTGGTCGAGCAGTTCGGCATCGCGAAGATCGCGCTGGTCTATGGCTGGTCGATGGGCGGCATGCATGCCTACCATTGGGCGGCCTGCCATCCCGACATGGTGGAACGCGCCGCCATCGTCTGCGGCAGCGCCAAATGCTCGCCCTATAATCACGTGTTCCTCGAGGGCGTGAAGGCGGCGCTGACCACGGACCCCAATTTCAGGGACGGCCGCTTCAGCGCCAAACCTTCCGCCGGCCTTCGCGCCATGGGGCGCATCTATGCGGGCTGGGCGATGTCGCACGCCTTCTACCGGGATGAGGTCTGGCGCGAGGCCGGCTTCAACTCGCTGGAAGACTATTTGGCAGGCTCGTGGGATATCGCCTTCTCGAGGCGCGACGCCAACGATCTGCTCGCGCAGATCGGCATCTGGCAGCGCGGCGACATCAGCCAGTGCCCGGAATTTGGCGGCGACATCGACCGCGCGCTCGCAGCGATCAGGGCGCATGTGCTGTTGATGCCGGGGCAGACCGACCGTTACTTCGACGTGCGCGACAACGAAGCCGAGATCGGCAAGCTCGTCAATGCGAAGTCGGCCGAACTTCACCCCATTCCGTCGATCCACGGTCACCGCGCCGGAAATCCGATCAACTACCCTGCGGATCGCGCATTCATCAACGCCGAGATATCGGCGTTCCTGAAACGTTGAAAAACAGAACCCGTCCAATGAGGCGATTGCAACCATGAACATCGTGACGTCAGTTGAACCAAAACTCCGGGAGAAGCCGCTCAGTCCCGCGATGCTCCGCGAACTCTCGGAACGATCGGATCTTCGAGGCGCCGTTCGCACGGTCAGCCATTACGGAGTAATTGCCATCGTCGGGACCCTGATATGGCTGGTCTCGTCGAATTACGCATTGGCGTGGGCCTTGCCGCTGATCGTCGTGCAAGCCTATCTGGTGGCCTTCCTGTTCATGCCGATGCACGAGACCGCCCATAAGACCGCGTTCCGGAGCCGCGTGCTGAATCTCGTTGTCGGCCATCTGTCGGCCTTCATGATCGCGCATCGCTACGAGTATTATTGCCTGTTTCACTGGGACCATCATCGCTACACGCAGGATCCCGACAAGGATCCGGAATTGATCGTCGGCCCCAAACCGTCCTCGGACACACAACTGGCGATCGCCTATAGCGGGCTTGTTCAGATCGCCGGCCGTGAGGCGCTGATGCTGCGTCACGCCCTGACCGGCAAGGTCGCGCTGCCCTGGATTCCCGAGAACAAGCGCCACATCATCGTGCGGGAAGCGCGCCTCTATCTCGCGGGTTACGTCGCGCTGCTGCTGATCTCGCTCGCGCTGCATAGTGCGCTTCTGCTCTGGGTCTGGGTCGTTCCGCTGCTAATCGGCCAGTTGATCCTGCGGCCTTACCTCTATGCCGAACACACCGGATGCGAACGAACGCGCAGCGCCTTCGACAACACCCGCACCACCTACACCGGCGCCGTGATGAAGTGGTTCGCATGGAACATGCCCTATCACGTCGAGCACCATGCCTATCCATCGATACCCTTCCATGCGCTGCCGAAGCTGAACCAGATTGTTGATGACCGGATTGCGTTCCGGGGGCAGGGCTATCTGGCGGTGACGCGGGAGACGTGGGCCTGGTTCCGGCGTGAGCGGCGTAAGCACGCCCCTGATGTCAGCGGCTCTTGATGATCAGCAGCGTGTCGACGAGGTTGCGGGCTTGCGCCGGCGAGATCGGCTTGATGCCGAAGATGTAGCGGTAGAACAGGCTGCCGTAGATCGCGTCATAGAGGTCTTCAGGCGTTCCGGCGGCGCCAACGCTGCCGTCCTGTTGGCCGGCCATAATCAGTTCGACAAGGGCTGTCCTTCGATACCGGAGATAGCGCTCGTAGAAAATCTCAGCCGACCCGGTGTTCGAGATGCATTCGGAGATCACCGCGAGCTGTACCTTGCCAAACTCTCCCTGCAGCGCTTTCGCGTAAACCGCGGCGTGGCTTCGCAACCGGTCTGCCGGCGTGCCTGTGCTCGGCAGCGGCAGCATCAAGGAAGCATGGTGCAGGAACGCATCGATCAGCAGCGCCTCGCGCGACGGCCACCATTTGTAGATGGTCATCTTCGAGACATTCGAATCTCGCGCCACCGCATCGATGCTGGTGGCGGCGAGGCCCGTGGTTGCCATCAGGGTATAGGCGCTCTGAAGAATGGCGTTGGTCGTCTCGGCGGAACGGGGGCGGCCACGGCGGATTGTTGCCGTGTCGCCGTCCGGTTCGCCCTTGCCCTTCGCCATGATCCGGCTTTCCCGCTGCCGCAAGATCGGCGCTGCCGGCTACGCCTTGACGAAGGCGAGCAGGGTGCCGTTGCCGGCGGCAGGTGGCACGATCACGCCGCCACCGCTGTGAACACCAGTGCCACCGAGCGCCTTCTCGGCTGCAGCGACGTCGGCCTCAATCACCAGTCCAGCGCCGCCGCGGTCGGGCAGCCCGGCCAGCGAAACCTCAGGATATCGCTTGCTCAGTTGATCCCTGGTCAGGAACACGAAATCGGCGCGATCGGAGCCCGAGGGCACGGCGATGGCGCCGTCCTGCTCGGTTCTCGCGTCGCGATCGATCATGCGCGACATGTGCGCGGCGTCGTTGGCGGGCTCCGGCGAAACGATCAGCACCTGCCGCAGGCGCTTGGCGCCATTGGCGTGCTTCATCAGTTCGGGAATCCACACCGTCTCGCGCGTCTTGTGCTGGCAGGCGAAGATGCGCACGCCGCCCGGCGCTTCCGCGGTCGGCCACTGGAAGGTCCGGAATTTTGCCGCCGAAATGGTGCCGTCCGGCATCGTCACCGGCCGCTCGAAATCAGTCGGTCCAACCGGCGGATAGCCGCGCGCGCGGATTTCCTCAGCGCCGTCGGCGGAATCCACCGCGGTGAAGGCGATGCGCTCGATGCCTTCGCCGCGCTTTTCCAGAAACGCCCGCGCCGGAGCATTATGTTCTGTCGGCGTCAGGACGCCGAGCAATTCCATATAGTCAGGGTCGAACATGATGGTGTAATTGCCCGATCCCATATGCGCGCTGTGGGTGCCGCGCGGCGACACCGTAAAGCCGAGCCGCCTGTAATTTTCAGCTGATTTGTCGAGGTCCTTCACCATGACCACGGCGTGATCTATTCCGACGACGTTCTTGAGTGCCACTCTGCTATTTCCCCGGGCTGATGATGCGTACTAAGCTAACCATTCGATCTGCCGCCCGCAAGAAAGGATCACGATGAACAGCGCAGAAGTCCGCTGGCCGCCTTCGCTGTGGGCCGCGGTGACGCCATCAGGGCCTGAGCTTCCGGAACTGGTCGGCGCGCAGCAGGCCGATGTGATCGTGATCGGCGCGGGCTTCACGGGGCTATCGACGGCGCTGCATCTGCGCGAGGCCGGTGTCGATGTCGCGATCGTGGAAGCTGCGGAGCCGGGATGGGGCGCGTCGGGGCGTAACAACGGCCAGGTCATTCCGACGCTGTCGCGGCCCGACCCGGAAGACATCATCGCCAAGCACGGTGCGGTCGGCGAGCGCTTCGTCGGCATGCTGCGCGACAGCGCCTCGACGCTGTTCGAGGTGGCGCGGCGTTACAAGATCGAGGCCGAGCAGGAGCAGGCCGGATGGGTGCAGCCGGTGCATTCGCCGGGCCGAATCAAGATCGCGGAAAGGCGTGTGCGGCAATGGTCGAAGTTCGGCGCGCCGGTTGAACTGCTGTCGCGCGAGCAGGCGCGCGACATGACCGGGTCGGATGCCTGGTACGGCGGCTTCTGGAACAAGACCGGCGGCCACATCAATCCCCTGGCGCTGGCGCGCGGGCTGGCGCACGCGGTACTCGGGCTCGGCGCACGCATCTACGCCCGTTCGCCGGCAATCAGTTTCGAGCGTCGCGGCGATCGCTGGGTGGTGAAGACCGAAAAGGGCGAGATCAGCGGCCGTGCGCTGGTGGTTGCGAGCAACGCCTATAGCGGCGAATTCTCGAAATCGCTGGTGCCGGATATCGCACACGAGGTGATGCCGGTGCTGTCCTGGCAGATGTCGACGCAGCCGCTGTCCGACAACGTCCGCAAGACCATCATCCCCGGCCGCCAGGCGCTGTCCGATACCCATGGCGAACTGTATTTTGCGCGTTACGACGCGCGCAATCGGCTGGTCACCGGCGGCGCCGTGCTCGGCCCCGGCAACAAGGTCGAACGGATAAAGGCTGTTGTGACGGAGCGCTTGCAGCGGCTGTGGCCTCAGATCGGCGAGGTCTCGTTCGATTATGTCTGGAACGGCTATGTCGGGATGACGGCGGATTTCCTGCCGCGCATCCACAAACTCGGGCCCAACGCCTACGGCTGGACCGGCTGCAACGGCCGCGCGGTCGCGTTGACGATCCCGCTTGGCAACGAACTGGCGAAGGCAGTCCGCGGCGTGGCGGAAAGCGAACTGGCTTTGCCGTTCACGGATCCCATGCCGTTCATGATGCACGGATTGCTGCGCAAGCTCGCGCCGTGGATGCTGGTGTTCTACCGGCAGCGCGATGCGCGGGAGCTGATGAAGGGTAATCGATTTGAGTTGCTGCCATGGGCGGAGCGTCTGCTCGCCTCGCGCCGGCCGCAGTGACCGCTGAACATTCTAACTGACGATTAGCGCGTCGCGCTTGCGCGTGAAGTCACCGCCGGGGATCGAAGCCAGCAGCGCCTGCGTATAGGGATGTTGCGGGTTGCCGAACACTTCGCCTGCGAGGCCTTGCTCGACCACGGCGCCATCCTTCATCACGGCGACAAGATCGCAGATTTGCGCGGCGACCCGCAGATCATGCGTGATGAAGACGATCGAGAGGCCGAGCCGCTGCCGCAATTCGGCGAGCAGTTTCAGCACCTGCGCCTGCACCGAGACATCGAGCGCCGAGACCGGCTCGTCCGCGACCAGCACGGCCGGCTTGAGCGCGAGCGCACGTGCAAGACCAATGCGTTGCCGCTGGCCGCCGGAGAATTCATGCGGAAACCGGTCGCCGGCGGAAGGATCGAGCCCGACCAGCGCAAACAATTCCCGCGCATCCGCGATCGCCTTGGCGCGCGGCGTGCCGTGCACGATCGGTCCCTGCGCCACCAGTTCGGCCGCCTTGCGGCGCGGATTGAGCGAGGCGAACGGGTCCTGGAACACCATCTGGATGTGACGGGTCTCGCGGCGGACGTTCTCACGCGACATCTTCGCCCAGTCATTGCCCTCGAGCAGGATCGCTCCCTTGTCCGGATCAATCAGCCGAACGATGCAGCGCGCCAGCGTCGATTTGCCTGAACCGGACTCGCCGACGATGCCGAGTGTTGCGCCGCGGGGCAGCACGAGCGACACATCCTTGACCGCGGGCGTCACGCGCGCGCCGCGGCCGAGGAAACCGCCGGTGCGGTAGGTCTTGGAAACACCCGATATCGTCAAAATGTTCTCGGTCGAGAGCGCGCGCGGCGGCGGCGCCTTCAGCGGCGGCACGGCGGCGATGAGCTGCCTGGTGTAGGGATGCTCGGGATCGTTCAGCACCGTACTGGCCGGGCCCTGTTCAACGATCGCACCGTGCTGCATCACCACCACGCGGTCGGCGATCTCGGCGACGACGCCGAAATCATGGGTGATGAACAGGACTGCAGCCTTCCGTCGCTGCTGCAAGTCACGGATCAGCTTCAGGATCTGGGCCTGCGTCGTGACATCGAGCGCGGTGGTCGGCTCATCCGCGATCAGGAGCTTTGGGTCGAGCGCAAGCGCCATCGCGATCATCGCGCGCTGCCGCTGGCCGCCGGACAGTTCGTGCGGATAGGCCTTCGCCGCGACCCTGGGATCAGGGATCCGCACGTCGGCGAGCAGGGCCAAAACCCTGGCGGCGATTTCAGCCTTGGACAGTTCGGTGTGGATCGAAAACATCTCGGCGATCTGATCGCCGATGGTGCGCAGTGGATTGAGCGCGGTCATCGGCTCCTGGAAGATCATCGCAATGCCGGCGCCGCGCACCTGGCGCATTTCGGCGACAGTGGCGGAGGCGAGGTCGCGGCCCTCGAACATCACCCGGCCGGCGTCGATGGATACCTCATTGGGCAACAGGCGCATGATGGCGTTGGCCATGACAGACTTGCCGGAGCCGGATTCGCCGACCACGCAGAGGATTTCATCCGATGCGATCGACAGCGACACGTCCGACAATGCGTGCCGCCGGTCCGCGCCCGCCGGCAGGCGGACGCCGAGGTGCTCGATCGAGAGGACGGTGTTCGGCGGCTCGCTCATCGGCTCTTCAGCCTCGGATTGAGCGCATCGTTGAGGCCCTGGCCGACCAGCGACACGGCGAGCACCGTGACCAGGATCGCGATGCCGGGGATCGCCGAAACATACCACTGCACCCGCAGCACATCGCGGCCGAGGCCGATCAGGTTGCCCCAGGACGCCACGTTGGGATCGGACAGGCGCAGGAACGCCAGCGCGCTTTCGAGCAGGATCGCGACCGCCATCACCACGCTGGCGTAGACAATGACCGGCGGCAGCGCGTTGGGCAGGATTTCGCCGAGGATCAGCTGAATGTCCTTCATGCCGAGGGTGCGGCCGGCCTGGACGAATTCGCGGTTGCGCAGCGACAGGAATTCGGCGCGGGTGAGCCGCGCCGGCGCCGGCCACGACACCACGCCGACCGCGATGGTGACGGTGGTCAGGGTCGAGCCGAACACGGCGACCAGAACCAGCAGCAGGACGAAGTTCGGCAAGGTCTGGAAGGCCTCGGTGATCCGCATCAGCACGGTATCGACCCAGCCGCCATAATAGCCGGCGAAAGCGCCGACGAAGATGCCGATCAAAATCGCAATCGCCGTGGCGACGCCGCCGATCAGCAGTGAAATCCGCGCGCCGTAGAGAATCTGTGCGGCGATATCGCGGCCGGAATTATCGGTGCCGAGCAGGAAGCGCGGATTGGAGAACGGCCAGATCAGGGGCCGGCCGGCGAGTGCGAGCGGATCGCGCGGGTAGAACCAGCCGGCGCTGATCGCCATTGCGATCACGATCAGCAGCAGCACCAGGCCCGCGACCGCGGCGGGGCTGCGGAAATAGCGTTTGACCGCATCCATCGCGCTAGCCCTCCGCCGAGATGCGGGGGTCGAGCCGCGCATAGAGGAGATCGACGGCGAAGTTGACGACGATGACGAGGAGGGCGGAGACGAATACGATTCCCAGCAGGGTATTGAGGTCGCGCTGCACGACCGACTCGTAGGCCAGCCGTCCGAGCCCCGGCAGGGAGAATACGCTTTCGACCACCACCGAACCACCCAGCATGGTGCCGGCCTGCAGGCCGATCAGCGTCACCATCGGAAGGAGGGCGTTGCGCAACACGTGCCGCGTCACCACGCGGGTTTCGTTGAGGCCCTTGGCGCGCGCGGTGCGGACATAATCGAGGTTCAGCACCTCCAGCATCGAGGCGCGCATGATGCGCAAATAAATGGCCAGGAAGATCAGCCCGAGCGTCAGCGTCGGCAGCACGAGGTGGTGGGCGATGTCGATGGTGCGCCAGATACCTACTTGCACCGTGCCGATATTCTCAAAACCCCCGGGCGGCAGCCATTGCAGGTAGACCGAGAACACCACGATCGCCATAAGCCCGAACCAGAATGAGGGCGTGGCGTAGAATACGAGACCAAGCGTCGAGATCAGCGTATCCGGCCAACGGTTGACGCCGCGCGCCGCGATCACGCCGAACAACAGACCGAAGAAGAACGCAAAGGACAGCGACGCCGTCATCAACAGAATGGTCGGCGGCAGCCGCTCCAGGATCACCGAGGCCACCGGCTTGCCATAGATCGAGGAGAAGCCGAGATCGAGCCGCACCAGGCGCCACAGATAATTGCCGAGCTGGGCCGGCACCGAGAGGTCGAGGCCGTAGAATTTGCGCAGCTCGCGCGCGGTCGCGGCGTCGCCGCCGCCCATCTGCGCCATCATCGCATCGACGGTGTCGCCCGGCGCGAACTGCAGCAGCAGAAACACGCCGATCAGGATCAAAAACAGGGTCGGGATCGAGGCGGCGAGCCGCCGCCCCGCAAGGCCTAGGATACGCATAAAGCTATCTTGGCGGATAAGATGTCAGGCGGAAAGCCAAAGATCGTGCCAGCTCGACGAGCCCCAGCGCGGGGTGTTGGAGTGGTTGCGCGCCTTGGCCGAGATCACGGTGACGAAAATCTGCTCGATCGGCATCCAGACCGGCAACTCGGTATTCACTTCCTTGACGAACTGGGCGTAGAGCGCCTTGCGCTTGGCGGGATCGACTTCCGTCGCCGCATCGTCGATGGTCTTGTCGACGGCTGCGTCCGTCCAGTTCCACTGGTTGGTCCAGGGCGCGCCCTTGGGCTGGCCGGAGCGATACCAGACCGTGGTCGAGACCGCGGGATCGTTGCGGTACTGATGCCAGCCGGTCGCGAGATCGAAGGCATGCTCGTCATAGACCTGCTTGAGGAAGCCGCCGCCATCGTTGCGCACGATCTCGACGGGGATGCCGATCTCGCCCAGGGATTGCTGGATAAAGGTCGACCACAGCGAGATGTCCTCGCCCCACGGCGCCGGAAGCAGTTTCAGCGAAAACCGCGTGCCGCCTGCGCCTTTCTTCAAGCCGACCTCGTCGAGCAGCGCCGCGGCCTTGGCCTTGTCGTAGGGATATTGCGGCGTGTTCGGTCCGGGATAGAAATCCGTCGAGGTCGAGGGGATCGGGCCGGTGCCGAGCTTGGCGAAGTCGCCGAGGAAGTTGTCGATGAAGAACGGCACGTTGATCGCGTGCGCGATCGCGCGGCGTACCTTGATGTCGGACAGTTCCTTGCGGCGGAAGTTGAACTCGATGGTGTTGGTGCGGGCATTGCCTTCATTGCCCTTGGTCGAAACGACGAAGCGCTTGTCCTTGCCGAGCCGCGCCATGTCCGAGATCGTCAGGCCCGAGAACGGGCTGTAATGCAGTTCGCCGGCTTCCATCTGCGCCGCCGCAGCGGCGCGGTCGGTAATCACGCGCCAGACGATGCGATCGAGATAGGGCGCGTTGGGACGCCAGTAGTCCGGGTTGCGGTCGGCGATGATGTATTGGCCACGTTCGTATTTGACGAATTTGAACGGGCCGGTGCCGACAGGAGCGAGATTGGTCGGATTCGGGCGGATGTCGCCGCTCTCGTAGAGATGCTTGGCCGAGATGTAGCCGAGGTCGGGCAGCGCGCGCAGCAGCAAATTGAGCGGCATCGGCCGCTCGTATTTGAAGATCGCGGTCTGCGGATCCGGCGTCTCGACGGCGGTGAGGAACAGCTGCAGCGTCGAGCCGTAATTGAGGATCTTCTTCCACATGTTCATGGCGGTAAATTCGACGTCGGCCGAAGTGAACGGCTTGCCGTCGTGCCAGGTGACGCCCTTGCGCAGCTTGAAGGTGATGGTCTTGCCGTCGGGCGAGGCTTCCCAGCTCTCGGCGAGTACGCCGACGGGTTTGCCGCTGGCGTCGAGGTCAACCAGATTTTCCTGAATCTTGCCGCTGATGATGTAGACGCCGGTGGACGCCTGAATGCTCGGATTGAGCTGGCGCTGCTCGGCGCCGTAATGAACGTTGAACACGCCGCCCTTCTTCGGGGTTTCCTGCGCGAAGGCCCGCATCGGATTGATGACATTGGCGGCAATCGCGGCTGACGTCAGCAGCGCGGTGCGGCGATTGATCTCGAGGCGGGTCAAATCCATGCGAAACTCTCCGAAGGGTACATCAGGCGGTGCGCCGTTCAGCCGGCGGCGGGCTCTCCTCAATGCTACGATGGAAAGGGAACTGGAGTCATTTTCTAATCGCCGCCCGGTTCGGAAAATCCTTCCGAAAATCCGGACATGCGCATCAGTGTCGCGATCACCGCCGTCTTATTCGGCATCAAAACCATCGCTCGCCATGACCGCGATCAGGCGCGGGGAGTGGGCGGAGATCGTCGAAAAAGGCTGTCTGACAAGGCATTTCGCCGCATTCAACCGGTTTAATGCACCGCCAAAGCCTTAAAAACTAGCCTATTTCCCGCGAATCAGTGCAAGTCAAATAGCGATATAGTTGTGCAGAATGTCGAAAAGCCTGTTTTTTTAGGCAATTTCCGCCATATCGTGCCTCTTCCAGAATCAAATGGAGCAACCATGGCTACCCAAATGTCTAAGTCGCAGCTGATCGAAAAGATCGCTACGTCCACCGAAGTTTCGAAGAAGGAAGTCAAGGGCGTGATGGACGCGCTCGTTGACGTTGGCCACAAGGAGCTGAAGAAGAACGGGGTGTTCCTCGTTCCCGGCTTCGCCAAGTTCGTCGTGGTCAAGAAGCCCGCGACCAAGGCTCGCAAGGGCACCAACCCCTTCACGGGCGAAGAAATGATGTTCAAGGCCAAGCCGGCGCGCAAGATCGTCCGCGCCCGCCCGGTCAAGGCCGCCAAAGACGCGGTCTGATAGCGAAAAGGCCTCCGGCGACGGAGGCCTTTTTTGCCCGGGCCATAGCGTTTTCGAGCGAAGTGGTCAGCTGTTCGCGTAAGCGAAGCGCGCCAGAAGAAAGCGGGATTCCGGTTCTGAGCCCATCAGAGCCGGGGTGCCGCTAGACCACCGGCGACCGGCCGCCATCGACATTGATGGCTGTCCCGGTGATGTAAGATCCCTGCTCCGAGGCGAGGAAGCAGGCGAGGTTGGCGAATTCCTCCGCCGTACCCATCCGCCCGAGCGGGACGCCCTTGGCGAGGTCGCGGGTAAAATCGTCGAAGTCCGTATCCGGCGCCTTCTGGGCGTGCCGCTTGACCCATTGATCGCTCACGATCAGCCCGACCAGCATCGCATTGACGAGGACGTTGTACGGGCCGCCTTCGTTCGCCATGGCCTTGGTCAGCGCCATGCCGGCTGCCCGGGAGACCGAGGTCGGGGTTGACGCGGCGGCCGGCGCCTTGGCTCCGATGTTCAGCACGTTGATGATGCGGCCCCATTTGTGCGCCTTCATGCCCGGCCAGACCAGCCGGCTGAAACGGATCGCGGCGAACAGTTTCAGGTCGAGGTCGTCCTGCCACATTTCGTCGGTCACGGTCTCGAACGCCATCGCGCGCGAGGTGCCGGCGTTGTTGACGAGCACGTCGACCGGGCCGAGATCGGCGGCGATCGCCTCATGGGCCTTGGCGATATCCGCCGCCTTCGAGACGTCGCAGACATAGTCGCGGACCTCGACGCCTTCCCTGGCGAGTGCCTCGCGCGCGGCCTTCAAGTCCTGTGCGCCGCGCGCCAGGATCGCGACCCTGGCGCCCGACTCGGCAAATCGACGCGCGACGGCAAGCCCGATGCCCTTGCTGCCGCCGGTGACGGCGGCAACGCGGCCCTTCATGGTGACGTTCATTTATTCCTCCCTGGATACGGCGTCTTTGCGGCCGCTCCGTGCTGTAACGCTGGACGGGCGGGGAGAGTAGATCAACCCGGACATGGCAATGCGTGCGTTTTGCGGGCTAACGAACCCGTGAAGCGCAGAAATATCCATCCGGGCGAGCCGCTGTGCGCGACAAGGATCTTTCCCGTATCGCACCTGCGGGAACGGCAATTTTGCTATTTCCAACGTGGTCTTGTGGCGGAGGGCCGGCCAGCCAAAATCAAATCGAACCAACAATAGAGTCCAGGAGAATGCCATGGGCCTGCAACAAGCAAAACTCGAGTCGCTTCCCTTCGTCACAGGCGAACTCAACTACCTCGCGCCAAGCCCCGGAAAGCCGCGCACCTACGCCTTCGATCCGCCGCCGGGCGAGCCCAGATCGACTGCGCTGCCCGAACCCCATCAGGTTCCGATCTTCGACGCCCGCCTGATCGCGGGTAACCTCTCGCTGGACCGCCAGGGTTTTGCCCTGGTACGGCACCCGACCAGCGTCCGGAATTTCTACGACGATAAGGAGGTGCGGAACGTCTACTATCCCGCCGCCGAAGCTTTCCTGCGGGCGACCTTGAAGGCGGATCGCGTCGTGATATTCGACCATACCGTTCGCAAGCGCGTGGAGGGGGCTAGCGATGTGCGAGGCGCCGGCCCGCGCCAGCCGGCCACGCGCGTCCATGTCGACCAGACCGAACTGTCAGGGGCGAACCGGGTTCGCGAACATCTGCCTGACGAGGCGGACGAACTCCTGAAGGGCCGGGTCCAGGTGATCAATCTGTGGCGGCCGATTCGCGGACCGCTGCGCGATACGCCGCTCGCGATGCTGGACGGCCAGACCCTGGCGCCCGGCGATCTTGTTGCCTCCGACCTGATCTATCCGAACCGGCAGGGCGAAACCTATTCGGTGAAGTACAACCCCGACCATCGCTGGTACTACATTCCGGAGATGATCGCGGACGAAGCGCTGCTGCTGAAGTGCTACGATTCGGCGACCGACGGCCGCACGCGGTTCGGGCCGCACACCGCCTTCATCGATCCGACGACGCCGGCTGATGCGCCCCCGCGCGAAAGCATCGAACTGCGGACGCTGGTGTTCCACAAACACTGATCTGCCCGCCGGGAATGGAGGTTGGCATTCCCGGCGTATCGGTGTTACCCCGGCTGCAACAAGGCCGGGAAGAAACGAAACATGGACGGCGGCAAGGCCGACGACGCGGATGTCAACATCCGCGCACTGATTTTTGCGCTTCTGGCGCTGGCCTGCGGTCACATGCTGTCGACCCTGCTGCGGACGATCCCGGCCGTCAGCCTCGATGTGATGGCCGCGGATTTCAAAACGTCGCCGCAGGCGCTGGCGAGCCTGACCTCGATCTATCATTTTTCGTTCGCGGCATCGCAGATACCGGTCGGCGCCGCGATGGATCGTTTCGGCGTGCGGCCGGTTTCGCTTAGTCTGCTGATTGGAACGATTGTCGGCGCGTTGGCGTCCGGCCTGGCAACCGGGCCGGAGAGTTTTCTGTTCGGACAATTCCTGCTCGGGGTTGCGAACTCGGGCATGTTGATGTGCCCAATGACGCTGGCCGCAAAGCAATTATCTCCGGCGCGGTTCGGCCTGTGGTCCGGACTGATCCTGTCGATCGGCAATATCGGCATGCTGCTGTCGTCGAGCCCGCTCGCTTTCGTCGTCGAACAATGGGGATGGCGGGCAGGGTTCTGGATTTCCGCGGCCTTCGGCGTGGCGGTAGCGCTCGCCGTTTACGCTCTGGTGCCGAACCAGCGGGCTGAACATGCCGATCGTTCGTCGCCGCTGTCGCAGATGGCAAGCGTCCTGCGCATCGGCGTGTCGCATCGGCTGCGCGGCCTGATTGCCATTGCGCTGGTCTCGCTGGCGGCCGTGCTGGTGCTGCGGGGATTGTGGGGCGGGCCGTGGCTGATGGAGATCAAGGGGCTCAGCCGGATCGGGGCAGGCAACGCGCTTGGCCTGTTCACGATCGCGCTGATCGTCGGGCCTGCTCTGATCGGACTTTTCGACCGAAGCTTTGGCCATCGCCGCGAGGTGCTGGCGGCCACGCATTTCCTGGCGGCGCTGCTGCTCGCCTTGATGGCGGCGGGCGCGTCTCATTTTCCGGTCTCGGACCTGTTCGGCGTAGCGGCGATGCCGGCTCAGTATGACATTGTCCTGCTGGTGTTGATCGGTTTTGCCATGTCGGCCCAGCCACTGGTGTTCGGCATGACGCGGCAACTCGTGGACGAGCAGAACACCGGCAAGGCGTTGTCAGCGGTCAATCTGGCGTTCTTTCTGGGAGCCGCGCTGATGCAATCGGCAACCGGCGTGGTCGCGGCGCTCCTTGGACTACCTGCCGTGCTGCTGTTCATGGCCGCGGCGCTGATCATCGGGACAACGCTGTTTTTGCTGTATACCTAGCAGACCGTTTTCGGCTTTCGTCAAAAGCGGCTACAAGGTCAGGCCGAAGTTTCAGGGATGGTGGAAGATCGCATGTATCCGGATCCAAATTCCTCGTCGCAAAAAATGTACACCCGCGCACTGGCGAGCCTGCCCGGTGGCAATACGCGCACCACCGTCTTCATGAAACCGTATCCGATCTACGCCGCGCGCGGCGAGGGATGTCGGGTGTGGGACCTCGACGGCAACGAGTTCATCGATTGCATCAACAATTTCACCTCGCAGATTCACGGCCATGCACACCCCGTGTTGATCAAGGCCGCGACCGCGCAACTAGCGCTGGGATCGGCGTTCGGGATGCCGACCGAATCCGAGGTCGACCTTGCCGAACTGCTCGCCGCGCGATTGCCGTCGGTCGACCAGGTGCGGTTCTGCAATTCAGGCACCGAAGCTGTCATGATGGCGTTGAAGGCCGCTCGCGCCCATACCGGCCGTCCCAAAATTGCAAAATGCGAGGGCGCCTATCATGGCTCCTATGATTACGCCGAGGTCAGCCTCGATCCGACGCCGGAAGCCTGGGGCCGCAACGCGCCGGTGTCGGTCGCTTACGCCAAAGGCACGCCCGACAATGTGCTGGCCGATGTCCTGACCATTCCGTTCAACGACACCGAGGCCGCGGTCAGTTTGATCCGCGAGCATGGCCCAGAACTCGCCTGCGTCCTTGTCGATCCCATGCCCAATCGCGCCGGTCTGGCGCCGGCCGATCAGGCCTATCTGGAGGCGCTGCGCAAGGTGACGCGCGAGGTCGGTGCGCTGCTCGTGTTCGATGAAGTCATTACGTTTCGGCTCGGCTATCGCGGCGCGCAGGGTCTGTTCAATATCGACCCCGATCTGACCACGCTCGCAAAAATCATCGGCGGCGGGTTTCCGGTTGGCGCGGTGTGCGGCCACAAGGAATTCATGGCCGTGTTCGACCCCCGGCCGGGCAAGCCTGCGCTGCCGCATGGCGGTACATTCTCCGCCAATCCGGTGACGATGCGCGCCGGTATCGCGGCGATGGAACTGCTGGACGAGGCGGCGTTCGCGCGGCTCGATGCGATGGGGGAGGCGGTCCGATCAGGGATCGACGCCGCGTTCCGCCGCCACAATGTTCCTGGCCGCACCGTCGGGCTCGGGTCGCTGCTGAAGATCCATCTCGTCGATCGTCCGGTGCGCGACTATCGCTCGGCCTATCCGACCGAAGCGGAAGCCAGGCGTCAGGTGGTTTTCAACCAGGCGCTGCTCAATCGTGGCGTGCTGGCGGCGGGCAATGGATTGATGGCATTGTCGACCCCGATGACGGATGCCGATATACATGCGATCATCGATGCCGTATCGGGCGCGATATCGGAAGTGTCGGCCTCGCTCTAGGTTCAAGAACAACAAGGCAAGCAAGAACAACAAGGCAAGCAAGAACAACAAGGCAAGAATGTCCGCCAAGATCGATCCCATCACACGGTCCGTCGTCCAGCATCGGCTCAGTTCGATCGTAAAAGAGATGGGCGAAGCCATGCTTCGCACCTCCTATTCGCAGATCCTCAATTCCAGCCGCGATTTTTCGCTGGGCATTTGCGATACGCGCGCCCGCCTGATCGCCCAGGCCGATCATCTGCCGGTGCATGTCGGCGCGTTGCCATGGGCGACGATCGCGGTGGAGGAACGCTTCAAGGACGTCAAGCCGGGCGACGTCTTCCTGCTCAACGATCCCTATTATGGCGGCAGCCATCTGCCTGATCTCACCGTCTTCGTGCCGGTATTCGATGGCGACAAGCCGTTGCTGTGGACCATCGTGCGCGCCCACCAAAGCGACATCGGCGGCGCCACCCATGGCGCCTATAATCCCGGGGCAACGGAAATCTGGCAGGAGGGCCTGCGCATTCCGCCGATCAGACTTTCCGAGGCGGGGCGGCCGCGCGAGGACCTGCTCGAGATGCTGGCGCTGAATGTGCGAAACCCGCGCGAATTTCGCGGCGACCTTGCCGCGATGCTGGGCGCGGCGCATCTCGGCGAACGTCGCGTCGCAAAACTGTTCAGCGAATTCGGCGCTGATGTCGTCGAAGCCGCGATCGAAGCGATCCTGGATGCAACCGAAGCGCAGACCCGCGCCGTGGTCTCGACCTGGAAGGACGGCGTCTTTCACGGCGAGGCGTTTCTCGACGATGATGGCCACGGCCGCACGGACATAAGGATCGCGGCCAAGGTCACCAAGAAGGGCAGCGATGTCGAGGTCGACCTGACGCAGTCCGATCCGCAATCGACCAGCTTTGTGAATTCCTCGCATGCCAACATGCAGGCCGCGGTCGCGATGGCGTTTGCCTATCTGATCGACGCTGACATTCCCAAGAACACCGGCGCGCTGCGGCCGCTGAAGGTGATCGCCAAACAAGGGACGATCGTCTGGGCCGATCCGGGCCGGCCGGTGACGCTCTGCACCAGCCATCCCTCAAACGAGATCGTCGAAGCGATCGTGAAGGCCATGTCCGCCTCCTGTCCGGAACGCGCGATGGCCGGATGGAGCCGCAGATTCCGGATCGCGATTCAGGGCGAGGATCCGCGTACCGGAAAGCAGTTCATCTGGCATTTGTTCCAGGCTCGACCGGGCGGCGGCGCTTCGTCCGGCGGCGATGGTTACTCGTCGATCGGCGAATGGCACAGCGTCGGTGGATTGAAGTTCGGAAGTATCGAGGTCGCCGAGGCGCGCTTTCCGTTGCACTTCCGCCAGCATGAATTCCGCGAAGGCTCCGGCGGCGACGGCCAGTTCCGCGGTGGCCTCGGCGTTGCCCTCGATCTGGTGCTGGAGACCGAAAAGCCGTCGCGCGGCAACACCGCGGGCGACGGCGCACGCCATGGTCCGTGCGGCATGCTCGGCGGCGAGGATGGCGAGCCGCATCATTATCGCCTGCTGTCCGAAGGCCGCGCGCCGCGCGTGTTGCGCACCAAGGAAGTCGGCATCGAACTCCATCCCGGCGATTGTCTCGAGATACGCTCGTCCGGCGGCGGTGGCTGGGGGCCACCGTCGAAACGTTCGGCGGAGGCGCGGCGACGCGACGCCGAGCAGGGATTGACCAGTGTTTCCGCGGAGCGACGTGGCTGACGATGTACACAATCGGAGTTGACGTCGGCGGAACCTACACTGATCTCGTGGCCACGGATGCGACCGGGCGCACGATATTCGCAAAATCGCCATCCACGCCGGCCGACCAATCGATCGGCGTCATGACCGGCCTGGAAGAACTGGCGCGGCGGCTGAACACGACACGCGCGGAAATGCTCGCCGTCACCGATCGGCTGGTGCACGGGACGACAGTTGCGACCAACGCGTTGCTGGAGCGCAAGGGCGCCAAGGTCGCGCTGCTGACCACCGAGGGCCATCGCGACGTCATCGAAATGCGCGAAGGCCTCAAGCCCGATCGCTACGATCTGCGCTCGCCGCCGCCGGAGCCCTTGGTACCGCGCGAACTGCGTTTTGGCGTTCGCGAGCGGCTGAAGGCGAATGGCGAGGTTTTGACTGCGCTGGATCAGCGCTCGCTTGACGAGGCCATCGCCGGCATCCGGAAATCCGGCGCCACCTCGGTCGCGATCTGCTTCCTGCATTCCTATCTCAATCCCGTCCACGAACTCGCCGTGGTCGAGCGCCTGGCCAGGGAGTTGCCTGACGTCAGCGTGTCGCGTTCCAGCGACGTGCTGCCGCAGATCAAGGAGTATGAGCGCGTCTCGACCACGATCGTGAACGCCTATGTCGAACCGATCGTCCGGCGCTATCTCACCAATCTCGAACGGCGCCTGAAGGAGGCCGGCCTCAAGGGCAGCCTGTTCGTGATCCTGTCGCATGGCGGCATGGCGCCGGTCGAGGAAGCCTCACGCCTCGCCGCGGGCACGGTGCTGTCGGGGCCAGCGGGCGGGATGTCGGGCGGCCGGCGCTGTGCTGAATTGTTGGGTATTCCCGATCTGGTGCCGTTCGACATGGGTGGAACCAGCACGGACATCTCGCTGATTTCGGACGGGCAGGCCTCGCTCTCCGCCGATGGCCTCCTCGCGGGCCAGCGCATCGCGTTGCGCAGCCTCGATATTGCGAGCATCGCCGCTGGCGGCGGTTCGATCGCCAGCGTCGATGGCAGCCGCACGCTGCGGGTCGGTCCGGAAAGTGCCGGCTCGATTCCGGGCCCGGCCTGTTACGGCAATGGCGGGCAGGCGGCGACCGTCACCGACGCCAATGTCGTGCTCGGCTATCTCGATGCGGCGGCCTTCATGGGCGGGCAGCGCCCGCTGGACCGCGCGGCGTCGGAAGCTGCGGTCGACCGCGTCGGCGCATCCATGGAGCTCTCGCGCGTCGAGGCCGCCGCCGGCATTTACCGCATGATCAATTTGAACATGGCCGACGGCATCCGGTTGATGACGTTGCGGCGCGGCGTCGATCCCAGGAAATTCGCGCTGCTGAGTTTCGGCGGCGCAGCGGGTCTGCACGGGGCCGAAGTCGCGCGCGAACTGGAGATCAAGCGCATCATCGTGCCGACGGTGGCCTCCGTGCTGTCGGCATGGGGAATGCTGACCAGCGATCTGCACTATGAGATGAGCCGCACGCATTACGGCAAGGCGGCACGCATTTCAGCCGGCGAAGTGCGTGAGCTGTTCGCCGAACTGGAGCAGGCGGCCGCCGGTCGGCTGCGCTCATGGTTCAACGGGCCGCTGTCGATCGAACGTTCCGCCGAAATGCGTTACGGCGAGCAGATCTTCGAGATCGACGTTTCGCTTGACGGTCTCGACTGGAATGCGGCCGACCTCGTCGACCGGATCGAGCAGCGCTTCCATCGCAAGCACGAGGAACTTTATACCTACGCGTCGCCCGGCCAGGAGGTCGTGTTCGTCAATGCGCGCGTCGCGGCGGTCGGCACTGTTGCGCCAAACGATCAGAATACGCGGCCGGCAGCATCTGCCAGCGCTTGCGCGCCACGCGGCAAGCGACAGGCGTTCTTTGGCGGCTGGCGCGAGGTGCCGGTCTATGCGCTCGATGCGCTGCAGCCCGGTCATTCCTTCACTGGTCCTGCCATCATTGAGGCGGAAACCACCACGGTGCTGATCGATACCGGCGACCGTGTCAGCGTTAATGCGCTGGGGTGGCTGGATATAACCCTGCGCTGATGGTGACGCGCCGTAGGGTGGGCAAAGCGAAGCGTGCCCACCATTCCTTGCGTGCTCGTGATGGTGGGCACGGCGCAAGTGCGCCTTTGCCCACCCTACCCATCTGCGCTGAACACAAAAATTGATTTCCAACAGCGCCGGTTTGGGCAGTATGCTCGCCAGCGCTGGGTTAGGCGTCACAAGCTTGAGTTAGCGTGAGGCCATGTTCATGAAAACAATAAAAGAAACTGGAACGATCCTGGCCCTGTTAGCCGCCGCGCTGTTCGCCGGCATTCCGATATCAGCACGTCAGGCCCATGGCGGCGGCGTCACCGATACCGAAATCCGCATAGGCAACATCATGCCCTATAGCGGGCCGCTGGCTGCATTCGCGGCGATTGGCAGGGCTGAAGCTGCCTATTTTGACATGATCAATGATCGCGGCGGCATCAACGGCCGCAAGATCAAATTCATCTCCCGTGACGACAGTTCCAATCCAAGAATGGCAGCCGAGCACACAAGCCAACTGGTGGAACAGGAGAACGTGCTGCTGATGTTCGGCTCGTTCGGTACGCCGAGCAATCTGGCGACGCGGACCTACCTCAACGAGAAGAACGTGCCGCAACTCTTTGTCGCGTCCGGCGACGAGGAGTGGGCGCACCCGAAGCGGTTTCCGTGGTCGATGGGCTGGCAGCCGACGTTTCGTGCCGAGGGACGGATTTACGCCAACTACATCCAGGCCTCCTATCCCGATCGCAAAATCGCGGTGCTCTGGCAGAACGATCAGTTCGGACGCGATCTGTTCAGGGGATTGCAGGAAGGGCTCGGCGTCACGGCCCGCATGATCGTGGCTGATATCGCCATCGAGGCCGATATGTCGATCGATGCCCAGGTCGACATCCTCAAGAATTCCGGAGCCGAAGTACTCGTGCTCAATTGCGCGCCGCCAATCTCGGCGCGCGCGATCCGCAGAGCGGCCGAACTGGGTTGGTATCCGGTGGTGGTGCTGGTCAATGCGGCGGCATCGATCGCGAATGCGCTGAGACCTGCCGGGCTTGCGAACGCCACGGGCGTGATCTCGACCTCGTTCCTCAAGGACGCCGGCGACACCACCTGGAAGGAGGATCCTTCGATCAAGGCGTGGCTGTCATTCATGGACAAGTATTATCCCGACGGCGACAGGGAGGATAGTTACGCCATCTTCGGCTATGCCGCGGCCGAAACCCTGGTCGAGGTATTGGCCCAGTGCGGCGACGACCTGTCACGCGAGAACATCATGCGGCAGGCCGCGTCGCTGAAGAATTATCAGAGCCCGGTCGTTTTGCCCGGCATTGCCATCAACACGGGACCTGCGGATTTTCATCCCATCAAGCAGATGCGGCTGGTGCAATTCGATGGCAACGCCTGGCAGCCGATCGGCGACGTGATCGAGAGCGCGTTTGCGAGCAAGCCGGGCGATAATTGAACCCCGAACTCGTCATGCCCGGGCTTGTCCCGGGCATCCACGTCTTTGGTGCGGCGAATAAGAAAGACGTGGATGGCCGGGACAAGCCCGGCCATGACGGAGCAAAAGCGCAGCGCCTACTTCTTCTGTCCGTAGTTCAACAACCCGCCCTTGCTCTTTGCCGGATGGGCGCGCAGGCCTTCCTCGTTGGGTTCGGTGCCCCAGCCCGGCCGATCGGAAATCACGAGGTGGCCGTCGACGATCTCGGGCAGATGGGTGAACAGTTCGTGGTCCCACGCCAGCCGGTCGATATCGGTTTCCATGATCCGCAAGTTCGGCACCGCGGCGCAGAAATGCGCGTTCATCATGGTGCAGAGATGGCCGTAGAAATTATGCGGGGCGACGTTGACCTCGAAATGCTCGGCGGCGGCCGCGATCTTCATCGATTGCCACACCCCGTTCCATGGCGTGTCGATGATCGCGACATCCATTGCCTGTTCGTTGAAGTAGGGCAGGAATTCGCGCAGGCCCAGCAGCGTCTCGCAGGATGAGATCGGATGCGGGCTCTGGCGGCGAATGTAGCCCAGCGCCTGCGGATTGAAGGTGTCGATCTCGACCCAGAACATATCCATATCCTTGATCGCGCGCAGGATCTTCAGATAGCCCTCGGTCTTGGCGTTGAAGTTGAGGTCGAGCAGCAGATCGACATCGGGCCCGGCGCCGTCCCTGATAGCTTCGAGGTGCATGCAGAGATTGCGGATTACCGTGCGGTCGACATTGATCTCCGGCTGGAACGGTGCGCCGAAACCTGGCCGCCAGCCCTGCGGCTTGCCGTCGGTATAGACGAAGATGTTGGTCTTCATCGCGGTGAAGCGCTTTTCGCGGACTTCGCGACCGATCGACTTGACGCCATCGAGATCGGTGATCGCGGGCTTGAACCAATCCGGATGATTGATGCGCCAGGTCGCGCAATGCGACCAGTAGACCCGGACGCGGTCGCGGATTTTTCCACCCAGCAGTTCATAGCAGGGCACGCCGAGCGCCTTCGCCTTGACGTCGAGCAGCGCGTTCTCGATGGCGCCGAGCGCCAGCGCCACCACGCCGCCGGCGGCAGGGCGCGTTGCGGCAAACAGTTCCGCGTAAATCCGCTCGTGCTGGAAGGCGTTCTTGCCGACCACCCGCGCCGACAGCCGCTCGATCGCCGCCGTGACGCCGGGCGCGCCAAAACCCTCGTCGTACTCGCTCCAGCCGACGATGCCGTCTTCGGTCATGATCTTGACGAAGTGGTAATTGCGCCAGCCGGCGTCGCAGGCGAGCGTTTCGACGCTTCTGATGGTGGATGATTTGGTCATGATTTCCTGCCCGGCTGTTGTTTTCGTTGATCGATAACAACAACGGATTGGCAGGGGCGTCAATCGCGGGTGGCAGCAGGTCACCAATGCGGATCGGCAGTCTGGCCTCGTGGTTCGAGACGCGCGGCGTAGCCGCGCTCCTCACCATGAGGGGCTAAGGCCACGCCGTGTGAACTATTGAACCTCATCCTGAGGAGCCGCGAAGCGGCGTCTCGAAGGACGAGGCCACGGTGCCGAGCCTAAGCCTGCGGCCGAAACAGCGTCGGTTGGCGTCGCTCGAACACCTGACGCCCGTTCTTGAAGCCCATCAGCACGTCGGGCAGTTCTGCGATCGCGTTCGGACCGGTGTCGGTGTCGAGGATGACAAGATCGGCGGGATTGCCCGGCGCGATGCCGTAGTCCCGCAGGTTCATCAGGCGCGCCGGCAAGTCGGTGACCAGATCGAGACAGGCGTCGAATTCGCTGATCCCGGCATGGGCGACATTGGCGTAGAAATTGGCCATGCGCAGCAGCGACGCATCGCCGAACGGCGTGAACGGATTGAGCACGTTGTTGGTCGCGACCGAACACAGCACGCCGTTCTCGACCAGCCGGTGCGCCACGGTGAGGCCGCGTGGCGCATTGTGGGTGGCGTCGCGGCCCATCAGATAGAGGTCGGTCGCCGGCAGCACGGTCACGGCGACGCCAGCCTTGGCCAGCCGTTCGGTTGCGGCCTTGAGGCGATCCGGTGGCAGTGCGGAGAGCTTAGTCGCGTGACCGATGGCGACACGGCCGTGATAGTTGCGCCGCTCGGTTTGCCGGCAGACTTCCTCCAGATGCCACCAGGACGGATCGAGATCGAAGTCGAGATGCAGGTCGACATCGACGTCGAATTCCTGCGCGAGATCGAACAGCCTTTCGAGATGCGCGTTCGGGTCGGTGTCCATATAGGGACAGCCGCCGATCGCTTCGCCGCCGTCGCGCAGCGCCGCGACCAGGAGTTCTTCCGCGCCGGGATCGTTGGTCAGGCCTTCCTGCGGGAACACGCAGATCGACAGATCGATCGCCCAGGCATAGTCGCGCTTCAATGCCTTGACCGCCTCGAAGCCGCGCAGCGCGATGCGTGGATCGATTTCGACATGCGTGCGCATCCGTGTGGTGCCGTGCACGATGGCGCGTTCGAGCACCCGCGCGCCGCGGGCATAGACGTCCTCGACGGTGAAATCGCGCTTCATGGCGGCAACCGCAGCGATCGCCTCGCCCACGGTGGCATGGTCGTGCCCGCAGCGGCCGAGCAGGCAGGCCTTGTCGAGGTGGATGTGGGTGTCGACGAAGCCGGGCAAAGCGAGCTTGCCGCCGACTTCGATCTCGGGTGCGTCGCAGGCCAGATGTGCCTCGATGGCGGCGATCCGCCCCTCGGATACGCCGATATCGACCGGGGTGGCGGAAGCCCGGGTCCGGGCGTTGCGGAAGATCAGGTCGAAGGCGGTTCGCGCGCTCATCAGGACTCTAGCTGTTTCCAGGCTGGTTTGAGGTGAGGGGAGCCTAGCGAAAGAGTGCTTTGGAGGCAGCCCCAGATTGTGTGCAGTTTCTAGGCCAAACTGTTCAAAATATGTGCATGCAATTTGAAGGTCCGATTGTAAGGTCTCCCATCAGGAGAAACTGCCATGTCCATTGCTGCCAAAGCTGAAGATCGCCCCCTTTCGGACGCCGAAGTGGTCGAAGCCTACCTCACGGCCTCGATGATCCCGGATCCCGATGCCGCGGCGGCCTACATGAAGCCAGGCACCATCATCACCTTCACCGGCGGGCGCGAATTCGATCATCCGCGCGGGCCGACCGGCTTCAACGCGGCGCGCTATCGCTGGGTCAAGAAGAAGATGGATCGTTTTGATGTCTGTCCGGGGGCGGACGAGACCGTGGTCTACAGCGTCGGCACGCTGTACGGCGAATGGATCGACGGCACGCCATTCGAGGGCAACCGCTATGTCGATCGCTTCGTCGTGCGGGGTGGCCAGATCGTCAAGATGGACGTCTGGAACGACAGCGCGGAGCGAATTCTAATTCAGAGAGGGATTGAGGCGTGAGCTTTCTTACCTCGCCCCGCTTGCGGGGAGAGGTTGGATTGCACGCAGTGCAATCCGGGTGAGGGGGTACAGGTCCTTCGATAGTCTTCACCGTGAGGATAGAGCCCCTCACCCCAACCCTCTCCCCGCAAGCGCGGGGCGAGGGAGAACAGCTACCTCGCCCTCACCACCTTCGGCATTTTCACGACGCGCTCGCTCTCGCCCTCATCGGCATACGGCGCCAGAATATCCAGCAAATCGCGGCCGCGCTGCGGGGCCGGCGCCACCAGGGCCCGGTTCGCCACGGAATCCAGATGGCTGTGCATCAGGCTCATCACCTTGGCCTCATCGCCCTTGACGAGGGCTGCGATAATCGCGCGGTGCTCGTTGATGGCGCATTCCGACGAATGCGGGCGGCTGTACAGGGATAGCGTCAGGCAGCAGCGATAGGCGACTTCGCTGACGTAGCGGACCAGGATCGGGCTGTTCGTCATCTGCGCGAGCAGGATGTGGAACTCGGTCGCAAGACGAATGGATACCGCGTCGGTGCCGTCGCGGGCGCCATCCTCGGCGTCGACGTGGGCGTTCAGCGTCGCGATCTGGGCTTTGGTCAGCTTGCCGGCGAGCTGACGCACCACGAGGCGTTCGAGTTCGATCCGGATGTCAAAGGCGTCGCGGGCTTCCTGCCAGCTTGGCGTTGCCACGACAGCGATCCGGTTGCGGCGAAGTTCGACGAGGCCTTCCGCGGCCAGTTGCCCCAGCGCATGGCGTGCAATGGTGCGGCTGACGCCGAAGCGTTCGCCGAGCGAATCCTCCGGCAGTTTTGCGCCGGGCTCCAACGCCTGCTCGATGATGGCGCGGCGCAGCGCGCGGCAGATCACCCCGACCTTGTCGGATGATTCCGCAGTCTTGCCGGCCGAACGAGGCGCCATCAGCGAATCCCTGGAGAAGTGCTTCGAATGCGCCCTCATATCACAAATGGACGACAATTGAGCGCCTGAATTGCATGCAGTTTGGCGGCCGGATTGCCTAAAAGGAATCCGCTGGTTTGCGCCTCCTTTTGCGATCCCGTTGATTTCAAAGGGGAGTCTTGCTGGCATCCGGCTTGCATGCACTTCTAGCCATGATGCGCATGCAACCAGATTCAGAATTCTCCGGCGCGCCGGTTCCAGCCGCCGCAGTCCCCGTCGCAATTGAGCTGTCGGACGCGTCCGTCACCTTCGGCCGGGGCGACCGGGCCGTGCCGGCGCTGTCGAAAACCACGCTTCGGATTGCCGACGGCGAGTTCGTCGCGCTGGTCGGCCCGTCCGGCTGCGGCAAGTCCACCATCCTGCGGCTGGCCAGCGGGCTGGTTCAACCGACCACCGGCGTCGTGATCGTCGGCGGTCGGGAAGTCGCGGCGCGGGCGCTGCGCGTCGGCATGGCGTTCCAGAATCCGACCATGCTGCCCTGGATGACGATCGAGCGGAACATCATGCTGCCGCTCAAGATCGTCGAGCCGTTCCGCTCGCAGTTTCGAAAACTGCGCAAGACCGAGTTCCGCGACAAGGCCAATGCGCTGCTGGAGCAGGTCGGCCTCAAGGGATTTGGCAGCCGTTATCCCTGGCAACTCTCAGGCGGCATGCTTCAGCGCGCCAATTTGTGCCGCGCGCTGATCCACGAGCCGCGCATGCTGCTGCTCGACGAGCCCTTTGGCGCGCTCGACCAGTTCACCCGCGAGGAACTGTGGTCGATCCTGCAAGAGCTCTGGATGACTCACAGGGCGACCGTGCTGCTGGTGACGCATGATCTGCGCGAGGCTGCATTCCTCGCCAGCCGCATCTGCGTGATGAGCGCGCGCCCCGGCCGCATCGTCGACGACAGCCCGGTCACCTTCAGCCGCCCGCGCACGGTGGCGATGACGTTCGAGCCCGATTTCGTGGCGCTGAACCAGAAGCTGCGCACCTTCATCGTCGATGCGCGCAGCGCGCCAGCCGAGGGAGCCTGACCATGACGGCAAGCGATATCAGACAAAAAGCCTGGTCAGCGGCACTGATCGTGCTGTTCTTTGTCGCCTGGGAACTGTTTTGCGTGATGACCGGGATGTCCGACCTGGTGCTGCCGCGGCCGTCGGAAGTTTTCGTGACGCTCTACCAGAAATTTCCGCTGCTGTGGCCGCATATCCTGCAGACGCTGGCGACGACGATGATCGGATTCGTGCTCGGCGTCGGACTTGGCGTCGTGCTCGGCGCGGTCATCGGCGTTTCCAAGACGGCTTACGACACGGCCTATCCGCTGCTGGTCGGATTCTCGTCGATCCCGAAAGTCGCTGTCGTTCCGATTTTCGTGTTGTGGTTCGGCTCCGGCAGCGTGCCGGCGGTGCTGACCGCGCTGTCGATCTGCTTCTTCCCGATCGTCGTCAACATCGCGACGGGGCTCGCGACCACGGAACCCGAGCTCGAAGACGTGCTCAAGGCACTCGGCGCCAGCAAGCTCGACATCCTATGGAACGTCGGTTTGCCCCGCACGATGCCGTTCTTCTTTGCGTCCTTGAAGGTTGCGATCAGCTACGCCTTTGTCGGCGCTGTTCTCTCCGAGACCGTGGCGTCGAACCGCGGCATCGGCAACGTGATGATGACCGCGTCCTCGAACTTCAACGTGCCTCTGGTGTTCGCTGGCCTGTTCGTGCTCGCCGGCCTCGGCGTCGCGCTCTATGTGATCTTTTCGCTGATCGAGGGCCGCGTCACCGGCTGGGCCACCCGCAAGAACGACCTGATCGCGACATGACGATTTCACCAAACGCCATCCAACCCAGTCGAGGAGGTTCACGATGTTAACGAAAATAAGCGCCGCGCTGTTGGGAGTAGCTTTGTTCGCAGGCGCCGCGAGCGCCCAGGAAACCACCATCAAGCTCACGCTGGGCTGGAAAACCCAGGGCAGCGACGCGGCGTTTTTCTATGCCAAGGACAATGGCTACTTCAAGGAAGAGGGCCTCAACGTCGTGATCGACCAGGGCGAGGGCTCGGGTGCGACGGTGACGCGCATCATGTCGGGCGCCTATGACGCCGGCTTTGGCGACGTCAACGCCATCATCCAGAACGCTTCGACCAAGCCGCAGGACGCGCCTGTGATGGTCTACCAGATCTGGAACCAGCCGCCGTTTGCAATCGTTACGAAGAAGACCAGCGGCATCAACACCATCAAGGATTTCGAAGGCCGCACGCTCGGCGGCGCGCAGGGCACGCCAACCACACGGCTGCTGCCGGTGTTCGCCCAGAAGAACAAGCTCGAGGGCGAGAAGATCAAGATCTCCAACATGGCGCCGAACCTGCAGGAGCCGATGCTGATCAAGGGCGACATCGACGCGGCCCTTGTGTTCAACATCACCAGCTATTTCAACCTGGTGCTGAACCGCCAGGATCCTGACAAGGACTATAAGTGGTTCTCGTTCGGTGATTACGGCCTCGATCTCTATTCCAACGGCCTGATGGTCTCCCGCAAGCTGATCGCGTCCAATCCAAAGGCGGTCGCCGGCCTCGTTCGCGCCGTCAACAAGGGCATGATCGCGGTCGCAAAGGACCAGAACGCCGGCATGAAGGCGGCGCTGAACTATGACAATCTGATCAATGTCGACGTCGAAAAGCGCCGGCTGCAGTATTCCTTCGACAAGCTGATCGTCTCGGCCGAGATGAAGGAAATCGGCGTCGGCGACGTCAAGGACGACCGCATGACCCGCGCCATCGGCATCATCGTCGAAGGCTATCAGCTTGCCCGGGCGCCGGCGGCATCGGAAATATTCTCGCGCGAATTCCTGCCGCCGCGCGCGGAGCGTGAATTGAAGTATACCGCGAACTAACCGCGTCATTGCGAGCGCAGCGAAGCAATCCATGCTACCCTTGCGGACAAAGATGGATTGCTTCCGCCTTCGCCCGTTGGGCTACGGCGGACAAGTCGTCGCTTCGCTCCCTTGCGCAAACGCTTCGCGTTTGTCGCAGGCAATGACGGAGTGCTATAATGCCTATAGCAGTTGCCGCACACAGCCTGTTCTCCGGTCCTGACCGCGGCTTGCTCGAAAACGCCGTGTTACGGCACGACGGCGGCGTCATCACCTCCCTTACCGAGGGCGCGCCGCCCGCAACCGGCCCGCGCTCCCTCATCCTTCCCGCCTTCGTCAACGCCCACGACCACGCGCGGCCGGCGGCGTCTTCGTTCGGCGCGATCGGGATGCCGTTGGAAAGCTGGATCTTGCGATCCGCGCTCGGCACGCCGGTCGATCCCTATCTCACCGCGGCCTCCGCGCTGGCGCGTTCGGCGCGCGCGGGGTGCGCGTCGATGATGGTGCATTACACGCGGCCGAGCGGGACTATGCCGCTGGTCGACGAAGCCAAGGCGATCGCGCGGGTGGCCTCCGATGTCGGCATTCGCATCGCGTTCGCCCTTGCGGCGCGCGACCAGAATCCAATCGTCTATGGCGATAGCGAGCCGGTACTGTCGGAGTTACCCAGCCACGATCGCAAGACGATCGAGGAATTGTTCGTCCGTGCGCCGATGTCGCCCAAGGCTTATATCGACCTCACCGATGCGATTGCGTCGGCGATCGCTGGCCCCAAGATCGACGTGCAGTTGGGGCCGGCGGGCGTGCAGTGGTGTTCAAAGCCGCTGCTGGAGGCGGTCGCCGAGAATTCGGCGCTGACCGGCCGCAGCATCCACATGCATCTGCTGGAAACGGTCTATCAGCGCGCCTGGGCGGATGAGCACTTCCCTGATGGTATCGTTCGCTACCTCCGTGACATCGGTTTTCTGTCGGAGCGGCTGACACTGGCGCACTGCATTCACGCAAGGCCCGACGAGATCGAGATGATCGCCGCCTCAGGCACGCGCATCGTCACCAATTTCAGTTCCAACATGCATTTGCGCTCGGGCCTCGCGCCGATCGCCGCCGCGCATCAATGCGGCTGCGCCATTGCGGTCGGCGTCGATGGTCTGGCGCTGGACGAGGATGACGATGTGCTGCGCGAGATGCGCCTGGTGCAGATGTTCCACGGCGGTCTCGGCTTCAAGCGAACCTGGACGCCACATGAGTTCTTCGGCCTTGCCATCGCCAATGGCCGCAAGGCGACCGGCGCGCCGGGAACAGGCGCGCTGACGCCCGGCGCGCCGGCAGATTTCGTCACCATCGATCTCGATCGCCTCGATCGCGACCAGATCATGCCGGTCGATCCGATCGAACTGCTGTTCGCGAGAGGCAACACGTCGTTGTTGCGCGAGGTGGTCGTCGACGGGCGCACGATCGTCAGCGAAGGCCATTGCACCGGTGTCGACCTTCCCGCGATCGAGAAGGAGTTGCGCGGCATCTACCGCGTCAATGCCGGCAAATTCGGAAACTTCCAGCGCGCATGGCCGCCGCTTTCGGCTTCGCTTCAAAACTGGTTCGAAGCGCAACTGGATTGCAGTTAAGCACTTCGCATCGTTCGCAATTCCGTATCACGGAAGAAAATTCCGCTTGCATCGACAGGCGGGCAAGGTTTCATGGTCAGCAATAAAAAACTGAACCGGCGCGCGCATGACGTCGGTCGTTTGGCCATGAGGAAGCGTGATGGGCGCGTTGTCGCATCTGCGGATTGTCGAGATCGGAAGCGCTGCGGCGACCAGCTATTGCGCGCGGCTGTTCGCCGATTTCGGCGCGACCGTGCAGAAGATCGAACCGCCCGCGGGTGATCCGCTTCGCCGCACCAAGCCGTTGACGCCGGAAGGTCACAGCGCCTGGTTTGGGTTTCTTAATTTCAACAAGTCGAGCGTGGCGCTCGATTGCAGTGACGCCGACGCTTCATCGCGCCTAACCGAACTGATCGCGGCGTGCGACATTTTGCTGGACGGCCGCGACATCGATGCGGCGGATTGTCCGGCTTTCGATTCCGCGGTTATCAAGCAGCGCAACCCCGGCCTCATTCATCTCGACGTAAGCTGGTTCGGCCGCGAGGGGCCGTATGCGAAATTCGAAGCGACGGACTCGACGATTCGCGCGTTGAGCGGACTGGTAAAACTGGTCGGACCGGTTGAGGGACCGCCGATGCATGCGCCGGACTTCCAGACCGGCATCTTCGCCGGCCTCTGGGGTTTCATCGCGGCGGCTTCCTCGGTGTTGGGCCGGATGCAGGACGGTCGGGGACGGGCGAACTCCCTGAGCATCTTCGAATCCAGCATCGCGGTGACCGAATACATCATGTTCGAGTCGTTCGTGCACGGCGACATCATGCGGCGCATGGGGGTTAACAGGTTCTGGCCGACGTTCCCGGCCGGCATCTACGAAACCAAGCAAGGCTGGCTCGGCGTCACCACGGTAACTCCGGCGCAATGGCGGTCGTTTTGCGAGATGCTGGGGCTGCCGGAATTGCGCGACAATCCGGCGCTGTCCATGGGCGTCGATCGCCTGCAGCATATTGCTGACATCGAGGCCAAGATCATTCCGCGGCTGAAACAGTGCACCGCGCAGGAATGGTTCGCCGAGAGCCTGCGCCGCAAGATTCCGATCGTGCCGGTGCCCGACATCAGCGACCTCATCGCCGACGAGGAGAAGAAGGCGCGCGGCGCGATCGTGCCGATTATGATCGGCGACGAAACCGGCTTTACGGCGGGCTCGATGCAACGCTTGACCGGAACACCGCCACGTCGCGGCGGCGCGGTTCCCGATATCGGCGAGCAAATGCTCGGCTGCGCGCATGTCAGCGAGGCCGCGAAACGGGTGCCGGTGCCTGCAGACCAGGGATCAGACCGCCTGCCGCTGGAAGGTATTCGCGTGATCGATTTCTCGATGGGCTGGGCCGGGCCGATCTGCACGCGGACGCTGGCCGATCTCGGCGCCGACGTCATCAAGATCGAGGCCACGCAGTATCCGGATTGGTGGCGCGGCGTAGACCGGCGGCCAGCCTATGTTCTCGAACAGATGTACGAGAAATCGGTGCGCTACTGCATCATGAACCGCAACAAGCGCGGCATCACGCTCGACCTGACCCGGCCGCAGGGCCTCGATCTGGCAAAACGGCTGCTGGCCGATGCCGACGTTGTCGTCGACAATTACTCCGTCGAGGTGCTGCCAAAGCTCGGGCTCGGCTATGAGGTGCTGAGCAAGCTCAATCCGAAGCTCGTCATGATGTCGATGTCGGCGTTCGGCGCCGGCAGCGTGCACCGCGATTGCCGCGCCTATGGCTCGACGCTCGAACAAGGCTCGGGCCTGCCTAGCGTGGTCGGCGATCCCAGCGGCCCGCCTGTGATGAGCCACACCGCGTTCGGCGATGCCGTCGGCGGCTTGAACGGCTGCGCCGCGGTGCTCACGGCGTTGATCCACGCCAAGCTCACCGGCAAGGGCCAGTTCATCGATCTGGCGCAGATCGAATGCATGATGCCGTTTGCGGCGCCCTGGATCGTGGCGCATTCGATCGACGGCAAACAACCGGTCAGGTACGGCAACCGCCATCCGGATTTCGTGCCGCATGGCTGCTTCCCCTGCGCCGGCGCCGACAACTGGATCGTGGTCGCGATTTCCAGCGATGCGATGTGGCCAAGGCTTGCAAAACTTCTCGGCCGTGCCGATTGGGCCACCGATGGCTGGCTGAAGACGGCGGTGGGGCGGCGCGCCATCGAGCGCGAGATCGAGGCCGCTATCAATGCATGGACGTCGGCGCGCGACCCGGAATCGGCGATGAAGGCGTTGCAGGCAGCGGGCATCGCGTCAGGCGTCGCGCGGCTGCCGATGGAGCTGCTGCGGGATCCGCAGCTGCATGCGCGCGGCTTCATCCAGGAAATCGACCGTGCCTTTATCGGAAAACACCCGCAGCCCTCGATGCCGTTCCGTGAGGGCGCAAAGCCGTTTCCGATCCGAAGCGCGCCGCCGACGCTCGGCGAACACAATCAGGAAATTCTCGGCGGGCTGCTCGGGCTTTCCGATGCCGAGATCGATCAGCTGGCCCGCGAGGGCATCATCGGAACCGAGATGCTGATGGAGGAACAGCTCGTGAAAGAGAAGAAGCGGGCGGCGGGTTGATGGCAGCGGACCAGCCGGCACAGCGGGGATCGGAAGCGGTTGCGGGCGGCCCGCAGGCGCTGATGTCGGTGCGCGGCCTCGGCATCCGCTTCAAGACCTCGCATGGCGTCTGGCAGGCGACCCGCAAGATCGATTTCGACATCGCGCCCGGCGAGCGCGTCGGCATCGTCGGCGAAAGCGGCTGCGGCAAGACCATCACCGGTCTTTCGATCCTGCGGCTGTTGCCGAACAATCTGGCCGGGCTGGATGGATCGATCCACTTCGACGGCACCGACCTGGCGTCCTGCAGCACGCGCCAGATGCGGGCGATCCGCGGCCGGCGCATCGCGATGATCTTTCAGGAGCCGATGAGCGCGCTCGATCCGGTGTTTACGGTCGGCCATCAGATCGCCGAGACGCTGCGGGTTCACACCGGCGTCACCAGGGAAGAGGCGAGGGAGCGCACGCTTGATATGCTGCGCCGGGTCGGCATCGCCTCGCCAGAGCGCCGCATCGACGATTATCCGCACCAGCTTTCCGGCGGCATGCGCCAGCGCGTGATGATCGCAGCAAGCCTGATCTGCGGGCCGCAACTGTTGATCGCGGACGAGCCGACCACGGCACTCGACGTCACCGTGCAGGCGCAGATACTGGAACTGTTGCGCGACCTCAGCGAAACCTCCAATACGGCGTTGATGCTGATCACGCACGATCTCGGCGTCGTCGCCGAGACCTGCACGCGCATGATTACGATGTATGCGGGCGAGGTGATCGAGGACGCCGCGGTGGATGACGCGCTGGTCCGGCCGCTACATCCCTACACCTCCGGGCTGTTGCGTTCATTGCCGCATCTGAGCCCGCGGCATGGCAAGCTGCCGTCGATCCCGGGCCGGGTGCCGTCGATCATGGACATGCCCAATGGCTGCCGTTTCAAGGCGCGGTGTTCGCATGCGGTCGCCGGCTGCGAGAAGGAACAGGCGCTGCTCGATGCCGGCAATGGCCGCAAGGTGCGCTGCTGGCGTTTTCGCGAGCTTGATCTGCCCGGAGCCTTGCAGCACGCGGCGACGGCGCCGATCGCAGCGATGGTGACAAGCCCATGACGCCGCAGGCCGCCGATAACGCCATTGTCTCGGTGCGCGATCTGCAGGTCGGCTTCCAGACCACCGATCGCCGCGCCGTCGTGAAGGCGGTGGACGGCGTCAGCTTCGACGTTCGTCGCGGCGAGACCTTTGGCATCATCGGCGAATCCGGATCGGGCAAGACCACCATCGGCCGTGCGCTGGTGTTCCTGCTGAAACCGAGCGGCGGCGCGATCCTGCACAATGGTATCGATCCCCTGGCGATGCCGCGGCAACAGTTCCAAAGCCATCGCCGCGACTACCAGATTATCTTCCAGGATCCGAATGCCGCGCTGAACCCGCGCATGACGATACTATCGTCGGTGCTGGAACCGCTCGAACTGGCGCGCGCAGGATCGAAGGCCGAGCGGCTGCAGCGGGCGCATGAGGCGATGGACCGGGTCGGCTTGCCGCTGGACCTTGGCGAGCGCTATCCGCACCAGCTGTCCGGTGGCCAGAAGCAGCGCGTGGTGATTGCCCGTGCGCTCACGCTACGTCCGAAGATGATCGTCTGCGACGAGGTGGTGGCCGCCCTTGATATGTCGATCCGCGGCGACGTGCTCAACCTGTTCGCCGAGCTGCAGCGCGACCTCGGGCTTACCTACGTTTTCATCACCCACGATCTCGCCGTGGTATCCCATATAAGCGAACGCATCGCCGTGATGTATCTGGGACGTTTCGTCGAGCTAGGCCCGACCGAAAAAGTCTCGGAACGGCCGCTGCATCCCTATACCCAGGCGCTGCTGTCGGCCGAGCCACGGCCGCTGCCGTCGACTATGCGCGGTAACAACCGTATCGTTCTGCAGGGCGAAATCCCAAGCCCGATCGATCCGCCGTCCGGATGCCGCTTCCGCACCCGCTGCCAGTATGCGCAAGCCGTCTGCGCCGAAAAGACGCCGGACTGGCGCGAGCTGATGCCCGATCACTGGGTCGCCTGCCATTTCGCCGACCGCCCGAATTTTTCACCGAACTAACAGAAGAACCGCCGGAGGAATTGCCATGACACAGACGACGCGACGCGAGGTAATGGCGCTGATATCGGGCGCGCTGGCTGGTGCAACCCTCGGCGGTCCTGCATTTGCGCAAGGCACGCCGAAGCGCGGCGGGATCCTGCGCATCTCGGCGCCGGCTAATCCGTCGAGCCTTGACCCGGCAACCGGCGGCGCCGGTTCGGACCATGCCTTCCTGTTCACGATGTACGACACCCTGACCGAATGGGATTTTGAAACGCTGAAGCCGAAGCCCGGCCTCGCCGAGAGCTGGAGTTTTTCGGACCCGACCACGCTGGTGCTCAACATCCGCTCCGGCGTGACGTTTCACGATGGCACGCCGCTCGATGCCGAGGCCGTCAAGTTCAACCTGGAACGCAACAAGAGCGATCCAAAATCCAACATCAAGGCTGATCTTGCCGCGATGGAATCGGCTGCGGTGACCGGTCCGTTGCAGGTCACGTTGAAGCTGAGCACACCTGACGCAGCATTGCCCGGCATTCTCTCCGATCGCGCCGGCATGATGGTGTCGCCGGCCGCGGTCAAGGCCAGTGCGGCCGGCAATGTCGCGCGTACGCCGGTCGGCGCCGGCGCATATACCTTCGTCAGCTGGGCGGACGGCGAGAAGATCGTCATCAAGCGCAACGAGAAATACTGGAAGCCGAACCGTCCTTATCCCGACGGAATCGAGTTCTCGATCATTCCGGAGTTGACGACCGGATCACGCTCGGTCACCGCCGGCCAGAACGATCTGATGTACCAGCTGCCGCCGCGGCAGAAGGCGATCGTGGAGCGCGCCAGCAATATCAAGATCTTCAACGGCCCGACGCTGTACGTGTTCCAGATCTTCCTGAACTGGGCGAAGCCGCCGTTCGACAACATCAAGGTGCGCCAGGCCTTCAATTTCGCGATCGACCGCGAAACCTTCGTCAAGGCGGCGCTCGCAGGCCTGGCCGAGCCCGCTTACATGAACCTGCCGAAAGCGCATTGGGCCTACGACAAGTCCGTCGCCGGGCTTTATCCTCACGATCCCGACAAGGCGAAGAAGCTGCTTACCGAGGCCGGTTTCAAGGACGGATTGCCGATCGAGCTGGTCGGCTATCCCGATCAGGATTCGGTGCAGCGCCAGGAAATCCTGATCGAACAGTTCCGCAAAGCGGGCATGAATGTGCGCTTCCTGAACGCACCGATCGCGGAAGCCTCTGCCGCGTTCTTCGGCGCTGAGAAGCGCGGCTCCGGCATTCTCGCGGCATGGACCGGGCGGCCCGATCCGAGCCTGACCTATTCGCTGATGTTCACCAAGGACGCCTATTACAATGGCGGCCGGGGCGCGGTTCCGCCGGAGCTCGAAGCCGCGATCAAGGAATCGCGCGCCTCCGAAGACATCGAGCTGCGCCGCAAGGCGTTCGCGACTGTGCAGCGGCTGGTGATGGAAAACGCCTTCGTGGCGCCGCTCGCGTTCCAGTTCGAACTGGTCGCGATGAACAAGAAGGTGCAGGGCTATAGGCCGAACCTGCTGGGCAAGCCGAAATACGACGACGTCTGGCTGGAGAGCTAACCGAATGGCGCGACGAAGTCCGACAAGGGTCATCGGCGGCCGCCTGCTGCAGGCGCTGCCCGTGATCCTGCTCGCGACCTTCATGGTGTTCGCGCTGCTCAAACTGGTGCCCGGCGACATCGCGGTGACGCTGGCCGGCGACAACGCCACCGACGCCCGCATTACCGAGATCCGGAAGATCTACGGCCTCGACCGGCCATTCCTGGTGCAGTACGGCGCGTGGCTGGCGAATGTCGTGCAAGGCGACCTGTCGCAATCGCTGCTGACGGGCGAGAAGGTAGCGACCTCGATCTCGCGGGCCTTTCCCAACACGCTTCTGATTGTGGCGATCGCGCTGGTGCTGGCGCTGGTCACGGGAATCCCAATGGGCGTGATCGCGGCGATCAAGCCCGATGGCTGGGTCGACAAGACGGTCAGCATGATCGCCTCGCTCGGGGTCGCAATACCCGGCTTTTGGCTGGCGATGATCCTGGTCGCCGAGATTTCACTGAAGCTGAACTGGTTGCCAGCAACCGGCGCGAAATCCTTCAGCGTTTCGCCCATCGAGGCGATCCGGCATGCGCTGCTGCCGGGCATTGCGATCGCGGCCTACGGCATGGCCGAGGTGGCGCGGCAGTTGCGGGGATCGCTGCTGGAAGTGCTGTCGTCGCAATATGTGCGCACCCTGCACGCCAAGGGCCTCTCGATGACGCGCATCCTGTGGCAGCACGGGCTGAAGAATGTCAGCGTCAATCTGTTCACGATCATCAGCATCCTGGTCAACCGCATGCTGGCGGCGACCGTGGTAATCGAAGCTGTGTTCGCGATTCCGGGCCTCGGCAGCCTGATCGTGCGCGGCGCGATCCAGCGCGATTTTCCGATCGTGCAGGGCGTGGTGTTCACGATGGTGATCGTGGTCATCCTGGTGAACCTGATCGCGGATTTGCTATGCGCGGCCGTCGATCCCCGGATCGAACAATGACGGACATGGCGCTCGAAACCCCCAAGCGACTGCTCCAGCCTAGCCGGCTGCGGCGGTTTTTCCGCTGGCTGGCGGGTGATCTGCGCGCCGCGCTCGCGATCCTGGTGCTGCTGGTCCTGGTGATTGTCGCGATCGGCGCGCCCTGGATCGCGCCCTATCTGCCGACCGCGCAGGACGCCAACAACATGCTGGCCGCCCCGGGTCCCGGACATCTGCTCGGCACCGACGATCTCGGCCGCGACATCTTCAGTCGGCTGATCTACGGCGCGCCGGCAACCGTCTATGCCAGCCTGCTCGCGGTTAGCGTCGCGGTCGCGATCGGCCTCCCGGTCGGCTTGGCCGCCGGGTTCTTCGGTGGCTGGACCGACGACATCATCAGCCGGATCATCGATACGTTCCTGTCGTTCCCGGCGATCGTGCTGGCGATCGCGGTCACCGGTGCACTCGGCATCGGCCTCACCAACGGCATGATTGCGGTGGGGATCGTGATGTTCCCGGCGCTGGCGCGAATCGTCCGGGCACGGACGCTGATCGTGCGGCAGGAGCTCTATGTCGACGCCTCCAGGTGTTTTGGGGCGCCGGCCTGGCATATCCTGTGGAAGCATGTGCTGCCGAACGCGCTGCAGCCTGTCATCGTGCAGGTCACGCTCTTGCTGGCGGCAGCCCTGCTGGCGGAGGCCAGCCTCAGCTTCCTCGGCCTCGGTATCCAGCCGCCAAACCCGAGCTGGGGCGCCATGCTGGCCCGCGCCTATCAGTATATGGAGATCGCGCCGGAGCAGATGTATGCCCCGGGGCTTGCCATTCTGGTGGTCTCGTTGGCATTCAATGCGCTGGGAGAGTCCTTGCGTATCGTGCTCGATCCGACCATGAAGGATCGATAATCCCTTTGCGGACATTTCTTATGCCCTTCAACAAGCTCCTGATCGCCAACCGCGGCGAGATTGCCATTCGTATCGCGCGGGCCGCGGGCGAGACCGGCCTTGCCACCGTCGCGATCTACCCCGCCGACGACGCGCTGTCCTTGCATGTCCGCTCCGCTGACGCGGCGCATGAAATCCCGGGGCGAGGCGCGCGGGCCTATCTTGACATCGAGGCGGTCGTGGCCGCCGCCAAGGCCGCCGGCTGCGATGCACTGCATCCCGGTTACGGCTTTCTAAGCGAAAACACCTTGCTGGCCCGGCGTTGCGCGGAAGAGGGCATCACCTTCGTCGGACCGTCGCCAGAGGCGCTGGATCTGTTCGGCGACAAGGCCAAGGCCAAGGCGCTGGCAAAAGAGACCGGTGTGCCCATCATCGAGGGTACCAGCGGCCCGACCTCGCTCGACGAGGCCAAGACCTTCTTTGCGTCCCTGGGCTCTGGGGCCGCCGTCATGATCAAGGCCATCGCCGGCGGCGGCGGGCGCGGCATGCGGATCGTGGACGATGCGGCAATGCTGGAAGAAGCCTATGCGCGCTGCCAGTCCGAGGCCAAGGCGGCCTTCGGCAGCGACGGTGTTTATGTGGAGCGCCTGATTCGGAACGCCCGCCATATCGAGGTGCAGATCATCGGCGACCGTCACGGCGCGATCAGCCATTTGTGGGAACGCGAATGCACGATCCAGCGCCGGAACCAGAAGCTGATCGAGGTGGCGCCGAGCCCCTCGCTGAGCAACAGTCTGCGCACGCGGATCATTGACGCCGCCCGGGAACTCGCGGGCGCCGCGAACTACGACAATCTCGGCACCTTCGAGTTCCTGGTCGATGGCGACGCCAAAGGTGATGCGCAGGCTTTTGCGTTCATCGAGGCCAATCCGCGGCTGCAGGTCGAGCACACCGTCACCGAGGAGGTGCTGGGCGTTGACCTGGTGCAGGCGCAGCTTGCGGTTGCCGGTGGCGCCACGCTGGGCTCGCTCGGCCTCGCGCAGGCCTACATCCCAAGACCGCGCGGCTACGCGATGCAGCTCCGCGTCAACATGGAAGTGATGGACGAGAACGGCGTCACCAAGCCGACCGGCGGCACGCTCTCCATGTTCGATCTGCCGGCCGGGCCTGGCGTGCGCGTCGATACGTTCGGCTGTTCCGGCTACAAGACCAGTGCCGCCTTCGACTCGCTGCTCGCCAAGGTCATCGTGCATGCGACCGGCCCGAACTGGGCCGATGTGGTGCAGAAGGCCACCCGCACGTTGCGCGAGTTCCGCATCGGCGGCGTCGCCACCAATATCCCGTTCCTCGGCGCGGTGCTGGCGCATCCGGATTTCATCGCCAACCGGATCAATACCGGCTTCATCGATACCCATGTCGCCGCATTGGTGCACGCGGCGAACGATCTTTCGGCGCCGGAGCTACTGGAAGCGGGCGCGGCCGTGACCATTCCCGAGGCCCGCGAAGCCTCGGCCGGGTCAGCCGGTCCGGCCGGCTCCGTCCCGGTGCCGGCGCCGCTGCAGGGTACGATCGTTGCGATCGAGGTTCGCGAAGGCGATCTCGTGCGGCCCGGCCAGCAGATTGCGGTGCTTGAATCCATGAAGATGGAGCATTTGGTGACCGCGCCGCATGGCGGCAAGGTGACCAGGATCGCTGCGGAAGCTGGCGTCACGCTGCTGCAGGATGAGGCCATCCTGTTTCTCGAACCGGCCGAGATCGATGCCCATGATGTCGCCGAAGAAGAGGACGTCGACCTGGACCATATCCGCCCTGACTTGGCCGAATTGATCGCGCGCCACGCCATCACGCTCGACGAGAACCGGCCGGCCTCGGTCGAGCGGCGGCGCAAGACCAACCAGCGCACGGCGCGCGAAAACCTCGCACAGCTCGTCGATGAAGGATCGTTCGTCGAATACGGCTCGCTGGCGATCGCCGCCCAGCGCCGCCGGCGCAAGGTCGACGATCTCATTCAGAACACGCCGGCTGACGGCCTGATCTCCGGCGTCGCGACCGTGAATGCGGAAAAATTCGGCGCGGAAGGCGCGCGCTGCATGGTGATCTCGTATGACTACACCGTGCTGGCCGGCACCCAGGGCCACATGAACCACAAGAAGATCGACCGCATGCTGGGGCTCGCCGAACAATGGCGGATGCCGCTGGTGTTTTACGCGGAAGGCGGTGGCGGCCGTCCCGGCGATACCGACCGACTCGGCATGACCGGTCTCGACGGGCCGTCCTTTGTGCAATTCGCAAAACTGTCGGGACTGGTGCCTGTCATCGGCGTCGTGTCCGGCTATTGCTTCGCCGGCAACGCGGCGATGCTCGGCTGTTGCGACGTGATCATTGCCACCAAGAATGCCTCGATCGGCATGGGCGGGCCGGCGATGATCGAAGGCGGCGGGCTTGGCGTCTATCATCCGGCTGAAGTCGGCCCGGTGTCGTTCCAGTCGCCGAACGGCGTCATCGACATCCTGGTCGAGGACGAAGCGGAAGCAACCTCCGCGGCGCAAAAATACCTGTCGTATTTTCAAGGAACCATCGCCGACTGGAAGGCGCCGGACCAGCGGCTGCTGCGGCGCGCGATCCCGGAGAACCGGCTAAGGGTTTATGACATCCGGACCGTGATCGACCTTCTCGCCGACGAGGGATCAGTACTCGAAATCCGCCGCGATTTCGGCGTTGGCATGATCACGGCGTTCATCCGCATCGAGGGAAAACCGTTCGGGCTGATCGCCAACAATCCAAAACACCTTGGCGGTGCGATCGATGCACCGGCCGGCGACAAGGCCGCGCGCTTCCTGCAGTTGTGCGACGCCTTCGACATTCCGATCGTGTCGCTGTGCGATACGCCGGGCTTCATGGTCGGCCCCGAAGCCGAAAAGACCGCGATCGTGCGCCACGTCGCGCGGATGTTCGTGACCGGTGCCAGCCTCACGGTGCCGTTGTTCGGCATCGTGCTGCGCAAGGGTTATGGCCTCGGCGCGCAGGCCATGATCGGCGGCGGTTTTCATGCCTCGTTGTTCACGGTGGCGTGGCCGACCGGCGAATTCGGCGGCATGGGCCTGGAAGGCTATGTCCGGCTCGGCTTCCGCAAGGAAATGGAAGCGATCGCCGATCCCGAAGAGCGCGAGAAATACTACAAGGCTAAGGTCGCCGAGCTCTATGCTAACGGCAAGGCCGTCTCGATTGCTTCGGTGCTGGAAATCGACGAGGTGATCGACCCTGCGGATACCAGGCATTGGATCATGTCGGGGCTCAGGTCGGTGCCGAAACCGGAGCCGCGGAAGGGACGCAAGCGGCCGTGTATCGATGCGTGGTGATCTTGCAAAATCTCCCCACGTCGTCCCGGCCTTGATCCGGGACCCATACGCCGCGGCGCCAATTGTGTTCGCACGCTGTTCGACGGCATCGCTTCAACAATAGATGACCGGGGTTATGGGTCCCGGCTCAAGGCCGGGACGACAATTTACCCCAACCTCAACTCATCATATCCCTTTGCCGCCACCTCATCGCATCGCGCGCGGTACGCCGGGGCGCTGCCGCTGTAACGGGCGATGATGCGGGTTTGCTTGCCTTCGACGTTGGAGTTGATGCCGGTCATCCAGGAATCGATCTCGTTGGACAACAGCCCGACGCCGAGCGCCTTGACGTGATCGGTCCATGAATCGACACCGGCGGTGGTCGCTTCCAGCCGGGTTAATTTATTGTCCCGCGCGAACCGCACCAGGCCAGTGACCCAATCGACGCTGTATTCGATGCTGCGCGGAATGTTGCCGAGCGCGGTGTGCGGCCCCATCAGCATCATCATGTTGGGGAATTCGTGGACCATGATGCCGAGATAAGTCTGCGGCCCGTGCTTCCACTTCTCCTTCAGCCGCGCGTCATTGACGCCGCGGAAGTCGATCTTGTCGAAGCTGCCGGTGAGCGCGTCGAACCCGGTCGCATAGATGATGATGTCGAACTCGAATTCCTTCGCGCTGGTCTTGATGCCCGCTTGCGTGATCCGCTCGATCGGTGTCTCCTTGATGTCGACCAGCTCGACATTGTCCTGATTGTAGACCTCGAAATAAAACGTCTCCAGCGGCAGCCGCCGCGTGCCGAATCCATGGTTTTTCGGAATCAGCTTCTCGGCGACCTCAGGGTTCTTCACCCGCTCGCGGATTTTCCGCGCCACGAAATCGCTGATTGTCGCATTCGCCTTGCGGTCGATCAGGATGTCCTTGAAATTCCCCTGCCAGATGCCGAAGCCGCGCTCGCCATAGAGCCGCTCATAGTTGGCTTCGCGCTCCTCGTCGGACACCTCGAAGGCGCCGCGCGTATCAGGTGTGTGAACGAAGCAGGCAAAAGTCTCCTGGCAGCGGGCAAATATCTCGGGATAGCCGGCCTTGATTTTCTTCTGCGTCTCGGCGTCGATCTTGCCGTTGTGCAGCGGGGCTGCCCAATTCGCCGTTCGCTGGAACACCGTCAGATGTCCGACCTGGCTGGCGATGGTCTGGATGGTCTGGATGCCGGTTGCGCCGGTGCCGATCACAGCGACGCGCTTGCCGGTGAAATCCACCGGCTCCTTGGGCCAGCGGGCGGTGTGGAACGATGCGCCCTTGAAATCGCCGAGACCTTCGATTCGCGGCAGCGTAGGGGTCGAGAGCGGCCCGATCGCCGTGATCAGGAAGCGGGAGTTGAACCGGCTGCCGTCGTCCAGCGTGATCGTCCAGCTCCGGCTTTCTTCCTCGTAATGGGCGGCCTTGACGCGACTTTCGAACTGGATGTCCCGGCGCAGATCGAACTTGTCGGCGACATAGTTGCAGTAGCGCAATGTTTCCGGCTGGCCTGCAAAATGCTCGGACCAGTCCCACTCCTGCAGCAACTCCTTGGAGAAGGAATAGCCATAGGAATAACTCTCGGAATCGAAGCGTGCTCCGGGATAACGGTTCCAGTACCAGGTACCGCCGACATCGGTGCCCGCCTCGAATACGCGCACGCGCAAGCCCAGTTCGCGCAGCCGGTAGAGTTGGTACATGCCGGAAAGGCCGGCGCCGATGATGATGACGTCAAGATCCGGAATCGGCGTTGCTCCCAAGTCTGTTCTGAATGTATGTCCTTGGACCCAAAACTATCCGTTCTTGCGGCGGTGGACAAACCCCGCCTGGACGCGTGGCAGGGTTGCAGGTTTGCCGCCGGGCGGCCTCTCGCGCCTTTACTCATGGCCATATCTGCCCCTATCGTCGAAGCCAGGAGCGCCCGGCAAGCGGCGACTGAAACGGGGGAGGGAAACGATGGCCCAGGCGCTGCGCAAGCTGGCCTCGATCGACGTCAGCGATCCCCATTTGTATCAGGACGACAATTGGCGGCCGCTGTTCGCGCAGCTGCGCCGCGACGATCCCGTGCATTATTGCGAGGCCTCACCGTTCGGGCCGTATTGGTCGGTAACGCGCTACGACGATATTTTTGCTGTCGAACTCGACCACGAGAACTATTCGTCGAGCTCGGAACTCGGCGGTATCCAGATCACCGACCAGCCACTCGGCCAGGAGTTTGCCAACTTTATCCGGATGGACCCGCCGGGCCATACCGCGCATCGCCGCACCGTTGCTCCCATCGTGGCGCCGTCAAACCTCGCCAACCTCGAGGCGCTGATCCGCAAACGGACCTCGGACGTGCTGGACGCGCTGCCGCGCTACGAGACGTTTGACTGGGTGGCGCGGGTCTCGACCGATCTTACCAACATGATGCTGGCGACGCTGTTTGATTTTCCGTGGGCCGACCGCGAGAGGCTGACCTGGTGGTCCGATGTCGCGATCGCCAATGTCGAAGCATCAGACGCCGTCGTGCATTCGGCGGAAGAGCGGATCGCCGAACTCACCAAAATGGGGGAATATTTCCGAAAATTATGGGATGCCCGCGTGAACTCGGCGCCAACCTTCGATCTGATCTCGATGCTGGCGCACTCGCCAGCGACCCAGAACCTGCAGGCACGCGAATTCATCGGGACAATTGCGCTTCTGATCGTCGGCGGCAACGACACCACGCGCAATTCCATGACCGGCGGGCTGATGGCGCTGGTCGAAAACCCCGAGCAGTTCGAACTGGTGCGCAGCCGGCGCGAGTTGATTCCCAACCTTGTTTCCGAGACCATCCGCTATCAGACGCCGGTGCTGCACATGCGCCGCACCGCGCGCAACGATGTGGAGCTGGCCGGCTGCCGAATTGCAAAGGGCGACAAGGTGGTGATGTGGTACATCTCCGGTAATCGCGACGAGGAAAAGATCGACCGCGCCGACGAATTCATTGTCGATCGCGCCAAACCCCGGCAGCATCTCGCCTTCGGTGCCGGCATCCACCGCTGCGTCGGCGACCGGCTCGCCGAACAGCAAATCCGCATTCTTTGGGAGGAAGTGTTGCAACGGGATCTCAGGTTTGAAATCACAGGGCCGCCGCAGCGGCTGTACTCAAATTTCATTCGTGGCATACGTTCGCTACCGGTAAAGATTGTGAGTTAAGCCGTCATTGCGAGCGCAGCGAAGCAATCCATCTTACCGCGCAAAAGTATGGATTGCTTCGCTGCGCTCGCAATGACGAAAGAGAGACCTTCAAGGAACAAGAATGAAGAACGATCCCGTTGACGTCCTGATCATTGGCGCCGGTGCTTCCGGCGCAGCCGTCGCCTGGAGCCTGGCCGATACCAAGATGCACATTCTCTGCCTCGACCAGGGCGGCTGGATGAATTCTTCGGACTATCCGAGCACGGGGCGTGACTGGGAGGCGAAGTTTTATGGCGACTGGTCGACCAGCCCGAACATTCGCGGCCGGCCCGAGGACTATCCGATCAATGACGACAACTCGCCCATCAAGGTGGTGAATTTCAACGGCGTCGGCGGCTCGACTGTCATGTACACCGCGCATTGGCCGCGGCTGCATCCGTCCGATTTCAAGGTGAAGACGCTGGACGGCGTCGCCGACGACTGGCCGATCGATTACGACGCGCTGACGCCGTTCTTCGAAGAGAACGACCGCATGATGGGCGTGTCGGGGCTATCGGGCGACCCGCGTTCGCCGCTGACGCACCCGCCGATGCCGCCGCAGCCGCTCGGGCTCTCCGGCCCGCTGATCGGCAAGGCCATGAACAAGCTTGGCTGGCACTGGTGGCCATCGGACACCACGGTCGCGACGATGGACTATGAGGGCAGGGCGCGCTGCATCAATCTCGGCCATTGCACGCCGGCCTGCGCGCAAGGCGCCAAGGCGTCGACCGACATCACCTATTGGCCGCACGCGCTCCGCGCCGGCGTCGAGCTGAAAACCCATTGCCGGGTGCGCGAGATCCTGACCAACGAGCAGGGCATGGCCTCGGGCGTCGTCTACTACGACAAGGATGGCGTCGAGCAATTCCAGCCGGCCGAGGTCGTGATCATCGCCTGCAATGGCGTCGGCACGCCGAGGCTGCTCCTGAATTCGGTCTCCGGCCGTTTCCCGAATGGCCTCGCGAATTCGTCCGGCCTGGTCGGCAAGAATTTGATGTTTCATCCGTATGCGCAGATCTACGGTTTCGTGAAGGAGCCGACCGACTCTAACCGAGCGCCGCCGACCTGCCTGTGGAGCAAGGAGTTCTACGACACCGATCTGTCGCGCGGCTTCGTCCGCGGCTACGGGATCCAGTTCGGCCGCGGCGCAGGGCCGGTGTTCGAAGCCGTCGCCAGCGAGCAGAAGGGCATCTTGCCGTGGGGCGCGGACCATCACCGCGTCTTCCGCAAGCTCAACGGCCACCGGCTCGGAGTCTCGGCGATTTGCGAGGATCTGCCCGAGGAACACAACCGCGTCACGCTCGATCCCGTGCTGAAGGACAGCCACGGCATTCCCGCACCGAAGATCGACTACACGATCAGCGAAAACAGCCGGAAGATGATGGCGCACGGACTGGCGCGGGGTAAGGAGATTCTCGAAGCCGCGGGTGCCACCGACCTCTGCATCAACGACCCGATCCCATGGGGCGGCTGGCATCTGCTTGGCACCGCACGGATGGGTACCGATCCGGCGCGCTCGGTGGTCAACGAATGGGGCCGGTCGCATGACGTGAAGAATCTCTTCATCGTCGACGGCAGCGTGTTCGTGACGTCGGGCGGCGTGAACCCGACCTCGACGATCCAGGCGGTCGCGCTCTACGTCGCCGACCAGATGAAGCAACGTCTAGCCAATCTCTTCGACTGAGGCCGCCATGTCCGTATCAAATGAACTTACCTCAGCCCAGCGCGACGATCTCCGCATCGTCGCGGCGATGATCGTTCCCCCCAGCGACGAGTACAAGGTGCCCGGCGCGGACGATCCCGCTGTTCAGGCCGACATGCTGGCGACGCTCGGGCGCGACACCGCGCTGGTGGCGCAAGCGCTCGATCATCTCGCGCGGCTTGCCGGCAAGCCGCTCGCCGAGCTTGATCCGGCGCGGCGCGATGCGGTAGCTGAGGAATTCCGCGCATCGGGTGGTGCTGCGGCAGCAACCCTCGTTCGCGTCGTGCTGCAATGCTATTACCGCGACGATCGTGTGCTGCGATCGCTCGGGCTGGAGCTGCGCGCGCCATTCCCGCAAGGTTACACGCTGGAGCAGGGCGACTGGTCGCTGCTCGATCCCGTCAAGGTGAAGCCGCCGAACTTGCGGCGGGCCACGTAAGCCTCAGGGCAGGTTTGCGCGGAGGTGGAGGCTCTTGCGGCGAGGTAATCCCGTAACCATCTGAGTTGGCCTAAGGATTTTGGCCATGCTGGATTTTACCTCAGATAACGCCGATGACGGATCGTCATCGCGCGCGACCGAACACGCCCCCGACAACGACCAGGCGCTGCTGGACGCCTATTCCAACGCCGTGATCGGCGTGACCGAGCGCGTCGGCCCCGCTGTGGTGCGCGTCGAAACCGGCCCCAAAGTGCGCACCGCGCGGGAACGCGGAGGCCTCGGGTCGGGTATCGTGATCTCGCCGGATGGTTTCGTGCTGACAAACAGCCACGTGGTCGGATCGTCGAAAGAAATCCGGTTGCGGGATACCGAAGGCTTTGTCACCGACGCGCATGTGCTTGGTGTCGATCCCGATACGGATCTTGCTTTGCTGCGCGCCGACGGTGCACGGGACCTGCCGTATGCATCGCTCGGCAATTCGAAGAGCCTGCGCCGCGGCCAGTTGGTGGTCGCGATCGGCAATCCCCTGGGGTTTGAATCGACGGTGACCGCTGGCGTGGTGTCGGCGCTGGGCCGCTCGATCCGCTCGGTGAGCGGGCGGACCATCGAGGACGTGATCCAGACCGACGCAGCGCTCAATCCCGGCAATTCCGGCGGGCCGCTGGTGTCGTCGGCGGCGGAAGTGATCGGGATCAACACCGCGATCATTCAGGGCGCGCAGGGCATCTGCTTCGCGGTCGCCAGCAACACCGCGCAGTTCGTGCTGTCGGAGATCATCCGCCACGGCTATGTGCGCCGCGCCTATATCGGCGTGTCCGGCCAGACCGCGCCGATCCCGCGGCGGCATGCGGTGGTGGCCGGTGTCGACAACACAATGGGCGCGCTATTGGCGCAGATCGAGGCTGATAGCCCCGCGGCGCAGGCCGGCCTGTTGCCGGGAGATGTCGTGATCAAACTTGATGGCATCGAGATCAACGGCGTCGACGACCTGATCCGCGCACTCGACCGCGACCGTATCGATCGCAAGCTGGAAATGGACGTGCTGCGCATGGGAAGGTTGCGGGCGGTGGATATTCACCCGGTAGAGCGCAAGCGCGCGGCGCGGCAGTAAAGGTGCTGCCCCTCATGGTGAGGAGGCGCGCAGCGCCGTCTCGAACCATGGAGGGGCCTGCATCCTTCGAGACGCGCGTTCCGCGCTCCTCAGGATGAGGAGAGAGAGAGAGTTTACTCCCGCAACGCCGCCAGCAATTCATCCGGCGCTTCGGCCATCATCATGTGGCCGGCGCCGGGCAGCACCACGACGCGGGCGTTCGGCGTTGCCGCCGCCAGCGTCTTGCCGGCTTTCGCCGGGGTCATCATATCGCGCTCGCCGAGAATGAACGTCGCTGGCACCTTGACCGCGGCGGCCGCCGCGAGCGCCCCCTCGTACGAGTTGCAAGCGTTGAGATCGTTGTACAGCACGCCCGGACGGGTCTGCTGCAGCACCCGCTGCGCGCCCTGATGCATCCATAATCCCGGCGCGAGGCTGCCGCCGAGTTCGGCCTTGAAGCCAAGGCCCCAGATCGAGACCATGTCGATCGCATCGGGATTGTTGAACTCCGCGGCCTTGAGCAGATCAGGCCCGACGGTCATCGTGGCCGCGGTTCCGATCAGGCTGAGGCCAGAAACCTTGTCTGGATGTCGCGCCGAGGTCTCCAGCGCGATCAGCGACCCCATGGAATGCCCGACCAGTTTTGCCTTGGGCGCGCCGACCGCATCCAGCAGCGCCGCGGTCCAGTCGGCCATGTCTGATATCGTCGGCAACGCGTTGCCCGACGAACGGCCATGGCCCGGCAAGTCCGGCGCCAATACCGAGTAGCCATGATGGGCGAACCAGCGGCTGTGCAGCGCCCAGGTCGAATGATCAAAACCCGCGCCGTGCAGCATCACCACCGCGGGCAGCGACGGATCGAACGGACGACCGCCGGTGGCAACGAACGTATCGGACCCTTTGACTGACAGTTGCATGGCTCACACCTTCTGCGATGCGCGAAGCGCCTGGCCGAGATCGTCGATGATATCAGCCGCGGCTTCAATTCCGACCGATAGCCGCACCAGCTCCTCGCCGACGCCGGCGGCCTTGAGCTGCGCCGCGTCCATCTGCTGATGCGTGGTGCTGGCGGGATGAATCACCAGCGTCTTGGCATCACCGACATTGGCGAGGTGGCTGACCATGCGCAGCGTCTCGATGAACTTCTTGCCCGCGGGCCGGCCGCCCTTGATGCCGAAGCTGACGATCGATCCGGCGCCTTTCGGCAACAGTCGCAACGCGAGCTGATGGTCCGGATGATCTTCCAGCGCAGGATGCAGCACCCACTCGACCGCTTTGTTGGACTTCAGGAATTCCAGCACCGCGAGCGTATTGCTCATATGGCGTTCCATGCGGACGCCCAACGTCTCGACGCCCTGCAGCAGCTGGAATGCGTTGGTCGGCGACAGGCAGGCGCCGAAATCGCGCAGGCCCTCGGTGCGGGCGCGCATGATGAAGGCGGCCTGGCCGAACTGCTCGTCGAAGACGATGCCGTGATAGCCGGCATAGGGCTCGGTCAAGACAGGAAACTTGCCTGACTCGTGCCAATCAAAATGCCCGCCATCGACGATGACGCCACCGATCGCGATGCCGTGGCCGCCGATCCATTTGGTTGCCGAGTTCATCACGATATCGGCGCCGAGCTCGATCGGCCGGCTGAGGAATGGCGTGGCAAAGGTGTTGTCAATCAGTAGCGGGATCTTGGCGTCATGCGCGATCTGCGCGACATCAGGGATATCCAGCACTTCGAGGCCGGGATTTCCGATGGTCTCGCCGATAACGAGCTTCGTGTTCGGCCTGATCGCATCGCGGAACGCGTCGACGTCGCGCGGTTTGACGAACGTCGTCGTGATGCCGAAGCGCGGCAGCGTGTGCGCCAGCAGATTGATGGTGCCGCCATAGAGCGAGGAGGAGGCGACGATATGGTCGCCCGCATTGAGCAGCGTTGCGATCGCCAGATGCAGCGCCGCCATGCCGCTCGCGGTGCAGACCGCGCCGACGCCGGCTTCCAGTGCCGCAAGCCGCTCTTCGAGTACCGCGGTCGTGGGATTGGAAATGCGAGTGTAGATATGTCCGGCGCGTTCGAGGTTGAACAGCGCAGCGGCGTGGTCGGAATCCTGGAACACGTAGGACGTGGTCTGGTAGATCGGCACCGCGCGGGCGCCGGTGACGGGGTCCGGGCGCTGGCCGGCATGCAGGCTCAGGGTTTCAAAGGCAGGCGGCTTGGGTGCGGGCATGCGGGCCTCGTCAGATCGTTTGGTGGCCAGGGATTGCGTGTTGCCGGTTCAGACGTGCACGGCGGCGCGGACGCGGCCGGCATTTCCGAATACGCGTATGTATCGCTCGACCTCGGACGGCGAGCCTGTCGCCTTTTCCGGATTGTCCGACAGTTTGACGGCCGGCCGTCCATCGACCGACGTCACCTTGCAGACGATCGAGATCGGATCGAGATCGGCCGACCCATCCGGCGCGCAGCCGACGAAATCGTTGGTGAGGTTGGTGCCCCAGCCGAAGCTGACGCGGACCCGCCCGGTAAAATGCCGATAGGTTTCTTCGATCGAGCCGACATCCATGCCGTCGGAGAACACCAGCAGCTTCTCCCGGGGATCGCGGCCCTTCTGCTTCCACCACTTGATGATGTCTTCGCCGGCCGCGATCGGCGGCGCGCTGTCGGGGCGAAAGCCGGTCCAGTCGGCGACCCAGTCCGGCGCATCGCGCAGGAACGGCTTGGTGCCGAAGGCGTCGGGCAGGGCAATCAGCAAATTGCCGCCATAGGTATGGCGCCATTGATCGAGGATGCGATAGGGCGCCCAGCGCAATTCGGTATCGTCATTCGCAAGGGCCGCCGCGACCATCGGCAATTCATGCGCATTGGTGCCGATCGCTTCGAGATCATTGTCCATCGCGAGCAGTACGTTGGAGGTGCCGGTGAAGGAGGAGCCGAGGCCTTCCTTGACCGCCTCGACGCACCAGCGTTGCCACAGAAAGCCGTGGCGGCGGCGGGTGCCGAAGTCGGACAATCGCAAGCCTTCCAATTTGCGCAGCCGCTCGACCTTGGTCCAGAGTTTTGCCTTGGCGCGGGCATAGAGCACATCGAGCGCGAACCGCCCCTGTCCCTTCAGCGCCTGGCGCGAGCGCAGTTCGTTCAGGATCGCAAGCGCCGGGATTTCCCACATCGTGGTGTGGGTCCACGGCCCGTGGAAATGCAGTTCATACTGGCCGTCCACCTTGCGCAGCTCGTATTCAGGCAGGCGGAAATTGGCGAGCCAGTTGATGAAGTCCGGCGAGAACATCTGGGTCTTGCCGTAGAACGTATTACCGGCGAGCCAGATCAGTTCCTTCTTGGTGAAGCGGATGGAGCGGGCGTGGTCGAGCTGGGCGCGCAACTCGCCCTCATCGATGATCTCGGCCAGCCGCACATGCTTGCTGCGGTTGATCACCGAAAACGTCACCTGCTGATCCGGGTAGAATTCCCGAATCATCTGCAGCATCAGCAGCTTGTAAAAGTCGGTATCCAGCAGGCTGCGCACGATCGGATCGAGCCGCCAGCCGTGGTTGTAGGTCCGGGATGCAATGTCTGTGACTGCCATGCTGGAACTGTATCGTGGTCGCGACGGCCCAACCAGTGGGTTTTTGACGGCGGCATGGCAGCTCAGCGCGCCATTTCCTGCCGGATTCGCCCAACGGTTGCGTGGATATCGCCCCATCCCGGCCGATCCGGGGCAAATTGTCGCCGCAGGTAGGCGGCCAGCTCCGCAACCTGGCCGTCGGTCAGGCTGTCCTTGAAGGCGGGCATATAGCCGAGGTCGCTGGTCACGGGGGCTTTGATGCCGTGCAGGATCACCTGGATCAGATTGTCAGGCACGGCGCTGTGCAAATTGCTGTTCAGCGCCAGCGATGGCCGGCTGCCGAACAGGGGCGCGCCGCCGACCTCGTGGCAGACCGCGCAGGCGCCCTGGTAGATCCGTGCGCCGACGCTGGAAGCCGCAACAAGCCTGGTGCTGGTCGCGGCTTCTAGTTTGGCAGCGAGCGCATCCTGTGCCCGCTTGTCGCCGGCGGTCTCGTTGAACGAGCCGAGATAGACGGCCATGGCACGGATGTCCTGATCGGGCAGCGCGGCGAGTTCCTTCACGACGGGTGCCATCGGTCCGGCGGCGACGCCGTGCAGCCGCGACTCGCCGGTCCGCAAATAGGCGTAGAGCTCATCCTCGCTCCAGGGGATCGGCGCCTGCGACAGCGACGTCAGGGCAGGCGCTTCCCAGCCTTCCGCGAAGCCGCCCGCGAGGTAAGCACTTTGCTTCTCCGCGCCCAGCGCGTTGCGCGGCGAATGGCAGGCGCTGCAATGGCCGAGGCCTTCGACCAGATAGGCGCCGCGATTCCATAAATCTGATTTGCTCGCATCCGCCTGGAATGGGTTTGGCTGGTGGAACAGCGCGTTCCATCCGGCCAGCAGCGGGCGGATGTTGAACGGGAACGCCAGCTTGTTTTCCGGATTTTCCGCGCGCACTGGCGATTGCGCCATTAGGTAAGCATAGAGCGCCTGCAGGTCGGCATCGGTCGTCTTCGCGAAATGCGTATAGGGAAACGCGGGATAAAGATGCTTGCCATCGCGATGAATGCCTTCGCGCATCGACCGCTCGAAGGCTGGATAGGACCACGCGCCGATTCCGGTTTCGACGTGGGGCGTGATGTTGGTGCTGTAGATGATGCCGAACGGCGTTTCCAGCGGCCGGCCGCCGGCATTGAGCACGCCATTGATGCTGGTGTGGCAGACCGCGCAGTCGCCGAGCGCCGCGAGTTGCTGGCCGCGTGCGATGGTCGCTGCCGAATAGACCGACGCGTCCGGCCGTGCGATTGGCGCAATCGCGCGCCACGGCAGCACGGCGGCGCCGACGCCGATCACCGCCGCGCACAATGCCACCGCCGTCGCCAGCATGCCGCGCCGTCCGGCAAACGGGTTTTGCCATTTGGTGAGATCGGGTGCGGGCTGCGGCGCAGGCAATGCCTCCGGCGCCGCAGTCGCTTCGCCGTGCAATCCCTTGAGAATGCGTTCCGGCGTAAACGGCAGTTCGCGAAAGCGCACACCGGTCGCATCGTAGATCGCATTGGCAATGGCGGCCGCGCTCGGCACCGAGGCGGACTCGCCGACGCCGAGCGGCGGCTGATCCTGCCGCGGCAGCATCAGCACGTCGATCTTGGGCACGTCGGGTAATTTGATGATGGGGTAGGCGCCCCATTCGCGGGCCGTCACCTGTGCGCGGTCGAACGACACTTCCTCCATCAGCGCGCGGCTGGTCGACTGGATCACGTTGCCGTGGATCTGATGACGCACCCCTTCCGGGTTGATCATCAGCCCGGAATCCTGGCCCGCGACCACGCGGGTGACGCTGACATCGCCGGTCGCCTTGTTGACCGCGACATCGGCAATCCACGCCGACCACGCCGCGCCATAGCCCGGGAATTTGCTGTGTACATAGAGCGCATAGGCAAAGCCACGGCCGCGCACGATGTCGCCCTCGGCTTCCGGTTCCTGTCGCACCGGCCGTGGTTTCCACCCCGCGCGCTCAGCCACCGCATTGACGAGATCGACGGCGCGCGCGTCCTTCAGGTAGCGCAGGCGATATTCGATCGGATCGACGCCGGCCTCGGTGGCGAGCTCGTCGATATAGGATTCATGCGCGAAAGTGTTGGGCAGTGCCGAGACGCCGCGAAACCACGAAGCGCGCACGATCGGCGGCATGTCATGCGCCACCACGCGCATGTTCTCGTAGTCATAAGGCGGGATCGCGGTGCGATCGCCCATTTCGAACACGGCGGGCTCCGGCGCGATCCGCCCGGTGAGCAACAGCGCCAGCGTCGGCGCACCGTTGGAGGGATAGCGCGTTGAAAAATCATATCCGGCCACGCTGCCGTCGGCGTTCAGCCCGCCATTGACGTCCATCAATTGCCCGGTGCCCTTCGGCTCCCAGGCGTGTTCCTGCTCGCGCGTCAACTGCACGCGCACGGGACGGCCGACCGCGCGCGACAGCAGCAGCGCGTCGGCGGTGACGTCGTCGGCGCAGTTGCGGCCGTAGCAGCCGGCGGCTTCCATCCTGATGACGTCGATCTCGGCTTCCGGCCGCTCGATCAACAGTGCGAGGTCGACGCGCAGGATGTGCGGGTTTTGCGTGCCGGACCACACCCGGATCGCGCCGTCCTGATAGTCGGCGACCGCGCAGGAGGGTCCGATCGAGCCATGCATCTGATACGGCCAGACGTAAGTCCGCGCCATCGGCTTGGCGGCGGACGCGATGGCGGCATCGACATCACCTTTGTCGATCAGCGTCCGCGGTGTCGATGGATTGGCGCGCAGTGCCGTTTGGAGATTGCCGAGGTCAGGCAATGTCGGCACCGGCTTCCAGCTCACCTTGAGCTGCGCCGCCGCCTTGATCGCGTTCTCCTCGCGCTCGGCAACCACGCCAATGAAATCGCCGATCCTCACCACGGCCACCAGCCCCGGGATATCGCGCACCGAGGCTTGGTCGACTGCGATCAGACTGGTGCCGACGAACGCCCCGGCGTCGATGCCGGCATAAGGCGGCCGAACGACACGGCCATGCAGCATGCCGGGCAGGCGCATGTCGTGGACATAGACCAGTTCGCCGGTGGCTTTCGCCGGCAGGTCCACGCGCGGCACCGATTGCCCGACGATTGAATAGGCGCTGACGTCTTTCACCGGAACGTCGTCCGTGAGTTCGAGGCGAATGATGTCCTCGGCAATCAATTCGCCATAGCTGACGGTGCGGTTGTCCTTGCCGCGGATCAGTCCGTCTTCGATGCTGAGATCGTTGGCCGGCACCTCCAGCCGTTCAGCCGCACGCGCGATCAAAAATTGTCGTGCCTGCGCCGCGGCCTTGCGCAGCGGCACCGCCGTGATCTGGATGGTTTCGCTGGCGATCGTCGCGCCCTGGTTGGGTACAACAGAAGTGTCGCCGAGCACGACCACGACGCGGGCAAAGGACACGTCGAGTTCCTCCGCGACGATCTGTCCAAGCGCGGTGCGGATTCCGGTGCCGAGATCGACATGGCCGTTATAGGCGGTGACCGAACCATCAGCGGTGATCTTGATGAAGGTTTCGAACGCGCCCGGTTCTGTCGGTCGGACGACAGACAGCGATCCCTGCTGTGGCACCTGCGTCGAAGGATTGTCCGGCGTTGCCATCAGTCGTGGGCCTCGACGGCATGGCCCGCGGCGCGCATCGCGGCGCGGATGATCTCGATATGCGCGCCGCAGCGGCATAGATTGTAGCGTAGCGCCTCCAGCACGTCGGCCTCGGAAGGGTGTGCGTTGCGCATCAGCAGCGCCTTGGTGCTGATGATCATGCCGTTCAGACAGTAGCCGCATTGCGCGGCCTGCTCGTGGATGAAGGCATCTTGAACCGGATCGGGGTGCTCACGCGAGCCGAGACCTTCGAGCGTCACAATGTCGCGCCCGGCGCAGCCTTCAATCGGGATCACGCAGGAACGCGCCGCTTCGCCGTCGATCAGCACCGCGCAGGCGCCGCACTCGCCGAGTCCGCAGCCATATTTCGGTCCATTCAGCGCGAGGTCGTTGCGCAGCACATAGAGCAGCGCGGTGTCGGGCGCGGCGTCGACATCGCATGTTTTGCCGTTGACGGTCAGGCGCATCGTGCTCTGCGTCATGCTCTGCGCCTTGATCCCTGGCCCCGGTTGCGCTGCAAAATGTGGTGCGGACGTCCTTCGAAGATACCGTTTGTATACAAACGTGCAAGCGGGGCGTTCCGTAACGCAATGCCTTGCCCGCTTTATAAACACGGCGCGAGGCAAATGAGTTTTTATGCGGCAATCGCGGTTTTTCGCTTGGGGCCCCGCTTGACAGGGTTTCCGTCCGCGCGCAACATCGTTCGTATACGAACAAAATGATCGTCTCGCGGGAATGCGGGTATGATCGGCGCCTCCCAGCGAGCGGGCTTGTTCACGATGACGGATACGACGACTGCCGGTGGCGACAAGATCCGCTGCGATGCCTGTCCGGTGATGTGCTACATCAAGCCGGGCGCGGCGGGCGCGTGCGATCGCTACGCCAATCATGACGGCGTATTGGTGCGCGTTGATCCGCATATCGTGCTGGAGCGAACCGTGTCGCATGGCGGACGGCTGGTGCCGTTCCAGGCCGGCGGCGGCGATTGGGACGGCAAGCTGGTCCGTGAGCCCAATGTGTTCGTGACCGCGATCGGCGCCGGCACGACGTACCCCGATTACAAGCCGGCGCCCTTCATCGTGTCCTCGGAGATCGACGGCGTCGACATGGTCACCGTCGTGACCGAAGGCATTTTCAGCTATTGCGGCGTCAAGGTGAAGATCGACACCGATCGCCATCTTGGCCCCGAGACCGCGACCGTCCGCGCGCAGGGCGAGGCGATCGGCCATGTCACAACAGGCGAATATGGCTCGCAGATGCTCTCGCTCGGCGGCGTGCATCACCTGACCGGCGGTTCCAAGAAAGAGGGGCGCGTCACCTGCGACGCGCTGATGGACCTGTCCAATTGCAAGCCGGTCGAACTCACGATCGACGGCGGCGCGACCGTCGTGGTGCAGGCCGGATACCCGCCGATCGTCAACGGCGTGGCGGAAGAACGGATGCGGGTCGGCTGCGGTTCGGCCACGATCGGCATGTTCGCCAAGCAATGGCACGGCAAGGTCGATGAGGTCGTGGTCGTGGACGACCACATCACCGGCGTTCTCTCGGAGCATCAGGCCGGCAAGCTGCTCGATATTCCCGATACCGGGATCAAGATGAAGGGACGGCGCTCGACGCCGGGCCGTTATTTCCAGGTTGCCGAGCCCGGCACCGGCTGGGGCGGCACCAAAATCTCCGATCCGCTGTCGGTGCTGGGCCCGTTCAATCCGAAGGAAGCGCGCCCGGGCTTGACCATGCTGATGGTGTCGACCACCGGCGAGCATGCGGCCTATTACGTGCTCGACGAGGCGCTCAGGCCGGTCGAGACGCAGATGCCGCTCGATCTGAAGCTTTCGGTCGAGCGTATCCAGGAAAATTGTGAACCGGCGCTATGCACGGTGTTGTTCATGGGTGGCGCCGGCGGCTCGCTGCGCGCCGGCGTCACCGACAATCCGGTGCGGCTGACGCGGTCGGTCAAGGACGCGCTGACGCGGGTCACCAGCGGCGGCGCGCCTGTCTATGTCTGGCCCGGCGGCGGTATCACCTTCATGGTCGATGTCACGCAGATGCCGGCGGGCGCCTTCGGCTATGTGCCGACGCCTGCCTTGGTGGCACCGATCGAGTTCACGCTGCGGCTTTCGGACTATGCGGCGCTGGGCGGCCATATGGATTATGTCGTTCCGCTCGCATCGCTCAAGGACAACACCGAGATCCGCCCGATGCCCTACATCCCGGGACGGCACGCATGAAACGCCTCCCGCAAATTGCGCTCCTTCCTGACGGCAAGCGGCTGCATTTGCAGGATGGTCCAATCGATCTGATCGTCGAGGCCAGCGGCAATTTGGCGGAAGTCCGCGCCGCCTATGACGCTGCGACGCGGCGTTTCACCGGCCTGCTCGATGAACTCTGCGAGGAATTAACGACACTTCGCCAGGCGGCTGATCCTGTGCGGTGCGCACCGAAAGGCGTCGTCGCGCGCCGCATGCATGCGGCGGTGGCGCCGTTTGCCGCCGATTGTTTCATCACGCCGATGGCGGCGGTAGCGGGCTCGGTTGCTGAAGAGATTCTCGGCGCGATGGTGGGCGCGGCGCGTCTCGATCGCGCCTATGTCAATAATGGCGGCGACATCGCGCTGCATCTGACCGGCGGCGAACAATTCACCGTCGGTCTGATGGACCGGCCGGACCGGCATGGCCTGATGCGCACGATGGTCGTCGATGCCGACGACCCGGTCCGCGGCGTCGCGACCAGCGGCCGCCATGGCCGCAGCTTCTCGCTCGGCATTGCCGACGCCGTCACCGTGCTGGCGCGAACGGCCTCGCAAGCCGATGCCGCCGCCACCATCATCGCCAATGCCGTGGATCTGCCCGGCCACCCCGCGATTGTCCGCTGTCCGGCCAATGAATTGCAGCCCGACAGCGATCTCGGCACGCGCCTCGTCACCCGCGACGTCGGCCCGTTGACCGAAGCCGAGGTCGAAGCCGCGCTGGAGGCGGGGGCGCACTGTGCGCAACAATTGTTCGCAGCCGGATTGATCGAAGGCGCGGCGTTACGCCTGCTTGGCGAAACGCTCGTGGTCGGAACTACTGGCGGCGCTGCGCCAGCGTTGCAGGCCCATCACGGAAGCGCGATACAAAGTGCAGTTCATGCTTGAGCGGGAAAAAGGCCAATGAGCGCCATCATTCGCAAGATCGTCACGGTGGTCGAGGAAACCCATCTGGAGATGGGGCAGAAGGTGTCGCCGCCGACACGGCGTGCCGCGGCGATTGCCGTGATCGAAAATCCGTTCGCCGGAAAATATGTCGAGGACCTTTCGCCCCTGATCGCGATCGGGGAGGAACTCGGCGAATTGCTGTCGAAGCGGGCGGTGGCGGCGCTTGGGATCGACGGCGCCAAGGCGCAGAGTTACGGCAAGGCCGCAGCGGTCGGCGAAAACGGCGAACTCGAGCACGCGGCCGCGATCCTGCATCCCAAGATGGGCGCGCCGGTGCGCAAGGTGCTGAGCAAGGGCGCGGCGCTGATTCCGTCCTCGAAGAAGCGCAGCGGTCCGGGCACCACGCTGGATATTCCGCTCGGCCACAAGGACGCGGCCTTCGTGCGCAGCCATTTCGACGGCATGGAAGTGCAGATTAACGACGCGCCGCGCGCCAACGAGATCATGGTCGCGGTGGCCGTCACCGACAGCGGCCGGCCGCTGCCGCGGGTCGGTGGATTGACGGCCGCTGAAGTCAAAGGCGAAGACGGATTAAGATAATTTCTTCAACATTGGAGGGTGAGGGTATGCGACGAAGTTATTTGCTGGGAGCAGGATTGGCGATCGCGGTTACCGGCATGGCGAATGCCGCGATGGCGCAGAGCGGAGAGATCAAGATCGGCGAGATCAACAGCTATTCGCTGCTGCCCGCCTTCACCGAACCCTACCGCAAGGGCTGGCAGCTCGCGGTCGAGGAGGTCAACGCCGCCGGCGGCATCAACGGCAAGAAGCTCGTGGTCGTCTCCAAGGACGACGGCGGCAAGCCGGCTGACGCCACCACCGCCGCCAACGAACTGGTGTCGAGCGAGAACGTCGCGATGCTGACGGGCACCTTCCTGTCCAATATCGGCCTCGCCGTCAGCGATTTTGCAAATCAGAAGAAGGTGTTTTTTCTCGCAGCAGAGCCGCTGACCGACGCCATCACCTGGTCGAAGGGCAACCGCTACACGTTCCGCCTGCGGCCTTCCAATTACATGCAGGCGGCCATGCTGGTGGAAGAAGCCGCCAAGCTGCCGGCAAAGCGCTGGGCCACGATCGCGCCGAACTATGAATACGGCCAGTCGGCCGTCGCCGTGTTCAAGAAGCTGATGTCGGAGAAGCGCCCCGATATCGTCTGGGTCGACGAGCAGTGGCCGCCACAGGGCAAGATCGACGCGGGCCCGGTGGTGCAGGCTGTCGCCGCCGCCAATCCCGAGGCGATCCTCAACGTCACCTTCGGCGCCGATCTCGTGAAGCTCGTTCGCGAAGGCAATACGCGAGGCCTGTTCAAGAACCGTTCGGTGGTGTCCTTCCTCACCGGCGAGCCGGAATATCTCGATCCGCTGAAGGACGAAACGCCGGAAGGATGGATCGTCACCGGTTACCCCTGGTACGACATCAAGACGCCTGATCACGACAAGTTCCTGAAAGCCTATCAGGCGAAGTTCAACGACTATCCGCGCCTCGGCTCGATCGTCGGCTACCAGACCATCAAGGCGGCTGCAGCGATCCTCGCGAAAGCCAACTCGACCGATCCGGAGAAGCTGATCGCCGCAACTGAAGGGCTGTCGATGCCGTCACCGTTCGGCGAAATCACCTTCCGCAAGATCGATCACCAGTCGACGCTCGGCGCTTACGTCGGCAAGACCGCGCTGAAGGACGGCAAGGGCGTGATGGTGAATTCGGTCTATCGCAAGGGCACGGATTATCTCCCGAGCGATGCCGAAGTCGAAAAGCTTCGCCCGAAGGATTGATCTTACTTCTCCCTCGCCCCGCTCTTGCGGGGAGAGGGTCGGGGTGAGGGGCTCTGTCCGCGAGTGCAGTGCTCGTTGTTAGACCTGTACCCCCTCACCCGGATCGCAAGCGCGATCCGACCTCTCCCCGCAAGCGGGGAGAGGTAAGAAGGAGACCTCATCCTGAGGAGGCGCGAGCGCCGTCTCGATGGATGAGACCACCGACACTGAAACACGCGCGAGCAAAAGACCGCCCATGGCCTTCTACTTCGTTCAGTTCCTGACCGGTCTCGCCAGCGCGGCGTCGCTGTTTCTGGTCGCGTCGGGTCTGTCGATCATCTTCGGCGTGACGCGGATCGTGAATTTCGCCCATGGCGCGTTCTACATGCTCGGCGCCTATGTCGCGTTCACGCTGACCGAGCGCTTCTCCGGCGCGCTCGGCTTCTGGGGCGGCATCGTCGTCGCGGCGCTGGTCGTGGCCGTGGTCGGCGTGATCGTCGAGATGGTGCTGCTGCGGCGGATCTATCACGCGCCGGAGCTGTTCCAGCTGCTTGCGACCTTCGGCCTGACCCTGATGGTCGAGGACCTCGTGGTGCTGATCTGGGGGCCCGATGATCTCCTCGGCCGCCGTGCGCCGGGCTTCAAGGGCGCGGTCGATTTCTTCGGCCAGAACATTCCGACCTACGATTTGTTCCTGATCGCGATCAGTCCAATCGTGCTCGGCGGGCTCTGGCTGCTGTTCCAGCGCACGCGATGGGGCGTTCTGGTGCGCGCGGCGACGCAGGACCGCGACATGGTCGCAGCGCTGGGCGTCAACCAAAAATGGCTGTTCACCAGCGTGTTCGCGCTTGGCGTCTTTCTCGCCGCGCTGGGCGGCGCGCTGCAGATCCCGCGCGACGCGGTGCATCACGCGCTCGATCTGCGCATCATCGTCGACGTATTCGTCGTGGTCGTGATCGGCGGACTCGGCAGCATCATCGGCGCGTTCGTGGCCGCGGTGCTGGTGTCGGAGCTCAACGCCTTCGGCATTCTGATCTTCCCGAAGATTTCCATCATCCTGGTATTCCTGGTCATGGCGGTGGTGCTGATCGTCCGTCCGTGGGGCCTGTTCGGCAAGCCGGAAGCTGCCGCGCGCCGGACGCCGGGGCTGACGGTCAATCCCTGGCGGCCGCTGACGACAAACGAACGCTGGCTGGCAATGGCCGGGCTTGCGGTCGCGGCGATGCTGCCGCTGTTCGCCGGCAATTATGCGCTGACCGTCGGGTCGGAGATCGCGATCTTCGTGATCTTCGCCGCCAGCCTGCATTTCCTGATGTCGGTCGGCGGACTCGCCTCGTTCGGCCATGCGGCCTATTTCGGTCTCGGCGCCTACGGCGTCGCGTTCCTCGCCAAGATGGCGGGACTGCCGATGATCGTGTCCCTGCTCGTCGGCCCGCTGCTCGGTCTGGTCGGTGCAGCCATCTTCGGCTTCTTCGCCGTGCAATTGTCCGGCGTCTATTTCGCGATGCTGACGCTGGCGTTTGCGCAGATCGTCTGGTCGATCGCGTTCCAGTGGGTCACGGTGACCGGCGGCGACAACGGCATTTTGGGCGTATGGCCGGAGAAATGGGCGGCGGGTCCGGCGAGTTTCTACTGGCTGTCGCTTGGCGTCGCCGCGATCGCGGTGGCCATATTGCGGGTGATCGTGTTCTCGCCGTTCGGTTTCGCGCTGCGCGCGACCCGGGATTCGCTGCTACGCAGCGAAGCCATCGGCATCGACGGCAAGCGCGTGCAATGGACCGCCTTTGTGATTGCGGGCACGGTCGCCGGATTTGCCGGCTCGTTGTTCGCGTACCTGAAAGGCAGCGTGTTCCCCGACAGCCTCGGCATCTCGCTGTCGGTCGATGCGCTGGTGATGGTGCTGCTCGGCGGCGTCGAGACCGTCTCCGGCGCCGTGGTCGGCGCCATCGTCTTCAAGGCGCTCAACATCTGGCTGGTGAGCCAGACCGATTTGTCCAAGCTCGTGCTCGGCGGCTTCGTCGTGCTGATCGTGGTGGCCTTCCCCAAGGGCATCGTCGGCGTGCTGGAGACGATCCGCAACCGCCGCAAATCCTCGTCATCCGAATCATCGTCTAAGTCGTCCTTGGCCACTTCCCGGATCGAGACCGCCGAATGAGCATGGTCCCCACATTGCTGTCGGTCGAGAACCTGAGCAAATCCTATGGCGGGGTTCACGCCGTGCGCAGCGTTTCGTTTGCGCTGCGCGCCGGTGAAATCCTGGCGCTGATCGGACCCAATGGCGCGGGCAAGAGCACCTGTTTCGACATGCTCAACGGCCAGAACACCCCCGACAGCGGCCGGATCAATCTGCTGGGGGAAGACACCGTCGGTAAAAAGCCGCGCCAGGTCTGGCGGCTCGGTGTCGGCCGCACGTTCCAGATCACCGCGACGTTCCCGACCATGACCGTGCGCGAGAATGTGCAGGTCGCACTGGTGTCGTACGGGCGGCAATTATTCAATCTCTGGGGCTCGACGGCGAGTTACGCCCGCGAGGAAGCCGGCCGCCTGCTCGACCTCGTCGGCATGGGCGCCTATGCCGGGCGTCCCTGCGGCGAGCTTGCCTATGGCGACCTGAAGCGGCTCGAACTCGCAATCGCGCTCGCCAACCAGCCAAAACTTCTGTTGATGGACGAGCCGACCGCGGGCATGGCGCCGCGCGAGCGCATCGAATTGATGCGGCTCACCGCGCAGATTGCCCGCGAAAAATCGATCGGCGTGCTCTTCACCGAACACGACATGGACGTGGTGTTCGAACATGCCGACCGCATTCTCGTGCTCAACCGCGGCAGCCTGATTGCCGAGGGCACACCCGAACAGGTCCGCGGCAATCCGCAGGTCCGCGCCATCTATCTCGGCGAGGGCCTGGTCTATGATTCGCGCCACCGCGAGGGAGCCGGCGCATGAAGCTCTCGGTACAAGACCTCAACAGCTATTACGGCCCGGCGCATATCCTGTTCGATATCGCGCTCGAGGTCGGCGAGGGCGAGGTTGTCGCGCTGCTCGGCCGCAACGGCGCCGGCAAGTCCACCACCTTCCGTTCCATCGTCGGTCTGGTCCAACAGCGCTCCGGCCGTATCCTGTTCGAAGGCAGGGACGTCTCCACCGAACCGACGCATGCGATCGTGCGCGGCGGGCTCGGCTACGTGCCGGAAGAGCGGCGCATCTTCACGGATCTGACGGTCGAGGAAAATCTCGAGGTCGGCCGCCAGCCGAAGCGTCCCAATGCGCCGTATTGGACCCGCGAAAAGCTGTTCACGCTGTTTCCGAACCTTGGCGAGATGCGGGGGCGTCCCGGCGGGCGCATGAGCGGCGGCGAGCAGCAGATGCTGACGATCGCGCGGACGCTGATGGGCAATCCATCCCTCGTGCTGCTCGACGAACCATCGGAAGGGCTGTCGCCGAAGATCGTGGAGCAGATGGTCGACGCCATCCTGGCCATGAAGAAGGAAGGCGTCAGCATCCTCGTCTCCGAACAGAATTTGCATTTCGCCCGGCTGATCTGCGACCGCGCCTACATCATCGAGCGCGGCAAGATCTGCTATGGCGGCACGATGGCTGAACTCGACGCGCGTCCGGACATCCGCGACGCGCACCTGTCGCTGTGACCGGCGGCGGCAAACAAGAAGAGAGAGCGCAGATGGGCAGGAGTGTTTCGGCGAAACGGAGCGTCAAGCCTGCGCGGCCGTCCTACATTCTGGACGAGCAGGTCGGCTTCATCCTGCGCCAGGTCTGGCAACGCCATTCGACGATTTTCGCCCGCGAGATCGGCATCAATCTGACCCCGACGCAATGGGCGGCCGTTTCGAAACTGGCCGAGACCGGACCGTGCTCGCAGAATCTGCTTGGACGCCTGACCGCGATGGACGTTGCCACCATCAAGGGCGTGATCGACCGCCTCACCGCGCGCGGCCTGACCGAGACCAGCCCCGACCCCGAGGACGGCCGCCGCCTGCTGGTGAGTCTCACGCGGGCAGGGCAGCAGCTCGCCGAAAAGGCCGCGCCCAACGCACTGGCGATCACCCGGGAAACCCTGGCGCCGCTCGACGCCAAGGAGCGCGAGACGTTGATGGCGCTGCTGGACAAGCTGCGCTGACGCGAATCGTAGGGTGGGCAAAGGCGCAATTGCGCCGTGCCCACCATCTATCCCAGTCGCTGGTTTGAATTGGTGGGCACGCTTCGCTTTGCCCACCCTACGCCTGCTGCGGTGACGCGGGCGCTTGTTCTGCTCAGTGTGAATCGCGGTCACGCCGCATCATCGCGCAGCGTTCGCGCTACTCCGCTAGGCTGAGCACCAGTGCAACAGCTCCGACCAGGATGAGGCTGATTGCCCATGACGTATCCAGATTGAACCAGCTCCGCGATACGAATTTGAGGCCGAGATAACGGTACACCAGCCACGCCAGGAATCCGCCGGCGGCAATCATCGCGATGGCGTGGACGACGGCGACCAGCCCGGCCATACCGATATTGGCATTGATGAGGCTCAAAGCCGCCTCGTGGCCTTTGTCGAGGTCGGCCTCCCGGCAGAGCCCGAGATAGATCGGCACCAGCATCAGCCCCGCGCCGTGCGCGATTGCCACGGCAAAGGACCACAGCCCCAGTTGCGTCGGCCGTATCCGCGCCAACGCTCTTGGATGGCGCCGATCGGCAAGGCGGAAGATACCGAACGCGATGACAAGGAAGCTGGCGCCGATCTGGATCTGGCGCTGCCATTCGACGAGGGTGACCAGCAGCGCGAAGGGTAAGAGCACCAGCAGCATCGCCAGCAGATGGCCGGCCGTCAGCGGCACCAGCGCGGCGCCGAGGGCACGCGTCGTCCGTTCCATCAATCCGGCGGATACAGCGAGCGGCCATCCCATTCCCGGATTTACGCCGTGGTAGAGGCCGCTCGCGATGACAGCCAGCCAGAGCCAAGCCGGTGTCCAATCCGCCGTGCTCACATTCAAGCCGACGGATAGCAGAATGAATCGGTCGAACAGTCTCCACCATCGAGCCTGATCTGATGCGCGCGGTATCCGTCGGGGAAGCTCACGCAATAGTCCTTTGCCAGTTCGAGGCCGCCCTTCGGGTTTGCATTGGCCATCACCTCGACGCCCGGAATGCCCTGCGGATAGAATTGGTCGTCCCAGGTCGAGTAGAGCGAGTTGGTCCAGTAGACGCGTTTGCCGTCGCGGCTGATCTCGACCATCTGCGGTCCGCCGGCATAAGCCTTGCCGTTCGGATGAGGCGTGCGGCGTGCGATGCCCCCGATATGGACCGATCCGGCAAGCTCGGGCTTTCTGGGATCACTGACATTGTATTGACGCATCTCGCCGGTGCCCCAGCAGGCGACGTAGAGAAACTTGTCGTCCATCGACAGGTCGATGTCGGACACCAGCGGCGGCACGGCGCCAAAGCCCTGCAGAAGCGGCGGCAACTGGTCCTTCGACGCGGGCTCGGGCGGAATCGTCGCCGTCTTCTCGATGTGAAATTTTCCGCCATCGCGCCACCAGGTCCAGATCGAGCCTTCCAGGTTCGTGGTGTCGACCACGACGCCCAGGAACCCGTACTCCTTGACGGGATCATGCGCCGGACGCACCTCCAGCGCCATTTGGTGGTTGGCGCCGAGGTCGATGGTCTGGACGTTTCGCCGGGCCCGCAGGTCCCAGAAGTGGATCCGATGGCCGTACTTGTTCGAGAGCAGATCCTCCGGCACGATCCCGTTCTCGAACTGCGGCGGCAGCGCCCACTCGCTGCTCACCATGTAATCGCGCGGCAGGTTCCACCAGAAATCATAGTGCTTCTCTTGAGGACCGCGATCGATCTCCCACCGTCCGAGCACTTCGAATGTCTCGCAATCCATGATGAAGATGCCGGGCGGTCCATCGGTACCGTCCTTGCCGCCGCCGCCGAGCGTAGAAACGTAGATGCCATCCGGCCCGCAATGGATCGTGTGCGGCCGGGAGTACCCGGTCTTCTTGAAGACCTCTTCGGGCTCGATGATCTTGTGAATCTTCGCCTGGGTGGGATCTGGTTTGGTATCGACGATGTAGATCCGGGAGGACCGCATACCGGGGATGATGAGGTAGCGGCGCTCGAGGAAGGCGTGCCCGGTGAGCGGTGACAAGGCCGATGAGCAGGCGTTCCATCCGAAATGGTGAAACTCGTCGCCCTTGTTGGGCATCGTCACGGTGTGGACGATCTGGCCGTAACGCGAAGAGCCGGGCTTGGCGTCGATCACGGCAAGCGCGTCGGGCTTTGAAAAGTCCGGGCTGAGCAGCAAGGTGTAGGCGTAGCTCTCTGGCGGAGCTTCCATCGCAAGCTTCGGCGACGCGTGAAACGTGGGGTCTGGCCTCATCGTCATCGTACTGCCTCCCTGTTTGCCTTGGTGGGTACCAACATGGCTCAGCGGCATGCAGCAGAACTAACCCGGCCCGTTTAAGTCCTCTTGACTGTGCCGCCGGCGGGGTTCGCTTGATGTGATCATACACCTCAATGCCATCAGGTGAAAGAAACGATCCGGGCTCCGATCCCGCGGCTGCCGGGAAGGCCGCACCGCACGCGCCCGCCGTCTCGAGACAAATGCCGGCGGCACTCAACGTCAGGGAGAGCGCGATGCTGATGGGTTTGTTGAACGAGATGCGGTGATTGCGGATAGGGCGGGAATTTCACATAATTGCGTCGGGTTGGATCCAGGCACGGGGCGGGGAGCGTAATGAGCGACTGGTTGCACAATCTGCCTGTGCCAGTGATGGCGCTTTCGATCTTCGCATTCACCTATCTGCTTGCCATCATGATCTTCGCAGCGGTTGCCGCACTCGCGACGGGAGAACGCGCAAAATCATTCCAGGCGATTTCGCCGGGCATGCTGCCGGTGCTGGGTATCATCTTCGGCCTGTTCGTCGCCTTCACCGCCGCCCAGGTCTGGAGCGACAATGATCGCGCCAGTGCGGCGGTGAGCCGTGAAGCCAGCGCGTTGCGGGCCACCGTGCTGCTCGCCGCCGGCCTGCCGCCCGAACAGGAGGGCCGGGTGCGCGATCTCGTTCGCGGCTATATCGAGCAAACCGCCAAGGTTGAATGGCCGATGATGGCAGGGCAGACAGCCTCGCTGAGGCCGGCTCCTCCCGCTCTCACCGAGGCGCTGCAACTCGTTGTCTCGATGTCGCCGCAGGGGGCGGGTCAGCAGACGGCGCAGCGCGAGATCATCAGCGCATTGGGAGTAGCGCTGGATGCGCGCCGGCAGCGGATCATCATCAGCCAGGCGGAAGTCAATCCGGTGAAATGGTGGAGCCTGTATTTGCAGGCGATTTGCGAACTCTTCGTGATCGCGCTCGTTCACTGCGGCAACCGGCTGGCATCGGGGATTGCGATGGCGCTGTTCGCGACCGGCGTCGCCGCCTCGGTGTTACTGATCGCCGCCCACGACCGGCCATTCACCGGTCAAATTTCAGTCGGACCGGAGCCGCTACTGCAGATCATGCCGGATGCGTCGACGGGCCGGTGAGCGCTGTATTCTGCGAGCGGGAGATCAAACGAGGCCCGGAGTGCCTAGGAGTCCGGGCCTCGCGATCAAACAACCCCTTGGACATCGGTGTGATGACCGAAGTCCATCCCCCAGCTGTTCGCGAACGTCTTATAGGCAATGTCGCTTAAGGTGACTAACCCGGGGAACTACGGGGGCGCGCTTCTATCCCGACAACTGTGGCACACTTGCGATTGCGCACTAATCAGGAACGCCGGCGCGGCGAAGCCCTTCGTAATAAGGCTCGAACTTCTCGCGCCTGCTGATCGGATAGCGGCGAATGTGCCGGCTTATTGAGAATTGCGGATCGAGCCCGAGCAGCGTTTCCGCGGCCATCTTCGCTTCTGCGTCTCTGCCAGTCGAGGCTGCGCTCGAAGCAAGAGCGGCCCAACCGGGCACATAGTTCGGATTGTGCTGCACGGCTCGATGGGCCCAGTCATGTGCCGTTTCGAGGTTTCCACCGACATGGTGTGCCACCGCCAACGCCTGAAAGATCGCGTAACCACGGGAATCCCGCGGGCTGAGGCGTCTCGCATGGTTGAGGTGCTTGATGGCAAGTTCGGTATCGTCAGCCCGTGTTCTGACAATGCCGCTTTGCAGGTAGGCGTGCGCGTGGTTTGGGTTTACGGACAGCGCCTCGTCGATGTAGGCGATGCCTTTCGCAAGGTCATGAGCGAACCAGGCAAAGCAATGACCGGCAGTGCCGAGCATGACCGGATCGAGGCGGTCAGCGCGAAGCCCACGTTCGACGAGATCGAGGACCTCGGCACGTTCTCTCGCCTCGTCAACAGTCCAACCTTGCGTATACGTCTGTATGTAAGTGCGTGCCGCCAGGGCGTAGGCCGGACTAAACGTCGGATCGAGTATGATCGCCTGGAGGCAGCTGCTCAGCATGGCCTGAACGGCGTCACGCGTGAATGCGTCAGTCAACGCCAGGGCGCGCAGGTAGTAGTCGTAGGCGCCCAAATTCTCGGGCCGCTTTCGCCGTGTGCGCTCGATTTCAGCAAGCTGAATCGTGGGTTCCAGAATGCCCACGACCGCCTCGGTGATCCGGTCCTGCAAGTCGAACAAGTCTTCCGCTTCGCCGTCGTACTTTTCGCCCCACACATAGTTGCCGGTGGCCGTATCGACGAGCTGCGCAGTGAAGCGGACGCGGCTGCTGACTCGCCTGACGCTCCCCTCCAGCACATACCGTACGCCGAGCTCGCGCCCGACCTGGCGCACATCCACGGCACGACCTTTGTATGTGAAGCTTGAGTTACGAGCGATTACGAACAGCCAGCGGTGCCGTGAAAGCCCGGTCAGTATGTCTTCGGCCATGCCGTCGGCGAAGTATTCCTGCGCCGGGTCGCCGCTCATGTTCTGGAACGGCAGCACGGCGATGGAGGGCTTGTCGGGAAGCGCAAGAGCGGCCTTCGACGGCGCTGCCGGGATGTCGGCAACTGCTCCGCCTGCGCGCGGCTGCGTTTCCAGCACGGGACCGACAAAACGGAAGCCCTTGCGCGGCAGGGTCTTGATGAGGCGTTGTTCATGCCCGGTATCGCCGATCAGGCCGCGGGCGATATTCAGGCGGGTCGTCAGTGCCGCATCGGATACGATTCGCCCGTTCCAGATCGCGCTGATGAGGTCATCCTTGCTGACGACGCGCTCCCTGTTGCGGATCAGGTAGTCGAGCAGGTCGAATACCTGGGGCGCGATGGCGACGACGTCCGCCCCGCGCCATAGCTCGCGCCGGTCAGTGTCAAATGCGAATTCCCCGAAAAGATAGCGCAAACTGCCATTCCCTTGGGACAGCTCCCATCGTCAATCGGGAGCTCCGGCACCGCTAGAGCGCAAAGAGTAAGCCGCTGGTGAGGTAAATGTAAGCCCAATGTTAAGCGGCCCGTGCCCCGCCTTGGCATCCTCTCCTGGGGTAACACCTGCCCCGGGAGATACCGAAATGAGCATGACCCATAGTGCAGGCGGATTGGGACACACGACCGACTCTACGTCGCGCATCATCAGCTCCCTCAGGAGCTGTTGGGGTGTGTTTCGAGAATGGCGTCAACGCGGACGCTCGGAGGATGAATTGTGCAGCCTGAGCGATCGGGCGTTAACGGATATCGGCATGACGCGCGGTGAGATCGAATACGTCGTCAGGGCCGATCGCCATGTCTCAAAGGTGCCAACAGGGGACCACGTTAGCTGTTAAAGCCGACATAGGCGATTAGGCCCTCAACGGACGTGGGAAGTTGCCCGCGCTCCTCGGACGGACTGAGCACAGCTTTCCCTTTTCCTGCCTTGGTTCTCCGTGCATCCAATACTGCGGATGCATAGCCGCGAAGCCAGCCCTTGACGACCTCCGTGCCGTTCGGCGCGGCCTGCTGGCCCGTGACGATTACCCTGCTATTTCGCTCGTCTACCCCAAGCGCGAGACGAACTCCCGCAGCCGTGAATGCAAATCCCTCACCGTTCTCGACCCACCAATGCTCCAGCCACATGCAAGCCTCACCGGCGCTACGAAAGACGGAGATGTCACCAGCGGTTGCCTCGTCGCGACTTTCATTCACGACGACAATGTCGGTAAGCCAATCGTTTGCCATCATGCGATGTTGCCAGTCCGCAAAGATGTCCGCAACGGGTCCAAACTCGGAAGCCTGACTGCGCAACCGGGAAGTCCGCTTTGCTCTCAGCAAGGATCATCTTCAGTCAGGCCTTCCAGGTCCGAAAAAGTACCAAATACCCGACATCATCCGCCGGTCAGGACAGGGAAGGTGGGACCGCGGGGGCGGTGCAACACGGATTATCTCCCACGCCGCAGAGCGCCTGCGTGCTATCGTTCTGGGTATTGAGAATATCGGTTAGCCCGGGACAGAGTTGCCATGAACCGGCGCGATTCCTCGGCGGCTCGGCCATCGCGTGGTGGCGCGCCTTCCCTGATGCGGGTGGGCAGGAATTGAGAAAGGTCTATCGAGTGGGCTTTCTAACATTGTCTCAACTCAAATAGGATATTCTGGACATGTCGACGCTCACCCCACATGGCGCGTGCCTGCTGTGGAAGCCGGAATTGATCTGGCTGAATGTCGTTTCCGACGCCATGCTCGCCGGCGCCTTTTTTGCAACCGCGTTCGTCCTCGGGTTTTTCGTGTGGCGGCGCCGCGATGTTATGTTCCGCAGCGTATTCTGGACATTCGCCATCTTCGCCGCATTCTGCGGGGTGACCCGTCTGCTGTCGATCCTCACTTTGTGGGTGCCGGCCTACGGCATCGAGGCCGTAACCAAAGGCGTCCTGGCGCTGATATCGGCCGTGATCACGGCGGCTCTGCTGCTGATGCTGCCGCGGATCCTGGTGCTGCCGACACGCAGGCAGCTTCAACAGGCCAATGCGGCACTTGAGGAGGAAATCCGACAACGGCGCAAGGCCGAGGCCATGGTCAGACGTTTTCAGGAGATAGAGGCGAGCGAGGCCCAGGTCCGGCAAGCGCAGAAGATGGAAGCCATCGGCCAACTCACCGGTGGTGTCGCGCACGACTTCAACAACATTCTGACCGTGATCACCGGAACCATCGAAATCCTCGGCGATGCGGTCAAGGATCGTCCGCATCTCGGGCAGATCACCGATATGATTGGCGCCGCCGCAGCGAGGGGGGCCGACCTGACGCGGCATTTGCTGGCCTTCGCCCGTCGCCAACCGCTGCAGCCGCGCAACACCGACGTCAACGTCCTGGTCATCGATGCAGTGCGGTTGCTACGACCGACCCTCAGCGAGCAGATCGAAATCGAATCGATGCTGGTGCACGATTCCGCACCGGCCCTGATTGATCCGAGCCAGCTCTCGACTGCGATCCTGAACCTTGCACTGAATGCGCGTGACGCCATGCCGAACGGCGGCAAGCTGACGCTCGAAACCAAGAATATCGTGCTCGACGAGAACTACGCCAGCATGAACAGCGAGGTTAATCCGGGCAACTACGTCATGATCGCGGTGAGCGACACAGGGGAGGGAATCCCCGGTAGCCTGCTCGACAAGGTGTTTGAGCCATTCTTCACCACCAAGGAGGTCGGGAAGGGATCGGGGCTCGGTCTCAGCATGGTCTACGGCTTCGTCAAACAGTCGAACGGGCATATCAAGATCTACAGCGAACAGGGCCACGGCACCACCGTGAAGCTTTACCTTCCGCAGGCGGCGGGTGTCCCGGTCGCGCTGGCTGCCGAGGCCGGCATCGCGGGGAACGAACACGGCGACGAATCCATCCTGATTGTCGAGGACGACGCGCTGGTGCGCGAATACGTCGTGGCCCAGATCAGCCGTTTCGGCTACCACACACAGGCCGCTGGCAATGCCGCCGAGGCGCTGGCGATCATTGATCGTCCCGAACGCATCGATCTGCTGTTCACCGACGTGATAATCCCCGGAGGACTGAACGGCCGTCAGCTCGCGACCGAGGCGCTGAAACGCCGTCCGGGACTAAAGGTGCTTTATACGTCCGGCTATACCGAGAACGCCATCGTCCACCATGGCCGGCTCGATGCGGGCGTGCTGCTACTCCCGAAGCCTTACCTCAGCTCCGATCTCGCGCGGATGCTTCGGACCGCGCTGGCATCGTGAATTCTTCGGAATGAGGAGGCGCTCCCTTATTCTCAGGACAGGCGGGTGTCTCAAAGTTGCCCGGAAGCAGACACCGCTTGAAATCAGTCGATCACTTCATCGGCGCGCTGCTGGAGAAACAGCGGCACCTCGAGCCCAATCGCCCTTGCGGCCTTGAGATTGATCATCATCTCGAACTTGGTTGGCTGCTCGACAGGCAAATCGGCGGGCTTTGCTCCTTTCAGGATCTTGTCAACATACGTTGCTACCCGACGATAGACGTCAGGGAAACTCGGTCCGTAAAAGATCAGCCCGCCTGCTTCCATAAACTCCCGGCCGCCGTAGATTGCCGGCAGGCGACTCTTTGCGGCAAGATCTGCGATCAGACCGCGGTGCGCCTGGGTCAGGGCCTCAAGTCCCACTATGATCGCGTCGGAACTGTTGTCGAGCGCAGCAAAGGCCTGCTCGATGTCCTCGCGCTTGCGAACGTCGAACAACCTGAAGCGCCAGCCCCGGGACTGCGCGCCCTTCTGAAGTTCCTCCAATTGTGGAGCGGAGACGGGATTACCCATGTTCAGGAGCGCCGCGAGACCAGTGGTCGAGGGCGCGATCTCCTTGAGCAGTTCCATGCGCTTGGTTTCAAGCTCGGGCTGCACCCCGCTGAAACCCGTGATGTTGCCGCCTGGCCGCGCGAGGCTGTCGACCACGAGCAGCGGCTCGCCGACGATCATGACCGCAGGAATGGTGCGTGTCGCCCGCTTGACCGCAAGGGCGGCTGGTGTGCCGCGAGCGATGATCAGATCGGGATTGCGGCCGATCACTTCGGCCACAAGGCCGGGGTAGAGCGCGGCATTGCCGTCTGCGGACCGATACTCCATGAGAAGATTGCGCCCCTCGACGTATCCAAGCTCTTCCAGACCGCGCCGCAAGGCAGCGAGGTTGGTCGCGTTGAGTTGCGCCGATGTCGGCTCGACCACTGCAATACGGTAGGTCCGGCGGGTCGGCTGTGCCTGTGCCGCGCGTTGTGGCGTTAATGACGCCGCGACAAGAGCTGCCAGAAATTCACGACGGTGCATGTTCACCTCGACGCTCTGGGATTGAAAAATAGTATCGGCTTCGGCGGGCTTGTACGAGACCCTTTGCGCGTCAGGGCCCTGTCCGCATTGGGTCCAGAAGCTGCGCTTCGCGTACGGTCAGGTCGTCGTTTCCCCGTACTCTCGCGGCCATTCTGCAACAGGTTGACAACTCGTGGTGCTCTGAAGGAGCGAGCCGGAGCCCATGGAAGTCGCGGCCTGGCAATGTAGTCTGGGGCTGGGACGATACGAACAGGCGTTCCGGGAGAACGACATCGACGGCGAGGTCCTTGTCGACCTGGTCGCCTCCACCCGGTTGCTGGCCGCGCATAAGCCACGACCGGATGTCATGGCCCTGTGGCACGAGGCGTGCAGTGTATGCAGTGCTGGGAATTTTAGTGTCCCAGTTCAGGAATAAGCGCCGCCGGGCGATCCATTTTGATCCCGGCGGCGTGTCTTTTTGATACCTGGCGCCGGCCAGGCCGCCAGCCACGGCCGTGGACACCGCGAGATGATGATTATCTCCGCGTTCGTAGCCTGCTGCCGTTTAGTGATGGGATATCTGAGGCCGCCGTTCCTTCGCTTCGTAGTATTCGGCCGAGAACTGAATTGACCATCGCGAGAAGAACGAACGCAGCTTCTGGGTGGGCTTTTCCACGCCGAACCGTTCGGCGACATGCACCCCGCGCAGCCACCTTATCGCCGATGTGAGGCCGGCGGTGCGCTCGAGCCTCTCGACCGCCGCGGCGCCGGCGGTCTCTGCCTGCCGATAGCGAAAACCGATCTTTTTGATCACATACAGGCGCCTGACGGTTTCATAGCTCCTGAACACGCGCCGCACGAACGGATGTTTCCGGGCCTGTGGCCAGGCTGCCGGGTACACCGGCAGCACCAACAGCTTGCTCTTGGCGATGACCGTTGCGAGCGGATGCAGGAGTTGCATCCAGGCTGGCCAGGACGTGACCTTGGCAAACAGTACCGCGTGCATCGCCGTCGCAGCCCCGAAAGAGATCGGGAGCCAAAGCACCGCACCCAGGATCACGAGCAATGCGGTGTTCGGCGTCAGGTGCCGGCATTTTCGGAACACCCATGCCATGCCGCTTTCAAAGGCAAGGTACACAGCATGTTCGAACGCCCGATAACTGATCTTGCGCCGGAGCCACGACCAGTTCCGGCGGATCGATGTACCCCACTGTCGACGTTTCGTCTCGGAAAGGGGCAGGAAGCCCAACGCGCCGTTTATGGCAGTAACGATGACATTGCCGAGAACCCTGACAGCGAAGAGCGGAAGCCAGACAACCTGCATTGCCAACGGGAAGGCGTAGTCGAGCAGCCGCATCAAGATCGATAGAATGAAACGCAGGATCTTGTTTGCGGCGAGCGCGACAGAAACAAGCGGGATGATGATCACATCGTCGAGGGCACCGGAGAAGCGGCTATCCTCGTTCCATGCCGGGTTATGATCATGGGTCACGGTGCAACGGCTCCGGGCCGAAGACAGGGGATCGTGCCGGCCCAGATTAGCACACTGTGAGGGCCAGCGGGTGGCCTCAGATGGGGTTGTTGGAGCGATGGCCCGAGGTCGGATTACCTCACGGCGCGTTCAGGTGCATCGGGGATTGCCGGCAACAAGGACCCCAGTCGAACTGAACGAGGTGCGGAGGCCGCGCCGCAACGATGTCGCGGTGGGCGGGCTAGCCCGTATTCCTGACGGCGTCAGCTAGCATGGCGTAAAGCTCGCGCTTGCTGAATTTCTTAGGCTGCCTCGCTACTGTCTTCCGCAACACATCCTTCGCCACCGGTCGGGCACAGTCGGCCAACAACGCCGGCCTTCGCTTCGGGACCGGCCTTATGTTGGGTTTTGCTGTTGGCGGCTTGTGACCGCGTTTCAGGCCCAAACGAGTTAGCCTGCCGCAGACCGCGTTACGGCTGCATCCGAAACGGCGCGCGATCTGCGCGGCGCTCTGTCCTACGGCCCAGAGTTCTTTGAGCAGCGCTACGTCTTTCGCATCCCAACTCATGCGAGACACTATACGCCAACTGCGAGCTGCAGGCTATTCTAGTCTTCGTCGGGTTCGCGCACGACCGGAGGTCGGTCGCCATTGTCCTCCTCGTCCTCTTCGTCTTCGTCGTCTTCCTCATCTTCATCGGGAACGCGGGGCGGCACCTCGTTGCCCATGATCACGAAGGGACTCCAGTCGATCAACCTCGTGAAAAATTCCTCCGGGATGTGTCGCTTCATGTTGATGCTCCTCGGATATGGACCCTGCGGGATTTTACCCCTTCTGCTCGGATCTCGGCATGAGGGTTAGCGCCGCACACCGTTTGCGGGAAGGGGCATTCATTTCGAGTTGCATTAGCGGCCGCGCTCGGCCCGACGAAGCCGCACCGGGCACGCCTATGGCCGGCGACCTCTTGTTGGCTTCGTCATGTCAGCGGCAGGCGGACATCCCATGATTTCGCCTTCAAGCCGCGCCCATCTCACGCCCTGAACCGATCTTACTCCGTAGCAATCGGCCCGGCCCGCCGATCTGAACTTCAGAGCAAGCTTGCGGAACGACCTCAGATCAACCCCATGAGGATGAACGCAGCGATCTCGATCAGGACTCCGGTCCCCAGGGTTGCGACGACCAGAAAGGCGTCGGCTGGCGATAAATCATGCATTGCGTACCTCGCAGTCTTGCGAAGCCCCGAGACCCATGAACTAAATTCACGTAATCGAAAAAGGTTGCGGTTCCGAAGGCGCTACCAAACATGGCTGGCGCCGAGGCCCGGAACGTCCAGACGCCATCTGCGTTTTATTGGATGGAGGATGGAATTCCCGCGCCGACGGGGACAGTCCCAACAGAGGCCATGTGGTGTAACGCCCGCATGACCTCTGTCTGCTATTGCGTACTACGGTGACAGGGCAATTCGTCGATAGCGCTCGATCAATGGTGCTCCCAGCTAAACTTCCCCTGAGTGCACCCTAACCGCAATTCGGGCGCGCTCATTCCCTGCGGTCATGCTGCCCGCTGCCGACGGCATGATCCGACGGGAATATGCTTTCGTAGATCGCACGGGCTTCCCGGATTAAACGGGCTCGCTCGAGTTCGGATTTCGGAACAAAACGGATAACTTCGCCCACGGGGCTCTCCAGGGTTGGAAAAACATTCGTCCAACAGTTGGTTCGGATATTCATGGTTGTAAGGTCCACTCCGATCACAAGAACTTATTTCTCGATGGATCCCGCGCTGTGAAAACCCCATCTCTTTTCGGGGGACACTGGAGGAAAACTGTGAGGGCGGGTTCCTTTCCGATGTAGGCGGCGCGAACCCGAAGGCCCCCGGGGGGCGATGGGTTCCGGCCACCGTGTTCTTACGGGTCGCAATTGGCAAACAGCTTGCGATGGGTGTGTCAGCTGTTCGGCATCCATGCACATAATGTGCCGAACCGGGCCAATTGGGAGCACGCAAATGGACATACAGGCTCGTTTTGAGACAGCGCGCGAAGGCGCTGTGCGAGAGATCGCAGCAATCGGCAAGATGTTGGCTGATCTTGTTCGCACCGTTCAACTGATCGAATCCGAAATCGCAGCCGAAGAGGAGCGCACCCGGGTTTCCGACCGATCCGACGTCAAATATCCGATACTGGCGAGGACGCTGATCGAGCGGCGCGACAATCTCAAGATGACTATTGCCGCCCTTGAACGGCGTCACAGCGAGCGAGCGCTGCGCCAAGAGGCAGCAACCGCGGCTTAACGGCACCGTCGCCGGGAGGCGCGGTGGCGGCTTTCGTCAGTTTCGAAACCGCGAGCTGCGCCTCCATTGCCCTCATCGCTGTAAGCGTTGACTTCCGCCAATGATCCTGGCGGGCGTCGTCGACAGTCCAGAAATACTGCCGCGCACCATGGCACCTGACCCATTTCGCAGTGCGGAAATCCATGATGTAATCATGTCTTCCGTGCGCAACGGTCGTCGCAGGCCTTGGCCTCCGAGAACACAATGCGACGACGCAACTTCCAACAAGGGGTTATCGACATCCGCCGCTGAACCGACGAGGGAGATGCGACAATGAACAGAAGCACGCTGATCAGTCTCAGTATTTTGGTATCGATCGCCGCAGCTGGTGTCGCGGTTTCCGCGCAGGACAAATACACTGTGCAAGTACCGAATGGCCTCGGGTTCTCTGAGTTCAGGGGATACGAGGACTGGCCCGTGATCGCGATCAGTCAGAGCGGAGGCAGGATCGCTGTGATCGTGGGAAATCCGGTAATGATCGACGCCTTCAGGGAAGGCGTGCCCGGCAATGGCAAGTCTTTCCCGGATGGTGCCAAGATGGCGAAAATTCATTGGAATTCGAAAAAACAAGAGGCGTATCCCGGTCAGCCAACGGTGCCGGGTACCCAGCATGACGCTGGTTTCATGGTGAAGGACAGCAAGCGGTTCGCGGACAGCGGCGGATGGGGATGGGCCGAGTTCTACTATGACGCGGCGTCCGACACGTTCAGGCCCGCCACTGCAGCGGACCGTCCGCCTCAGGAAAATGACGCGAAGTGCGGGTTCGCATGCCACTCGGCGGTGCAGAACCGCGACTACGTTTTCACGGAGTACGGAAAGAGGTGAGTATCGGATCGTATTGACGGACGGTCGTAACGGCCGCGCCGAATAATGGTGGATGTCCGCACCAGGCGACCCAGTGCGGAAATCGGCGCGCCGGCGAGTGGATATGGCAATCGAAATTGAGGAGAGGGCTAGGAACGCGAAAAAACGCGCAGGCGCTCTGACGTCGCTTCCGCAAGCTGCTCGACCAACGCGCCGGCAGTCGTGTCGCTGGCGAGTGCCGCGGATTGACCGGCAAACAACGCGGTAAGCTCCCTGTCTCCCGTGCCCCCGAGCGGCGCGGTGAGACTGAGCTGGCCGGGAAACGCCAGCGGCCTCAGCTCCGAGGCCACGAGGTCGTCAATCAGTCCGTTTTTCACATAGCGCGCCGGCCGGCCGGTGATCACGTCCGTGACGACAGTACAGGCGTCGGTGGGCTCGCGCAGCGCCGCGCGATGGGCATCGAGCACGTTGGCCTCCTCGCAGCGCAGGAAGGCCGTGCCCAACTGTACGGCGCTCGCGCCAAGGACAAAGGCCGCGGCCACCGTTCGCCCATCGGCCACGCCCCCGGCGGCAATGACGGGAACCCTCACCGCATCCACCACTTGCGGCAACAGCGCGAACAGGCCCGGCTGCATGCTGATGTCGACACCGGTGAAGGTGCCGCGATGTCCGCCGGCCTCGGTACCCTGTGCGATGATGGCGTCGACACCGCGCTGCTCAAGCATCCGTGCCTCGGCTACGGTCGTGGCGCTGGAAATGATGAAAATTCCGGTGTCTTTAATGGCGTTGATGACCTCCTGATCAGGCAGGCCAAAATGGAAGCTCACCATCTGTGGCTTGGCCCGCATCAGCATCGAAAGGTGTTCGTGGCTTACTTCACCCGCCGCACCTTTCGGTTCGGGCACCGCTCCGAGACCCTTCGCGTCGAAGTGCGCCTGCAGACGCGCCCGCATCGGCCCGCTGACGTCAGGGGTAAACCTGGGCTCCGGCCAGAGCGGATAGTTGACGTTGAGGCTGCCGCCGCTCAGCTGTTGGAAGCCGGCGATCCGCCGCTCTGCATCCTCGGCTGAAAACCCCCACATGCCGAGGCCCCCCAGACCACCAGCATTGCTGACCGCCGCGGCGAGTGCAGGTGTACTGAGCGAGCCCATCGGCGCCTGAAGGATCGGCCACTTGAGATTGAGCCTGTCGGTGAACGTGTTTTGGGACCACATCAATCGTTTTCCCATGACATGGACATCGGGCTCGAGCGCGTCAGGCATGCCCGCCTGGTCCTCTGTTTAGTTATAACCGTCGTAAGTATCTTGTAGTTGGCCGAAAGTCTCTCGCAATCCGATACGGCCGGGTGCCATCGCTGCCGGCGGCACGCGCCGTTCCCTAGTCAACGTACGCCTGGCACTCGATCTCGACCTTCATTCGTGGATCGACCAATCCCTTCACCTCGACGAGCGTGGAGGCCGGCAGATTCTCGCCGAAATAAGCGATGCGGCGCGGGTTGATTTTCGGTCGTTCGGCGATGTCGGTCATGAAAACCTGCACCTTGACGACGTGCTCGGGCCCGGCGCCCGCCGCCTTGAGGCACTTGTCCATCACCGCGATGGCGATGTCGAACTGGGCAACAACGTCGGACGGTATGTTGCCGTCCTGCGCCTGGCCGACGACGCCGGCGACCCAGACGTTGGGGCCTGCACGGGTCACGTGGCAATAGTGGCTGACTGGCTTTGGAATGTCGGGAACGATGATGCGCTGAATTTTTGGCATGCCTGACTCGCGAGTTGGGATCGCCGCCCGGAGGTTAGCCGCAATTAGCCCGGCCGGCCAGCACTGCCGCTCCCGGTGGTTTGGCGGCTGCAGGCCCTAGTGTAGCAGCGGCCTGATATGCTTTGATGCGCGGGGGCCGGAACTGAAACGCGTGGGTGGCCTCATGTACATAATCATTCGAAAGTACACCAAGGTTCGCTCGGTTGCGGATGCTGCTCGCCGCGCCAAGAGCGGCATCGGTCAGATGCTCCGGGAATCGCACGGATTCAGATCCTATCATGTACTGGATGGGGGCGACGGCGTCGGTGTCGCTGTCATGATGTTCGAGGATCGCGACAGCGCCAGTGCGGCGAACGAAAAGGTGCTGGAGTTTGTTCAGGCAAGCCTGCATGACCTGAATCTTGGAGACCCCGAAATCATCGCCGGGGAAGTTTTGGTGAATATAGAATCTGATGCGTAGTTGTGTGTGCCATCGCACATCGGAGAATTCATTATCACGATAGTGCGCATGGATTCTCAGATGTGCGATTTGACGAGGATAGGTGGGGCGCCCGGCCCGGCGGCCGCCGGTCAATCGCGTCCGGGCCATTGGGCCCGATAGCGGATTTCGCTGCCGTCGGCGTTGGTTTGCCAGGGTCCGAGCTGTGCGGCATGCGGCGCCTTGGCCGATAGGGCGATCGGGTAGAGCCGGTCGGGCTGGCCCTTGATCTTGATTTCCACTTGCCGATACGCGGTGCGGAAGGCGAGTTCGACGTCGCCTGCGATGACAGACCTGTCGCCGTCGCTGCGGAACCGGTTGAAGCGTGGCTCACCCGGCATGCGGTTGATGTCGGTCTGCAGTTCAATCGCGATCTCCCGCGGCGAACCCGGCAGCGCCGTTCCTGCCGGCAGGCGAACTTCGAATACAAGAAGCGGCGTGGCGGCGTTCGGGTTGAGCCACGGCGTGGCAGTCGTGACCGCGTAGACATAGTATGCCGTGCCGGCGGCGGCGCAGAGCAGGATCAGCGCACCGAATGCCCGGAGGCTGTTGCCGGCCAGGCTGCCGGTGTTCTCGCCTCCGCGCATCCGCATCGCGAGCTTGGTGCCGAGCACGAGTCCTGCGATCGCCCCGGCCGGCGCGAAGACGAACAGCATCAGCAGCGCGGAACCGATTGGGTCGGCGCGGTTTCCAAAACCCACGAGTTCGACGATCAGCAAGGTGGCGGCAAAGCCCACTGCCGCACCCGCCACCCCGCCGGCAATCTGCGGCAAATTCTTCACATGTCCCTCGAAAGCTCGGACGGCGCTGCAGGCCGTCCGCATTTGACGTGGCCGGCCGGCAACTCGTTCATGGCTTTGGAGGTGAAATCATAAAAGTTGGCGCGACGCGCCTCTCCATTCCCGTCAATGCCCGACAACAATCTCCGGCAGCCGTGTCGCAGGCGGCGTGTTGCGGCTGCGCTGGGTGCGGACGATGCCGTCGATGATGGTCATGCCGATGCCGGGCAGGTCGCCGAGCTGCACGCTGTGCAAAAGGCTCTTGCCCGGCGAGTGCTGCGCCATGTCCATGATGACGAAATCGGCGGAGCGGCCGACCTCGATCAGGCCGCAGTCGAGCGCGCGCATGCGGGCGGTGTTGCCGGTGGCGAGGCAGAAGGCGATTTCGGCCGGCAGTTCGCCGAGCGAGGACAGCAGCGACACCATGCGCAAGATGCCGAGCGGCTGTACGCCGGAGCCGGCCGGCGCGTCGGTGCCGAGGATGACGCGGTGCAGGTCACCCATCTCGCGCGCGGTGCGCAAGGTAAACAGCGCCGAGCGTTCATTGCCGTTGTGAACCAGCTCCAGGCCGCGCTTGCAGCCCTCGCAGATGCAGCGGATCTGATCGTCGGGTAGCGCCGTGTGGCCGCCATTGATGTGGCCGACCACATCGGTGTCGGCTTCCAGCACCACGTCCTTGTCGATCAGGCCGGAGCCGGGGATCGAAGGTCCGCCGGTGTGGATGGTGCTCTGGATGCCGTATTTTCGCGCCCATCCCACCATCTTGCGTGCAGTCGGGCCGTCCTTGACGCCACCGAGGCCGACTTCGCCGAGCAGCTTGACGCCGGCCGCGGCGAGCTCCTTGAAATCGTCCTCGACCATTTCGTTTTCGATCACGGGCGCGCCGGCATGGATCTTCACGCCGCCGGGCCGCAGCGTCCAGAACGCGCGCTGTGCGAAAATCGCCATCGCCTTGACGCCGACGACGTCGCGGGGACGGCCGGGCATATGCACTTCACCGGCGGATATCATCGTGGTGACGCCGCCATGCAGGTAACTGTCGATCCAGCCCATCTGGTTCTGCCGCGGCGTCCAGTCGCCGGCGACGGGATGCACGTGGCTGTCGATCAGCCCGGGAGCCACCGTGGTGCCGTTGGCGTTGACGACAGTCGTGGCGCCCTCGGTGTCGACGTCCTTGAGGCGGCCGATGGCGGTGATTTTGCCGTTCTCGGCCACGATGGTGTCGGCGTCCAGGATCGGCTTTTCCAGCATCCCCGACAGCAGCAGCCCGATATTGCGGATCACCAGCTTGCTCGGGCCGCTTGCCTGGGGTGCGTCGTGCGCCATCGGATTTTCCTTGTTGTTCAATGCCTTCGGGGCGTCGCCGGCCATCTTGCCCGCGGCTTGACGGCGGGATCAAGAAGGATTATTCATTCGTATACGAATGATCGTATACGAATGATTTTGCCGACGCAATCTGCCTCCAATCGGATCGAAAGATGAGCAATTTCAATCAGGAAAGCGTTCTCAGCGTCCATCACTGGACCGACACGCTGTTCTCATTCACCACCACGCGCGACCCCTCGTTCCGTTTTCGCAACGGCGAGTTCACCATGATCGGGCTGAAGGTCGGCGAGAAGCCGCTGCTGCGCGCCTACAGCGTCGCCAGCGCCAATTATGAAGACCGGCTCGAATTCTTCTCGATCAAGGTGCCGGACGGGCCGCTGACTTCGCGCCTCCAGCATCTGAAGGAAGGCGACGAGATCATCGTCAGCCGCAAGGCCACCGGCACGCTGGTGATCGACAACCTGCAGGACGGCCGCAACCTGTATTTGATCGGCACCGGCACCGGGCTTGCCCCGTTCCTCAGCGTGATCAAGGATCCCGAAACCTATGAGCGCTTCGAGAAGGTGGTGCTGCTGCACGGCTGCCGCCGCGTCGCCGAGCTGGCCTATGGTGAGATGATCACCAAGGAACTGCCGAACGATGAGCTGATCGGCGAACTCGTGCGCAACCAGCTGATTTATTATCCGACGGTGACGCGCGATCCCTTCCACAACCGCGGCCGCATCACCGACCTGATCAATTCCGGCAAGCTGTTTGCGGATATCGGGCTTGCCCCGCTCGAGGCCGCGCATGACCGCGTCATGATCTGCGGCAGCCCGGCGCTGGTCGCCGACACCCGCACGCTGCTGGGCGGCAAAGGCTTTGTCGAAGGCAATCACGGCGAGGCGGCGCAGTTCGTGGTCGAGAAAGCGTTCGCGGAGCGGTAACCGAGGACCGCGAGGCCGGGCCCATCCTTTCTTTGCATGGGGTTGTTTTCGCGATTTTTGTGTCTGGGCCCCTGGGGGCCCATGACTAGGGTCGAATGGCCGGCGCTTCCAGCCGCATGCCCTTGGCCCGCGACATCAGATACAGCTCCAGCTCGACCAGTTCCGGCGCGCCGTAATCATAGGCTTGTGCGCGGATGCCCGTCATGCAGGCGCGCAGCCGGCGCTGCAGCGATCCCAGCGATTGCCACTCCAGCCGATAAAGCGGGTAACCCGTCGGGTGTCCTTGCGTGATCGCCGATCCGGCCAGGCGTTTATCCCAATTCTCATCGTGGCAATTGGTGCAGCCGAGATTGAGCTGGCCCTGCCGCTGCATGAACAATTCACGCCCCTTGGCGACGAACGGCGCCAGTTGTGGATCGCTGCCGGGCTCGATCGCGGCGCCGCGCGATTGCTGCGCGACAAAAGCGGTCAGCGCCAGCAATTCGCGGCTCTCGTAAGGAAGCGGCGTCGCCTGCTGTTGATCGGTTCGGCACAGATTGATGCGCTGCTCGAGATCGACGGGACGGCCGAGCGCCTTGTCGTAGGCGGGATAATGCGCCGCGACGCCCTTCATGCTCGCGCGCGCGTCCTGATGGCAATCGGCGCAGGCCTTGTTTGTAACGCCCGTTCTGCGCGCCCACAATTTCTCGCCGTCGAGTACCCACAGCATGCCGGGATTTGTCGTGTCGTCGTCCTGCATCGCCCTGGTATCCGGCGCCATGAAGCTATAGCCGGAACGGCGTTCTGCTTGCGGAATTTCAGCGCCGGCGGCGTCCACCGCGAGCAGGGCAGACAGGGCGATGAGGCCGGCCAATCTCATTCGACTGTTATCGAGGCCGACGCGGTTTCGGAAAAGCCGTTATCGCCGATCCATTCGAACTCGAACTTGCCGCTCGCGGTTGCCGTGGTGAAGAAGGTGATGAACGGGTTGGCGGCGATCGCGGGAAACAGATCGGCGCGAAAAATCTCGGTGCCGTTATAGCGGCATGCAAAGCTCGTGATGATGTCGCGCGGCACCACCTCGCCGGTGGCGGTATGCCGATAGCCGGTTTCCATGATGTGCGACATCAGCGTCTTGATCTCGATGATGTCGCCGCGTTTGGCCTTGGCGGGAACGTTGATCAGCGCGGAGGTCATCAGATCACCTCATCAGTGCAGGCCGCCAGCGTCACCACGACGTCGGCGGTGGCCGACCAGAACGAGCCGTCGGACAACCGCGCGATGGCGACGATCTTCTGGCTGTCGGCAAGGCGGATGCGCGTGGACACCTGCGCGCGGCCGGAATGCGGGCCGAGATGGAAGTTGCCGATATTGGGCTGCGGGTTCTTCTCGTTGAAGATGTGGATGCTGCGGACGTGATCCTCCGGCGCCATCGGGCTCGCGACGTTGACGGTCAGCGGCACGGTGTTGCCGTTCTCGACCAGCGGCGGCACGTCGAGCTTGACCTTGCCGGTGCGCACTTGCGCGCCATTGGTGACGCTGCGGATCGCGGATGCGAGTTCGGCGGGCGTCGCTTCGCTCGGCCTTATCGTCACGATCGGGACGGCGCCGAGCACGGCCGCGCCACCGGCGAGGCCGAGGAACTGGCGGCGTGTGGAATCCTTGTGTTGCATCGTCACTTCCTATTCGCGCAGCGTCACCAGATAAGCCACGATATCTTCGATCTGTTCCGCCGACAGGATCGGCTTGCCGCGCCACGCCGGACCAACGCGATGCAGGTCGTCCACGCGATAATAAGACGGCATGATCGTCGCTTCATTGAGGCGGCTCGCGTCCACCAGCCGCAGCCGCAACTGTCCCTCCGACCAGCGGCTGCCGGAGCCGGCGAGGTTGGGGGCCAGATCGCCCTGAAACTTCTCTTCCGGAAACGGCCCGTTGTGGCAGAGGATGCAGGTGCTTTGGCGATTGAGGAGGGTCGTCCGTCCACGCGCGGGATCGCCGGGCGCGCCGGTCAGCGACTTCGCGATGGCATCGCCGGTCACGTCATAGCGACGCAACTCCTGCGCGGCACCGAGGCCGGGCAAAGCGAGCAGTGCGCCCGCAAGGATCGGTCCCGACATGCGAAGCCTAGCCAAAGACTTCCGCCGTGATGGTCGCGAACCAGGAATTCGCATAGTCGGCCTCGCGCGCGCGGAAATCGCGCGGCACATCCGCCGGACTGACGCCGCCAGCGCCTTCGACGTCGGCGAACAGCCCGTTCTTCGGCTGGTAGACGCCGGCGACCGAGAAGCCGTAGCCGGGGGCCGCCAGGCTGTAGCAGGTGTTGATCAGCTTCGGCGCCTCGGGCGTCCGGCCCGCGATCAGCGTCGCAACCGCGCTCGCGCAAGCCTTGGCCTGGGAATTCGCGGAGAACGCGGATTTCGGCATCGAGCCGGCAATACAGGCGTCGCCGATGACGTGGATGTTCGGCGCCGATTTGGATTCGAAAGTGACGGGATCGATCGCGCACCAGCCGGTATTGTCGGTCGCGCCGGCTGACGTGGCGATGCGTCCGGCGCGCTGCGGCGGAATGACGTTTGCCACCTGCGCGGTGTGGTTGCCGAAATCGGTAATCAGCGTGTTGGTCGCCGGGTCGACGGAGTTCACCTTGCCGCCCTGTGACAGCGACACCCATTCGATCATTCCCGGATAGAGTTCCTTCCAGGCGTTCTGGAACAGGCGCTGCTTGGAGAAGGTGTCCTTGGCGTCGAGGATGATCAGCTTCGAACGCGGCTTCTTGGTTTTCAGATAGTGCGCAATCAGACAGGCGCGTTCGTAAGGCCCCGGCGGGCAGCGGAACGGATTGGCGGGCACGGCGATCACGACGAGGCCGCCATCGTCCATGGCTTCGAGTTGCTTGCGCAGCAGCAGCGTCTGCTCGCCGGCTTTCCAGGCGTGCGGCATCTTTGCAGCGGCGGCTTCGTCGTAGCCCGGCAGCGCTTCGAAACGCAGATCGACGCCGGGAGACAGCACCAGCCGGTCGTAGGCGAGTGACGTGCCGTCGGCGAGCCCAACGGTGCGCGCCTTGGCATCGATCGCTGTTGCTGCCTGCGCCGCCACGGTGACGCCGCCGGCGGCGATCTTGTCATAGCCGAATTGCTGTTCCTCGAGCGAACGCAGTCCGGCGATCACGTTGTTGCTGAACGGGCAGGCGGTGAAGGTCCGGTTCGGCTCGACCAGCGTGACCTGCAGTTTCGGCTCGATCTGTTTCAGGGCGCGGGCGCAACTCGCGCCGCCGAAGCCGCCGCCGATCACGACGACGCGCGCCGCGGCTTGTGCGAATGCGGGCAGCGGAAACGCCAGCGCCGTCACTGTGGCAGCACCGGCGCCAACGAATTCCCGCCGGCTCATGCGATGGTTGATGCCCATGGAGGCCCCCTTACTTCTGTGCCGCGAGCCACGCCGCGATCGCGCGCAACTCGTCGTCGGAGAAGCCTTTGGCGATGCGGGTCATCACCGTGGCGGGAAGCGAACCGTCGCGGAAGCCCGTCATCGCGGTCATGATGTCGCCGGCGTCACGGCCATACAGCCGCGAAACCGGCGAGGCCGGCACGGTTCCTGCAGCATGGCAGCCGGAACAGGCCGCAGCACCAGGCGGGGGGATGGACGCCGCCAGCAGCGGCGAACTCCATGCCACAGCGGTTGCAATTCCAATGGCAACGCAAAACGCTTTCATCGGTTGACATCCGAAAAGGTGGGTGGGGCGGCGACCGGTGAAGGCCGCCGCCCGCGTTGTCAGGCGAAGCTGATGTCCTGATCCTTCAGCGGCACCGAGCGGATGCGCTTTCCCGTTGCCGCGAAATACGCATTGAGCACGGCGGGCGCCGCGACGCAGATCGTCGGTTCGCCAACGCCGCCCCAGAAGCCGCCACTCGGCACGATGACCGACTCCACTTTCGGCATCTCCGCGATCCGCATCGAATTGTAGGTGTCGAAGTTGGATTGCTCAATGCGGCCGTCCTTGACGGTGCAATTGCCGTAGAACAGCGCGGACAGGCCATAGACGAACGAGCCTGCAATCTGGCGCTCGATCTGCGCCGGATTGACGACGTGGCCAGGATCAGTGGACGCGACGATGCGGTGTACCTTGATCTTGTTGCCGTCGGTCACCGAGATTTCGGCAGCACCGGCGACGTAGCTGCCGTAGCCCATGTGCTGGCAGATGCCGCGGTAGACGCCCTTTGGTGGCGGCTTGTCCCAGCCGACTTTTTCCGCCACCGCATTCAGCACGGCGAGGTGCTTGGGATGCTTGCCCATCAACTTGCGCCTGAACGCGACCGGGTCTTCGCCGACCGAATGCGCCAGCTCGTCTATGAAGCATTCGAGATAGATCGCGTTCTGATTGACGTTGACGCCGCGCCAGAAGCCCGGCGGGACGTGGGGGTTGCGCATCGAATGTTCGACCAGCAGGTTCGGAAAACTGTATCCGATCGCCCAGTCGCCGGTGGGAGCGAGGCCCTGGAATGCCGCGGTGTCCATGCCGTTGACCAGTGCCGCCGGGCGGACGGTGAACAGGATGGATTGGCCGGAGATCCGGACATGCAGCGCCGTCAGGTTGTTGTCCTTGTCGAAGGCGCCGGTCAGCTTGCACTGGGTGACCGGATGATAGGTGCCGTGCTGCATGTCGTCTTCGCGTGACCACAACAGCTTGATCGGCGTGCCCGGCATCTGCTTGGCGATAGAGACGGCCTGCCGGACATAGTCGGTCATGCCGCGTCGGCCGAAGCCGCCGCCGAGGATCAGCTTGTGAACCTCGCATTTGTCGGCAGGCAGGCCGGAGGTTTCCATCACCGCGGCGAATGCCGCTTCGCCGTTCTGCGTTCCGGTCCAGACCTCGCACTTGTCGGGCGTGTAAAGCGCGGTGGCGTTGAGCGGCTCCATCGCGGCGTGGTTCTGGTAGGGATAGTTGTACACTGCCTCGATCTTCTTGGCGGCGCCGGCGATGGCGGCTTTGGCATCGCCGTTCTGGTTGCCGATGAAAGCGGGCTGCGAATTGTCGAGACCCTCGGTCAGCCACTTCGCGATCGATTCGCTCGACACCTTGGCGTTCTCGCCTTCATCCCAGACGATCGGCAGCGCGTCGAGTGCGGTCTTGGCGTGCCACCAGGTGTCGGCGACGACGGCGACGGTGGAGTCGTTGACCCGCACCACCTTCTTGACGCCCTTCATGCCCATGACTTTGGCTTCGTCATAGCTCTTCAGCTTGCCGCCAAAGACCGGGCAATCCTTCAGCGCGGCGTTCAGCATTCCCGGCAGCTTGACGTCGATGCCGTACATCATCTTGCCAGTGGTCTTGTCGGCGGTATCGAGCCGCAACACGCTCTTGCCGGCAATTTTCCAGTCCTTCGGATCCTTCAGCTTGACGTCGGCATCGGCGGGAGGCGACAGCTTGGCCGCGGCTTCCACGACCTTGCCGTAGGTCGTCTTCTTGCCCGACGGCGTGTGCGTGATGGTGCTGTTGGCGGCGGTGCATTCCGAAACCGGCACCGTCCACTCATTGGCCGCGGCCTGGACCAGCATCATGCGCGCGGTGGCGCCGCCCTTGCGGACGTAGTCCTGCGAGGTGCGGATGCCGCGGCTGCCGCCGGTCGAGAAATCGCCCCAGGCCCGCTTGCGTGCGACACTTTGACCCGGTGTCGGATATTCGGTGGTGACCTTCGACCAGTCGCATTCGAGTTCTTCGGCGACGAGCTGGGCAAGGCCGGTGAGCGTGCCCTGTCCCATCTCCGAACGGGCGATGCGGATCACGACGGTGTCGTCGGGGCGGATCACCACCCAGACGTTGACCTCAGGCGATCCATCGGCGGCTCGGACCACGGTGGGGCCACCGAAGGGGATGTCGAGACCGACCGCGAGGCCGGCGCCGGCAGCGGCGGTGCCGATGACGAAGGCGCGGCGGCTGAGTGCAGGTGTGATGTGCTTGTTCATGACATCCCCCTCAAGCGTTCGCGGCGGCGTGGATTGCCTCGCGCACCTGTTGGAAGGTGCCGCAGCGGCAAATATTGGTGATGGTCTCGTCGATGTCCTTGTCGGTCGGCTTCGGCTTGTCCTTGAGCAGCGCCGCCACCGCCATGATCATGCCGGTCTGGCAATAGCCGCACTGCGGCACGTCGTTCTTGATCCAGGCCTGCTGCACCTTGTGCAGTGCGCCATCGCTGGCGGCCAGACCTTCGATCGTGGTGATCTGCTTGCCGACGGCTTCGCTGACCGTGACGCCGCAGGAGCGCATCGCGACCCCGTCAATATGGATCGTGCAGGCCCCGCATTGTGCAATGCCGCAGCCGTATTTGGTGCCGGTCAGTCCAACATTCTCCCGGATCGCCCATAGCAGCGGGGTGTCGTCCTCGACTTCCACATTGATTGATTTGCCGTTGATAGTGAGGTTTGCCATCGCGTTTCCCCTGTTAGCTCAATTCATCAATTGAACCCGGCGGGGACACTGGACCGCAATCTGGAATAGTTCAAATCAAGAAAATGCGTTTGCAGCGCGGAAGAAAATTGACGGACCGGGGTTTCGTGGGGGCAGGGGCGCCACATGGCCGTCATGTTCGCGATGCTCCGCTCGGGTTTGCCTGCCTTGTAGGCACATTCCCTCCATCAATCTTGCGGCGCGCTCACCACCAGGCGCAGGAAACTCATCACGCATCCGAGCGCGGCAAATCCGGCGCCGAGTGCCAAAGCAAGCGTCGCGCCATCGTGGCCGCCGAGCGCAAAGCACAGTGCGGCGAACGCCGCGCCGAGCGTTTGCCCGGTCAGCCGTGCGGTCGCGACGATGCTGCTGGCGCTGCCGCTGCGATGCGACAGCGCGCTCGACATCAGCGCGCGCAAATTCGGCGTTTGAAAGAATCCGAATCCGATCCCGCACACCACCATGCGCCAGACGATGTTGGCGACGCCGGGGTCCGCCGGCAGCGTCGCCAGCAACACCATTCCCGCACAGAGCAAGGCGAGGCCAATGCCGCCGAGTATGCCGACGGGATAGCGGTCGGACAGCCGGCCGCCGATCGGCGCCATGATCGCGACCACCAGCGGCCACGGCGTCATGAAGAAACCGGTCTCGACCTGGGTGCGCATCAGCACGTCTTCGAAATAGAACGGCAGTGAGACGAAGGCGATGCCCTGAACCGCAAAGGTGCACACCGACGTCGCCGCCGATAGCGCAAACATCGGCCGTCGGAACAAATCGATAGGCAGCATCGGCGCCGGGTGATCCGCCTGCCGCCGCATCATGATCCAGCCGAGGATGATGGCGCCGACCAGTTCGGCCGTTACCAGCGCCGGTGGCGCGCCGTGTGCCGCACTTCCGATCCCGATGATGAAGAGGCCGAGGCAGCCTGTGGTCAGCGCCGCGCTCGCAAAATCGAATGCGTGCGTCGCGCGTGGCGTCGGCGGCAGCGTCTTTAGTCCGATCCACACCGCGATCAGGCCGAACGGAACGTTGATCGCAAACAGCCACGGCCAGGGACCCAGCGCCAGAATGCCGGATGCGATCGTCGGTCCAAGCGTGAAGGCGGTGCCGACCACCAGCGCGTTGTGACCAAAACCGCGGCCCAGCATATGGGTCGGGTAGACGTAGCGGACCAGCGCCGCATTCACCGCCATGATGCCGCTGGCGCCGAGCCCCTGCAGCGCCCGCGCTGCCACCAGACTGGGCAGCGACCACGCTAACGCGCAGCCGATCGAGGCAATTGTGAACAGCAACAGGCCGCCGATATAGATGCGCTGATGGCCGACGATTTCGCCGAGCGCGCCGAGCGGCAGCAGCGTCGCCACCAGTGCGATCTGATAGACGTTGACGACCCAGACCACATCAGCCGGGCTGACATGGAGGTCGGCGGCGATGGCGGGCAGCGCGATGTTGGCAATCGCCGTGTCGAGCGAAGCCAGCGCCAGCGCGGTAAAGATCGCCGCGACCGCCCAGCGCCGGAGTTCCGGCGGCAAGCCGTCGATACCGGGCGTGGCAGGCGGCTTGGCGGTCGCAACTTCTGACATCGAGATCGGGGTTCTCCACAGCCGGCGCGGGTAACGGCCTTAAGGGGCGTGTACTACGGACGCGAGATGTTCCACAGGCACGCCGTTGCATGATGCGTATGCGAAGGCGGGCTTCCGCGGCATTTTGAGCCGCCGACTTTCTGCTACTTCCCGGCCGCCGTCCGATCGACTAGGCTCGCCGCGCATTGTGGGCGCAAGATCCGAAAACGGACGGTCGCAGGCCAAGGGGAAGCGCTTTGGACGGACAGGCGAGCCGGCGCGGCGAAGCGATGCGTAGCGCGAGTGAGGGGGTGCGTCAGCGCGTGTGGGCCAACCTGTGGGTTGTGCTCCTGCTGGTCATTCTCGGCTTTCTCGTCATCTATCCGATCCTGATGCTGCTGCTGGGGGCGCTCACCGACACCAACCCGGTGGTCGAGGGCATCAGCCTGCGCCATCTTTCGATCGCGAATTTTCTGGTGGTGCTGGCGAATCCCAATGTCGGGGAGGCGCTGGTCAACACATTGATCGCCTGCGGCGGCGGCACCGCGATCGCGGTCGTAATCGGGCTGCTGTTTTCCTGGATCGTGGTGCGCACCAACACGCCGTTCAAGGGCTTTATCGCCGCCGCCAGCATCCTGCCATTGTTTGCGCCGCCGCTGGTCGCGGGCGTGGCATGGGCGATCCTCGGCTCACCCAAGACCGGCCTGATCAACACCATGTTCAAATGGATCGGGCTCGACTGGCGCGTTGATTTCTATTCGCTGTGGGGCCTGGTGTTCGTGTTCGGCATCTATTACGCGCCGTATGTGTACATGTTCACCTCTTCGGCACTGCGCAACATGGACCCGAGCCTGGAAGAGGCCGCCGAAATCTCCGGCGCCAGTGCGTTCGCGACATTGTTCTCGGTGACGTTCCCGCTGATCATGCCGGCGATCATCTCTGGCATGCTGCTGTCGTTCATCGTGATGCTCGGCATCTACGGCATTCCGGCGGTGCTGGGGTCGTCGACCAATCTGGCGCTATTGACGACATACATCTTCAAGCTCACCAACTGGTCGCCGCCGCTCTACAACACGGCTGCCGCGGTTGCGATCATCCTGATGGTCGTGACCGGCGCGCTGGTGTTCCTGCAGAACAGGGTGCTCAGCGGCCGCAGCTACACGACGGTGGCCGGCAAGGCGTTCCGCCCGCGCAGCCTCGATCTCGGGCGCTGGCGCTGGTTCACCTTCGCCATCGGTATCGTCTATCTCCTGATCGTGGTGGTGCTGCCGCTGCTCGCGTTGATCGTGGCGGCGTTCCGCAAGTTCATGTTCATCCGCGACGTCAGTAGCCTGTTCGACATGCGCCAATACTCGATGGTGCATTTCAACAGCATTTTCGACAATCCGCTGACGCTGCGGTCGATCTACAATGCGGTCGAGGTCGGCGTGATCACGGCGGTTGTCGGCGGCGCGCTGGCGTTTGCGATCGGCTACACCATTCACCGCACACAGGTCACTGGGCGGCGCTGGATCGACCTGATCTCGACGGTGCCGGTCGCGATTCCCGGCCTCGTGGTCGGCGTCGCTTATTTATGGGCCTGGATCGGGATTCCCGGCGGCCTCTACGGCACGATCTGGATCCTGGCGCTGGCGTTCATCGCGCGCTTCATGCCCGACACCGTCAAGGCGTTGTCGACCTCGTTCATGCAGATCCATCGCGAGTTGGAAGAGGCCGCCTGGGTCTGCGGCAGGGGCATGTTCGCCACCATACGGACCATCGTGCTGCCGTTGGCGCGGCCCGGCGTGATCGCGTCGATGACGCTGTTGTTCGTGCTGGCGATCCGCGAACTCGGCTCGTCGCTGTTTCTCTACACCAGCAACACCATGGTGATGTCGGTGCTGCTGCTCGACTATTACGAAGGCGGAAATCTCGGCAAGACCGCCGCATTCAGCCTGGTGCAGACGGTTTTGCTCGGCGTTCTCATCGGCGGTGCCAACTGGCTGTCGCGCGAGGCGACGCAGAGCGGCGTCGCCCGCACCGGATAAAAACTTGAGGGAGGATTGCTATGCATAGACGGATCTTCACCAAAATGGCGCTGGCTGGCGTCGCCGGTCTCGGCATCCTGTGGGGCGCACCATCGCAGGCGCAGGAGTTCGGTTCGCCCGAACTGATCGCGGCGGCGAAGAAGGAGGGGAAACTGGTGTTCTACACGGCGAATTTCGCCGAGGTCGAGCAGCAGGTGATCAAGGAGTTCCAGAAACGTTTTCCGGAGATCAAGGTCGAGATGGTGCGCGCGCCGGGCGGCCAGCTCATCACCCGCGTCAAGACCGAGGCCGCTGCCGGCAAGCTGATCGCCGACGTGGTCGATCATTCCGATCGCGCGCTGATGCAGCCTTTGGCCGATCTGTTCCAGGACTACGCGCCGCCGAATGCTGGGGATTACAACCCGGATTCGCTGATTTCTCCCAAACTATGGCCGCGCGTGACCCTGGTGTGGTCGATCGCCTACAACACTGAACTGGTCAAGAATCCGCCGAAGTCGTGGATGGATCTGACCAAGAAGGAATACGACAAGCAGACCGGGCAGGTGTTCGCCCGGTCCGGCGGCACCACCTGGACCCGCGTGATGTTCGAGCGCCAGGTGCTGGGGGAAGACTATTGGGCCAAGCAGGCGGCGACCCGTCCGATCCTTTATCCGTCAGGCGCGCCGATGTCGGACTCGCTGGTGCGCGGCGAGGTGGCGATGGGACCGCTGCTCTACAATGCGATCTATCCGAAGCAGAAGGACGGCGCGCCGATCAAGATTTTCTTCCCGCCCGAAGGCGCGCCGGTCAATCCCTACGCCACGGGAATTCCCAAGACCGCCGCCAATCCAAATGCCGCAAAGCTGTTCCTGAACTGGTGCCTGTCGAAGGAGGGGCAAACCTTCATGATCAAGGAGCTCGGCAATCTGACCTCGCTCAAGGTGGCGCCGGTCTACCCCGAAGGCTTCGATCCCAAGGTGGTCAAGGTCTGGTTTCCCAAGTTCGACGAATACGTCAAGCTGCACGAGCCATGGGTGGCGGAATGGGACAAGACCTACGGTCACCGCCAGTGAGCGATCTACGCATGACGCGGGCTTCTTCATGACGGCGACACTCGAGGTAAGAGACCTGCGCAAGCAGTTTGCGGTCGGCCGCCCGGCGATCGACGGCGTCAGCTTCGCCGTGCCGGCCGGCGAGATCGTGGTGCTGCTCGGTCCGTCCGGTTGCGGCAAGACCACGACGCTGCGATGCGTGGCGGGGCTGGAGCACCCAACCGACGGCGAGATCAGTATCGCCGGTCGGATCGTGTCGGCGCCCGCTAACGGCATTCTCGTGCCGCCGCGCCTGCGCGAACTCGGCATGGTGTTCCAGTCCTATGCGGTGTGGCCGCATATGACGGTGCGGCAGAACGTGGTCTATCCGCTCAAGCATCGCAAAATCTCGCGCGCCGACGCCCGCCGCAAGGTCGATGAAGCGCTCGAATTGGTCGGCCTGTCGGAATATGCCGAGCGCCCGGTGGTCGCACTGTCCGGCGGCCAGATGCAGCGCGTCGCCTTGGCGCGCAGCATCGTCTACCGGCCGCAATTGCTGCTGCTCGACGAGCCGTTGTCGAATCTCGACGCCAAGCTGCGGCTACGTTTGCGCGACGATCTGCGCGTGATCCTGAAGCAGACCGGTATGACGGCGTTGTACGTAACCCACGACCAGGCCGAAGCCGTGGTGCTCGGCGACCGCATCGGCGTGATGCGCGACGGCAAGCTTTTGCAGATGGATACGCCGGACGCGATCTATAACCGGCCGGCGGATCTGTTCGTCGCCAATTTCACCGGCGCCACCAACGAACTTCCGGGCACGCTGGTGTCGCGCAACGGCGAATTTGGCACGGTCGATTTCGGCGACGGACGCCGCGGCGAGGTGGCGTTGCTGCATTCGCTGGGACCGGACGAAAAGGTGCGCATCGCACTCCGGCCGGAGAACATCACGATCGGCCAGCACAACGGCGCCAACACATTTCCGGCCCGCGTGCTCGACCGCCGCTATCAGGGCACGCAAACGGCTTACGGCATCGAATTGTTCGGCCGCCGGCTGGAGGTGGTCGAACTTGGCACCGCCGCCCGGCATCAGGTCGGCACCGAGACCCCGGTGTCGCTGCCGCGCGAAAGCTGCTGGGCCTATCGAGATACCGGGCCGGTGTCGTATGAGTAACGGCCCGTCATTGCGACCCGTTGGCTCGCAATGACGGCTCAGCCGCTCGGCCCCATCCCCAAACTCCCGTAAATCCGCCGCGCATAGGCGCCGAACTCGTCCGTGGTCTTGATCGGCAGATCACGCGGAAACGGCAGCTCGATCGGAAAATACTCCGCCATTCGCGCCGGACCTGCGGTCAGCACCGCGCAATGCGAGGCGAGGAACACGGCTTCCTGGATGCTGTGGGTCACGAAGATGATCGTCTTGCCGCTCTCGCGCCAGATCCGCAGCATTTCGAGATTCATCTGTTCGCGGGTCAGGGCGTCCAGCGCGCCGAACGGCTCGTCCATCAGGATCAGTTTGGGATCGTGGATGAACGCGCGTGCGATCGCGGTGCGCTGCTGCATGCCGCCGGACAGTTGCTGCGGATATTTGTCCTCGTAGCCGGCAAGGCCGACGAGATTGAGCAGATCGCGGGCTCTGGCGCGCGCAGCCTTCATCGGCAGGCCGACGATTTCGGCCGGCAGCAGCACGTTGTCGAGAATGGTCCGCCACTTCAGCAGCAACGCCTGCTGGAACACCATGCCGATGTCGCGCGCGGGATCGAACGGGGTTTTGGTATTGCCGATCTTGATGGTGCCGCCGTCGGCCTCGTGCAGCCCGGCCAGAATCTTCAGCACCGTGGTCTTGCCGCAGCCGGACGGTCCGACCAGCGAGACCAGCTCGCCCTCGCTGACGTCCATGGTGACGTCGGAGACAGCCAGAAACTCGGTACCTTTCGACCGGTAGACCTTGCGGACGTTGCGCAGGCTGATGAAGGGCTCTTCCGCCGTCATGCCAGCCATTTCTGCAAATGGTCGGCGACGAAGCCGTCGTCGGAAAGATCGGCGTGCTCGCGGCAGACGCGGTCGATCTCCTGCATCTGGCCGGGGCTCAGCCCCTCGGCCGGATCGAGGCACCACAGCCCCTGCATCAGCCCCTGCCGCCGCAGGATTTCATGGCAGCCGGCGATGCAGCCGTGGAAATTATTGGCGACGTCAAAGAACGCGCTGTTGCAATCGGTGACGCGGGCGTCGAGTGCCAACAGGTCCGCGGGCACGGCGTCCTTGCCGCGCGCGGCCTTGCACATTTCGAACTGCTTGATCGCGGCCGCCGTCCACACCGACCAGTGGCCGAGCAGCCCGCCCTTGAAGTAAGTGCGGGTGGTAACGCCCTTGTCGCGCAAGTCGAACGGCAGCATCAGGTCGAGCAGGATGTGGTCGTCATTGCCGGTATAGAGCGCGACGCGGTCGAGCGCGCCGGCGGCGGCGACGCCGCGCAAGACGTCGAGGGTGCGGTAGCGGTTGAACGGCGCGATCTTGATCGCGATGACATTGTCGATCGCTGCAAAGCGCCGCCAGAAGTTTGCGCTCAGAATGACGCCGCCGACCGCGGGCTGCAGGTAGAATCCGACCAGCGGGATCTCGCGCGCCACCGCCTCGCAATGTGCGATGATCTCGTCTTCGGAAGCAGATTTCATCGCGGCAAGGCTGAGCAGGCCTGCGTGATAGCCGATGCCGCGCGCAATCTGCGCCTCCGCCGTCGCTTGCTGCGTCGGACCTGCGAGGCCCGCGACCATCGCGAGCGGCCGCCTGGTCCAGTCGGCCGCGGTCCGCGCCGCCAGTTCCAGCACGGGCTTGTAGAGTCCGACATCGCGGATCGCGAACTGCGTGGTATGCACGCCGACCGCAAGGCCGCCAGCGCCGGAATCGATGTAGTAGCGCGACAGAGCGCGCTGGTGCCGGGTGTCGAGCGCGCGGTTGGCATCGAGCGCCAGCGGATGCGCGGGGATCACCGTGCCGTCGGCGATCAGTTTTCGTACCTCGGATTTGATTTCGCTGTGGTGCATGAAAATCCCTATCCAAATTCCGGGCCGGCGACCGCGAACGGCAGTTCCCCGGCCAGCATGGTGGCGCGGCCGAACCGCATGCGCTGGAACGGCCGCTCGATGGTCCAGCCGGTGTCGGTGAGGCCGCGCAGGAAATCCTCCTGCGAATGCACGGCGTCGAGCAGCCACGGGCCTTGCTCGGACCGCACGATGGCGTCGACCAGGGTCAGCGCGCTGTCGTGGGTCTCGGCAAAGACCGGTCCGATGTGACGCGCGGTGCGGCCGTCACGGACCAGGGCAACGGCGTTGCCCGATGATACCATGCGGGAATCGGCGCGACCGCCGAACTCGGTCAGCAGAGCGCCGCGTTCGAATCCCATGGCGCTGACATCGCGCGCGATGAAATCGGCGACGCTGCAGGTCGGTAGTGATTGCGCTGCGCTGACGCCTTTCGGGGCTTCCAGCCGCAGCCGCCGCAATTGCAGCGTCGGTGTGAAGCCGAGCGGGCCATAGACGTTGGCTCCATCAGGCGTCGCGTCGAGCCAGGTGGTGAGGCCGCGCTTTGTCGCAGCGCTGAGGCAGGCGTCGACCAGCCGGGTCGCGACACGGCGGCGGCGCCAGCTCGCGGTCACCAGCACCATGCTGATCCAGGCGTTGTCGGCGGAGTAGGGCAATAGCGCCGCGGTCGCGACCAGTTGCTTGCCGTCACGCACGCCGAGCACGATTCCTTTGCTCAGGAAAAACCGCCAGTCGGCCTCGTTCTGGTTCCAGTGCGCCTCCGTCGACAACAGCAATCCAGCCGGCGCATCGCCGACGCCGAGTTCGATGAGCTCGAAATGTTCAGTACCGGCCATCGCGCACCTCATATTTGGTGGGCTTGCCGAGGCTCGGCATCGACCGCGACACCCAGTCGGCGGTCCAGCGGATCAGCTGATCGGTATCGACAACCGGCAGGCCGAACAAACTTACGGCTTGCGACGTGTTGGTCAGCCATGCCGTCGGCTCTTCCTTGCCGGTGATGACGGGCGCAATTCCAAACCGCTGGCCGAATTTCGCGGCGAGATCGCGTACCGCGAGAATTTCGTGGCCGCTGACATTGATCGGCGAGGTCGGCGCGTCGCAATGTGCAAGGCAGCGCAGCGCCTGCGAGGACGCATCGCCCTGCCAGATGAAATTGACATGGCCGAGGCTGACGTCGATCGGCTTGCCCTGCAGCACCTTGCTCGCAATGTCGTGCAACACGCCGTAGCGCATGTCGATCGCGTAGTTCAGCCGGAACAGCCGGCCGGGCGTCGAATGCTTGCGCGAGAAATATTCGAACATGCGCTCGCGCCCGACGCAGGATTGCGCGTATTCGCCGGGCGGATTTGGCGCAAGGTCCTCGTCGGCGCCTTTGCCGCTCACAGGCACGAAGGGATAGACGCAGCCGGTCGAGAACGCCACGATCCGCGAACCGGCAAAGGCCTGGGCCACCAGAGCCGGGACGTGCGAATTCATCGCCCAGGTCAGCGACAGATCGCCTTCGGCGCCGAATTTGCGCCCGGCCATGAAGATGATGTTTGGAATTTTCGGCAGCGCCTTGATTGCGGCCTCATCGAGCAGGTCGCAATTGATCGTTTCGACGCCGCGGGCCTGCAGCCAGTCCTTGACACCAGGATCGCTGAAGCGTGCGACGCCGATCACCCGCCGGTCTGGTGCGGCGGCCTTGGCAAGCCCCGCCAGCGTCGGCCCCATCTTACCCGCCACGCCCAAAACCATGATGTCGCCGTCGACCTTGCGCAGGTCGTCGATCAGCGCCTGGCTCGGTCGGCACAGCAGTTCATCGAGGGCGGCGATGTCCGGGATCGTCTCCGGCAGATGGTCGCGTGTCAGCAGCATGCCTGTTCCCTTGTCTTATTGCAGCCTGACGTCACGGACAACGAACAGCCGCTCGAGGCCGAGCACCAGGCCGTACAGCGCCACGCCGAGCAGGGTCAGAAGAATGACGGCCATCACCATCGCCGGCGTATCGAGCGAGGCCTGCACCTGGATCATGAGGTAGCCGAGCCCACGCTCCGAGGCGATGAACTCGCCGACGATGGCGCCCGCGACCGCCAGGATGGCGCCGACCTTCATGCCTGAAAATACGTAAGGCAGCGCGCCCGGCAGCTGGATCTTCCGGAACAGCGTCCAGCGCGAGCCGCGCAGCGATTTCACGAGATCCAGCAGGTCGGGCTCGACCTCGCTCAGCCCCCGCGCGGTGGTCAGCAGGATCGGGAAGAAACAGATCGAAAACGCAATCAGGATGTTCGGAAAGATGCCGTAGGAGAACCAGACGATGAACAGCGGTCCCAGCGCCACCTTCGGGATCATGTTCAGCGTCACGAACAGCGGCAGCAGCAACAGGCTGATCAGCGGCGACCAGGTGAACATGACAGCCAGCATGACGCCGACCAGCGCGCCGAGGCAGAAGCCGCCGAGGATTTCGGCGCCCGTCACCCAGAGGTTGGAGAGCCAGGCATACTTGGCCGACGTCAGGGTCGAGAGCGCTGATAGCGGCGAGGGAAGGATGAATTTCGGCACCTGGAAGGCGTCGACCAGCACCTGCCAGAGCACGATCACGGAAAGATGCGCGATCAGGATGATCGCCACCGTCCTCGCCGATCGCCCTGCATCGCCAGACACCGCGTACTCCTTGTTGAGGCGTCCGGTTCCCGGGCGCGCCGGGGCAGTCTATCGCGGGGCGTCGCAGGTTTCAACCAGTTGGTTGATTAGACCACAGAACCCTAGGGTGGGCAAAGGCGCGCTTGCGCCGTGCCCACCACGTAACACAGGGCTCGCGATGGTGGGCACGCTTCGCTTTGCCCACCCTACGGATCCGATCACAATGAGCGAGCCCTCACGGCCGCAGCGACTGCATCACCAGGTCGACCACATGCTTGCGGCGTGCTTTCCTCGCCGTCGGGCTCGACAGGTCCTTGCCGAAGATCGCCGACAGGGTCGGGGTGTTCGAAAAGTAGAAATAACTCAGCCCCGCGATCGAAATGTAGAGATGCACCGCGTTGATCCCCTTGCGGAACACGCCGGCCCGGACGCCCTCACTGAGAATGGTGGAAACCATGCTGACCAGTGGCGAGTGCATCGCCTCCAGCTTGCGGGAACCGCGCACATGGCGGGCGCCGCCGCGGTTTTCGTCGTTCAGCAGCACGATGAAGTCGGGATGGGCGGCGAGGTGGTCGAAGGAGGCCTCGATCAGCCGCTTGATGGCCTGCTGCGGCGGCAGGCCTTCGAGGTTGAGCTTGCGTTCCTGGGCGCGGATTTCCTCATAGACCCACTCCAGCACCGCCAGATACAGCGCGTCCTTGTCGCCGAAGTAATGATAGACCAGCTGCTTGTTGACGCCGGCGCGCGCCGCGATCTCGTCGACCCGGGCCCCGGCGAGGCCACTATCGGCGAATTCACGGCGTGCGGCCGTCAGAAGCTTCTCCCGCGTCGCCGCCGGATCGCGCCGCTTGGGCCCGGTGCTATCAGCTCGTCTTATAGGCATTTCCAACCAAACAGTTGACAATTCGTCTCGTCCTTGTTGCATTGGTAACGTCGCGGGCGTGCAACGACAAGGCCGGGATATTACCAGTCTGCAAACCAGGAGAGATGCCATGCAGGGCTTGAAGAAGGGCTTGAAGATTGCGTCACTGGCGCTTGCGCTTGCTGTCCAGGCGGCTCCCTCTCATGCCGGCGAGGCCGTCAACCTGATCCTGAACTGGGCGCCGACCGCGGACCATTCGCCGTTCTACTACGCCAAGGCGCAGGGCTGGTACGAGAAAGCCGGCATCGATCTCACCATCGAGACCGGCAAGGGTTCCGGCGTGTCGTCGCTGAAGGTCGGCTCCGGCGGTTCGCCGTTCGGCATCGCCGATCTCGCGACCATGCTGGTGGCGAAGAGCAAGGGCGCCGACGTGGTGGCGCTGATGAGCATCTATGCCAACACCGGGCAGACGTTCTATTGGCTGAAGAGCTATGGCGTGAACAGCGCCAAGGACTTTCCGGGCCACAAGATCGGCAATCCGCCCGGCGACGCGTCGCGGGTGATGTGGCCGGCGTTCGCCAAGGCCGCCGGCATCGCGCCCGATGCGGTCAGCTTCGTCAATGTCGGGCCGACCGCCAAGATCGCGGCGCTGAAGAGCCATACGGTCGATATCATCAGCGATTTTTACAACGAGCACGATCTCAAGGTGATCGAGTTCGGTGCCGACCTCGGCTACGTCAACTGGAAGGACATCGGACTCAATCCCTACGGCAACTCGCTGATCGTCAACGGCGCCTATCTGGAAAAGAATCCAAAGATTGCCGATGCCTTCGTCAAGGTCAGCCAGAAGGCGTTTGCCGCCTGCGTCGCCGACGTCGCGCCCTGCCTGAAAGCGCTGCTCGATGCCGCCTCGGGGCTCGACAAGGAGAACCAGGAACGCCAGTGGGAGCGTATCAAGTTCCTGATGACGGACGATTTCACCACCACCAAGGCGCTGGGCTGGATCGACGCCGAGCGGATGAAGAAGGACTATGAACTGGTGCAGACCTATCTCGGCATGGAAAAGCCGTTCGAGGTCGGCAGCGCGTTCTCGACCAGGATGCTCGATACGAGCATCAAGATGGATGCGAGCAAGCTGAAGAAATAGGAAGGCGTCGTTCCGGGGGGCAATATCTCTCGTCGTCATGGCCGGGCTTGACCCGGCCATCCACGTCTTGCTTCCGTCAGTGCTGATAAGGCGTGGATGCCCGGGACAAGCCCGGGCATGACGGAGATCGCGGCCGAGAGTTTAGCCGCGCTCACTAGCGTCGTCATTTAGCCCTGCCTCCAGCCGCTCGCACAACTGCGCAACCACCTTCTGCGTGGTCGCAAGATCCTTCAGGCTGACGCCGTCGGCGAGCGCATTGACCCAGGGCACCTGAAGTTTTGTCGCGGCCTCAAACGCTTCCTTTCCCCGCTTGGTCAGCACGACCAGGTGCGCGCGGCGGTGATGCGGGTTGGGCTGCAGCTCGAGCAGGCCCTCGTCCCGCATTTCGTTGACGATGCGCTGAACACCCTGACGGTTGAGCCCCATGTTGCGCGCCAGCCACGCCACGGGCTGCGGCCGTTCGGCCAGCGCAATGGCGCCCAGCACCTGCCAGCGCGCGCTGGTGAGCTCGAGACCGGCGACGAGCCGGTCACCGGCCAGCAGCAGCCGGCCGTTGAGCCGGAATATGGCAAGGATCAGCGAGGTCAGGGCCTGTCCGGCTGGCGTATGTGGCTTGCTTCTCATTGGCAATGAGTATACTAAATGACAACATATTGTCAATATGGGAGTGCGTGATGATGCTGATCGGACAACTGGCCACCGTCGTCGCCGCCGCCTTCGCCGGTGCGGCCTTCTTCATCAATTTCGCCGAGCAGCCGGCGCGTCTGCTGCTCGATGACAAGAGCCTGCTGACGCAATGGAAACCCAGTTATGCGCGCGGCTTTGCGATGCAGGCGAGCTGCGCGGTGATATCGGGAATTTTGGGATTGATCGCGGCGTGGCAGGCCGGCGATTGGCGTTGGACCGTCGGCGCCATTCTCATACTGGCCAACTGGCCCTACACGTTGTTCGGCATCATGCCGACGAACCGCAGGCTGAACGCCATCGCCGCGGCCGATGCCGGCCCGGAATCGCGCCGCCTGATCGTGCATTGGGGAGGGCTGCATGCCGTGAGAACCGCGCTCGGCTTCACGGCGACCGCAGCCTATCTCTGGGCGCAGCACTGACGCCTCTTGATCGCCTGGTTGATCTTTTCGCCGTGCGGACGCTTACTGCGTGTTGGCTACGGGTGTATTGGCAGCAGATCAGAGGCAATTTCGGATGACGGTCACGGACGAACCGCAAAACCTGCGCAGCCGCGCTTTCGACAAGGAGCAGCTGCGGGCGAAGTATATGGAGGAGCGCAACAAGCGGCTCCGCGCCGACGGCAACGACCAGTACATCGAGGTCAAGGGACAGCTCGCGCATTATCTGGACGATCCCTATACGCCCGTCACCCCGCGCGATTCCAGGACCGACCACGTCACCTTCGCCTTCATCGGCGGCGGCTTTGCGGGCCTTGCCACCGCCGCGCGGCTGACGGAAACCGGAGTTAAAGACGTCCGCATCATCGAGAAGGGCGGTGATTTCGGCGGCACCTGGTACTGGAACCGCTATCCCGGCGCGCAATGCGATACGGCCTCGATGGTCTATATGCCCTTGCTCGAAGAAACCGGGCACATGCCGTCAGAGAAGTACGCGCACGCGCCGGAAATTCTCGCGCATTGCCGGCGCATCGGAAAGCAGTACGGCCTCTATGACAACGCGTTGTTCCATACAGAGGTCACCGATCTGACATGGGATGAAGCGCACTCGCGCTGGATCGTCACCACCAACCGCGGCGATGCCTTCACGGCGCAGTTCGTCGGTATGGGCACGGGGCCGCTGCACGTGCCGAAGCTCCCGGGCATTGCGGGCATCGAGGCCTTCAAGGGGCATTCGTTCCACACCAGCCGGTGGGATTACGATTACACGGGCGGCGACCCCATGGGCGCACACATGGACAAGCTCGCCGACAAGCGCGTCGGCATCATCGGCACCGGCGCCACCTCCGTGCAGTGCGTGCCGCATCTGGCCCGCGCCGCCAAAGAACTCTACGTGTTCCAGCGCACGCCGTCGTCCGTCGACGTTCGCGCCAACGCGCCGATCGATCCGGAATGGTTTTCGGGGATTGCCACGCCCGGCTGGCAACAGCGCTGGCTGGAAAACTTCACGGCCAACCAGGCTGGCGGCAATGCCAAGGAAGATCTGGTCCAGGACGGCTGGACCGACCTGTCGCGGCGGATCCGGGCCAAGATCATGCAGCTGCCGCGCGAGGAGCGGGTTCCGGCCAAGATGTTGGCCGCGTTTGAGGACTCCGACTTCGAGAAGATGGAGGAAATCCGATCGAGGATCGACACGATCGTCGGTGACCGCGAGACCGCCGCAAAACTCAAGGCCTGGTACCGCCAGCTCTGCAAGCGGCCATGCTTCCACGATTCCTATCTGCAGGCGTTCAACACTCCGGGCACGCACCTGGTCGATACCGACGGCAAGGGCGTCGATGGAATCACCGAGAAGGGTGTGGTCGTCGCAGGCAAGGAATATCAGCTCGACTGTATCATCTACGCCTCGGGCTTCGAGGTCGGCACTGAATACAAGCGGCGATCCGGCTTCGACATGGCGGGCCGGGGCGGCGTCAAGCTGTCGGAACATTGGGCCGAGGGGATGCGATCCAAGCACGGGATTCACGTCCACGGTTTTCCGAACGCCTTCTTCGTGCAGCCGACGCAGGGCGCAAACCTGATCTCCAACGTGCCGCATAATTTGACCGAAGCGGCAAAGACTATCGCCCTCATGGTCACACACGCGCAGCAAAACGGCTTCAGGCAGATCGAAGTCACCAGGGAAGCCGAGGACAAATGGGTCGAGCTGCTGTTGACCGGCGCCGGGCGGATGATCGGCGCGCCGGACTGCACCCCCGGCTATTACAACAATGAGGGGCGCGAACCCGGTCCGGCGGCCAAGCTGAATGTCGGCCATCCCGCAGGCCCGCTGGCCTATTTCAAATATATCGACACCTGGCGCAGCAGTGGTGACTTCGAAGGGTTGGCGTTCCGTTGAAGCTGTTCCCGGATCCTGTTGCGACGCGAGGGAGTGAACGAGTATGACCCAAACAACAAGTGCGGATGCACAGAAGGAAACTCCCAAGCACGCTTCCGCGCCGGTTATTGCGCAGCACGCGGCGACGCTCAAGGCGCTGCCGTTTTCGGACACGCGCGATTTCGACGATGCGGCGCGGGGATTCCTCGGCACGATCGAAAACGCGAAGGTGACCTCGCCGCAGGGCAGGGTGGTCTGGAGCCTCGAGCCTTATGGTTTTCTTTCGGCTGAGGAAGCGCCCGCGACCGTGGATCCGAGCCTGTGGCGGCAGTCGCGCCTTAACATGCATCACGGCCTGTTCGAGGTGGTATCAGGCGTCTATCAGGTGCGCGGGCTCGACATCGCCAACATGACGCTGATCGAGGGCGACAGCGGCGTGATCGTTGTGGACACGCTGACCTCGATCGAGGGCGCGCGCGCCGCGATGGAATTGTACTTCCAGCACCGGGGCAAGCGCCCGGTCGTGGCCGTGATCTTCACTCACACCCATACCGATCATTGGGGCGGGGCGCGCGGCGTGCTGGACGACGAAACCCTGGCGAGCGGCCGGGTGCCGATATTAGCGCCGAACTTCTTCATGGAGCATGCGGTCTCCGAAAACATCATCGCCGGGCCTGCGATGCTGCGCCGGGCGCAATATCAGTTCGGGCCGCTGCTGGCCAAGGGCGTGCACGGGCAGGTCGATTGCGGTCTCGGCAAGTCGATGGCGGTGGGATCGGTTGCGCTGCTGCGCCCGACCGACCTTATCATCGCGACCGGCGACAAACGCACCATCGACGGGCTCGAGTTCGAATTTCAGATGGCGCCGAACTCCGAGGCGCCGGCGGAGATGCATTTCTTCATTCCGCGATACAAGCTTTTGAATCTCGCGGAAAATTGCACGCATAATTTCCACAATCTGCTGCCGTTCCGCGGCGCCGACGTCCGCGACGCGCTGGCCTGGTCGAAATATCTCGGCGAGGCGCTGCAAATGTGGGGCGGCAAGGCCGATGCGATGTGCGGCCAGCACCATTGGCCGGTGTGGGGCCATGAGCGGATCGACACCATGATCCGCCAGCAGCGCGATCTCTATAAATTCGCGCATGACCAGACCATTCGCCTGATGAACCATGGCCTCACCGCGGCCGAAATCGCCGAGACGATCAAACTGCCGGCCAGCCTCGACGGCGCCTGGCACGGGCGCGGTTACTACGGCCATATCAGGCACAATGTGAAGGCGATCTACCAGAAATATCTCGGCTGGTACGACGCCAATCCCGTCAATCTCGATCCGCTGCCGCCGGTCGAATCCGGCCGGAAATATGTCGAGTATATGGGCGGTGCGGAGGCGATCCTCGATCGCGCCCGAAAAGACTTCGCCAAGGGCGAGTTTCGCTTTGTGGCGCAGGCCGTAAGCCATCTGGTGTTTGCCGATCCGGACAATCAGGCCGCTCGCGCGATGCTGGCCGATACGTTCGAGCAACTTGGCTATGCCTCGGAAAGCTCGACCTGGCGCAACGCCTATCTGTTCGGCGCGCAGGAATTGCGGCTGGGCATGCCGAAGGTGCCGGCACGCGCGGCGATGCCGCGCGAAACGCTGGCGGCGCTGAGCACCGGGCAGCTATGGGACGTGCTCGGCGTGCGCCTCAACGGCCCCAAGGCCGAAGGCAAGCGTATCGTGCTGAATTGGCAATTTACGGACACCAACGAAAACTTCGTGCTCAATCTGGAGAACAGCGCGCTGACTTACGTGGCGGACGCACAGGCGGCGGATGCCGATGCGACGTTCACGCTGGCGCGCAGCGTGCTCGACGAAGTGATCGCCAAGCTGACGACGTTTCCGGACGCGGTGGGCAGCGGCGCGATCAAGGTCAGCGGCAATCCGATGCGACTTGGCGAACTGATGATGCTGATGGATGAATTCCCGCGCATGTTCGAGATCGTCGAACCGAAGCGGACAGCGGTGACCTGAGCGGTCCGCCGTCGCCGAGATCGAGCAGTCTTCATTCAGGCGTTGAAGCACGAAGCGCCGCCGGGTCACCCCGGCGGCGTCTTACTCGTAATAGGGGTCAGTGCAGCTTATCGGCCACCGCCACCACCACCACCGCCGCCGCCGCCACCGCCGCCGCCAGCACTGAGCATGGCATCTTCGCGGCTACCGAAGGCCTGGTGACGCGGGGGCGTTGGCAGACGCTTGGAGCGGGCCTCCTCCTGGTAGAACCAGCCACTTCCACAACCCAGCCTCGGTGTCGTTTCGTCACACATCCGCAGCGGAGAAAAAGCGTTGGCGCTGGTGGTTGCCAGGGCGCTGATCGCAACGAGGCCGGCGAGAGCGGCCAAAGACAATTTCGACTTCATCGACATCTTAAACTCTCCATTTCTCGGTTCGGCGAAACCGGAATGGTTCGCACATGAGTTCGACGATGCCAGGTGGAAGGCGGTTCGAGCGCGCCACGTAAAAAGTGGTTTGAACCAGGTGAGCACTTGCTGCGACGCTGTCGCCGGCCCCCTCCGGGAAGCGGTGCGGCCCGGTGCAGGGTATGCGGCGGGTAGGTGCTTCCGGGGCCGACTATCGGGAGTCGGGGCTGATCACGCGCCGTATGGTCAACAGCGCCGCCGGCAGTCGCGCTCAGGCGCCAGCGTGCGAGCCCACCGTCTTGCGATACAGCGCGTTATAGAGAGACGCCGAAAGATCCCAGCTAAAGGACCGCGCCATGGCGCTGCGGCGCATCAGGTCGAGGCGGTCTTTCGCCATGAAGGCATCGAACGCGCGGCGCACGCCGCCGAGGAAGGACTCCGGCGACGGCTGCGAGAACAGGAAGCCGGTCTCGCCGTCCTTGATGGTTTCCGCCAGCCCGCCGGTCTGGTGACCGATCGGCAGCGATCCGAACCGCTGCGCATACATCTGGCTCAGTCCGCACGGTTCGAACCGCGAAGGCATCAACGTGAAATCGCTGCCGGCGAAAATTCGCCGCGCCTGTCCATCGTTGAAACCGATGACGACGCCGATCGAGTCCGGCCTGCGGCGATGCGCATCGACCAGCGCCTGTTCGATATACGGCTCGCCGCTGCCGGTGACGACGATTTGTCCGCCGGCCTCGACGATCGCGTCGGCAGCGGACAGAACGAGGTCGATGCCCTTTTGATGCACGAGGCGGGCGACCAGACCGAAGATCGGGCCGCGCGATACCGCAAGACCAAACTGCTTGCGGACGTAGTCGGCGTTGGCTTGCTTGCCTTGCCAATCGCCGGCGCCGAACTGCTGCGCCAGTTGTGCGCAGGCGCGCGGATCCCAGCTTTCGTCGATGCCGTTCAGGATGCCGGTCAACTCCGAAGCGTCCGAGCGTTGCCGCAGCAGGCCCTCGAGCCCGCAGCCAAGCTCGCGCGTCGTGATCTCTTTTGCGTAGGTCGCGCTGACCGTGGTCAGATGCGAGGCGTAAACGATGCCGCCCTTCAAGAACGACATCTGGTCGTAGAACTCGAGACCGTCGATGTGGAAGGAGGCTTCGGGCGCGCCGATCCGCCGCAGCGACTCCCTCGGGAACAGTCCCTGATAGGCCAGGTTGTGAATGGTCAGGATCGAGGGGACCTTGACGCCTTTCCAGGCAAGGTAGGCCGGTGTCAATGCAGCCTGCCAATCGTTGGCGTGGACCAGATCCGCTGCCCAATTCTTGTCCAGACTGCCTGCGGCGAGTTCGGCCGCGGCAGATGCAAATCGCGCGAAACGGATGTCGTTATCCGGCCAGTCGCGTCCGGATTCGTCGCCGTAGGGATTGCCCGGCCGGTCGTAAAGTTGTGGGCACAACAGTACATAAACTGGCAGACCGTCTCGCGTCGACGCACGGCCGAGCGAGCACGCCGGCATCTCGGCCAAAGGCGCGCATTGCCCAACGATTTCAATGCGGGTGAACTGTTCGAGGATGTCCCGGTAGCCGGGCAACATGATCCGGACGTCGCTCCACGGGCGCAGTGCCCGGGGCAGGGCGGCGGAAACGGCGGCAAGACCGCCCACCCGGACGAAGTCATCCATTTCCGTGGTTACGAACAAGACCTTCAAAGGAACGCCCTCGTACCAACCCTAACTATGACTTATGCAAGAAAAGGTCCAACTTTGATCCACGGCAATGCGCCAGATAGCCGGTGGTTCCTGGAGAAACGCTTCCATGCCGTGACCGCGCAATTTAGGGTCATGCCGCGCCAGGAAAACCAAAGGCGAACGAGAAGCCGCAAGGCCGAGGGAGCTAACGAGTATGACTATAGATAATGCGGATGAGGGGAATTTGACAGGGAGCTTCGCCGGCCTGCGCGTTATAGATTTCTCAACCACAATCGCCGGACCCCACTGCACGCGGATGCTCGCCGACATGGGCGCCGAGGTCATCAAGATCGAAACCGTCGAAGGCGAGACGATGCGGACCCGCCCGCCGGTGCGGAATCATTGCAGCACAGCGTTCGGGCAGCTCAATGTCGGCAAGAACAGCCTCGTGCTCGATCTGAAATCGCCCGAAGGCGTGGAGGCGGTGCGCCGGCTGGTGGCGAACGCGGACGTGCTGGTCGAGAATTTCCGTCCCGGCGTGATGTGGCGACTGAAGCTCGACTACGCTTCACTGCACGCGCTCAATCCGAAACTGATTTACTGCTCGATCTCCGGCTACGGCCAGACCGGGCCGTCGGCCGAACTGCCGGCCTATGCGCCGGTGATCCATGCGGCCTCGGGGTATGAGATGGCGCATCTGGCCTATCAGCCCGGGCGCACCCGGCCGGACTATTGCGGCATCTATCATGCCGACGTGCTTACAGGCGTCTACGCGTTCGGCGCGATCTCGGCGGCTCTGTATCAACTCGCCGGAGGCGGGAAGGGCCAGCACATCGACGTTTCGATGCTGGAATCGATGCTGAGCCTGACACTGAACGAACTGCAGTGGTCGCAGTTCGAGGTCAAGGCGACCCAGCGGCCGATGTTCGGCCCGATCGAAACCTCGGACGGTTATGTCATGGTCGCGATCGCCAGCGAAAAAACCTTCCAGAGCTTGATGAAGGTGATCGGTCATCCCGAATGGGTCAGCGACCCGCGCTTTGCGAAATATTCCGATCGCCGTGAAAACTGGGGCAGCCTGATGGAGGGCGTCGAGGCGTGGTCGCGTGCGGTGACGACCGGGCAGTGCCTCGTCGCGCTCAATGAGCACGGCGTGCCGTCATCGGCCTATCGCACGGTGGCCGAGGCGCTGAAGGATCCGCAGATCGCCCATCGCGGCGCGTTGGCGGAGGTCCAGGATGGCGGCGGCAGCTTCAAGGTCCTCAATCTGCCGTTCCGCATGTCGGGCGCCAGGGTTTCTGCCGCGAAACGCATGTCGACGCTTGGCGAGCACACGCGTGCCTATCTGAAAGAGACCGGCCTGTCGGAAGCCGAAATCGCGGCCTTTGCCGGCAAACCGCCGAAGTCGGCGCGCGGTTGAGGGCGATCGCGCTTCGGCAACAAGGCTCAAGCCTGCGGCTTTTCATCCCGCCTTGCGAACGGCCTTGCCCGGGGCTGCGATTCCAGACAATCTTACCGTCAGCCATCGACGATCCGGAACACCGGACGGACGACACTTTGAGAGGGAGCATCCATGACAGCTGCGGTCCGTTCGAGCGCGCTTGCGCGAGTATTTCTTGTGGCGGGATTTGCGATCTCGCTCTGTGCTGTTCCCGCCAACGCCCAAAAGAAGGGCGGCAGCATCACGATGGGGCTCGAACTCGATATTGCAGGCTTCGATCCGCTGAAGGTCGGCGTGTACGATACGGCCGCCGGAACTGCGGCGGCGGCGATTTTCGACACGCTTACCTATCTCGATGACCAGGGTAAAGCGCAGCCTAAGCTGGCGCTGTCCTGGAGTTCCTCCGAGGACTTCAAGACCTGGACCTTCAAGCTGCGGCCCGGGGTCAAATTCCACGACGGCACGCCGTTCAACGCCCAGGCGGTCAAGGAAAATTTCGACCGCCAGAAGGATCCGGCGAACAAGTGCCGTTGCGCGTTCTACATCTCGTTCATTAAGGATGTGCAGGCGCCTGACGAACTAACGGTCGTGTACAATCTGAACGATCCGTCGGTGAACCTGCCTGCGATCATTAGCGTTCCCGGTTCGAACTACGTTGTTCATTCACCAACCGCCTGGAAGACCAAGGGCGACGAGTATAATCGCAATCCTGTCGGCACCGGACCCTATATCCCGAAGTCATGGACGGCGGGCGACCGCATGGTGCTCGAAAAAAATCCGGATTACTGGGACAAGGGCAAGCCCTATCTCGATCGAATCATCTTGAAGCCGTTGCCGGATGCGCAGTCGCGCTTCGCCAGCCTGCAATCGGGTGAGGCCGACATCATCTGGGACGATGAAGCTGATGCCGACAACATTCAGAAGGCACAAAAAGATCCCAAGCTGACCGTCCACACCTATGCCGGGTCCGGCGCCGCGGTCGCCGCCTTCAATACCAAGGTCGCGCCGTTCGACGATGTCCGCGTGCGCCAGGCGTTGGTGATGGCGCTCGATCGCAAGAAGATGTCGCAGGCGCTCACCAATGGCCTGGCCCGGCCGGCCACCAACCCCTATGGCGACGGCTCCTGGGTCAAATGCAAGGATGACGGTGCGCTTCCCGAAGACGCCGAGAAGGCCAAGGCGCTGATCAAGGAATACGGCAAGCCGGTCGAATTCAAGATGCTCGTCACGGCGACGCCGCGTGGGCGCGCCGCCGGCCAGGTGTTGCAGCAGTTCTGGAAGCGGGTCGGCGCCAACATGGAAATTGAGCAGGTCGACCAGGCCACGATCCCGCCGCGCGCCTTCATGCGCCAGTTCCAGGTCACGCCATGGCGCATCGTCGATCTCGCCGATCCCGATGTCCAGATGTACGCTAATTTCCGCACCGGCAGCCCGGTCGCACTTGCCAACTATTCGAACCCGGAACTCGACAAACTGCTCGAGCGCGCGCGGGTCACCGCCGACCAGGAGAAGCGGAGCGAGGATTACTGCGCCATCAGCCGGCTGATCAACAAGGAAGCGATCTGGTACTGGACCTTCCAGAACACCTATTACGCGATGTCGAGCGCGAAGGTTAAAGGCTTGCCAAAGATGTACAGTGGAGTGGTGGACGTATCCCGCGTCTGGCTGGATTAACAGCGCATGCTGGGTTTCGTCGCGCAAAGGCTCCTGTATCTCGTGCCGGTGCTGATTGCGGTTTCACTGCTGACATTTCTGATCGCGTCGCTGCTGCCGGGCGATCTCGCCTACACCATCCTCGGCGACCAGGCGACGCCGGAAAAGGTGGCGGCGCTAAGAGCCGACATGGGACTGGATCAGCCGATCTACATTCGTTACTTCGGCTGGCTCGGCAACGTCCTGCAGGGCGACTTCGGGCGCTCGTTCCGCACCGGACAAACCGTATTGCAGGCGGTTACCGAGCGGCTTCCGATCTCGCTGGAACTCATGGTCCTGGCCCAGGTCATCGCGCTCGCAATCGGCGTTCCCCTGGCGATCATTTGTGCGGCGCGCAGCGGCGGTCCGTTCGATCGCTTCATGACCGGCACCGCCTTCGGCATGCTGTCGGTGCCGACTTTCCTGTCGGCGATCCTGCTGATCTATCTGTTTGCGGTGGAGTTGCGCTGGCTGCCGGCGACGGGCTACGTGCCGTTCGGCGAAGATCCGGCCAAAAACCTGCGGTTCATGGTGCTGCCCGCGTTGACGCTGGCGCTCGCCGAATGGCCCGGCATCATGCGCGTGCTTCGCTCCGACATGATCGCGACGCTGCAGGAAGATTATATCGCGCTGGCCAAGGCCAAGGGCCTGAAGGCATCGCGCATCCTGTTCGTGCACGCGCTGAAGCCTTCGTCGCTGACGCTGGTCACGATCACCGGAATCAATATCGGGCGATTGATCGGCGGCGCCGTCATCGTCGAGACGGTTTTTGCGCTGCCGGGAATTGGCCGGCTTCTGGTCGGCGCCATTACCACGCGCGACCTCATCATTCTGCAGGGCGTAGTGCTGCTGGTCGGAGCCGGATTCGTGCTGATCAACTTCATCGTCGATATGCTCTACGCCATGCTCGATCCGAGGATCCGCCATGGCCACGCTTGAACTCGGCATCGACGCGTCAGTTGCGGAAGTCCCGGCGCGGCGTGGCCGCCGGCTCGGACCGCTGTTCTGGATGGCGATCGTCTGGATGATGTTCGTGTTTACGGTAGCGATCTTCGCCGACGTGCTGCCGCTACCGAGTCCGACCGACATGGACATGCTGGAAAAGCGCGCGCCATTCTCGGCGGAGCACTGGCTTGGCACCGACGGCCTCGGCCGCGACGAACTCGCCCGCGTGATCTACGGTGCGCGGATATCGCTGATTGTGGGACTGTTTGCGCCGATCATCGGGCTCACCTTCGGCGGCGCGCTCGGCATCCTGGCGGGCTATTTCCGCGGCCGGTTCGAATCGGTGGTGGTCGGCAGCATGGATGTGCTGCTGGCGTTTCCGCCGCTGATCCTGGCGCTGGCCGTGACCGCCTATCTCGGCCAGTCGATCCTGCATTTGACCTTTATTCTCGGCCTGCTCGGCGTTCCCGCCTTCATGCGGGTGGCGCGGGCGGCAACGCTGACACTGGCGCGCCGCGAATTCGTGATCGCGGCACAGGCGCTTGGCGCGACGCATACGCGCATCCTGCTGCGCGAATTGCTGCCCAACGTGATGCTGCCGTTGTTTGCGTTCTTCCTGCTCGCCGTCGCCATCACCATCGTGGCTGAAGGTTCACTGTCGTTCCTGGGCCTCGGCGTGCCGCCGCCGATATCGAGCTGGGGCAGCATGATCGGGGAGGGCCGCGAAAGCCTCGAGATGGCGCCGCGGCTGGCGTTCATTCCGGCCATCGCGATGTTCCTGACCGTATTGTCCTTTAACCTGGTCGGCGACACGCTGCGAGCACTCACCGATCCCCGTCAGGGCGCGCTGTGACAGAGGGTACGCTGCTTTCCGTCGAGGACGTCATCGTCGATTTGCCGACGCCGCGCGGCAATCTGCGCGCGGTGGACCGTGTCGACCTCACCGTGGGCGCCGGTCGGACGCTCGGCGTAGTCGGCGAGTCCGGTTGCGGCAAGACCATGCTGTCCCGCGCGATCCTGCAATTGCTGCCGAAAAAAGCAAAACTCTCCGGCCGCGTGATGTTCGATGGGCAGGATCTGCTGCAGCTCTCACCGGAGAGACTGCGCAAGCTGCGCGGCCGGTCGCTGGCGGTGGTGTTCCAGGACCCGATGACCTCGCTCAATCCGGTGCTGACCATCGGCACCCAGTTGATCGAGACGCTGCAGGAGCACCTCGAGCTCGATATGCGGGCGGCGACCAAACGCAGCGTCGAACTGCTAGCCGCGGTCGGCATTCCCGCGCCGGAGCAGCGGCTGATGCAGTATCCGCACCAGCTGTCGGGCGGCATGCGGCAGCGGGTGGCGATCGCGATCGCGCTGTCCTGCGAGCCGAAGCTGCTGATCGCGGACGAGCCGACCACCGCGCTCGATGTCACGATCCAGGCCCAGATCCTGGATTTGCTGGCGCGCGAGCAGCGCCGCCGGCATATGGCGATGATCATAATCACCCATGACCTCGGCGTCGTCGCCGGCCGCACCGACGAAGTCGCGGTCATGTATGCCGGCCGCGTGGTGGAGCGTGCGCCGACGCCGGCCTTGTTCAAGAAAATGCGGATGCCCTATACCGAGGCGCTGCTGGCCGCGCTTCCCAAGATCGACGCCGCGCCACATACGCCGCTGCCGGCGATCTCGGGCCGGCCGCCCGATCCGACGCGGCCGCTGAAAGGCTGTTCGTTCGCGCCGCGCTGCCGTTATGCGTGGGCCCAATGCCAAGTCGAGAAGCCGCGTCTTGAGGAGGCGGACTCGCCCGGCCACCAATTTGCCTGCTTCCGTCCGATCGGCATCAGCGCGGGTGCCGGCGCATGATGCAGCAAGCCTCACCCGCCGTTTCGAGCGACCCGCTGCTCGACGTCGATAACCTCGTCGTCGAATATCCGGTCGGCAACAAGATCGTGCACGCGGTATCCGGCGTTTCCCTGCAGATCGCCCGCGGCGAAACGCTCGGGCTGGTCGGCGAATCCGGTTGCGGCAAGTCGACGCTCGGCCGCGCGGTGCTGCAGCTGCGCCGGCCGGTATCGGGCCGCGTGCTGTTCGACGGCCAGGATCTCACGGCGATGCAGGGCGACACGCTGCGCCTGATGCGCCAGCGCGTGCAGCTGATCTTCCAGGACCCGATCGCATCGCTGAACCCACGCCGGCGGATCGGCGATATCATCGCCGAGCCGCTGATCATTTCGGGCGTCAAGGATGCGGCCAAACGCCAACGACTCGTCGACGAAGCGCTTAGCGCCGTTGGTCTTGATCCGGCGCTGGTGGTCGGACGGCTGCCGCATGAATTCTCCGGCGGGCAATGCCAGCGCATCTGCATTGCGCGCGCGCTGGTGCTCAATCCGGAATTCATCGTCTGCGACGAGCCGGTCTCCGCGCTCGACGTTTCGATCCGGGCGCAGATCCTCAATCTGCTGGAGGAGATGAAGGCGCGCTATGGCCTGACCCTGCTGTTCATCGCGCATGATCTGGCAGTCGTGAAGGCGGTTAGCGACCGCGTCGCGGTGATGTATCTCGGGCGGTTGTGCGAGGTCGGTCCGTCCGAGCAACTGTTCGCAAAACCGGCGCACCCCTATACCGCGCTGTTGATCGAGGCGATCCCGGTGCCCGATCCCGACGTCCGCCCTGCCGAAACCGTGCCGGTCGGCGAGCCGCCATCGCCGATTTCGCCGCCGTCCGGCTGCCGTTTTCGGACCCGCTGCCCCAGAGCGGATCAGCGATGCAGCGACGAGGTGCCGGAACTGCGCGCCGTGGCATCGGGGCAGTTCGTGGCTTGCCATCATCCGCTGATCTGAATATCGAGAAGAGCTTTTTGTTTGACGCGTTTTCTTTATGCGAACCGGTATCCACTTCGCATGAAAACGCTATCTATTTGTCTCGACCGGATGGACGTGGCAATGTCATCCCGAGAAAATGTCCGTTCGAAAAATGCCCTGCTCAAGAACAAGAATGACGGGAGAGAAACGATGAAGAGTTTCCAGGTCGCCGAGTTCAATGCCCCCCTGAAAGAGGTCGATCATCCGACGCCGGAGCCCTCGGGCTCGCAGGTGCTGATCAAGGTGAAGGCCGCCGGCGTCTGCCACAGCGATCTCCACATCTGGGAAGGCGGCTACGATCTCGGCCATGGGCGCAAGCCGCTGTCGCTGAAAGATCGCGGCGTCTCGCTGCCGCGCACGATGGGCCACGAGACCGTCGGCGAGATCCTGGCCTTCGGTCCCGACGCCAGGGCCGCGACCGGTGGCCTCAAGGTCGGCGACGTCACGCTGGTCTATCCCTGGCTCGGCTGCGGCAAATGCGAGACCTGTGTCGGCGGCGACGAGAACATGTGCGTCGTCAAGCCGAACTCGCTCGGCGTCTATTGCGACGGCGGCTATGCCGATCACATGACGGTGCCGCACCCGAAATATCTGCTGAATCTCAACGGGCTCGATCCCGTCACCGCCGCGCCCTATGCGTGCTCGGGTGTCACCACCTACAGCGCGCTGAAAAAGGTCGAGAACGTCCTGCATACGCCGATCGTGATCTTCGGCGCCGGCGGCCTCGGCCTGATGGCGCTGTCGCTGCTGAAGGCGATGGGCGGCAAGGGTGCGATCATGGTCGATATCGACGCGCGCAAACGCGAAGCCGCCGAGGCGGCCGGCGCGCTTGCGACCGTTGACGGCAAGGCTGCTGATGCGCTGGAGCAGCTGCAGAAAAAAGCCGGCGGTCCGATCCGCGCGGTGATCGACCTCGTCGGCAATGCCCAGACCACGCAGCTCGGATTCGACTGCCTGACCAAGGGCGGCAAGCTCGTGATCGTCGGCTTGTTCGGCGGCGGGGCGACCTTCGCGCTGCCGCTGATTCCGATCAAGGCGATCACGATCCAGGGCAGCTATGTCGGCAATCTGCGCGAAACCCAGGAATTGCTCGATCTGGTCCGCACCAGGAAGATCGCGCCGATCCCGGTAACGACAATGCCGCTCGCCAAGGCCAACGAGGCACTGACTGACTTGCAAAAGGGCAAGCTGGTAGGGCGCGCGGTGCTGACGCCGTAAAAGACTCCCGTCATGCCCGGCCTTGTGCCGGGCATCCACGTCTTTCTTGTTTCTTGAAATGCCAAGAAATACGTGGATGGCCGGGACGAGCCCGGCCATGACGAACTCACTATCCATCGTCGTGAAGGAAATCCATGTCCGCCAACAACGCACTCCACATCGCTGTACTCGGTGGTGATGGCATCGGCCCTGAGGTAATGGCCCCGGCCGTTGAAGTCTTACGCAAGATCGAGGCGACGACGGATCTGAAATTTCGCTTCACCGACGCGCCGGCTGGCGCCAACAATTATCTGGCGACCGGAAAATCGATGCCGGACAGCACGGTGCGGCTGTGCGAGGAAGCCGACGCTATCCTGCTCGGCGCCTGCGGTCTGCCGTCGGTGCGCTACCCCGACAACACCGAGATCGCGCCGCAGATCGAACTGCGCATGCATTTCGACCTCTATGCCGGCGTGCGCCCGGCGCGGCTGATTCCGGGCGTGCCGAGCCCGATCGTCGGCGCCGATCAGAAGGGCATCGATCTTGTTCTGATCAGGGAGTCCACCGAAGGCCTGTTCGCGTCGATGGGCAAGGGCGTCGTGACCGACACTGAAGCGCGCGAAACGCTCGTCATCACCCGCAAGACCTCGGAACGGCTGTTCGAGTTTTCGTTCCGCCTCGCCGAACGCCGCAAGGCGCGCGGCCGGGCGAATGGCGGGCTGACCTGTGTCGACAAGGCAAATGTGTTCAGGGCGTTCGCGTTCTTCCGCGGGATGTTCGACGAGGCCGCGGGGCGCCACCCTGATGTCAGGGCCGAACGGGTCTATGTCGATGCCTGTTCGCTGATGATGGTGAAGCGTCCCTGGGATTTCGACGTCATGGTGACGGAGAACATGTTCGGCGATATTCTTTCCGACCTCGCCGCCGGCCTGATCGGCGGCCTCGGCATGGCGCCATCGGCGGATATCGGCGACCGCCATGCGGTGTTCCAGCCCTGCCACGGCACTGCGCCCGATATCATGGGGCAGGGCAAGGCCAATCCAACGGCCATGATCCTTTCGGCCGCGATGATGCTGGACTGGCTCGCCGACAAGCACGGTCTCGAAAACGCCGCCGAGGCCGGCGAGCGCATCGAGCGCGCGGTCGACAAGGCCTATGCGGACGGTATCAAGCCGATGGAGTTCGGCGGCGGCAACGGCACCGCTGACATCACCAGGGCGGTGCTGGCGGCGTTGTGAGGCTGGGTCGAGGGATCAATCCCAACCGTCGTCCCGGCGAAGGCCGGGACCCATAACCACCAGCCCCAGTCGTTTGCCGAATTGTCTGTCGCCTGAGCGAAACTGAGAGGCCGCGGCGTATGGGTCCCTGCGTTCGCAGGGACGACGTGGAGTGCGTTACTTGCCCTTGAACTGCGGCTTGCGCTTTTCCATGAACGCTGTGCGGCCTTCGCGAAAATCCTCAGAGTCCATGCAGGCGGTGCCGATCGCCTTGATCGCGTTCATGTCGCGCTTGCTTTCGTCCTTCAGCACCTCGGCGATGGTGATCTTGGCGGCCTTGATCGCGAGCGGCGCGTTGCCGGAAATCGTGCGCGCGATCTCCATGGTGGCGTCCCACAAATCAGGCCCGGGCAGGACGCGGTCGACGAGGCCGATCCGCAGCGCTTCGGCGGAGTCGATCCGCATGCCCGTATACATGATGAGCCGCGCCCAGGACGGACCGACCAGCGAGACCAGATGCTTGAGCCCGTCATAGCCATAGGCGATGCCGAGTTTGGCGGCGGGAATGCCGAACTGGCTGTTGTCGGCCGCAAGCCGGATGTCGGCCAGCATCGCGACCTGCATGCCGCCGCCGAGACAGAAGCCCCGAATGCAGGCGATCGTCGGCTTCGGATAGTCCGCCAGCAGCGCGCGCTGTGCGGAGCTGCGTTTTGAGTACTCTTCGGAGGCCTCGGCGTTGTGGCGCGTCTTTTCGAACTGGCTGATGTCGGCGCCCGAGACGAACGCCTTGTCCCCGGCGCCGGCCATGATCACGACGCGGACTTCGGGATTGTCGCGCAATTCGATCAGCGCGCTGCCGAGCCCTTCCCACATCTCGAGCGACATCGCGTTGCGCTTCTCGGGATTGTTGAAGGTGATGACCCCGACGCCGTCGCGGACGCTCTGCAGGATCTTGCCGTCGGCCAAGGATTTTTCGGTGGATTTTTCGGTGGATTTTTCAGTGTTCTTGGGAACGTCTAGCATCGGTCGGGTTCCAGTCCGGTTCAGGAGGTAACGAAGGGGCCGAAATCGGCGCGCGCATAGGCCGGTCGCGCCTGCAGTTTAGTCCACCAGTCCGCGACGCGGGGATGTTTCTTCGGGGTCATTTCATCTGGCGCAATCTCCTCGTCGATGCGTTTGACGAAGGGCGCCGCCGCGATGTCCGCGATCGAGTAAGACTTGCCGGCGAGCCAGCCGAAAGGCTTCAGCGCCTCTTCCATCTTGTCGAGGAGTGCCACCAGCTTGGCCCGCGCGGCGTCGCGCTCTTCCTCGGTATAAGGCTTTCTCGCCACCCGCAGCCAGGCTTCCTGCCGCTCCTTGCTCGGGATGTTCTTCAGCTTTTCCGCCAGTTCAGCATCGGTCCATTGCGATGCTGTCTTCTGCAGATGGTGTCGCCAGTTGAAGATGATGAGATTGCCGATCAGTCCGTCGATATGCCGGATCCAGTTCCGCATCTCGGCACGCTGATGGGGGGTGTCCGGCCGCAGCGGCGGATCGGGAAAGGTCTCGTCGAGATATTCGCAGATGGTTCCGCTCTCATGCAGCGGCTGCCCTTCATGGATCAGGGTCGGGATCACGCCGAGCGGGTTGATCTTCAGATACTCCGGCGAATGATGTTCCATGGCGGCCATATCGACGACGTGGCCTTCATATGCGATGCCCTTCTCCTCGAGGCACAGCCGCACCCGGCGTGATGCGCTCGAGCGCGAGCCGTGGTGAAGGATCATCATGGTCGCCTCCCGAAAACCCGATCTTGTTTTCGGCTGTCGTGCCACGGTTCGGCGATCCCGGGCAAGGTCTGGAAGCACGCCCAATCCTGCCATGCGTTTTCGCTGTGGCGTGGTATGGTGGTTCGCAACAGACAAGAAGCAAGAAGCGTCATTCTCTCGGGAGGAATGCATGCCGCTGACGCGCCGGGAAGCGATTGCGGGATGCGGCGGCGGGCTGGCCTGGCTGGCCGTTTCGCCGGCGCAGGCCCAGGCGGCCTATCCCAACCGGACGATCAGGATGATCGTGCCGTATCCGCCGGGCGGAACAACCGACCTGCTTGGCCGGCTTGTCACCGACCAGTTCAGGAGCGGCCTGGATGCGACCGTCATTGTCGAGAACAAGCCGGGAGCCGGTACGACACTGGGCGCGGACCTGGTCGCAAAGTCCGAGCCCGACGGCTACACGCTGCTGATGGCGACCTCGACCACGCTCGCCATCAACAAGACGCTGTACAGGAAATTACCCTACGACCCCACAAAGGACTTTGCGCCGATCGGCCTTGTGGCCGGCGTGCCCTTTGCGCTGATCATCAATCCGGCGATACCGGCCAAGACGCTGCCGGAGTTCATCGCCTACGCCAAATCAAAACCGGGCCTCAGCTACGGCTCTGCCGGCAATGGAAGTCCGCAACATCTCGGCGCGGAAATGCTGAAGTCATCAGCCGGAATCGATGTCCGCCACGTGCCGTATCGCGGCAGCGTGCCGGCGATGCTCGATGTGATCGCGGGGCACATCCCCTTCATGGTGGTGGATCTGCAGCCGGCGCTGCAACAGATCCGCGAAGGCAAGGTCAGGGTGCTCGGTGTGACCACGCCCAGGCGCGTTTCGATTGCGCCTGATATTCCCACCCTTGCCGAGGCAGGCCTTGCCGGCTTTGAACTGGTGGCCTGGCAGGGCGTGGTCGCGCCGGCGGGCACGCCGCGGCCGATCGTCGATGCATTGGCGGCGCAACTGGCGAAGCTGATGGCTGACCCGCCGACGCGGGAGAGGCTGGTGAAGCTTTCGCTGGAGCCGCTGCCGCCATCGACACCGGACAGTTTTGCAGCTTACATCAAGGCCGAAGTCGAGCGCTGGGCCGTGATCGTCAAGAACTCCGGCGCCGAACTCGAATAACAAGAAGTCCACTGCCGAGAAGTCCACTGCCAAGAAATCCACTACAATGGCTCCCAAGCGTACGGTCAGCGTCCGACATGAATGACACCAATGTGCTGATCGTCGGCGCCGGACCGGTCGGGCTCACGCTTGCGATCGATCTGGCGTGGCGAGGCATCGACGTGACGTTGGTGGAAACGCGGGCGCCCGCGGCTCCGCCGGAGCCGAAATGCAACCACGTCGCCGCCCGCACCATGGAGATCTTCCGGCGGCTGGGCCTCGCCGAAACGATCCGCAATGCCGGATTGCCCGCAGATTATCCGCACGACATCAGCTACCGCACCTCGTTCACCGGGCAGGAGTTGACGCGGATTCACATTCCCTGCCGCCGCGATCGCTTCACGGCAACCGATGGCCCCGACTGCAACTGGCCGACGCCGGAGCCACCACACCGCATCAACCAGATATTCCTTGAGCCGATCCTGTTTGCGCATGCGGCGGGGCAATCGCGCATCCAGATCATCAACCGGACCTCGGTCGAGGATGTCGTGGTAAAAAAGTACCGGCGCGCGCATGGGCTTGCGCGATCTCGACACCGGCGCCGTGAGGACCGTGAATTGCCGTTACCTGATCGGTTGCGACGGCGCGCGCTCGATCGTTCGCAAGGCGATCGGCGCCGAGTTGTCCGGCGATGCCGTGATCCAGCGCGTGCAGTCGACCTACATTCGCGCACCCGGGCTGATCGATCGTCAGCGATGCGAGCGGGCGTGGGGCACCGGTGCCATCAACCCGCGCCGCTCGGGCATGGTGTATGCGATCGACGGCCGCGAGCGCTGGCTGGTGCATAATTACATGAAGCCGGGCGAGGGCGGTTTCGACGAGATCGACCGCGATGCCTGTCTGCGCACCATCCTCGGTGTGGAAGATGATTTCAACTACGACATCCTCTCGAAGGAAGACTGGTACGGCCGCCGGCTAATCGCCAGCAAGTTTCGTGATCGCTGCGCCTTCATCGCCGGCGATGCCGCGCATATCTGGGTGCCCTACGCCGGCTACGGCATGAACGCGGGGATTGCGGACGCCATGAATCTGTCGTGGCTGCTGGCGGCCCATCTGGGCGGCTGGGCGCCACCCTCCATCCTCGACGCCTATGAGGCGGAGCGCTGGCCGATCACCAGCCAGGTGTCGCGGTTTGCGATGTCGCATGCGGAAGCCGAAATTCGCCGCCGAGGGTCGGTGCCGGCAGACATCGAGGCGGCGGGTCCGGAAGGCGAGCGCGTGCGCGAAGAAATCGGCCGGCTCACCTATGAGATCAACGTCCAGCAATATGCCTGCGCCGGCCTCAACTTCGGCACCTATTACGATCGCTCGCCGATCATCGCCTATGACGGCACTGAGGCTCCGGCCTACACGATGAGCCTCTATACGCCCTCGACGGTCCCGGGCTGCCGGACGCCGCATTTCCGGCGCGCCGATGGCAGTTCGATTTACGACGCCATGGGCGAGGGGTTTACGCTGTTGAGGTTCGATTCAGCCGCAGACGTCGCGGCGCTCGAGGCGGCGGCTCGCGTGAGGGGTGTGCCGCTTGCGGTGCTCGATGTCGAGGGAGCGGACATTGCCACCGATGCTGGCAACGGTCTGGTGTTGCCGGGTCTGGTGTTGTCGCGGCCGGACCAGCATGTGGCCTGGCGGGGCGTTCGGGTGCCGGACGATCCGCTGGGGCTGATCGATCGTGTGCGCGGCGCCGGAGGCTAGAGCCGTTTCGGTTCTGACGGAGTCACAACCGGGCTCGATTTGTTGAAGGCGTGGATTTGTCGAAGGCGTGGATTATCGGCGTGGTTGTTCACGGCGTACTTTTTGACGCGTACTTTTTTTGACACATACTTTTTCACGCGTGTTCTTCGCGCGAACCGGCCCCGGTCCGCGCGAAAGCACCAGGCAACCGATTAGTCTTCGTTCGCTGCGATCGATTCCATCAAGGACACCAGCTGACGTTGCACGGTCTGGTCCTTGATCTTGCTGTAGGCTCGCAACAACCGCAGGCTGAAAGCGCTGTCGAGGAACAGCAGGCTCTCGACCTCACGCGCCTTGCCGTCGCCGTCGTAGAAGAAGGTGACGGGCACATCGAGCGCGGTAGCGATCTGCTGAAGACGAGCTGCGCCGACACGGTTGACGCCCTTCTCGTACTTCTGGACCTGCTGGAAGCTGACGCCGAGCTTGTCGCCAAGCTCTGCTTGCGAGATCTTCTGCTCAACACGCCGCAGGCGAATCCGCTTGCCCAATTCGATGTCGGGTTTGCCGGCACTGCGCTGCTTCATCTTCTTTGCTGCTGATGTTTTCATTCTGGTTTTACCGTCCTTCGATCGGGAAACCCTGCGCGATTAGGCCAGGGGTTCATCCGCATTTACCGCGTTAAGTTCGTCAGGGTCGTGAGTTCGTCGTTAGAACCACGGGATATCGAGTGATTGCGGGATGGTAGCCAAACGCATTTGCGCATTGGAAACACCCTGATACCGGCGCCGTCGGCTGCCTTCAGCCATTGGCGCCCGGGGCATGATTTAGCAAAACCCCGCACTCCTACATTTGGCAAACTATTCGACAAACTACAACCACCGCGAGTTCACTTGCCACAGATTTTGGGAGCATACTTACCGTGAAGCGCCTGTGTACCCGGTACTTTTACGGATATTTGTGGCGGGTTGTGGGCCGATGAAATACCGCTTTAGGTGTACGCGAGGACTTCCCGTGGCTTGTATCGCGCGCATGCCTCAACCGTGATATTTAGAAAAATACAGCACGGTCGATACGATTTTCAAATCGATAGCGCGCTGGACAATTGAGTAAAACTTCGGGATCATCAGGTCAGGCTCTCACACGATCCATTGCGTGACAGCGGCCGAATTATTTTGGTGCCTTTTCGTGGAGAGGCTCATGAAGCGACGATCCGGACCGCCTCCAATTTACCTTGCAAGCTCGGGAACTGATAAAATGCCGGCGGCCCATTCAGAAGAACGATTGCTGTCGCTCCTCGCAACGTTGGAGGAATGCCGGGCGTTTCTGATGGATAAGGCCAGCCCCGAGGCCGCGAGATTGCTGTCGCTGGCCATTCTCGAGCTTCGGATGGAACTGCATCGGGTGACCGATTCCGAACTCAAGGCGTTGTGCGACCGGATGACGGATGCTCAGGCTGCGCAAACCACCAAGGCCGCACCGGGCCCGCGGTTGCCGCCTTATCTGAAGCTCATCAAGTAAGCACTGCCTTCGGCCCGATAGGCCTGGCGCAAAAACTCCCCAACCGGCCGAGTTGCACTGCGCCTTTGTCGGTGCGACTCGTTGTCGCTCTTTGGTTGCGGGCAACCCCATCCCGGCTCCACCTGCGGTGACATCTACCGGTTAGGCCTTCGAACACGCGCGGCGGCTTGTCGCGGTCGAAATCGCCGTGCGCTCAAGTGTCCTGCTCGAGCGCTGCGGTCACCGTGCAGACGACGCCGCGCGGCAGAAAGTCGACGGTGGCTTCGCCGCCGAGTTGGTCTCGCGCGCTGCGCTCGATCAGGCGCGAGCCGAAACCGCGCTGCACCGGCGCAGAAACGTGCGGCCCGCCGGATTCGGTCCAGATCATCCGAAGTTTGCGGCCATCGCTTTGCGCGATGATCTCCCAATCCAGCGCAACGGTTCCACTGTCGTTCGACAGCGCACCGTATTTTGCGGCATTGGTCGCTATCTCGTGCACGATCATCGACAGCACCACGGCGAGCCGCGGCGATAGCGGCACCATCGGTCCGAACATCCGCACCCGATCCGGATTGCTCAGCAGATAGGGTTTGAGAACCCGTGCGATGACGTCCTGCAACTCGGAGCCCTGCCATTTCTCCTGGCTCAACAGGTTGTGCGCTTCGGCGAGCGCACCCAGCCGGCCCTCGAATTTCTCGCGCTCGGCCCGACTGGCGCTGCGGAAGGTCTGGGTGGTGATCGACTGCAGGATCGCGAGCGTATTCTTGACGCGGTGGTTGAGCTCGTCGATCAGCAGATCGTGCAGCATCTCGCCGCGGGCAATCGCCGTCGCCATCCGCACCGCAAAGGCAAGGCCGACCAGCAACAGCACGCCTCCGATCACGCTGGTGATCGCCAGATTGCGCCATAAAGGGGCGACCAGCGAGCTTTCCGCGATCCCACCGGCGACGGTCCAGCCGGTGAGCGAGGAGCGCGCAACGCCGGTGATCAGCGGCACGCCTTCGAGCGACACGGTCGCAAAGGTCCCCTCGGGTTTGCGGAACAGCTCGGCATAGAGCGACGGCGACGCACGCTGGCCGATCGTGTTTTGCGGGTTCGGCACGCGCGCGAAATTGACGCCTTCGCCGTCGAAGATCGAAATCGTCCAGTCCTTGCCCGGAAGCTGCTTTTCGATCATGTCCTGGAAAATCTCGATCGGCGGGCTGAACGAGATGTCGTAGCTCACCTCGCCGTCGCGAATGACCGGCACTTCGACCGTCACGATCAGCCCCTTCTTGACCACGCCGGTGAACAGGTTCGAGTAGTATGGACGCTTGGTCGCGAAGACCTTCTCGACAAGGTCAAGGTTGTTGCGCAGCGGAAGGGTGGCGGTGTCAGTCGTGACCGAGGAGAACAACTGACGACCTTCGCGGTCCGCCACCAGCACCACGCCGTCCCTGCCGTATTGTTCGAGGAAACCGGTCGCGATGCGACGGAAACCGTCGAAGTCGCGGTCCCGCAGCGCGTTGGTCAGAGACAGCACCTGAAGCCCGCCGGTCATGCGCTGCATTTCGGCATCGAGCACGAGGCGGATGCCGCGTACGGTCTCGAGCACGCGCTGCGTGGCGTCCTTGCGGTCCTGGACGTAATTATTGAAAACGATGCCGGCCGCGAAAATGATCAGCGGCAGCGTGGTTCCCGCCACCAGAAGGACGAGACGCATTGGCAGTGAAAGCTTTGGCAATGCTCGTCCCGGATCGGCCCCCAACCGCCGCGAGCATAGGAGAAGCAGCCGGCATCCGCCAAGGATTTTAGTCCGATTTAGCGTTCGTGACCGGCGGAGCGGCGGCTTGCGTGGTGCGCCGCATCATTGCGTATGCTGCAGCACTGTGCTGTTCGATCCGCGCATTGGAATTAGCTTCCATCGCAGCGCTCTTTTGAATACGCTCGGAAAATTGCATGCCGCAACGTCGGCAAGCCCACGACCCGGTACAAGGGCGGGGCACAGGGAGGGGACAACATGAAGCGCAGAACAGTATTGGCTGGACTCGGTGCGACAGCGGCCGCGGGCGTTCTTGGAATGCCGTCCATTTTGAAGGCGCAGGCGCCTGTCACGCTGAACGGCGCCGTGCAGTTCAACGACGACCACGCATTTACCAAGGCGCTGGTTCGGTTCGAGGAGCTGGTGAAGAAGTATTACGGCAAGCCCGTCAATTTCACGCTGCACAAGAACTCGTCGCTCGGTCTCGAGAAGCAGTATTTCGAGTACATGTCGCAGGGCAAAGCGGTCGATTACGGCATCGTCTCGCCGGCTCACATGTCGACCTTCGCCAAGGCGGCGCCGTTCATCGATGCACCCTTTGTGTTCAAGGGCATCGATCACATGAACAAGGTCGTTGAAGCGAATATCCTGGCGCCGATCGCCGACGAAGTCGCCGCGAAGGCCGAGGTGGTGCTGGTCGGCTATTCCGGCGGCGGCATCCGCAACATCTTCGCCAACAAGCCGTGCAAGAATCTGGCTGACCTCAAGGGCCTCAAGGTGCGCGTGCAGGGTGCGCCGATCTGGTCGAAGACGTTCGCAGCCGTCGGCATGAGTCCGACTGTCATCGCCTATAACGAAGTCTACAACGCCATCCAGAATGGCGTGATCGCCGCGGGCGAGAACGAAGCCGCCGGCGTCGAGGCGATGAAGTTCTACGAAGTGGCGCCGCACCTCAATCTGACCGAGCACGCGGTCTCGATCCGGCCGATCTGCTTCTCGGTGAAGACGCTCAAGACCCTGCCCAAGGATCTGCAGGACGCCATCATGAAAGCGGGCAAGGAGGCCGGTGATTTCGGCCGCAAGCTCGAGTCGAGTGAGGAAGTCATCAAGCTCGACGCGCTGGAGAAGGCGGGCAAGCTCAAGCGCGTGCCGTTCCAGGAGCGCGACGCCATGAAGAAGCTCGCCGATCCCGTGATGGCTACCTACGCCAAGGAAATCGGCGCCGAGGGCATCTTCGAAAAAATCAACATGGCCTAGGGCTGCGCGTCGCAGACCGGAGTTTCGGGGCAAGCTTCACCGCTTGCCCCGTTTGATGAGTATTACCGCGCGGGGGCGCCAATGACCGAACTGCCGATCGATTTCAATCCGTCACTGTGGCGGCGACTGACGCGCGCCTATGGCAAATTGCTGGAAATCCTGCTGGCGGCCTGTGTCGGTATCCTGGTCATTCCGGTCACGCTGCAGATCATCTCGCGCTATACGCCGTTCATCCCGTCCTACATCTGGACCGAGGAGATGGCGCGGTTCCTGTTCATATGGACGATCATGATCGGGGCCATGGTCGGCGTCAGGGAGGCGCAGCATTTCGAGGTCGATGTGTGGCCGGATTTGTCGCGGCGCTCCGAGGCTTTGGTACGGATCCTGGCACGCCTCGGCATCCTGGCGCTGGCGCTGGTGTTCGTGTGGGCGGGTATCGAGTTCACGCGCTTTGCCTGGAACAGGACGTCGGAGCTCGCAGATCTTCCGCTCTGGCTGATTCACGTCGCATGGCCGGTGGCAGGCTTCACCTGGATCGCGTTCGCGGGCGAGCAGATCGTCGACGAAACGCGGATCCTGATGGGGACTGAGCGATGAGTGGCAGCGTTCTCTCCTCCGGCGAGGCCGCGCTGGTCTTGTTTGGCACCTTTATCGGGCTATTGATCATCCGCGTGCCGGTCGCCTTTGCGCTCGGGCTTGCCTGCCTGCCGATCCTGCTGATCGAGCCGCGGCTGTCCGCGATGATGCTCGCGCAGGAAACCTTCAACGCCTACAACTCGTTCATCTTGCTGGCGGTGCCATTCTTCCTGCTGACCGCGAACCTGATGAGCATTGGCGGCATTACCGACCGCCTGGTGGCGCTGTCGCGTTCGATGGTCGGGCACTGGCCGGGGTCGTTGGCGCAGATCAACGTCGTGCTGTCGGTGTTCTTTGCCGGAATCTCCGGCTCCTCGACCGCGGATGCGGCGAGCCAGTCCAAGATCTTCATCGACGCCCAGACCAAGGAGGGCTACGACCTCTCGTTCTCCATCGCCATTACCGCGGTGTCGGCGGTGCTCGCGGTCATCATCCCGCCGTCGATCCTGATGATCGTGTGGGGTGGGCTGATCTCGACATCGATCGCGGCGATGTATCTCGCCGGCATCGTTCCGGGACTGCTGATTGCCGGCGCGCAGATGGTCACGGTGCACGTCTATGCGGTACGCCGCGGTTATCCGACCTATCCGAAATCGAGCTGGGTGGAGATGCGTTGCTCGCTCTGGCGCTCGATTCCAGCGCTGATAACGCCGTTCATCATCGTTGGCGGCATTCTGCTCGGCTGGTTCACCGCGACCGAGTCCGCTTGTGTCGCGGTGCTGTATTCGGTGGCGCTGTCGACCTTCTTTTACAGGGAGACCGGCGCGAAGGAGCTGTACAAGGCTCTGCTCGACACCGGGCGGCTGGCCGGGGTCGCGCTGTTCTGCATCGGCACGGCGAGCGCATTCGGCTGGCTGCTCGCCTATTACAAGATCCCGGAGGGGCTGCTCGCCAACGTCTCGACCTGGGGCATGGGACCGATCGCGGCAGGCTTCTTCATCGCCTTCTGCTTCCTGGTGGTCGGCTGTTTCCTCGACGCCATCCCGGCGATCGTGATCGTCGGCACCGTGCTGGAGCCGCTGGCGCGGTCGGTCGATCTGCACCCGGTGCAGTTTGCGATCATCTCGATTGTCTCGTTGGCGTTCGGGCTGGTGACGCCGCCTTATGGGCTATGTCTGATGATCGCGTGCTCGATCGCGGGGGTGCGGCTGCGCTATGCGCTCAAGGACACCGTGATCATGCTGATACCGATGCTGCTGGTGCTGGCGGCGCTGATCATCTGGCCCAGCGTGTCGCTGTTTCTGCCGCGCCTGATCGTGCCGCAGATGCTGAAATAGCCGGGCTACCCGTCCCGCGGCAATTATGCCGCGGGATGGGGTTCCGGTTTCAGAGATTGCTGTCGGTGATCGCCGAGTACACGAGGGTGCGCAGTTCGCGTCGCAGCGGATAAGCGCTCGACGGCAGCACCTGCGTCATGAAGATCGTGATCAGTTCTTCCGCGGGATCGATGAAGAACGACGTCGTCGCCGCACCGCCCCAGTTGTATTCGCCGGGGCTGCCGGGAATAAGCGTTTGCTCCGGATGCATGGTGACGGCAAAGCCGAGACCGAACCCGATTCCGTTATAGGCGGCTTCGCTGAACAGCGAACGCGACATCGCCGGCAGGTCCGCTCCGCCAGGCAGATGGTTCGACGTCATCAGCTTCAGCGTCTTCGGACCGAGCAGCCTGACGCCGCCAAGCTCGCCGCCATTGAGGAGCGCCCGGCAGAAGGTGAGATAGTCGGCAGCGGTCGAGCACAGGCCGCCGCCGCCGGAGACGAGCGAGGGCGGGGTAAGGAACGAACTCGTAGCCGGGTCATCCTGCAGCTTCAATGTGGCCTCGCCGGCCGTCATGCCGATCTGTACGCCGGCCGAATAGCACGCCGCGAACCGATGCGCCTTGTCTGCCGGCACGAAGAAGTCGGTGTCGTTCATGCCGAGCGGATTGAAGATGCGTTCCTTCAGAAATTGCTCGAACGGCATGCCGCTGATCTTGCCGATCAGATAGCCGACGACGTCGGTGGAGACCGAATAGTTCCAGCCTTCGCCCGGCGAAAATTCCAGCGGGATTTTGGCGAGGTCCTCGATCATGCTTTGTAGCGTGCCGGACTTGATAACCTCGCCGATCTTGTTCTCGCGATAGGCGGCGTCGACATTGGAGCGCTGCTGGAAGCCATAAGTAAGACCCGAGGTGTGCCGCAACAGGTCCACGATCAGCATCGACCTCGTTGGCGGCCGGGTCAGGAATGCCGGGAAGATGCCGGCCTGGAACACGCCGAGGTTCTTCCATTCCGGAATGTATTTATGGACGGGCTCGTCGAGCGCGACGCGGCCCTCCTCGAGCAGCATCATGAAGGCCACGCTCGTGATCGGCTTGGTCATCGAATAGATGCGGAAGATGGTGTCGTCCTTGACCGGGACCTTGCGCTCGATGTCGGCAAAGCCCTGCACGGTCGAGTGCACGACCTTGCCGCGGCGGTAGATCAGGACCTGTGTTCCCGGGAAGCGGCCGGCGTCGATGTAGCGCCGCTTGAGATGGTTCTCGAGACGGTCGAGCGCCGGCTTCGACATTCCGGCAGACTCGGGCGAGGCGGGGGTAGGGGCTAGCATCAGGGCTGATCTCCGGCTGGCGAGGGAGCCTTGATAGCCGAAAAGTGTGCCCCGTTCCAACCGCCTGCGCTTACCCCGTGCGGTATGGTGGTGTAGGCTTGATCGAGCCACCATGCACCCCGCAGGACAGCCAAAATGCCCCAATTCAACGAGACCGAACTGACCGCCGCCGTGATCCGCAGCTTCGAAGACACGCCGGATCCGCGGGCGAAATTCCTGCTGCAGGAGCTGGTGAAATCGTTGCACGATTATGTCAGCCGGACCGATCTCACCTTCGAGGAATGGGAATATGCGATCGATTTCCTGACCCGGACCGGCCAGAAGTGCACGCCGATCCGCCAGGAATTCATCCTGCTCTCCGACGTGCTCGGGGTCTCGATGCTGGTCGACGCCGTCAATCATCGCGAACGCGAAGGCGCCACCGAGACCACCGTGCTCGGGCCGTTCTATGTCGGCGAACACAAGGTGATGCCGCACGGCACCGACGTTTCGGCCAATTTGCCGGGCGAGCGGATGTTCGTGCAGAGCCGTGTCACCGACCTCGCCGGCAAGCCGTTGGCGAATGTTCCCGTCGATATCTGGCACGCTGACGACGAGGGCTATTACGATTCACAGAAGGCGTCTTATGCCGCTGACGGACCCTCGTCGCGGGCGCGCTTCGTCACCGATGCCGACGGCCGGTTCTTCTTCCGCACCATTTTGCCGTGCAGCTATCCGATCCCGACCGATGGTCCGGTCGGCGAGATGATCATTGGGGTGCGCCGTCACGCGATGCGGCCGGCGCATGTACATTTCCTGGTCGCGGCACCGGGCTATCAGCCGCTGATCACGCATGTGTTCATGGAGGGTGACAAGTACCTGGATTCCGACGTGGTGTTCGGCGTCAAGGACGAGCTGGTCGCGAAGATCGAAAAACGCACTGACGCAACGATGCCGGACGGCAAGCCCGCGGCCGCGCCGTGGCACCTGATGACTTACGAATTCAGGATGAAACCGGGCGATGGCGCCGCCCCAAAACCGATGATGGCCAAGACCGCTGACAAGGCCACTGACAACGCCAAGGAAGACGCTTGAGGCACGCTGGTGCGAAGCCTGCCCAATCCTTGTGCGGCGCACAATGATTGGGCGAATCGCAAATTTGAAAAGCGATGACTGGTTCCTGACCACTGCCGATTTTTGCGGCATCGAATCTGCATCGCGCTGATATTTATAAGTTTTTTGTATCGAAGAAGGCTTGGCACGAAGCTTGAATAGCTAGTGCTGACGCCATTGATGCCGTCCCTTGAGACCACTCATCCGAATTGAGACGCCGCACTCCGGGGGCATCCCTGGAACGCGCCCTCGTGCGACCTCGCGCGGTGACCCATTCGGACGGCCCCATTTCCAACGAAGGATAGAGAGACCCATGACGAAGCCCACCATTCCGACCTCAAACGGTTTCAGCCGCCGCCAGCTTCTGAAGGCGACCGGTGGTACGGCGGCGTTGCTCGCCGCGGCCAAGCTGAATTTCCCGGCCGGCGCCTTCGCGCAAGGGGCGGGTCCGGAAGTGAAGGGGGCCAAGCTCGGCTTTATCGCGCTCAGCGATGCCGGCGCGCTGTTCGTGGCCAAGGACAAGGGCCTGTTCGCCAAACACGGCGTGCCCGATGTCGACGTGCAGAAGCAGGCCTCCTGGGGCACCACGCGCGACAACCTCGTGCTGGGATCGGAAGGCAACGGCATCGACGGCGCGCACATCCTCACCCCGATGCCGTATCTGATCTCGGCCGGCAAGGTGACGCAGAACAACCAGCCGACACCGATGTACATCCTGGCGCGGCTCAATCTCGACGCACAGTGCATCTCGGTCTCGAACGAATACGCCGATCTCAAGGTCGGCCTGGACGCCAAACCGTTCAAGGAGGCGCTGGAAAAGAAGAAGGCTGCCGGCAAGCCAATCAAGGCGGCGATGACGTTCCCGGGTGGCACGCACGATTTGTGGATTCGTTACTGGCTCGCCGCCGGCGGCATCGATCCCGACAAGGACATCGAAACCATTACGGTGCCGCCGCCGCAGATGGTCGCCAACATGAAGGTCGGCACCATGGACTGCTTCTGTGTCGGCGAGCCCTGGCCCGGCCAGCTCGTGCATCAGAAGATCGGCTACACCGCACTCAACACCGGCGAGCTCTGGAACAAGCATCCCGAGAAATCCTTCGCGATGCGCTCGGCCTGGGTCGACAAGAATCCGAAGGCTGCGCAGGCCATCACCATGGCGATCCAGGAGGCGCAGCAATGGTGCGACAAGATGGAGAACAAGGAAGAGCTCGCCACCATCATGGGCAAGCGGCAGTGGATCAACTGCCCGGTTGAGGACATCCTCGATCGCGCCAGGGGCAAGTTCGACTACGGCACCGGCAAGGTGGTCGAGAACTCACCGCACATCATGAAGTACTGGCGCGACCACGCCTCCTATCCGTTCCAGAGCCACGATCTGTGGTTCATGACCGAGGACATTCGCTGGGGCAAGTTCGAGCCCGGCTTCGACTCCAAGGCACTGATCGCCAAGGTCAACCGCGAAGACATCTGGCGCGATGCCGCCAAGGCGCTCGGCGTCGCGGCTGCGGATATTCCGGCCTCGAAGTCACGCGGCAAGGAGACCTTCTTCGACGGCAAGGTGTTCGATCCGGAAGATCCGGCCGCGTACCTGAAGTCGCTGTCCATCAAGCGTGCAGATGTCTGATCCAGGGCGGCCGCACGCCTCGGCGTGCGGCCTGCCATTTGAAACGGAGACGCATTTCCTATGAACATGCCTGCGATCAAGACCGAGCCCGCCACCGCGATTGTTGCGCCCAAGACACCTGGAGCTTCGGCTCCGGCTGCCACCCCGGTCGTGACGATGACGCCGAAGCGTCCGCCGCGTTCCGAAAAATACAGCAAGATGGCCAAGGACACCGCGGTGCGCGTCGTGCCGCCGCTGATCGTGATCGCGCTCCTGATGCTGTTCTGGGAGCTGGTCTGCCAACGCGCTGGCTCCACCCTGCCGCCGCCCTCGCGCGTGTTCAAGGACACCAAGGAACTGATCTTCGATCCGTTCTTCGATCGCGGCGGTATCGACAAGGGCCTGTTCTGGCATCTTTCCGCCAGTCTGCAGCGCGTCGCGCTCGGCTATTCGATCGCCGCCATCGTCGGCGTCGCGCTTGGCACGCTGGTCGGCCAGTCGGTCTGGGCGATGCGCGGGCTCGATCCCTTGTTCCAGGTATTGCGCACCATCCCGCCGCTGGCGTGGCTGCCGCTGTCGCTGGCTGCGTTCCGCGACGGCCAGCCCTCGGCGATCTTCGTTATCTTCATCACCTCGGTGTGGCCGATCATCATCAACACCGCGGTCGGCATCCGCAACATCCCGCAGGACTACCGCAACGTCGCCGCCGTGGTGCAGCTCAATCCGCTGGAGTTCTTCGGCAAGATCATGATCCCGGCCGCCGCCCCCTACATCTTCACGGGTCTGCGCATCGGCATCGGTCTGTCCTGGCTCGCGATCGTCGCCGCTGAAATGCTGATCGGCGGCGTCGGCATCGGCTTCTTCATCTGGGACGCCTGGAACTCCTCGCACATCAGCGAAATCATCCTGGCGCTGTTCTATGTCGGCATCATCGGCTTCGTGCTCGATCGCTTGATCGCAGGACTGGGCAAGATCGTGACCCGCGGCACCTCCGCAGGCTGAAGGGAACTTATCATGCAGGCCTATCTGAAGCTCGACCACATCGACAAGACCTTCACCCGCGGCAATGCCACGACCGAGGTGCTGAAGGAAATCAACCTGACGATCGACAAGGGCGAATACGTCTCGATCATCGGCCATTCCGGTTGCGGCAAGTCCACGCTGCTCAACATCGTGGCCGGCCTTACCGACTGCACCAATGGCTGCGTGCTGCTGGAAAACCGCGAAGTCAATTCGCCGGGACCGGATCGCGCAGTGGTGTTCCAGAACCACAGCCTGCTGCCCTGGCTGACCGTCTATGAAAACGTCCGCCTCGGCGTCGACAAGGTGTTCGCTTCGAGCAAGACCCGCAGCGAGCGCGATGCCTGGGTGATGCACAATCTCAACCTCGTGCAGATGGCCCATGCCAAGGACAAGCGCCCGTCGGAAATCTCCGGCGGCATGAAGCAGCGCGTCGGTATCGCGCGGGCGCTGGCGATGGAGCCGAAGGTTCTGCTGCTCGACGAGCCCTTTGGCGCGCTCGACGCGCTGACCCGCGCCCATCTGCAGGATTCGGTGATGGCGCTGCATCAGAAGCTCGGCAACACCATCCTGATGATCACCCACGACGTCGACGAGGCCGTGCTGCTGTCGGACCGCATCGTGATGATGACCAACGGGCCGAGCGCGCGGATCGGCGAAGTGCTGGAAGTGCCGCTGGCGCGTCCGCGCAAGCGGCTCGAGCTCGCAACCAACCCCGGTTACCTCAAGTGCCGGCAGCGCGTGCTCGAATTCCTGTACGAGCGGCATCGCTTCGTCGAAGCGGCGTAGTTCTTGTTATCTCCGCGCCCGCGCGGGCGCTGAAGCGGCCGAGTGAGGATACGTCATGAGCGAACCGCTGGTGATTGTCGGCAACGGAATGGCTGCCGCGCGTCTGGTCGACGAGCTGGCCAAGGTTGCGCTCGGCCGCTACGCCATTGCCGTGATCGGGGACGAACCGCGGCTTGCGTATAATCGCGTGCTGCTGTCGTCGGTTCTCGCCGGCGAGACCGCCTCGCATGATATCGAGCTCCGGCCGGCTTCATGGTGGCGCGACCGCGGCGTTACGCTGAAATATGGTTGCCGGGCCACCGAGGTCGATGTCGGGCGGCGCGAAGTCAAAATCGAAAATGAAGAGAGCATCCCGTTCTCGAAACTGGTCCTGACCACGGGTTCGTCGCCGTTGCGGCTCAACGTATCAGGCGCCGATCTTGCCGGCGTGCATACGTTTCGCGACAGCCGCGACGTCGATCTCCTGCTGACGCTGGCCGCGCAGAAGAAGCGCGTCGTGGTGGTGGGTGGCGGTTTGCTCGGACTGGAAGCGGCTTACGGGCTCGCCAAGGCCGGCGCGCCGGTGACGCTGGTTCATTTGATGGACCGGCTGATGGAGCGCCAGCTCGATGCGCCCGCCGCGGAACTGTTGAAAGCGCTGGTCGAGCGCAAAGGCATCGAGATCCTGCTCAACGCCAATACCGCGCGCATCCACGGCGAAACCCGGGTCGAGGGCGTCGAACTGACGGACGGCCGCCGTATCGACGCCGATGCCGTGGTCTTCGCGGCGGGCATCAGGCCGAACATCGCGTTGGCAAAAGAAGCGGGCATCGCCGTCAACCGGGGCGTCGTCGTCGATGACGTCATGCAAACCGCTTCGCCCGACATCTTTGCGATCGGCGAATGCGCCGAACACCGCGGCATCTGCTACGGTCTGGTCGAGCCGGCCTACGAGCAGGCACGCGTGCTGGCGCGGCATCTGGCAGGCCGCGCGGCCTCTTATAGCGGCAGCATCGTGGCGACCAATCTGAAGGTCTCCGGGGTCAGCGTGTTCTCTGCGGGCGATTTCGTGGGCATTGAGGGCTCCGAGACCATCGTGCTCAGCGATCTCAACTACGGCACCTACAAGAAGCTCGTGGTCGCGGACGGACGGCTGACCGGCGCAGTGCTGATCGGCGACGTCAGCGACGCGCTCTGGTATCTCGAACTGATCCGCACCCGTCAGCCCACCGCGCGCATTCGCGCCGACATGATGTTCGGCCGTTCGCTTGCGATCCGTTCAGAGGCGGCATGAGCCGGTTGCTCGCATGACCGCCGTCGATCCCCATCTGCGCGCCACCAAGACCACCTGCGCCTATTGCGGCGTCGGTTGCGGCATCCTGGCGACGCCGGACGGAAGGGGCGGGGCGGCGATCTCGGGCGATCCCGAGCACCCGGCGAATTTCGGACGGCTGTGCTCGAAGGGCTCGGCGCTCGGCGAGACGCTCGGCCTTGAAAACCGTTTGCTGCATCCGATGATCCGCTGCGACAATGGGACCATGGAGCGCGTGGCCTGGAGCGATGCGCTCGACCATGTCGCGCATCGTTTTCAGCACATCATCGCGCGCGACGGCCCCGGCGCCGTCGCGTTCTATCTTTCAGGCCAGCTGCTGACCGAAGACTATTACGTCGCCAACAAGCTGATGAAGGGCTTCGTCGGCAGCGCCAATGTCGACACCAATTCACGGCTGTGCATGGCGTCATCGGTCGCCGGCCATCGCCGCGCGTTCGGGGCGGATACGGTGCCGGGCTGTTACGAGGATCTCGACGAGGCTGATTTGCTGGTGCTGGTCGGCTCCAATGCGGCCTGGTGTCATCCGGTGCTGTACCAGCGCATGCTGGTCAACAAGCAGAGCCGCGGCGCGCGCATCGTGGTGATCGATCCGCGCCGCACCGATACGGTCGGCGATGACGATCTGTTTCTGGGGTTGAAGCCGGGCACCGACACCGCGCTGTTCAGCGGCTTGCTGGTGCACCTTGCCGACAACGGCGCGCTCGACCGCGATTACATCGAACGCCACACGTCAGGCTTCGACGATGCGATGGCGCGGGCGCGCAGCATGGCCGGCAGCCTCAGTGCGACGGCGCTGGCGACCGGCCTGTCCGAGCCTGATGTCGCGGCATTCTTCCAGATGTTTGCGACTACGCCGCGCGTGGTCACGATGTATTCGCAAGGCGTCAACCAGTCCGCGCAGGGCACCGACAAGGTCAATGCGATCCTCAACTGCCATCTGGCGACGGGACGGATCGGCAAGCCGGGTGCGTCGCCGTTCTCGCTGACCGGGCAGCCCAATGCGATGGGTGGCCGCGAGGTCGGCGGGCTCGCCAACCAGCTGGCGGCCCATATGGGTTTCACGCCTGCGGATATCGACCGCGTGCGCCGGTTCTGGAAGGCGCCGCGGATCGCCACCCATGAAGGGCTGAAAGCAGTCCAGATGTTCGAGGCCATCGCACGCGGCGAGATCAAGGCGCTGTGGGTGATCGGCACCAATCCGGCGGTGTCGCTGCCCAACGCCGATGCCATCAGCGCGGCGCTGAAGAAGCTCGAACTGTTCGTCGTCTCCGAAAACGTTGTTACCAACGACACCGTCGATGCCGGGGCGCAGGTGCTGTTTCCGGCCCAGGCCTGGGGCGAGAAATCCGGCACCGTGACCAATTCGGAACGGCGCATTTCGCGGCAGCGCGCGTTCCTGTCCTCGCCGGGCGAGGCGCGGCCGGATTGGTGGATCATCGGCGAGGTTGCAAAACGGCTCGGCTTTGGCGCGGCGTTCAATTTTGCATCGGCCGCCGACATTTTTCGCGAGCACGCTGCACTCTCGGCGTTCGAGAACGATGGTGGCCGCGATTTCGACATCGGCGGCTTGCAGGCGCTGTCGGACGAAGCGTTTGACGCGATGGCGCCGGTGCAATGGCCGATCCGCCAAAATGCCGAGCCGCAGGCGCGCTTCTTTGCCGAAGGCGGGTTTTTCGCTGGCGAACAGAAAGCCCGTTTTATTGCACCCGAGACTCCCGCGCTGCGCACCGAGACCACGGCCGCGCGCCCGCTGCGGCTGAACACCGGCCGCGTCCGCGACCAATGGCACACAATGACGCGTACCGGGATGAGCCCGCGGCTCGGCCAGCATCTGCCGGAGCCGTTCGTCGAGGTGCACCCGGACGACGCCGCACGGCACGGCGTCGCCGATGGTGATTTTGCGCGGGTCACGACCGATTACGGACAATGCACGCTGCGGGTGGTCGTCAGCGAGCGCCAGCAGCGCGGCATGCTGTTCGCGCCGATCCACTGGAGCGCGGTGACGGCAACCGGCGCACGCGTGGGATCGCTGGTTGCACCGCTCACCGATCCGTTTTCCGGCCAGCCCGAGAACAAGGCGACGCCGGCCTCGATCACCCCATACGAATATGTGTTCCGCGGCTTTGCGCTGTCGCGCACGCCGCTCGAACTGCCCGATCATGCCTGGTGGGCGCGCGTCGCCGTCAATGGCGGCCATGGCTATCTGCTCGCCGACAATGCCGATCTCAGGGGCTGGCAGTCCTGGCTCGGATCGATCGCCGGCGATGATCTCGCCGAATACAAGGACTTTGGCGGCGGCGTCTATCGCGCGGCGTCCTTTGCCGCCGACCGTATCGAGACCTGCCTGTTCATCGGGCCTGCACGGGACGCTGGCGACTGGAATGTGGTCAAGGGGCTGTTTGCCGCCGACGCGCTCAGCAACGACCAGCGCCGCATGCTGTTGTCGGGCAAATCGATCGATGGCCTCGCCAATGCCGGCCCGATCGTCTGCGCCTGTTTTGGCGTCGGCCGCACCACCATCTGCGATGCGATCGCGGCCGGCGCGCGCTCTGCCGCCGACATCGGCGCCAAACTGAAAGCGGGCACCAATTGCGGCTCCTGCATTCCGGAGTTGAAGCGAGTGATCGCGCAAACCGCGCCGGCTGCCGTCCCGCAGCAATTGGCTGTGGCTAACTAGAAGTTCGTCCTACTCCGGCGCCAGCCGCGAGAATCGGAAATTGCAGTGGCTCGCGCCGCCAGCCAACGTCTGTGTCCTTTCCAGGTGGATGCCTCGCGTTGCATAGGCGTCGAAATCAAGCCCGCAAATGTGCGGCAGGATCTCCTTGTCGCCATGGCGCGCCGCGAATTTGCAGAAGCCGCAAGCCTTGTAGTTGATGCCGAATTCAAACTTGTCACCCGTATCCGGCTCGACGAAATCGTAGACGAAATCTTCCGGAAATTCTTGCTGATGGCTTTTTGCAGCCTGCTCGCGCAGCAAAGCCTGATTCTCTGCCGACATGAATTGACGCCCCGAGGCGAGGCGTTCCGCTTCGGGCACGGTGAGCAATTGCGCCTTGTAGGTTTCCCGCTCGATTTCGCCGATCACGGGCAGAGACACGCCGTGTCGCCGGAGCACCCGGCTGATGGCCATAAAGCCGATGAGGCGCATGAAGAAATCGCTCATGCGACTTGCGGCACCTCCGACATAGGGCATTTGGGTGAGCACGATTTCGAACTCGTCCATCACCTCCTGCCTGATCCCGTCAATATTGGATAGCTGCGCGCGCTCACACAACATCGCCTCGGCAAGGTCGAGGCGATGGCGCATGGCGGCTTCCATTGCAGCGCGATGCTGTTCGTAAAAGGGGTGAATCTCAGCCATAGGCAGTCTCCTGTTCGACGAACTCGAGAGCCAGGCCATGCGATGCGGCGGGCGAAGTCAGCAACACATTGCCGATGACCTCGAACGCGACGCCGTTATTCTTCAAGACACGCCCGGTCGCATCGAGATCGGTGACCGCCAGCCGCGGTGCGCAAAAACGTGGCGAACCATCGGCGGCGCAATTCGGCAACCGGCGCGCCATCTCGGACGGGCCGAGCACGGTGATCCGGTCGCCGCGCTCGCCGATCGTCAACCGCCCGGGCGCGAGCTCGGCGGCACCCTCCGTGAGGCGCTCGAGGAACGCACGGTGCTGCGCCGGCGCCGGCGCCGACATCACGACCTCGATCACGCGCAAGGCGCCGTTGGGATGATGCTGGTATTCGGCCTTCCAGAACAGTTCCGGCGGATGGCGTTGCTGGCAGGTGAAGAAGGCGAGCCCGGGCATCGCAGGATCAGTGGCAAACGCCAGCGAAAATCCGACCCGGGCCGTGCCTCCGCCCGGCAGCACCGCGTCACGGCCAAAATCAAACGGCGCATAGCCGCCGATATCGGCCGCGTTGAAGCGCGCCGCTTCGGCATGGGAGTCGGTGCTGTGCAAGGCCAGCATCGACATCCCTTCACCGGTGCGAAGAAAATCCTGGTTGTGGGCGGCGAAGCTGAAGTGGCCGGGCGCCGCTGGCGGCACCGCCCCGGCATCGGTGACACCAAGCAGTTCCAGAAAATTATTCCCGAACATCGCCAGACGGTTGCTGGTTCCAAAGGGATGGACGCCGGTCGGCGTCAGAGAAAAGCCGAGCGTTTGCCAGTCCACCGCGGCCTTTGCCAGATTGTGGACGCAAATAACGAGATGATCCAGTCGGCGAGGCATGGGATCTCCGGATGCTGCGAAGCGACCGTAACCGGGGACATCAGGTCAGCGCAAAGCATAGTTCCTTCGCTCAAGCACTAGAAAATCTATTGCAAGGCCAGGGCCTATCAGTGACAAACTGCAGCGCGATGACCTACACCCTTCCACCACTCAATGCGCTTCGCGCATTCGAAGCCGCCGCGCGACATCTCAGCTTCAAACTGGCTGCGCACGAGCTGCATGTGACACCTGCCGCCGTGGGGCAGCAGGTGAAAGCGCTGGAGGCGCGCCTCGGCGTACGCCTGTTCGAGCGGCTGCATAAACAGCTCATCCTGACCGCGGCCGGCCAAGCCTATCTGCCTGAAATATCGGACGGCTTTCGTCGCATTGCGGACGCGACCTCGCAATTGAAACCGGCGGGCGCGGTGCTGCTGCAGCTCGGGGTCCACGGCAGCTTCGACCTGCGCCGGCTGGAGTTGGCGGCGTTTCGCAGCGCGAATGCGGAAATCGGCTTGCGGGTCCTGCAGCCCGCCGGCCTGCACGAGCTGGTCGAGGGCAAAGTCGACCTGCTGATCGCCCGCGGCCTGGGCCACCATCCAGGCTATCGCTGCGACCGCGTCGATGAGGGATCCGGTTTGGGCGACTGGCTGATTGCGCCTGAAGGCACCGCTGACTGTCCCGAAATCGTCAGCTTCCGCGATTGGCTGCGCGCGCTGCCGGTCGAGAACCCGCTCGAAGTTCATCGCCGCCCTCGTCTGGTCGGCAACATCAGAAGTTGAGGCGATCGTGAAGCAGAAAAAATTCGGCGTCAAAGGCCCGGAAGTGTCCGTCATCGGGCAGGGCACCTGGTACATCGATCGTGGCGACCGCAAGAGCGCGGTCGCAGCATTATGCCGCGGCATCGAGCTCGGCATGACCCATGTCGACACCGCTGAAATGTATGGCGATGCCGAACTCGTGATCGCCGATGCGATGGCCGCCGGCGAGCGCGAGGATCTCTATCTCGTCTCCAAGGTGTTGCCGAGCAACGCGTCGCGTCGCGGCACCATTGCGGCCTGCGAGCGATCGCTGAAGCGGCTGAAGACCGATTACCTCGACTGCTACCTGCTGCACTGGCGCGGATCCCATGAGCTTGAAGACACCGTGGCGGCGTTCGATCAGTTGATGTCAGCCGGAAAAATCCGCTCATGGGGCGTCAGCAATTTCGACACCGACGATCTCAACGAACTGCTGGCGGTCGCCGGTGAGGGCAGGATCGCCTGCAACCAGGTGCTCTATCATTTGCAGGAGCGCGCGATCGAGCATGCGGTCATCCCGTGGTGCGAACGGCACGGCGTTGCCGTCGTCGCCTATTCACCGTTCGGTCACAATGATTTTCCCTCGCCGCACAGCAGGGAAGGGCAGGTGTTGCAGGCGATTGCCGATGCGCGCCGCGTCACCGCGCGCCAGATCGCGCTCGCGTTTCTGACGCGCATACCAGCGGTGTTTGCCATTCCGAAAGCCGCGAGCGCGGAGCATGCCGCGGATAATGCGGCGGCGGGGAAGTTGACGCTGAGCGCCAGCGAGATCGAAGCCCTCGACAACGCGTTTCCGCGTGGCCCGAAGCCGCGCGGTCTGCCGATGCTGTAGTGAACGCGATTCAGTTTTACGTCATGCCCGGCCTTGTGCCGGGCATCCACGTCTTGTCTCTATAAGAGAGGAAGACGTGGATGGCCGGGACAAGCCCGGCCATGACGAAGAGGAGAGTGGAGCTTCAGCGCAGCACGGTTCTTAACAAAGTGTTGCAATCGCGCCCTCAGCGCATATCCGCATCCCGTTATCGGACCTTGTTGTTCCCCCTCAAATGGCGTTTTTTAGAGCCTCGCCCGATTCGATCATTTTGCCTTCGAGATTGCCGTGACACCGCCCCCCGCCGCAGCCGCCAGGCTGGACAGCGCGCCATTGCCGTTGCCCGAGAAGAAGTACTCCACCCCTAAAGCGCCCGCTCGTGCCGATCGTCCGTTCAAGGGCATCGCGCTGATCCTGGCGTCGACGGTATTCCTCGGCATCTCGGATGTGACGGCGAAATATCTGTCCGCGACGCTGCCCTCGATCGAGATTGCGTGGATCCGCTTCGTGGTGTTCGCCATGATCATGATGCCGGCGATGCTGCCGGGCTCGCCGCTGTTTGCGCTGCAGACCAGGCGGCCCGGCCTGCAATTGATGCGCGGCGTGACGGTGCTGGCCTCGTCGCTGTTCTTCATCTCCGGCCTGCGGTACCTGCCGATCGCGGAAGCCTCCGCCACCGGCTTCGTCGCGCCGCTGCTCGTCACCGCACTGTCGATCGTGTTCCTGAACGAGAAGGTCGGCCTGCGGCGCTGGATCGCGACCGGCGTCGGCCTGATCGGCGTCATCATCATCCTGCGTCCCGGCACCGGAGCGTTTCACCCCGCCGCGTTCTTTCCGCTGGTCTCGGCGCTCGCCTGGGCCTGCACGCTGATCATGACGCGGATGATGAGCGGCACCGAGCGCGCCATCACGGTGATGACCTATTCGTCGATCGCCGGCGTCTGCATCCTCAGCGCACTGGTGCCGTTCGTCTGGGTGACGCCGAGCTGGCACGACATCGCCTTCGGCATCTTCATCGGCGTCGCCTCGACCGCGGGACAGTGGATCGTGGTGCTGGCGTTCCGTTACGCCGATGCCTCGGTGCTGGCGCCGTTCTCCTACACGCAATTGCTCTGGGTCAGCATCCTCGGCTTCCTGATCTTCGGCGAGGTGCCTGACGTCTATACCGTGACCGGTGCCTGCTTCATCGTCGCCAGCGGTCTCTACACCGCGCATCGCGAACGGGTGCGCCGCTCGCAGCTGCTGACGGTCGCGGCCGAGTCGTCGCCGAACGCCTGAGCGGTCCCGGCCGACGATCTTGCGCTGAATGAGAAGGACCGCGCCCCAAGCGTTGCCCGGGTACCACAGTGTGTCCGGAAACGCCCATTTTCCGAAGCCAGAACAAGGGATTCCCGGCAAACCGTAATTGTACGGAGGAACCCCATGCTAGGTTGTGCCCGGACAGTGCCGCAGAGCGCTGGGGGTAGTGGGGTTTGGGCGTGCATTTTCGATCGGCATCGGGCGTGGAGAAACGGCTGCGGCAGCGCGTGGCCGGGCTGTTGGTTGGCTTGTCGGCGCTTCTCGTTGGCTTCGGCCTTTCGACGACATCAGCGAACGCGGCGTGTGCGCCTGACCCGGCGACGAGCGGTCAGACGGTCACCTGCAGCGGCGTCGTGGCCGGTGGTTTCGAGGCCGGCGCCGGCGTCAACAATCTCACCGTCAACGTGGTTGCCGGAGCCACCGTCAACGACAATGGCACGGCGTCGATCGGGGTCAACGATTCCAACACTGTCACCAATGCCGGTACGCTGGCGCCCGCCGCCGGCCTGATCGGCATCAACGCCGGCAATCTCAATACCATCGTCAACAGCGGCTCCATGAACGTCGGCGATCTCGGGACCGGCATTGCCGCGCTCAACGCCAACACCATAAAGAATAGCGGGACCATCACCGCAGGCGCGAGCGGTGTTGCGATCTCGGTCTTCGACAACAATGTCGTCACTAACACCGGCACGCTGGCGGTCGGAACGTTCGGCTCCGGCATCTTCGCGGGCGTGAATAATACGATCACCAACGCCGCGACCGGCATCATCACCGTTGTCGACAATGGTCCGGGAATCTTCGTTGCCGGCAACAGCGCGGTGACGAACGACGGCAGCGTTACGGTCGGCGCGTCGGGCGGCGGTTTCGCGGGCGGCATCGTTGCGATCAACGACTTCAACACGGTTACCAATTCGGCAGGAGCCCGCATCAATGTCGGCAGCGGTGTCGCCGGCATCATCGCCCAGGGCAATGATGCGACCGTCAGCAATGCCGGGTCGATCACCACCGTCGATACGCCGGCGCTTTTTGTGCAGGGCGATCGTGCCGTGATCACCAATAGCGGCACGTTGACGACCGGCAACACCAGCGCCGGCATGGTGTACAACGGCTTTTCGAGCACGGTCACCAATAGCGGCCACATCGTCGGCGGCGATGATACCGTCGGCATGATCGTGCTGGGCGATTCCATCACCGTTACCAACAGCGGCACGATCACGGTCGGAAATGGCGTAGCTACCGGCATCGACATCACCAGCCTGTTCGGCAGCAATACGATTATCAACACCGGGACAATTAATGTCGGAGTGGGCGGTACCGGGATTCTCGTCAACGGGCCTGGCAACGTCTTCAACTCAGGCACAATCAATGCCGCGACGGGTTTCGCCGCGATCGAATTCTGCGGCTGCGGCATCGGCAATACTCTGACCCTGGGCCCGGGCAGCGCCATCTACGGTCTGGTGCTGGGCACCGGCACCGACACGTTCCAGCTCGGCGGCAGCGGCAAGGACACGTTCAATCTCAGCCTGATCGGTCCCGGCAATCAATATGACGGCTTCTCGACCTTCAACAAGATCGGCAGTTCGAACTGGACCGTGACCGGAACGGGTTCGCAGGACTGGAACGTCCTCGAAGGGACGCTCTCGGTCAACGGCGTCATCAATGGCGTCGTGACCGTCAACGCCGGCGGCACGCTCGGCGGCACCGGCACCGTCGGCAACACCACCATCAACGGCGGCGCGCTGGCGCCCGGCAATTCGATCGGTACCCTCACCGTGGCGGGCAGTCTCGTCTTCACCGCAGCGGCGAGCTACATGGTCGAGGTTTCACCCACCACTGCCGACCGCACCAACGTAACGGGTACCGCGACGCTCGGCAGCGCCACCGTCAATGTGAGCTTCGAGCCTGGAAACTACGTCGCCAGGCAGTACACCATCCTCAACGCTGCCGGCGGCATCAACGGCACGTTCAACCCGGTGGTCGGCAACGTTGCGCCGAACTTCAAGACGACCCTGAGCTACGACGCCAGCAATGTGTATCTCAATCTCGCGCTCAGCTTCACGAGCGGTCTCACGCCGAACCAGCAGAACGTCGCCAACGCGTTGACGAATGCCTTTAATTCCGGCAGCGGCGTTCCGGTCGCGGTCGGCTCCCTGACATCCGCCGGCCTGACGCAGATCTCGGGCGAGCTGGCGACCGGATCGCAGCAGTCGACCTTCGACGCGATGAACATCTTCCTCGGCCTGTTGACCGATCCCTTCATCGCCGGCCGCAGTGGTGGCGCGAGCGTCGGTGGCAGCAGCGCCACGCCGTTCACTGACGAGAGCGGTTCATACGCCTATGCGGCGAAGCGGCAGGGCACTGCGCGCGACGCCTTCGCCAAATTCCCGACCAAGGCCGATGTCGCGCGCAACGATCTGTTCGATCAGCGCTGGAGCGTGTGGGGTTCGGCCTTTGGCGGCGGCAGCAACAGCGACGGCAACGCCAATGTCGGATCGAACAACGCCGCGGTGCGCGCGTTCGGTCTCGCCGCCGGCGCGGACTACCGGATCTCGCCGTCGACGCTGGTCGGCTTCGCCCTGGCCGGCGGCGGCACCAATTTCAACGTCAATGGCTCGGGCTACGGGCGGTCGGACCTGTTCCAGGCCGGCGCTTTCGTGCGCCACAATGTCGGTGCGGCCTATGTCACCGCCGCGGCGGTTTATGGCTGGCAGGATGTGACGACCGATCGCACCGTCACCGTGGCCGGTGTCGACCGCCTGCGCGCCGAGTTCAACGCCAATGCCTGGTCCGGACGCGTCGAGGGCGGTTACCGTTACGTCACGCCATGGATGGGCATCACGCCCTATGCCGCCGGCCAGTTCACCACCTATCAATTGCCGGCCTATGCCGAACAGGTGCTGTCGGGTTCGAATGCCTTTGCGCTGAACTATGCGGCCAAGGATGTCACGACAGGGCGCAGCGAACTCGGCGTCCGGCTCGACCGCTCCTTTGCGATGCAGAACGCGGTCCTCACGCTGCGCGGCCGCGCCGCCTGGGCGCATAATTTCAACACCGATCGCAGCATCACGGCGCTGTTCCAGTCGGTGCCCGGCGCCACCTTCCTGGTCAGCGGCGCCGCGCAGGCGCCGAACACCGCGCTGACCACGGCCTCCGCCGAAATGAAATGGCTGAACGGCTGGTCCGCCGCCGCTACCTTCGAGGGCGAGTTCTCCGACATCACCCGCTCCTATGCCGGCAAGGGCGTCATCCGTTACACTTGGTGACGCCGTCTTCCGGGGTAAACCGCCGCCTGTTTTCGTTCTTTCCTTCCGCAGCCAGCTGTGGGAGAGGAAAAGACAACGAATAACAGGAGAGAACGCCGATGCGGGCTGCAATCTTCCGGAACGGTGAGATCGTCGTCGACCAGATGCCGGAGCCCAAGCCGGGCCCCGGCATGGTGCTGGTCAAATCGCTGGCCTGCGGCATTTGCGGCTCCGATCTGCACGCGCGCAAGCACGCCCACCGCATGGTCGAACTTGCAAAACATTTTCCTGGCCGAAAGCCGATGGACCTTTCCCGTGACGTCGTGTTCGGCCACGAATTCTGCTGCGAAATTCTCGACTATGGTCCGGGCACCACGCGAAAACTCAAGGCCGGCACCAGGGTGTGCTCGCTGCCGGCGCTGCTGACCGCGGAAGGCCCGCAGGGCATCGGCTATTCCAACGACAATGTCGGCGCCTATGCCGAGCGCATGCTGCTCAGCGAAGCACTGCTGCTGGAAGTCCCGAACGGCTTGGCGGCCGAGCATGCGGCGCTGACCGAACCGCTGGCGGTCGGCGTTCACGCGGTCGCCAAAGCCAATATCCAAGGAGGCGAAGTGCCGCTGGTGATCGGCTGCGGCCCGGTCGGGCTTGCCGTCATCGCCGCGCTCAAGATCAGGGGATTGCACCCGATCGTGGCGGCGGATTATTCGCCGGCGCGCCGGGCGCTGGCCGAAAAGCTCGGCGCTGACATTGTCGTCGACCCTGCGCGCAGCCAACCTTACACGACCTGGGCCGAGCACGCCGCGATGTCGCCGGAGGAAAAAGCCGCGCGGCCGCCGCTGCAGGCCCTGTTGCCGGCGCTGAAGCCTGCGTTGATCTTCGAATGCGTCGGCATCCCCGGCGTGATCCAGCAGGTGTTCGAAGGCGCGCCGCGCGATGCGCGCATCGTCGTGGTCGGCGTCTGCATGGAGACCGACCGCTCCGAGCCGATGCTCGGCATCCTCAAGGAGCTCAACGTCCAATATGTGCTCGGCTACACGCCGGATGAATTCGCCTATTCCTTGCGCCTGATCGCGGAAGGCGAAGTCGATGCGGCCTCACTGGTGACCGCAAGCGTCGGTATCGACGGCGTCGCGCAGGCGTTCGCGGATCTCGCGAATCCGGAGCGGCACACCAAGATCATCGTGGAGCCGTGGCGGTGATTCCGTCGTCCCGGACAAGCGAAGCGCGATCTCAGATGCGCAATTGCGCATCGGGGGACCCATACGCCGCGGCCGTAGTTATTAGGCACGCTGCTCGACGGCCTTTTTTCAACAACAGATGACCGGGATTATGGGTCCCGGCTCAAGGCCGGGACGACGGCGTGATCCACGTGCTAGGCAGGGCCGATGAACAGCACACCAGCCCAGCCAAAGCCTCCCGTCGGTGCCATCGCCGCCGGTGCCGTCCTCGGCATCGTCATTCTCCTGCTATGGGGCCTGCAGCTGGTGACCGTGGCCAGTCTTGGCCAGAGCGATGCGGCGGGCAACGGCCTCGCGCAGGCCTATGCGGCGATCCAGATGACCGTGCTGTGGCTGCTGCTGATGGTCCTGACGATTCTCGCCGGCGCCAGAGGTGTAGCGCCCCGGGCCGCCAAAATTGCCGCGCTGGTCATCGTTCCGGCTTCGGGCCTCGTGGCAGCGCTTGCTGCCGATTTGCTCGCGCGCCCTTTCGCTTCACCGTTTTCGTGGCCCATCATTATTCCGGCGCTGGTGCCGCCGCTGATCGTTGTGTGGGCTCTATTCACGCTGTCGGCCGCGCGATTACGCGCAGGCACCATTCGGATTGTCGGCGGTGTCCTGCTGGCGATGATCGTTGCGGTTTGCGCCTCGATCTGGCCGCTGTCGCAGATGCGCAAGGCGGTGGACGATCAGGAGGCCGCGCGGTTGCAAAAATACGACGCCGATCTCGCCCGCATGGCGGCCGATGCGCCGCTGTGGCAGTGGACGCCGTTTCTCGAGACGCGTGACGGTACCAAGCAACAGAAGGTGCTCGACAACATTCGCAAGCTCGATCAGCGTCAGGCCCAGGCCGAGGCGATGCTTGACCGTGGTGACTTTCCGCTTCGCTATCTCGCCTTCTTCGATCTCGATCCGACGCCGGCGCTGTGCGCGAAAGCCCGCGCGCTGCTCGGCAAGCAGGTTGGGCCGCTTGGGCTTAATAGCGCCAAACCCCAACCCTATGCCGCGATCTCCGACCAGGTATCCGGCGCGCTTGCCGCCATGAGTTGGCTGATCGGATATGGCTGTTCCTGCGATGCGGAATCGAAGGCGTGGGAAACCATGGCGAAGGCATACACCGATCCCAGCCATGACGTTCACCGCTTGGCCGAGCTTCGTGACCCCAAACAACTGGGACGAACTGCGCGAGAGCGGCCGGAGCGCTTCTCGATGTTGAACGCGCAGTCGCATTTGCGCGGATGGCTCAGGTTTGTCGATGAGGCGGGTCTGCAGGCGCAGGCGCTGGCCGGCGCCCGCCAGGTGAGCAGCCGCACCGCCGACGCCGTCGAAATCCTGCGCGACAAATATGACGAGGAAAGCCGCTGGAAACTGCAGCGCTTCCTCGTCAGGCTCGACCTCGAGGCGACGCAGCCTTTGTGCATGAATGCGCTGAGCGAGTTGCACGCCCAGTTTGCAAAAATCTACCGTCCGGCGCCGACCGACGAACCGCGGCCCTATTCCGAACTGCTGCAACGGCTGGGGACCAGCGAGCAGCTCCCAAATCTGATATGGCTGGCGCGGCATGGCTGCGACGCCGGGGCCGAGCTGGATGACGCTATCGCACTGGTCAGCGCATATCAGGACTCGGCCGACCGGGCGAAAATGCTGGCAACGCTGACCTCGCTTCGATCGGCGCGTTAGCATCAAAGCCGTCGGGCGTGTAGAGTGATAAAAAATCAGTCGCAAGGGGAGACGAGTAAATGATCACGCTGACCGCAAAAGACGTCCTGCCGGAAGACGGCGCTGATGGCACGCTGGTGGGGCGGGTGTGGATGCCCGATCTCGCAGGCCCGGCCGTGGTCGCAGTCCGCAACGACGGCGTCTTCGACGTCAGCGCACGGTTCTCCACCGTCAGTGCCCTGTGCGACGAGGCCAACCCCGCAGAGGCGCTGCGCGGCACCGCGGGGACGCGGATCGGCGATCTCGAAAGCATTGTCGCCAACACGCCGCCCGATCGCCGCGACCGGGCAAAACCCTGGCTGCTGGCGCCGGTCGATCTTCAGGTCCTCAAAGCCGCCGGCGTCACCTTTGCGATCTCGATGCTGGAGCGCGTGATCGAAGAGCGGGCGCGCGGCAATCCGGCCTCGGCGGACGCGATCCGCAAGGAAGTGGTGCGGCTGGTCGGCGACGATCTTTCAAAGCTCAAGCCCGGCTCACCGGAAGCGATGAAGCTGAAGTCGGTGCTGATCGAGCAGAACGCCTGGAGCCAGTACCTGGAAGTCGGCATCGGTCCGGACGCCGAAGTGTTCACCAAGGCGCCGACGATGTCTTCCGTCGGCACCGGCATGGATGCCGGCCTGCATCCGAAATCGACCTGGAACAATCCGGAGCCGGAAGTCGTGCTCGTGGTGTCCAGCCGCGGCGCGATAACAGGCGCGATGCTCGGCAACGACGTCAATCTTCGCGACTTCGAGGGGCGCTCGGCGCTGCTGTTGTCGAAAGCCAAGGACAACAACGCCTCCTGCGCGGTCGGCCCGCTGCTGCGGCTGTTCGACAACGGCTTTTCGCTCGATGACGTCAGAAAAATGGATGTCGGGCTGACCGTGAAGGGACAGGACGGCTTCGTCCTCGACGGCCATTCCTCGATCAGCAAGATCAGCCGCGACCCCACCGACCTCGTCGCCCAGACCATCGGGCCGGTGCATCAATATCCCGATGGTTTTGCGCTGTTCCTTGGCACCATGTTCGCGCCCGTGAAAGACCGCGATGCGCCGGGCGAGGGCTTTACCCATAAGCGCGACGACATCGTCACGGTCTCGGCGCCCCAGCTAGGCAAGCTCGTCAACCGCATGCGCACCAGCGACGAATGCGAGCCCTGGACGTTCGGCATCGGCGAATTGATGCGAAACCTAGCGAAGCGGAAGGTGCTGTAGCGTTGCTTGGTGGGGTGGGCAAAGCGTAAGCGTGCCCGCCATTTTACACCGTGCAGGTGATGGTGGGCACGGCGCAAGGGCGCCTTTGCCAACCCTACAATCGTCGCCTGTGATTACGGCATCACGAGCGTAATCACGCCGTCCTCGACGACCCCGTCCTTGATGCCGTCGCGCGCCATCGATTCGATAACAGGCCACTTCTCGCGGAACAGAAGCGACGCCTCCTGCATGCTTGGCGCGTCGACCTTGACGCAACAGGCCCGACGTTCACCGTCATTCGCTATCTGGAAGAAGAAACTGTAGCCACCCGGTTCCCCATCGCCATTCATCCGATTTCGTTCATGTCGCATTCAGTTGTCCCCTGATTTGCGTCGATCGGAGACCAGTTGCGTTTTCAATTTGGATTTTCGTGCGGCGCGATTGTGTCGCCGGAAATTTTCGCCGCACCTGTTGCAAACATAAGACAATTGGAACCAGCGCAGCTCTCGAACTGCTCATCTGATTGGCAGATGCCCAGCGGACTATCGCCACATCCCGCGCATGCGGGCACCGACGTCAATGCGCGGACCGTTGCTTGCGGGCCGGGAAGCGGCTCCCGCCGCCGCAATTGGCCAGGTCGTCTTGTCGAACAAGGCGAGCAGAGAAGCGGGAATGAAACGGGTTCGCGACGCATAGACGTGGCGGTCGCCTTTCGCGTGCTGCCCGTGCGTGAAGAAACGCTGCGGGACGACAAGATGCAGATCGTCCTTGGCCCTGGTCATGGCGACGTAGAGCAGCCGTCGTTCTTCTTCGATCTCGGCCGTCGTCCCGGTACCGAGGTCCGAGGGCATGCAGCCGTCGACCACATTGAGCACGTACACCGACTTCCATTCCTGGCCCTTGGCGGAGTGAATCGTCGACAGGATCAAATAGTCCTCGTCGAGCAGGGGAACGCCGGCCTGGTCGCTGGTCGCGTCGGGCGGATCGAGCGTCAGTTCGGTGAGGAAGCGTTCTCGGGAAGCATATCCGCTCGCAATCTGTTCAAGCTGGACAAGATCAGCCCGGCGGGTTTCGGCATCCTCGTGGATGCGGTCCAGATGCGGTTCGTACCACAAACGGGCGCGTTCGAGATCGGCCGGCCAGTTTGAATGACGCAGGTCCGCAAGGACGGCGGTGAATGTTTTCCAGTCCTCGCCGGCGCGCGGCGGGATAGGCGCCCGGGCGAGGGCTGCAATCGGATCGGGATCATTGGCCATGTGATCAAGCACGCGCTGCGCCGAGGCAGGGCCGACGCCCGGGATCAGGTGCATCAGCCGAAAGCCGGCCACGCGATCGCGCGGGTTCTCGACGAAGCGCAGCAATGCCAGCATGTCCTTGACGTGGGCGGCATCGAGGAATTTCAAACCGCCAAATTTGACGAAGGGGATGTTGCGCCGGGTCAACTCGACTTCCAGCGGGCCGCTATGGCTGGATGTCCGGAACAGAACGGCCTGCTCCTTCAACCGCGCGCCGGACTCCCGGTTCTCCAAAACGCGCTCCACGATGCAGCGCGCCTGGTCGGCTTCGTCGCGCACCGTGACAAGCTGAGGCTTTGTCCCGGAATTCCGGTCGGTCCATAGATTCTTGGTGAAGCGCTCGCGGGCCAGATCGATCACGCCGTTGGCCGCGGCCAGGATGGCCTGTGTCGACCGATAGTTGCGGTCAAGCGTGATGATGCTGGCTGGTGGCGAGAATTGCGTCGGGAAGTCGAGGATGTTGCGCACGGTCGCCGCGCGGAATGAATAGATCGCCTGCGCGTCGTCTCCGACGACCGTGAGGCCGTGGCCGCCGGGCTTGAGTGCCAGCAGAATGGATGACTGCAGCCGGTTGGTGTCCTGGTATTCGTCGACCAGGACATGGTCGAAGCGGCCGCCGATATCGTCGGCGATTTCAGGCTCGTTCATGGTCTGCGCCCAGTAGAGCAGGAGGTCGTCATAATCGAGCACGTTCTGGCGCTGCTTGGCCTCGACATAACAGGCGAACAATTCTTTCAGCTCAGTCGCCCATCCGGCGCACCAGGGAAATGATGCCCCCAAAACCTGCTCGATCGGCGCCTCGGCGTTGACGCATCGCGAGTAGATCGCAAGACACGTACCCTTGGTCGGGAAACGGTTTTCGGTCTTGGAGAAGCCGAGATCATGCCGGACCAGGTTCATGAGGTCGGCGGAGTCCTCGCGGTCGTGGATCGTGAAGGCGGGGTTGAGGCCGATCTGATCGGAGTATTCGCGAAGCAGACGCGCGCCGATACCATGGAAGGTGCCCGCCCAGGCCAGGGCATCGGTCATCACGCCCGCATTGTCGCCCATCACCTTCCGCGCGATCCGTTCGACGCGCCTGGTCATTTCGGATGCGGCGCGGCGTGAAAACGTCATGAGAAGAATGCGCCGGGGGTCGGCACCGCTGACGATCAGGTGGGCCACGCGATGCGCAAGTGTGTTGGTCTTGCCGGATCCGGCGCCGGCAATCACCAGCAGCGGCGCAACAGGGCCCGGTCCGATCGCGCCATGCTCGACCGCGCGGCGCTGTTCCGGATTGAGATTGTCGAGATAGGCAGCGGCAATTGACACGAATGGTTCGTCCCCAGGTGCGAATCACGGTCACTGATTCTCGCTTTGTTCGCAATGATCCGTCGCGACTGCCAGGAAGGAACTCAGCAAGTTCCCGGGCGTTTGAATGGGATATGTGTCCTCATTCCGCAGAGGTGACGACTGCTTCAGCGTGCATCGATTCTCGTCCCTGGCCAGACCATCTGGAAAAAGGGCGAAGCAAGCCGGGTGGCGGTGCTGAACGACGCGGCCGAATACTTCGCGGCCCTGCGGGACGTGCTGCTCCGTGCGGAGCGGCAGGTCTATATCGTCGGCTGGGATATTCACAGCGAGACCGACCTGGTGGGGCCGTCAGGCCGTGCCGAAGATGGATTGCCGGTCAAGCTCGGCGCCTTCCTGAAGGCCTTGCTGCAGAGCAAGCCGGCGCTGCGCATCAACATCCTGACCTGGGATTTCGCCGCGCTCTACGCCTCGGAGCGCGAATGGAATTCCGCCAAAAAATTCACGTCCGGATGTGACGGACGGCTTCGCTTTTGCCTGGATGCCTGTCTGCCGCTGGGCTCCGCCCAGCATCAGAAGATCGTCGTGGTCGACAATGCGATCGCCTTCGTCGGCGGCCTCGATCTCACGATCCGCAGGTGGGACACCAGCGAGCACCGTCTCGATCATCCGTTGCGCAGGGATCCCGACGGCAAGCCTTACCCGCCATTCCACGATGTCCAGTGCATGGTCGAGGGATCGGCGGCTGCCGCGCTCGGCGAAATCGCAATCGCGAGGTGGACGGCGGCTGGCTGCACCAGCGAGCCTTTGCTGCCCGTCGCAGGCGATCATTGGCCGGCATCGGTGCCGGCGCAGGCGCGGGCGATTGCGGCCGGCATCGCGAGAACCGAGCCGAAAACCGAGACCTGCGAGGAAATCGATGAGGTCGCCCGGTTGTTCGAGGCCTCGATCAACGCGGCGAACCGCTTCATCTATATCGAGAACCAGTTCACCAGCGCCAACGAGATCGCGCGTTCGCTGGCGCGGCGGATGGTGGACGTTCCCGGCCTGCGTGTTCTCATCGTGACCCCGAAGGGGCATTCGTCATGGTTCGAATCCCAGGCGATGCAGGGCGGCCGGGGAGGTTTCCTCGATCCGTTCGTTGCCGCCGGCGTTACCGATCGTCTTCGTATCCTCTATCCGTCGGTCGCCGATGAGAAATCATCCGCGGCGGTCATGGTGCACAGCAAGGTCATGATCGTCGACGACGGCTTTCTCCGCGTCGGCTCCGCCAACATCAACAACCGCTCCATGGGGGCGGATACCGAATGCGACCTGGCGTTCGAGGCGACGTCCGAACGTCACCGCGATTTCATCCGCAGCCAGCGGCGGCGGTTGATCGGGCATTTTTGCGGGCTGGACGAAGCTGTCATCGCTGATAACGAGGACGATTTGTTCGGATTTATCGATCGCCATGCGGCGAGTGGCGCGGGCTGGGCGCTGGTGCCGATCGATTTCGAACATGCGCCGGCGCTGATCGGCATCGTCCAGCCGATCGCGGACCCAAGGCATCCACTCAACCTTCAGCGCACCGCGCGGCGGATGTGGAACGGGCGTACCGTGATGGCGGCGGCCGGCACCGCGGTCGCGCTGGCGGGGCTGGCCCTGGCCTGGCGCTATACGCCGCTGAGCAGCTACACCGATCTTGGATACCTAGCCTCACTGATTTCGCAGCACGCGCAATCGGCATTCGCACCGCTCTATGCGGTTGCGCTGTTCGTGCTGGGCGGGCTGGTGGTATTTCCGGTGATCGTCCTGATTGCCGCGACCGCGGCGGCGCTGGGGCCCTGGATCGGCGCCCTCAGCGCCACGGTCGGGGTCCTCCTGAGCTCACTCCTGCTGTTCATGATTGGCCGTCTCATGGGCCACAAACGCCTTCAGGCGGTACTCGGCGCCCGCGCCTTGCGCGTTCAGAACCGCATCGCCGGCCGGGGTGTTGTCGCGGTGGCGATGATCCGGATGGTCCCGATCGCTCCCTTTACGCTGGTCAACCTTCTGGCCGGCGCGAGCCAGCTCAGACTGAGCGACTTTCTGATCGGAACCCTGCTTGGAATGGCGCCGGGTATCATCACGATGGCCGCGCTGGGCGCGCAGATCGCGGACTTTGCCAGGAATGCCTCATGGTCGAACGTCGTGCCGCTTGGCCTGACCATCGTGCTGTGGATCGCCGTTTGTCTCGCGGTCCAGTTCCTGGTGACCTGGCTGAGCGGTCGGCGAACGTGACGGCTACGTTGCGCGTCATGACATGGAACGTGCACGGCACGTTCAATCTCAATCCCGATTTCGACCTTGAAGGCGTCTGTTCGGTCATTGAGAAATGGTCGCCTGACGTTGTCGCGCTGCAGGAGGTCGACTCGCGAGGGCGTTCTGACGATGTGTTCGGGCGGCTGGCGGATGCGGTCGGCGAGCATCGCGTGGAGGCCCACTCCATCGTCACGCAGGACGGCCATTATGGCCAGGTCCTGCTGAGCCGATGGCCCTTCGCCTGCGAACCCACAGTGACCGACGTCTCCTATCAGGAGAGGGAACCACGCCGGGCGATTTCCGCGCGCATCCTCACGCCGATCGGCGAGGTGAATGTGGTGGCGACCCATCTTGGCCTCTCCATGCACGAGCGCTACGCGCAGGCGCAGGCGCTCACCGCGCTGGTGAATGCGCCCCGGACCGTCGTCCTCGGCGACTTCAACGACTGGTTCTGGTTCAAGTCCGTGCGCAGGGCGCTGGCAGCGCGATGTCCGGTTCGAACCCGCCTGCGGACGTTCCCGTCGCGACTTCCCATACTGCGTCTCGATCGCATCTACGCCACCCCGAGCGGGACGATGGTGAAGGCGTGGACCGATCGCGAGGCCAGAAGTTGTTCAGACCATCTGCCGGTTATTGCGGACATCGCGTTTTCCCATGATAATTTGTGATATCGGTTGATGACTGCATCTGAGCGATCGCCGCCATGGAAAGCTTGCGCATCCGGCCGATGCGGCCGGACGAAATCTCGATAGCCGTCGATTGGGCGGCGGCCGAAGGCTGGAACCCGGGCTTTGCCGACGACGCCTGCTTCTCAACCGTTGATCCCCAAGGCTTCTTCATCGGCGAGCTCGATGGCGCGCCGGCCGCGACCGTCTCCTGCGTCAATTACAGCGATCATTTCTCCTTCCTCGGTTTCTATATCGTGCGCGCGGATCTGCGCGGCCGCGGCTACGGTCTGCGGATATGGAACGCGGCCATCGCGCATGCGGGATCGCGCGTGATCGGGCTCGACGGCGTGGTGGCGCAGCAGCAAAACTACCGGCGGTCCGGGTTCGAACTGGCTTATGCCAACATCCGTTACGGCGGTATCGTCGCGGCCCCGGCTGCGCCAACTGGCGTTGTCGCGCTGAGCGAAATACCCTTGGCTGCCGTGGAGGCCTATGACGCGACGGTGTTTCCGGCGCCGCGCCACGGCTTCCTGCGCGCCTGGATCGGCTCGCCCGGGCATCGCGGCCGCGCGCTCATGCGTGATGGCGCGCTTGCCGGATGGGGCGTGATCCGTCCATGCCGGCAGGGCCACAAGATCGGCCCGCTGGTCGCCGACGACCGCGCCGCTGCCGAGACGGTTCTGTCGGCTTTGCTGGCCGATGTGGGCGGCGGCGAGATCTTCCTCGACGTTCCCTCGATCAACCGCGACGCCGTCGCATTGGCGCAGGACCTCGGGCTCACGCCGGTGTTCGAGACCGCGCGGATGTATACCGGCGCGATCCCGCCATTACGGCTGGAACGGGTGTTCGGCGTCACCACCTTCGAGCTCGGCTAATGGTCGTGCGACGTCCGCTCGGCAGAGCAGACATCGCACGCGCCCAAGCGTGATCGCGGTTTACGATCTCGCCGCTACCTCACCGCGACCGGCGACACCGTGGAGCCCGAGCCGCCCTGAATCTTGAGCGGCTGCATCACGAAGGCGAATTCGCCGACGCCCTTTTGCGCGAGTTCGTCAAGCTTGAGGTTCTCCAGCAGGTGGATGCCGTTCACGACAAGCGCGAGCTGGTGCACCGGCAGCGACAATTGCTTGTCGGGGTTGGGCGCGACCTCGACCGGCCAGTTGTCGGCGCCGAGCAGCATCGGGTCTTTCGCAGCCAGCCAGAGCGCGGCCGGCACGCCGATGCCGGGGCAGGATTTCACGTAGCGCGGGTTGTCCTTGCCGTAGAGCTTGCCCCAGCCGGTGTGGATGAGCACCGCGTCGCCGGGCTGCAGCGTCAGGTTCTGCTTCTTCAGCGCGCCCTCGAGATCCTCCACGGTGATTTCGTAATTGTCACCCAGCATCTCGACGCCCTTGAATCCCGCGACGTCGATCAGGACGCCGCGCGTGAACAGCGTGCCGACATTATGGATGCCGAACTTCTTGAAGCCGGTGCGATCGACGTTCTCATCGACCTTCTGGCAGTTGTACCAGCTGTTGAGATGGGTCTGGTGCGCAAAGCCGTCGAACTGCGTGCCGACCTGGCCGAGTTCGGTGATGACGATCTCCTCGTTCGAGCCGCGCATGTTGGAGAACTGGTTCATGAAGGTGCGCTTGGTGTGCACGTCGAAGCGGCGCGTCCCGAAGAACGCCATGCTGGGACCGAGCACGTGCGCGAGCTCGATCACCTCGCCGCTCTTGATCAGCTTCGCGGCGTTCATCACGGCCGCGGGTTTCTGGTGATTGGCCGAACCGCGCTCGTCGGCCGCGCCCCATTTCGAAGGGCAGCGCTGGCTTTCCGCTGGAACGGTCCAGCTTGGCGCTTGCGCATAGGCGGCGGCGGAAAACGCAAGCGTGATCGCCGCACCCAAAGTGAATGCTTTCATCCCTGTTCCTCCCAAGAGCGGGTGCTCTGGAAAACGGCACCCCAGGATAGAGTATGCGGGTCCCGTCCGGGCGGTTCAAGGCATGACGACGTGCCTGAGACGATGTGCCATCCGGGCGAGGTAATCCACATTGTGCTGCAACGGAATTGCAGAAGCACGCTAAGATAGCGCGAAGCAGACGCAACTATCGACGTCGGTTGGGTGCCAAGGCAGACCCTGCACCGCAGCAAACAACATGGTGCCTCCGACGAAAAACACGCTAGATTGAAGTCGCCACGTGCTCGCGATTCGGGGGAGCCATGTCAACACAGCGCCGACGGGGCTTGCAGGGTACGGGTCCAGCGAAGCGATCAGCCGTGGAGAAATATTCTGCCCGGCAATTTCCGGTTCAACATGGAATTCAGAAACTGGAAGAAGAACTGAATGCCTTCAACGACCGGATCGCAGAACTGGAAGATGAAGGTCACCGCGGTCATGCGATGAACGTGTTGAAGGAAAATGCGATAGATCTTGCGCAACGGATCGACGAACTTCGCAGCGTGTTGGTCGACCCCACAAAGAGAGGTCGGTCTCCGTAGGCTGCTCCAGGCGATGCCCTCAGGCTCAGTCTGTTAGGGCTTTCTCGTGAGCTTTCAGCGCGGCAGCCATCAGCTTCGGCAGGCTCCTGGCATAGGACTCGATGAATGCCGCATCGCCGCACGCTTGAGGGGCGCGGGCGGCCTGCTCGGCGATGCGCGCGGCTTTTGCTTCGCACTTCGCGAAGATGTGCCAAAACCATTCCGGCTTTTTGGCCATCGCATTCTTATGCCTTTTGAGGACTGCGGCCCCAACGGCGCTCATCGCACTTACCGCGCCCGCGCTCAGGGTACTGAGAGCTTGCGCGCTGATGATATCTTCGCGCGCTTGCGCGGGGCCGGTGGTTGCGGTTGCTCGGGCTTTGGTCGGCATGATCGGCTCCTGATGCACCCCATCGGTTGCACCGAGCATCAGCCCGCGAAGTTGAGGAACACTCAATTTAGATAGGTTGCGAACCGTTTTGGATTTCGCTCCGTTTTGTGTATCTTTTTAGATGTTCCCAAGGGCTTTGCTTCAAAGAAGGCTTTGCTTCAAAGCAGTGCAGGCGCAAGACGCGGACGCGGCCGGTGGTGTCGCCGGTTGCGCCGCCAGGCGCCTCATTTCTCCAGTCCTTTGGCGATCTTGTCCTTGATCTTCTTCGCTTCGGCTGGATCGGGCTTGAGCGACAACGCCTGTTCCCAGGATTTGCGCGCTTCGTCCTGGCGTCCCGCCCGCCAGTGCACGTCGCCGAGATGGTCTCTTATTTCGTTGTTGTCCGGTTCAAGAGCGGCCGCGCGCTCCAGGAGCTTGATCGCCTCCTTGTAATCGCCGAGGCGGTAGTGCGCCCAGCCGAGACTGTCGAGCATATAGCCGTCGTCCGGCCTGAGCTTTACGGCCTTCTCGAGCAGCGCCAGGCCTTCCCTGAGCTTGAGCTTCCGATCGACCCAGTTAAAGCCGAGTTGATTGAGCACGTCGGGTTGATCGGGGTCGAGCTCCATCGCTTTCAGAAAATCCGCTTCCGCCTGCGGCCATTTGCCGAGCCGCTCAAAACTCACGCCGCGGTAAAGCCAGTAAGTCCAGTGCGCCTTCTCCGGCTTGCCGGCCAGTTCGATCACCTTGCCGTAATCCCTGATGGCGCGATCGAAATCGCTCTTGCGGCGCCAGGCATCGCCGCGACCGCTATAGGCCCGCAGATTTTTCGGATCGAGGCGGATCGCCTCGCTGAAATCCTTGATGGCGCGGTCGTTGTCGCTCTTGCTGGCGTAGACGCTGGCGCGATTGGAATAGGCCGCCGCATCTTTCGGCGTGAGGTGGATCGCCTCGTCGTACTCCTTGATGGCACGGTCAGGATCACCCTTGGCGACGAAAACAGCCGCGCGATTGAAATAGGCGGCCACATATTTCGGGTCGAAGCGGATCGCCTCGCTGTAGTCAGCGATGGCGCGGTCGTTGTCGCCCGTCTCCCTGTGGATATTGCCGCGATTATAATAGGCAATCACATATTTCGGATTGAGGCGGATGGCCTCGTCGAAGTCCTTGATGGCGCGATCGTTATCGCGCTTGCTGGAGTAGACGACGCCGCGATTGTAATAGGCCTTCGCGTCTTTCGGATCGAGGCCGATCGCCTCATCGAAGTTCTTGATGGCGGGATCGTAATCGCCCTTGGTAGCGTAAACCGCCCCGCGATTGAAATAGGCAGCCGCATATTTCGCGTCGAGGCGGATTGCCTCGTTGTAGTCCTTGATGGCGAGGTCATGATCGCCCTTGTCCCTGTAGACGCTGCCGCGATTGAAATAGGCAACCACAAATTTCGGGTCGAGGCGGATCGCCTCGTTGAGATCCCTGATGGCACGGCCGTTGTCGCCCTTGTTGGAGTAGGCGCCGCCCCGATTGCTGTAGGACGTGGCATTTTTCGGATCGAGGCGGATGGCCTCGTCGAAATCCTTGATGGCGCGGTCGTAATCGCCCTTTTCGGAATAGGCATGTCCGCGATCGTTATAATCGTCGGCATTCTTTGGGGTCGCCGCCGTTTGCCCGGCTTTCGGCCGCAGCCGCGCCGCCTCGTCGTAATCCTTCCGAGCCCGGGCGGCGTCTCCCTTGTTTTCATAAGCCCGCCCGCGGATCTCATAGGCCAGCGCATACTTCGGATCGAGGCGGATCGCCTCGTCGTACTCCTTAATGGCGCTGATATAATCGCCCTTGAAGAAGTAGGCGCCGCCACGATGCAAATGGGCGCTCGCATCCTTCGGATTGAGGCGGATCGCCTCGCTGTAATCCTTGATGGCGCGGTCGTGATCGCGCTTGCTGGTGTAGGCAAGCCCGCGATTGAAATAGGCTTCCGCAAAATTCGGATCGAGGCGGATCGCCTCGTCGTGATCCCTGATGGCGCGGTCGTTGTCGCCCTTGCCGGAGTAGGCATTGCCGCGATTGCTATAGGCGTCCGCCAATTTCGGATCGAGGCGGATCGCCTCGTCGTGATCCCTGATGGCACGGTCGTTGTCGCCCTTGCCGTGATAGGCCTTGCCGCGACCGGTGTAAGCAAGCGCATATTTCGGATTGAGGCGGATCGCCTCATCGTAATCCTTGATGGCGCGGTCGTAATCGCCTTTCAGGAAGTAGGCTCGACCGCGGGCGTTATAGGCACGTTCAACTTTCGGATCGAGGCGGATCGCCTCGTCGTAATCCTTGATGGCGCGGTCGTTATCGACAGTGCCGTAGGCATAGCCGCGATTGACATAGGCGTTGGCCCGGCTCGTCTCGCTCTCTGCCGCGCCGCGCGCCAACACCTGCGTGCATCCGGCGATCTTGCGTTCCTGGTCGGCGATTTGACCGCAATCCTCCCACGCCTTGTCCGCCGCGCGGGCCGGCGGCGCGAGCAGGGGCAGGAACGCCAGAGCCAGGAATAGGGTTAAGAAACCGCAACGCCGAAACATCTCGTACTCCATCCAAAGCGCCCAGGGGGTCGGCGGCGCATCTTGTCGTCACGGCGTGGATCGCCCCCGGGCATGCCCAGCATAGCCTGCGATGAGAATGAGCCCGCTTGGTAAGTCTGATCGACCTCTCCTTCGGTTCAAAAGCGGACTGGGCTCGAACGGCCGCTTCTGGCGCAAGGCAGCCGCTCGTTGCTGTTTGCAATTTGGCATCGTTCGGCCGCATTATGCGCGCTTGATGGCTTGCGGGGAATGACGCCCGCAGTGAACCGAAGGGAGGACCGACATGACGGTTTCGACGGAACGCGCAGTCCTTGCCGGTGGCTGCTTCTGGGGCATGCAGGATTTGATCCGCCGCTACGCCGGCGTGATTTCGACGCGGGTGGGCTACACCGGCGGCGAGGTGCCGAATGCGACCTATCGCAATCACGGCAACCACGCCGAAGGCATCGAGATCATCTTCGATCCGAATACCATCAGCTATCGCAAGCTGCTGGAGTTCTTTTTCCAGATCCACGATCCCTCGACCATGAACCGCCAGGGCAACGATCTGGGCGCGAGCTACCGGTCCGCCATCTTCTACACCAATGACGAGCAGAAGCGGGTCGCGGACGACACCATCGCCGATGTCGATGCTTCCGGCTTGTGGCCGGGCAAGGTCGTCACCGAGGTGGCGCCCGTCGGTCCGTTCTGGGAGGCGGAGCCCGAGCATCAGGATTATCTGGAGAAATATCCTGACGGGTACACCTGCCACTTCATCCGGCCGGACTGGACGCTGCCGCGCCGGGCGGAGAAAGCGGAATCGGGGGTAAGGGGAGCCGCGTGACCAAGGCCTCCGATCTCCTGGTGGCGGCCCTCGAGAACGAGGGCGTCGAATACATCTTCGCCATTCCCGGCGAGGAGAACCTCGACGTGCTGGACTCGCTGCGGCGTTCGAAGATCAAGCTCGTGCTGACGCGGCACGAGCAGGCCGCCGGCTTCATGGCGGCCACCTATGGGCGGCTCACCGGACGCGCGGGCGTCTGCCTGACGACGCTCGGTCCCGGCGCGCTCAACCTGACGACATCAGCGGCCTACGCGCATCTCGGCGCGATGCCGATGGTGATGCTGACAGGGCAAAAGGCGATCCGGAGCAGCCGTCAGGCGCGCTTCCAGATCGTCGACATCGTCGCGACCATGCGGCCGTTGGCCAAGATGGCGACGCAGATCGTGTCAGCACAGAGTATTCCGACCCTGGTTCGCGATGCCTTCCGCGTGGCGCAGCAGGAGCGGCCGGGTCCGGTGCATCTCGAACTGCCCGAGGACATCGCGGCGGACGAAGCCACCGCCGATATGATACCGCCGCACACCGTCGAGCTGCCGGTGGCGCCGTCAGCGGCGATCGATCGCGCCGCGGCCATGATCATGGCCGCCCAAAAGCCGCTCGTGATGCTGGGCGCCGCGGCGAGCCGCCCGCAACTGGCCGAGCCGCTGTCGGCGTTCGTGCGGCGATGCAAGATTCCGTTCTTCAACACCCAGATGGGCAAGGGGGCCGTCAATGCCGGCTCCAGTCTCTACATGGGCACGGCCGCGTTGTCGGAGCGGGATTGGGTGCACGAGGCCATCGACCAGGCCGACCTGATCATTTCGATCGGCCATGACACCGTCGAGAAGCCGCCGTTCCTGATGGGCCATGACGGCCCGCAGGTGATCCATGTCGGCGTCACCCCGGCGACGGTGGAGCAGGTCTACTTCCCGCAGGCCGAGATCGTCGGCGACGTCGGCGCGGGCCTTGCCGCGCTCGCCGATCGCCTCGAAGGCAAGCTCCCCAACGGTCAGGCATTGCTGGGCCTGCGCGAAGGCATTCTCGCCCATCTCGCCGAGCGCTCGACCGAGGACCGGTTTCCGCTGACGCCGCAGCGCATCGTGCACGACGTCCGCTCCGTCATCCCGCCAGATGGCATCGTGGCCCTCGACAACGGCATGTACAAGATCTGGTTCGCCCGCAACTATCGCACCAGCGTCGCCAACACGCTGCTGCTCGACAATGCACTGGCGACCATGGGGGCGGGGCTGCCTTCGGCGATCGCCGCGGCGTTGCTTTACCCCAAGCGGCGCGTGCTCGCGGTCTGCGGCGACGGCGGCTTCATGATGAATTCGCAGGAGCTGGAAACGGCGGTGCGGCTCAAGCTGAACCTCGTCGTGCTGATCCTGGAGGATCGCGCCTATGGCATGATCCGCTGGAAGCAGGAAGTCGACGAATTTCCCGACTTCGGCCTCGAGTTTGGCAACCCTGATTTCGTCGCCTATGCCAAATCATACGGCGCCAAGGGCGCGCGCGTCGGCAAGGTGTCGGAGCTCTCGACCATGCTGGAGGGAGCTTTCAGCGAAGGCGGCGTGCATCTCGTCGTGGTGCCCGTCGACTACAGCGAGAACATGCGCGTGCTGGTCGAGGAGCTGCACTCGGTGGCCCAGGCCGGCTGAAGGCGCCTGCGCCGGGCTCGCCTGTAGAGAATTGTTCCCGATTGCCTCGGATAGGAAACGACAGCGCTCCCGGCGTTCGCTGAAGGGGCGCTTTGGCGCAAAGCGGACATTCGGCAAACCGATGATGTCCATGAAGTGCCGACAAGCGACAATTGTACAAATGGTTGGTGAAGGGGTACGCGACTGCGGCGGCTAAGTCCTGATAAAAGCGAGATATCCGGGAATGTACTTTTTTGGATGCTGGTGCGCGTTACGCAGAACATTTTTTTGCGAAACGAGAAACGGTAACTTCCCTTCAAGCCCGTGAGTTACGGGGTCGGTTGTCATCTCAATGGTGACACCGCGCCAACGAACGCCGGGACCAAAGGTCTGATCAAGCTGATCGGGACGAACTACACTCAACGTCGCCGAATTGTTTGCATCGGTGACAGAGACAAGGGTCGGCAGCTCGTTGTTGGGTAACTCCCATTTGCCCCGCAAGGTCGGCAAAGAAGCCAGCTTTCGGTCATCGAATAAATCAAGCTTGAAATGCAGTCGATGTACCAAATAAAGTGGAAATTCCTTGTCATTGGCATACTCGCCCGATGCCAACAGTGCGACCAGCCTGCCGCGCCTTCCCAGATCTAAATACACTGCCTCCCCCTCTCCAGAAAATTTGAGGGGATTCACGTCATGCAAAATCCTCACCTGCTTGCTAACGTGAACTTCAATGACGCTTGAACCAGAGTGCAACTGGCCGTCCACCTCGACGTTGATGGTCATGCGGTATCGATACGAGTAAGTCGGATAGGATAGTTTGTATACCGCAAACAGGCCAACGATGGTCAGCGCAGCGATGCCAAATCGGTTCATGTCGCGCCATCGCTCCTACGCCATTGATGAGAAATCACGCTGGAACCCAAGCTCAACTTCAATAAAATATCCTTAAGTACTGCTATCTAAAGTATTTAGGCCACCGATAGCATTCATCGGACCGTCGAAGTCCGCTTTGGTCGCTAAGCGGTTCGACCAGCAATTGGCAACCGCAGTCCCGCAAGTGCGACAAAACAACCCGACGGGCAAATCAGTTCTGATTTACGGAAGTCATGTCAAGCCCAGAAACAAAAAATATTTCGCTTTTACAGAATGGCAAATCAGGTGCATATATTTGCCCATCCCGTCCCACTCAGAGGGCGTCGGCCGTCGTCACGGACGTTGGACGGGTTGCGGTGGACGCTGGTCTACGTCTGACGATGGCGTGGATCGAGCGTACGGCAAAACCGTGTGGTCCTGGCGCCCGTTGCAGGCGTCAAGCTGTCGGAGAAGCGCGAGCTGAACCGGCAGCGACGGAGTCAACCAAGAACTCGTCTCCGGGGAGATCACGGCATAAGCCGTAAAGCCATTGCGCAGGGAAGGCCGGGTGTTCACCGCTGCCCTGTATGCTCGTGTGCAGCCTACTTAGTGCAAACCGCACACGAGACCGCGGGTGCAGCGCGCACCCGGTCTTCCCTGCGCCCTCTCGATAAGAGGGCGGGAAGTTTCTGGCAAAGCTCGGGCGCAATGCGTCGCGAGAATGCTAATTCATATTCCGCTGTCATCGCCCGGCTTGACCGGGCGACCCAGTATTCCAGAGACGCCAATGATAGAACCGAGAAGCCGCGGCGTACTGGATCCCCGCCTGCGCGGGGATGACAACGGAATGCGTAGACGTAAAATTTCTACTCCGGCGCCGCGCCCACCGGCGGTCCGCCAGGCGGCCGGTGCAGGAACGTGATCGTCGCATAGGCGCCGACCCAGGAGCCGACCGCCGCAAACACCACATAGACCCAGTTCTCGGTGTAGCTGATGACCGCATAGGACGAGAGCACATACCAGACGCTGCTCCAGGTCGCCGCCGGCACGCGCTTGCGCGCCACCACGGCCGAGGTGAACATGACATAGACCGCATCGGTGGCGGCGGTTGCGAGCAAGACCGCACCGGCGGTCAGGGGTTCGACGGCGGCCATTGCAACTCCTTCGTGCAGTTAAGGCGTAGCCCGGATGGAGCGTAGCGAAATCCGGCAGGATTTCGCCAAGCGGATCGCTCTACCCGGATTGCGCTACGCTCCATCCGGGCTACGTTGCGATGCCTGGGAAAGACTAGGGAAGAGACATGCCGATGCAAAGCCCGCGTGAAATTCTCAGTGATATCTGGACGTCGGCCGGCGGCGAAGCTTCCGCGCTCGACGCCATCAAGCTGACCGGAGAAGAGCCGCAGCTGCCGTCGTCGTTTCGCGTCGCCGCCGCGGCGCAGGCCAGCGTCGCCGCGACGGGGCTCGCCGCTGCCGGGATATGGAAATTGCGCAGCGGGCAAGCGCAGGACGTTACCGTCGACATGCGTCACGCCGTGGTCGAATGCCGCTCCGAGCGTTACCTGCGCGTTGACGACAAGCCGCCGCCGCCGGCCTGGGACGCGATCGCAGGCGTTTATAAAACGCGCGACGCCCGCTTCGTGCGGCTGCATACCAATTTCCCGCATCACCGCGATGCCGTCTGCAAGGTGTTGAACTGCAAGCCGGAGCGCGACGATGTTCAAGCCGCGCTGATGCAATGGGATGGCGAGGCGTTCGAGACCGCGGCCTATGCCGGCGGTTGCGTGGTGTCGATGATGCGTTCATACGAAGAATGGTCGGCGACGCCGCACGCCAGGGCGCTTGCCGAATTGCCGCTGATCACAATCGAAAAAATCGGCGAGGCCGCACCAAAACCGTGGCCGAAGGGCGATCGGCCGCTCGCCGGCGTTCGCGTGCTCGATCTGTCGCGCGTGATCGCAGGTCCCGTCGCGGGCCGCACGCTCGCCGCCCACGGCGCCGACGTGCTGTTGATTTCAGGTCCAAGTCTGCCGGCGATTCCCTGGCTTACGATCGATACCGGGCGCGGCAAGCTGACGAGCTTTGTCGAACTCAAAAGCGAACAAGGCCGCGCGGTGTTTCGCGATCTATTGGCGCAGGCCGATATTATTTCGCAGGGCTATCGGCCGCTTGCGATCGCCGGCCTCGGCTTCGCACCGGAAGAGGCGGCCCGTATTAGTCCGGGGATCGTCTATGTGACGCTGTCGGCCTATGGTCATGCCGGTCCTTGGGCGGAGCGCCGCGGTTTCGACTCGCTGGTGCAGACGTCCACCGGCTTCAACCATGCCGAAGGGCAGGCGGCGGGCGTCGACGGGCCGAAAGAGCTGCCGGCGCAGATGCTGGACCACGCCACCGGTTACCTCATGGCGTTCGGCGCCATGATGGCCAAGGCGCGGCAGTCGCGCGAAGGCGGCAGCTGGCACGTGCGGGTGTCGCTGGCGCAGACCGGCCGGTGGCTGTGGAATCTCGGTCGCGTCGCCGATGGCTTCAAGACCGGGGATTTGAATGGGGAAACCGTGATGCCTTTTATCGAGGAGGTGGCTTCCGGCTTTGGTGCACTGCGGTCGGTCCGGCACTCGGCGCTGTTGTCGAAAACCTCGGCTTTCTGGGCCCGCCCGGCGATGCCGCTTGGCAGCCACCCGCCGCAATGGCCGGCGCGCGAATAGGTATTTTCAGCGGGCGTTCAGGCTGACCTCTCCAAAAATTAACGGCCGTGCTCGTTTTTTAGCTTGTTTGGAACTCCGATTAGGCACTATTAGCGGGTGAGGCAAATTGTCGCCATTGCTGAGTTGAACAGACCGCATGCGTAGCAAATTGATTAAGCAATTACAGATGCTTAGCCGCCGGAGACCGGCGCTGGTGATAGCCTTGCTCGCGCTCGCCGGCGCGGGCGTCTATGGATTTGTGCAGTTCAGCGCAACCCAGCCCAAGCATTCCGAAGTGTCCAGCCAGTCCCGCAAGGGAGGACAGCAGCGCTACAAGCTGTCGCCGGCCGAATGGGCCAGCCTGACCATCCAGCCCGTTGCCACGCGGGGCTTCCGGGCCGAGCACGTCACCGAAGGCAAGATCGCGATCGACGAGGATCGCTCGACACCGGTGTTCTCGCCCTATGCCGGCCGGGTCACCCGGCTTCTGGTCCGGCCCGGCGATAATGTCGTCAAGGGTCAGCCGCTGTTCGTGATCGAGGCTGCCGACAACGTGCAGGCGCAGAACGATTTCATCGGCGCCATGACCGCCATGAACAAGGCAAAGTCCGCGCTCGATCTGGCGCAGCTGCAGGGCCAGCGCGCCAAGGATCTGTTCGAAGGCAAGGCCGTTCCGCTCAAGGATTATCAGCAGAGCCAGGCGACGCTGATCCAGGCGCAGAACGACATGCGTTCCTCGCAGACGGCGATGGAAGCGGCGCGCAACAAGCTGCGCATTCTCGGCCTCACCGACGAGGACATCGCGACCTTCCAGGAAAAGGGCCGCATCAATCCGGAAACCACCATCTTCGCGCCGATCGCCGGCACCGTGGTCCAGCGCAAGATCGGCCCCGGCCAGTATGTGAATTCCGGCGCCAGCGATCCGGTCTATGTCATCGGCGATCTCTCCACCGTGTGGATGGTCGCCTTCGTGCGCGAGACCGACGCCGCCAATGTAGCCGTCGGGCAGGACGTCACGTTCAACGTGCTGGCGTTGCCGAACCAGGCGCTGTCGGCGCGCGTCAATTACGTGTCCACCGCGATCGATCCGGCGACGCGCCGGCTGCTGGTCCGGGCCACCGTCGACAACGCCAACGGCGCGCTCAAGCCGGAAATGTTCGCCAATGTGACGATCTATTCGGCGGGCGATCACCCGGCGGTCGGGGTGCCGAAAACGGCGCTGATCTACGAGGGTGACCAGGTCCGGATCTGGGTCGTGCATGACGACCACTCGATTGAACTCCGCCAGATCAAGGCGGGCCTCGCCAATGGCGATCTCGTCGAGGTGGTCGGCAATCTGAAGCCCGGCGAGCTGATCGTGACAAAGGGCGCGCTGTTCATCGACCGGGCCGCGTCCGGCAGCTGATCTCCCGCTCTACTCACTGAAAGCTTCGATCTGGATGGATCGCCTCGTCGCCCTTGCCGTCAGCCGCCGCTATTTGATGGTCGGCATGTTCGTCGTGGTGATGGTCGGCGGCCTGATCGCGTTCAGGCAGCTCAACATCGAGGCCTATCCCGACCCGACCCCGCCGATGGTCGACATCGTGACGCAAAGTCCGGGCCTGTCGTCGGAGGAGATCGAGCGCTACATCACGATCCCGATCGAGACCCAGGTCGCCGGCATCAAGAACCTGCGCACCATCCGCACCATCTCGCTGTACGGCCTGTCCGACGTCAAACTGCAGTTCTCGTTCGACTACACCTATGACGAGGCGCAGCAGCAGGTATTGAACCGACTGTCGCAGCTCGCGCCGTTGCCGGGCAATGTGCAGCCGGGCATCTCGCCGCTCAGCCCGATCGGCGAAATCTACCGCTACCGGCTGAAGGGCCCGCCGAACTACAGTGTGCTCGACCTGAAGACGCTGCAGGATTGGGTGTTGCAGCGCCGCTTCCGCGCCGTGCCCGGCGTGATCGACGTCACCGGCTGGGGCGGCAAGACCAAGACCTATGAGCTGCAGGTCGATTTCAACAAGCTGGTCGCCAACGGGCTGACGCTGCCGCAAGTGCTGCAGGCCGTCAGCAACGCCAACATCAATGTCGGCGGCAACACCGTCAATATCGGCGCGCAATCCGCCGTGGTGCGCGGCGTCGGACTGATCCGCTCGGTCGACGACCTCAACAACACCATGGTGTCGCAATCGGGCGGCAATCCGGTGCTGGTCAGCGACATTGCGCATGTCACCATCGGGGAGAAGCCGCGGCTCGGCATTGCCGGCCTCGATCAGGACGACGACATCGTGCAGGGCATCGTGCTGATGCGGCGCGGCGAGCAGAGTGCGCCGACCATCACCCGCGTCGAGCAGCTGGTCGCTTCCATCAACAATTCCACCATTCTGCCGCCCGGCGTGAAGATCGAGCGGATCTACGACCGCAAGGACCTGATCGACATCACCACCCACACCGTGCTGCACAACATGGTGGTCGGGATCATCCTGATCGTGCTGCTGCAATGGCTGTTCCTCGGCGACCTCCGAAGCGCGCTGATCGTCGGCGCGACAATTCCGTTCGCGCTGTTCTTCGCCGTCATCATCCTGGTGCTGCGCGGCGAATCCGCCAATCTGCTCTCGGTCGGCGCGATCGACTTCGGACTGATCGTCGACGCCACCGTGATCATGGTGGAGGCGATCTTCCGCCGGCTGTCGCAGACCGCGGCGTTGTCGGAGGCCGAGCGCAGCCAGATCTCCTTCGACACCACGATGGGCATGAAGAGCCACGCCATCCTGTCCGCTTCCGCCGACGTGTCGCGCTCGATCTTCTTCGCCGCCGCCATCATCATCGCCGCCTTCCTGCCGCTGTTCACGCTGAGTGGCGTCGAAGGCAACATCTTCGGGCCGATGGCGCGGACCTATGCCTACGCGCTGGCCGGCGGCTTGCTGGCGACCTTCACCGTCACGCCGGCGCTGAGCGCCATCATCCTGCCCTCGCATATGGAGCACACCGAAACCTGGATCATGCGGCAGCTCGACCGGCTTTATCTGCCGGTGCTGAATTGGGCGGTCGCCAACCGCAGGATCGTGATGGCCGGTGCTGCGGTCCTCGTGATCACGACCATCGTGTTCGCGCGGCTCCTCGGGCTGGAATTCCTGCCCAAGCTGGAAGAGGGCAATCTGTGGATCAGAGCCACGCTGCCGCCGACCATCTCGCTGCAGGAAGGAAATACCTACGTCAACGAGATGCGGAAGCTGATCCGTAGCCGCCCCGAAGTGGAATCGGTGGTGTCGCAGCACGGCCGCCCCGACGACGGCACCGACGCCGCCGGCCTGTTCAATGCCGAATTCTTCGCGCCATTGAAGCCGGCCAGCGAGTGGCCGGGCACCCATGACAAGGACGTACTGACGGCGGAGCTGCTGGCGCAGTTGCAGGAAAAATTCCCCGGCGTCGAATTCAACTTCTCGCAATATCTGCAGGACAACGTCTCGGAGGCGGTGTCGGGCGTCAAGGGCGAGAACTCGATCAAACTATACGGCAACGATCTGCAGTCGCTGACCGACACCGCCAACAAGATCAAGTCCGTCCTCGCCACCGTGCAGGGCGTGACGGATCTTGCGGTATTCACCTCGCTCGGCCAGCCCACCGTCCAGATCGATGTCGATCGCGCGCGGGCGGCGCGGTACGGCCTGTCGCCCGGCGATATCAACGCCACCATCAAGGTCGCGGTCGGCGGCGACAGCGCCGGCGACATCTATGAACCCGGCAGCGACCGGCATTTCCCGATCATCGTTCGCCTGGCGCCGGAATATCGCAAGAGTGCCGAGGCGATCCACAATTTGCGGATCGGCGTCGCCGGCCCAGGCGGTGCGATCACGCAGATTCCGCTCAGCGAGGTCGCCTCGATCAACTTGATCTCGGGCGCCGCCTACATCTACCGCGAAGGGCAGGAGCGCTATCTGCCGATCAAGTTCTCGGTCCGCGAGCGCGATCTCGGCAGCGCGATCCAGGAAGCGCAGGACAAGGTCGCAAGCCGGGTCCAGCTGCCGCCGGGATCGCGGGTCGAGTGGGTCGGCGAGTTCGGCAATCTGCAGGACGCCATCAAGCGGCTGTCGATCGTGGTGCCGATCAGCCTGGCGCTGATCGCGGTGCTGCTGTTCTTCAATTTCGGTTCGATGGTCGACACGTTATTGGCGATGAGCGTGATCCCGATGGCGATTTTCGGCGGCGTGCTCGGGCTGTTGATCTCGGGGATTCCGTTCAGCGTATCGGCGGCGATCGGCTTCATCGCGCTGTTCGGCATCGCCGTGATGGACGGCATCATCATCCTGTCGCAGTATAATCAATTGATCGACGAAGGTTATGAGCGGGTGAGGGCCGTGATCCGCACCGGCGAATTGCAATTGCGGCCGGTGCTGATGACCTGCGTCGTCGCCGGCGTCGGGCTGCTGCCGGCGGCGCTGTCGGCGGGGATCGGCTCGCAAGTGCAAAAGCCGCTGGCGGTGGTGGTCGTCACCGGCATGATGCTGGCGCCAATCGTCATCCTGATCACGCTGCCGGTGCTGATCTCGGTATTCTCGCGCCGGGCGCGCTAGAACCCGTACAGCCGCGCCGGATTGTCGACGAGAATCTTCTTGCGCACGGCAGCGTCCGGCGTCCACACCGCGAGCTGGTTGAGCAGCCGTCCATCGTCGATCTGGAACAGCGGCGTCACGTCGCTGATCTGCTTGCCGGCAGGGGTCACCGAATCCGGATGCGGCCAGTCGGTGCCCCAGACGATGCGGTCGGCATTGGCTGCGATCAGCGCCTGTGCGAGCGGGGTGCAGTCGGCGTAATCAGGGCCAAGCTTCGAGGCGCGGTAGGCGCCGGAGATCTTCACATGCGCCTTGCCCGACTTCACCAGCTCCACCAGATCGGCAAAGCCGGGCTGGCCGACGCCAAGCTCGGCCTGCGCGCCGCCGAAATGGTCGAAGACGACCGGCACCGGCGATGTCGCGATCAGATCCTTGATCGCGGTAATCATGGCAAGACTCGTGAACAGCTGCACATGCCAGCCGCGCGCCTTGATGCGCTCGACGGCGGCGGAGAACCGCGGCCGGCCGACGGTGGGATCATTGACGCCGCCGGTGGCGAGGTTGAGCCGGATGCCGCGGATGCCAGCTTTGCCCATGGCGTCGAGATCGGCTTCCGACGTCTTGTCGTCGATCACGGCGACGCCGCGCGCGGTCGCGCCGCGCGCGGCCATGCCGAACAGGGTGGCGGAGTTATCGGGCCCGTAAATGCTCGGTGTCACGATCACCACGCGCTCCATCCTGATCGCCTTGTGCAAGGCGGTCATCTCTTCGGGCGAGGCCAGTTCCGGCGTGTAGACGCGGCCGGCGAAGAACGGGAATTTCGCGGGGTCCGGATGGATGTGGGTGTGGCAATCGCAGGCGCCGGCAGGAATGTCGAAGCTCACCGGCGTTGCCGGTTGGGCTGCCTTGGCAACAACGGTTCGGCTGTTCATGGTCACTCCGGCGGCGATCGAGGCAAGCATCATACTGCGTCGCGTCAGCATTGGCGTTCTCCCTGTGCGTTTGATGTTGTTGATTGTTCGCATCTCGACCGGGCGCGTGGCCGGTCGATCTCTGCGGAAGCGCTTCCCCATTCTTGCGCCGGCGTTATCAGCCGCGGTCGTGTGCGAGAGACTATCGAGCTGCACGCGTTGCGGAAAGGGCGGTAGCTATGTGGGATTGGCTTGGCCGCCAATCGCGCGGTGCACTTCCGCGACCAGTTCCGGCAGCGGCCGCGATCCATCCAGACGCAGAACCGGGCAGGGCAGTGCGGCAAGCCACGCCTGATGCTTCGCCAAATTGCGGCCCGCGTTGCCCTCCTCGTAGCCGGAGGCCCATTCGATGAACTCTTCGGTCTGCTGATGCCGCCATCCGCCCGGAGCCAAGGCATCGGTGCCGAAAAGCGTGGCCTCGCGGGCGCGCAGGCGCTGCAAGCGGATCTCGCGCGGCGTGACGAGGAAGACCACCAGATCGAAATCGGGAACTAACGTATCGCCCCAGCCATTGAGCGATCCGCTCAGCACCCAACCCGCCCGCGGCAAGAACATCTCGCCCATCAGCTTCAGGCGCTCGGCGGCCTCACGCATTTCCCTGAAGGGCGGGATGGTCGGTCGCCAGAAATAATCGTCGGTGTCGTGATGCGGTATCGCCAGCGAATCGGCCAGCGCGCGGCCGAGGCTGGTGACGCCCGAACCCGATGCTCCCATGATGTGAATGCGGCAGCTTTTCATCGCAATATCAAGGCCTAGCGTTTCAGTAAGCCCGGCAATCCATCGAACCATCGCCGCGCCAATTTGACTAATTATCGGCTCGCCCGGACTATCCGTCATCATCTGGAATCAATGCATGCGAAAATTTTCACAAAGGTTCAAAACCGGGGCGTCCGTCGCCGCTGTTGTCGTGGTGCTGTTTGGCGTCTACGGCTACCGCAAACTGCAGGCGCTTGCCGCCGATCCCAGCGGCGAAAAGGATTGCGGACCGGCGGTGGGGGGTGGCGGGCAGGCCAAGATCGATCTGGAGCGGATCAAGGCGATTGCGCCGCTGAAAGACGTAAAATGGTCGCAGCTCGGCGGCAGCATCAATGATGCCAGCTGTCTCAACAAGACCGAAATCTACGGCGTGGTCGAGGTGCGCAGCGTCGACGACATCAGCAAAACGCTGACGTTTGCGCGCGACAACAAACTTTCGGTCACGACCGCCGGCGTACGGCACAGCATGGGCGGGCAGGCGTTCCGCAAGGGCGGCATCGTGCTCGACATGCGCGGCTTCAACAAGGTCGTGCTCAACGAGAGCCGGCGATCCATCACCGTGCAGCCCGGCGCGACCTGGCACGACATCCAGAACCTGCTGCACCCGCGCTTTGCGGTGCGGGCGATGCAATCGACCGATATTTTCAGCGTCGGCGGTTCGATTTCGGTCAACGCCCACGGCATGGACCATCAGGCCGGCGCGCTCCGCAAATCGATCAAGTCGATGCGCGTGATGCTGGCGGACGGGTCACTGCGCACGGTGTCGGAAACCGAGAACAAGGAATTGTTCAACCTCGTGGTCGGCGGCTACGGCCTGTTCGGCGTGATCGTCGAGGCCGAGCTCGATATCGCCGACAATCTGGTCTACCAGACCGGACGCCGCATGATGGATTACAAGCAATTTCCTGACGTCTTCGCCAAGGAGATCGAGAAGGATGCCAATATCGGCCTGATGTACGGCCACCTCTCAACCGCGCCGAGCAGTTTTCTCAGGGAGTTGCTGCTCTACACCTACACCAAGGTCGACGGATCAGATTTCAAGCGCGAACCGCTTGGCGAGGTCTCGGGCACCAAGCTGCGGCGGCTTACGATCAACCTGTCCAAGCAGGGACCGCTGTTCCAGGAAATGAAGTGGCTGTCCGAGAAGCACATCGAGCACCGGATGGAAACCTGCACCGTGACGCGGGCGCAGGCGATCGGCTCGGCGGAGGCCTGTCTCGTCAACCGCAACGACCCGATGCACGATTCCGTGCCGTATTTGCGCAACGCGCTGCCCAACGACACCGACATCCTGCATGAATATTTCATCCCGCGCAGCCAGTTCGTCTCCTTTGTCGACGGCATGCGCAAGGTGCTGACCGACAACAAGACCAATTTGCTGAATGCCTCGGTGCGCATCGTGCATCAGGAGGACAACTTCCTGACCTATTCGCCGGAGCCGGCATTCTCGCTGGTGCTCTACATCAACCAGACCACGGATGATGAAGGCAACAAGCGGATGAAGAAGGCGACCGAAGAGCTGATCGATCTCACGATCGCGCACAAGGGCCGGTTTTTCCTGCCCTACCAGCTCTATTATTCGAAGGATCAGTTGCAGCGGTCGTATCCGCAGATCAACGACTTCTTTGCGGCGAAGCGCAAGTATGATCCGGCGGAATTGTTCACGAATACGATGTATCAGAAATACGCGTCGTAGCGCGGCGAGCTCTCATCTCCGTCATGCCCGGCCTTGTGCCGGGCATCCACGTCTTTGCTGCACTAAGCAAAGAAAGACGTGGATGGCCGGGTCAAGCCCGGCCATGACGAGAGATGAATCGAACTTCCCGACTTTCGGAAGATCACAGCTGCGCGATGCGTTTGGGTGGAAGCCCGCTGCAGCCGCCGGCTTGCTCCGCGTCCAGCACCAGGAGTGCACCCGCTGCATAGAGGCGGGCGACGAAGCCGGCATCGTCGGAGCGGGCAAAAGTGACATAGTTGCTCGCTGCAAGCACGCGGCCGTTGGCCTTGGCGATGATTGCCAGCGCGTGCGCCGGCGGGCCGACGATGGCCATCGACTTGCCCGGCGCCGATCCGAACGTCAAAGCGACCACAACCGCAAGCCAGCCGCACACCACGAGCGCGAAAGCGCCCGAGATCCGGCGTAGTGGCCGCAGCCTGCCATGATGTGGCGCTTCAGTAGTCATAGAAATGCTCGATGCTCACGCCCCTGGCCTTGAGGTCGCGGTTGATATCGACGAGACGGTCGATCCTAGCCTTCAGGCCGGCCCTGCGGAAGCCGGGTTTGCCATCAAGCTCCAGTGAAAACAGCTCCGTCGTCCCCTTGACGTCGAGCTTGGCGGCATCCGGCGCGATCACGGTGATCAGGATTTCACGGTTGCCGGCGATCTCGGCGAGGCCAAAACCCTGGTCCAGCAGGCTCTGCAGGATTTCGGTGAAATCCTTGTAGCGTGGCGTCTGCACCAGCTGCCATTGCGGCGTCAGCGTGCGGATCGGTTTGATGCGCGGCTCCTTCGCCAGCACCGCCGGCGGCAACGTCGCGACCGCGAACATGATATCGCGCGGCTCGTCGTCGCCACCGGCATCGAGCGCTTTCTGGATCAGCGCGGCATAACCGACCTTGAGATAGTACTCGGTGCCGAGCGCAAAATACCGTTCCCATGTTCGCAGCGGGCTATCGGTCCGCGCCGAGATCGCCATCAAGCCATCGAGCTTCTCGCGGAACGGAAATTTGAACCAGGGAACGGTGTAAAGAAACGCCGCATAGTCCTGCAGTACCTTGCGCGCGTACAGGTCTTGCGGGGTCCGTTCCTCGCCCCGGATCCATTCGAACACACGGCCGATGGTGTTCTCATAAAATCCCTTGATGGCGTATTCGATCGAGTAGCTGACGCCGATGACATAGATCATGGTTTTGACTTCGGTGAGCGATTCACCGGTCGGCGGCACCGCCTGATTGATGGTGCAGAAGCTGCGCCAGAATCCGAAAATGTGTCCGAGATAATTGAAATGGCTTTCGCTGGACCGATCGAGGAAGCGGCCGAAATCCTCGAACGAATAAACGATGTACCATTCGGGAAAGGTGAAGAAGGTATTGTTCTGCTTGCGCTGGTAACGCGGCTCGTTGATCGCAGGCAGCGTTACTGACGGCGCAGGTGACGCCGAAGCCGACGAAGAGGGGCGGCACGTGCCCTCGATATAGGCGAGCGGCCCAAGCACCGATACCGCGATCAGGATCGCGATGACGACAAGAATGCGCCGCAGCCATTTAAGCATGAACGGCGGTCCGCGTGCGCGGCGCCAGCAGGTAGCCGATCAGGATCGCGACACCGCCGAGGGCGAGATGCGGCGCATTGGTGAACACCCGCGTCATCAGCGGCAAGTCGCGGATACCGTTGATCAGGATGCCGAAGTCGAGATAGCCCGAGCCAGTGAAGAGGCCGAGCAAGCCGTCGGCAAAGTAGAACGCGCCGAACAATTGGAAGAACAGTTCCGAGGCGCGGCGAGAGGTCAGCGCTGCCGCGAGTGCCCACAGCGCGGAAACCAGATGCAGCCCGTCGGCATACCAGGTGCGGCGGAACAGGCCGAAGATCATGTCGTTCTGGTCGATGAAGGCCGGGATGTATCCGGTCAGGATCACGAAGCCGAGCAGGGCGGCGTAGCCCCAGGCGCACAATCTGATGATATCCATGATGCCTCCGGCCTTTTCGAATCTGTCCTTAAGTCTAGAGCTTTCCGAGCGCCTTGAGCAGGGCGTCGTTGAACAAAGCGGGGTCCTCGATTTGCGGAATATGGCCAAGGCCCGGCAGCAAGGTGAGGGTGGTGTCCGGCGGCAACAGCGTTCGCAGATCAAGCGCCTGCTCAACCGGAGTAGTGTTGTCCTTGTCACCCCACAGGATGGCGACGGGGAGTTTCACCCGTGCATATGCGGTGCGATCGGCACTCACGGCGTTGCGGTCGGCGCCGAGGAAGTAATATAGCCAGTCGGCGATGTCGGGGGTGGTGTCGCGCTGCGTCGTCGGCCGTTGCAGGATCGCGACGAATTCAGGCAGCGCGCGTTCCTTTTTCTCGATCAGGGATTCGAGCAGCGTCTTCGTCGCCACCGGATTGGTGATGGTCAGCGATACCAGTATTTCGCGAATCCATTTTGGCTGAATGATCCATGGCGCCTCGGCAGTAGCTACCGTCAGTCCCAGCGCCGCATCGACCAGTACGAGGCCTCGCGCCCGGTCTGGATAGCGCATCACCAGTTCGGTCGCTGCACCGGCGCCAAAGGAATGGCCGACGATAATCGCAGGCCTGGCTTTCAGATTGACGAGAACATCGTTGATGCGTGCAGCCTGATCTTTCCTTGTGTAGCTGCCCGGACGATCGGAAAATCCAAACGGAGGCAGGTCGAGGGCGATGACGCGAAAGCCGGCGGCGGCGAGCACGCCGGTCGTGTGCCGCCAGAGTTCGCTCCACGCCGCGGTGCCGTGAAACAGCACGACGGGAATTCCATCCGCCGGGCCTTTTTCCTGCACGAACACGCCACCGGAGCTGGTCGGCACCAGACGACCCGACGGCGGCGCCAGCTCGGCGCGGGTGTGGGTTTCGCGGATCGATGCTGCCATCCGGAACGCTGTTATCGCGATCACGATCAAGATCAGGAGCGCCAGCAGCGTCTTGCCCGACCAGCGCAGTATGTTTGAGATCACGAGGCCTCGCAGAAATGGATCGATCAAAATCGGGTGCAGTCAAATCAGATCGAATTTTAAGCTAGTGCAGATTCCCGGCGATGAAAAATCGCGGACATGAACAGCGGGCAGTTAACACCGGCGACAAAGTTGCGAATTACTGCCCCGACGGCGTGCGCAGGCCGTGCCAGGCGTCGCGCACCTGATGGTAATGCACTTCCGGCAGGTAATCCGGCGTGTTGAGCCCCAGCGTCTTGACGTCGAGCCGGCCGATGGCGCTGAGCAGGGTGTAGGAGGCGATCACGCGGTCGCGTTGTGCGCCGATCAAGCGCGCCTTCGCCAGGATCAGATCCTGCTGCGAGTTCAGCACGTCGACCGTGGTGCGCTGGCCACCCGCGGCCTCACGCTGCACGCCCTGCAAGGCGACCGTTGCAGCGCGCACTTCGGATTCGGAAGCGGACACCGCGACCTTGGCGCCTTCATTGGCAACCCAGGCGCCGACCGCCGCGGTGCGCGCCTGGTTGCGGACCTGGTCGAGCACCAGCCGGCTCTGGGCCGAGATCTCCTTGGCCTGCCGGGTCTGCGAGGCGGCCATGCCGCCGTCGTAGATCGGCTGGTTGAGCTGGCCGGCGATCGAAGCCTGGTCGGTCCCGAAGGTGCCGAGTGTGGGATCCGACTGCTTGCTGCGGCTGACGCTGCCTTGCATCGTGATGGTCGGCATCAGGCTGCTTTCGGCGACCCGAATGCTGGTCGAGGCGACGTCGACGTCAAAGGCGGCCGCCAAGACCGCCGGATGCTGCTGGAAGGCGAGACCGGTGGCGTCATCGCGGCTGCGCGGCAGATAGCGGTCTACGGTTTCGGCGAGGTTCAACTGCGTCGGCGCATTGCCGATCACCTGGGTATAGGTGGCCTGGCTGATGGCCAAGGCAACCTCGGCGGCATTGAGGTCGGCAAGGCCACGGTTGAGGCGGGCTTCGGCCTGGGCCGTGTCGGTCGGCGTCACGTCACCGGCATTGAGGCGCTTCTGGGTGATGCCCAGCGTTTCCCGCAGGAACGCGACGTTGGAACGCTGCGCTGACACCAGCGACTGATTCGCCAGCACGTTGGTGTAGACGGTGACGGCATCGAGCAGCACGCCCTGGCCGACATTGCGCAGCGCTTCGCGGCCGGACGAAACCTGCAGTTCCGCGACGCGGACGCTGTTGGCGGTCTTGAAGCCGTTGAACAGGGTCTGGGTCACCGTCACCCCGATGGTCCAGGGTTTCAGGTTCGCCGACTGCACAGTGTTGTCGGGCAGGAGGTTGCGGACCGCCTGCAGGCCGGCGGTGAGGCTGGCGACGATCTGCGGCCGGTACCCCGCCAGCGCCTGCGGCACGCCTTCGTCGGTGGCACGCTGGCGCGCGCGTTCGGCGTTGAGCTGCGGATTGGTCTGATAGGCCTTGGCCAGCGCGTCCGGGAGGTTCTCGGCCTGGGCGCCTGCCGCGGCAAACGCCACGCACATCACGACGCCAAGGCAAATGCCTGTTCGAAGCACGCGCCTTGCAACGTGGCCAACTCTAGCGGCACGCCCAACCATTTGATCCCGCAACTACCCAAGGCCCGTCCGCCCCCGCCGACGGCCTCGTCACATCTACCTGTTTAGGGGGCGGTGCCGCCACTGGCAAACGGTCGCGCGACATCCTCACAGGAATTCGGCGCTTGGCTGTTGCAGGTTCGTCACAGACGAAGTTCGGTAACAAATGCGTTATAGCTCGGAGCAGCCGGCGTCTTATTCCAGGGCGGTCGGCGTTGCATGACGCCGGGTCCGCATTTTGATGCCGAAACTGTTTTCCGACCCCGAAGCGATCGCGGAAGACATCATCCGCGATGTCGGAACCAACCTCGTGGTGGGATTGCCGCTTGGGCTCGGCAAGGCCAACCACATCATCAATGCGCTCTATGCGCGTGCCGCGGCCGATCGCTCGATCAACCTGACCTTGTTTTCCGCGTTGACCCTGGAAAAACCGAAGCCGGGCAGCCTGCTTGAAAAGCGCTTCATCGGTCCTGTCATCGACCGGCTGTTCGGCGGCTATCCCGATTTGACCTACGCCGCCGCGCTGCATGCCGGCGCGCTGCCGCCCAACATCCAGGTGATTGAATTTTTCTTCCTCGCCGGAAAGTGGCTGCACGTGCCGTATCCGCAGCAGCATTACATTTCTGCAAACTACACGCATGCCGCGTCCTATCTGCTGGCGCGCGGGCTCAATGTCGTCACCCAGTTGGTGGCCAAGCGCGTGGAGGGTGGCGTCGCGCGCTACAGCCTGAGCTGCAACACCGACACCACGCTCGACATTTTGCGCGCCCGCGCCGAGGGCCGGGCGTCGTTCAGGCTGGTGGGCCAGGTCAATTCCGAACTGCCGTTCATGCCCGGCGCCGGTGATCTGGCGGGCGACGAATTCAGCGCGGTACTCGACAGCCCCGAGACGGACTTTCCGCTGTTCGCGCCGCCGGCCGAGCCGATCAGCGACACCAAATACGCCATCGGCCTGCATGCCGCGGGTCTCGTGCCCGATGGCGGCACGCTACAGATCGGCATCGGGCAGGTCGGCGATGCGCTGGCGCAGGGCCTGATCGTTCGTCACCGCGACAATGCGCAATTCCAGTCGGTCATGAAGCGGCTCGCGCCCGAACAAGTGGTGCCGCAGGCCGGACCGTTCGAGAAGGGACTGTACGGCGTCAGCGAAATGCTGTTCGAGGCGTTTCTCGGCCTGATCGACGCCGGCGTTCTCAAGCGGGAAGTCGACGGCGTGACGCTGCACGGCGCGTTCTTCCTCGGGCCGAAAGCGTTTTATCGCACGCTGCGCGAAATGCCGGCGGAACAGATCGCGCGCATCCAGATGATGCCGGTGTCGTTCACCAACCAGCTTTATGGCGACGAGGACATCAAACGTCGCGCGCGCGTCGATGCCCGCTTCGTCAACAATGCGATGATGGCGACCTTGATGGGCGCTGCGATCTCCGACGGCCTCGAGAACGGCCAGGTCGTGAGCGGTGTTGGTGGTCAGTATAATTTCGTGGCGCAGGCGTTCGCATTGCAGGGCGCGCGATCCGTTCTGGCTTTGGAATCGACCCGGCAGACCGGCGCGAAGGCGCAATCCAACATCCTCTGGAACTACGGCCATCAGACCATTCCGCGGCATCTGCGCGATGTTTTCGTCACCGAATATGGCGTCGCCGACGTCAGGGGAAAATCCGACGCCGAGACCATCGCGGCGATGCTTTCGATTTCAGACTCCCGCTTCCAGGGCGAACTCGCAAAGGTGGCCAAGGATGCCGGCAAGCTGCCGAAGGATTTTGAAATTCCGCGCGCGCATCGCCGGAATTTTCCGGAAGCGATCGCGGCAGCGTTGAAGCCCGCGCGCGAGGCGGGCCTGCTGCCGTCGTTCCCGTTCGGCAGCGATTTTACGGAGACCGAACAGCGGCTGATCCCGGCCTTGCAATTGTTGCGGGACGCCCAGCGCACGCCGCTTCGGTTACCCGGTCTGCTATGGCAGGGAATGACGCAGCCGCCGAACGCCGCGCGTCTCGAATGCCTGGCTCGGCTGGGCCTCGACCGCCCGACGACATTTGTCGAGCGGGCCTATCGTGCGCTGGTGAATGCGGCGCTGGCGCGGAGCGGGGCGACGAAATAACTCCATCGTCGTCCCGGCGAACGCCGGGACCCATACGCCGCGGCTAGCTTTGCTGGAAAAGGAAGATAACGACCAGCGTGCATAATAACAGCTGCCGGTGGCTATGGGTCCCGGCGTTCGCCGGGACGACATAGAGCGTGTGCGCTCTTACCGGTTCTTGTTCACCGGCTTGCGCTTCTCGATGAAGGCCGCCATGCCCTCGGAGCGGTCTTCCAGCGCAAACGTCGAGTGGAACAGATTGCGCTCGACATTCATGCCTTCCGACAGCGGTGTCTCGAACGCCCGGTTGATGGCTTCCTTGGCCATCGCGGCCGCGGGGCGCGACATCGAGGCGATCTTTTCCGCCGCCGCCAGCGCTTCGTCCATCAGGCTGGAAGCCGGCACGACGCGGCTGACCAGGCCCGAACGCTCGGCTTCCGCGGCGTCCATCATCCGTCCCGTGAGACAGAGATCCATCGCCTTGGATTTGCCAATCGCGCGCGTCAGCCGCTGGGTCCCGCCGATGCCGGGGATGGTTCCGAGCGTGATTTCCGGCTGGCCGAATTTGGCGGTGTCGGAGGCAATGATGATGTCGCACATCATCGCAAGTTCGCAGCCGCCGCCGAGCGCATAGCCGCTGACGGCCGCGATCGTCGGCTTGCGGCAGGTGGCGATGCGGTCGCCGCCGATGGCGGCGAAATCGCTGGAGAACATGTCGATGAAGGTTTTTGGTTGCATCTCCTTGATGTCGGCGCCGGCCGCAAAGGCTTTTTCGCTGCCGGTGACCAGGATGCATCCGATCGCGTCGTCGGCTTCGAGGTCTTCGACGGCGGCGGCGATCTCGCGAAACACGCCGAACGACAGCGCGTTGAGCATTTTCGGGCGGTTCAGCGTGATGATGCCAACCGCGCCTTTGCTTTCGACAATGATGTGTTCGAACGTAGCCATGGTTCACCCCGGTGCCTGATTTGGCGGGCAATGTGCCCGCTGGCGGCAAGGGCTTCAAGTGGGCTTGGCTTCAAGTAGGCTGGGCTTCAAGTAGGCAGGACCTCAAGTGGGCTCGGCTTCAAGTGGGCTGAAGAGGCGGCCCGGACGCATGTCGCTGCGTTCGGTACCCGATACCTCACGCCATGAACATGCGCGCCGCCGAGGCCATCGTCAGCAACGCGCCAAAGGCGATGAAGATTTTTCCGATCAACGAGGTCTGATCCCAGGTCGAACTGTCAGGGCTGGAAGCCAGGACCGGCGCCGCGGGGGCGGGTTTGGTCGTAGCCATCGCGACGGTCTGCGTGGCCGGGTTTTGTTGCAGGGCCCGATCGACATCGTTGAGCTGATCAGATGAGACCACGGCTTCGGTGGTGGACGACGCTTCCCCCGGCTTGTCGGCTGACGCCAGCAGGATATTGGCCTTTGCCGTCATCGCCTGGGCGCTGCCAGGGGCGGTATCGGCGGATGCCAGTTGCGCATTGGCGTTGGCGATCGACGCCGGAATCGTGAGCGCGCCGCTGGTCGAGGCGTCGGCCACCTCGACCGCTTTCCTGGTCTCGGCAGGTTTCGACGCGACTTTGCCCGATCGACGCGTGTAGCGCTTCCAGTGCTTGGTGCTCTGCCGGGCGGACTTTCCGGGCGTCGCGCTTTCCGACTTCGACGTGGCGGCCGCGCGGTCCGTGCTGGCTGCCGTCGCCGGCGATGGCGCCGCGAAACATACGAAGAGCCCTGTTGCTAATATCAAGGCCGAGCGCCCGCTGGCTTTGACAATCATGTGGCAATCTCCCCATTTGCCCGCCCCCGAAAGCGAAATGAGACCCCGCCCCGTGTCCACAGCGGGGCAAAAAAAGGGAATCTTCGGGCAAGAACGGCAAAAGCAGGGCAACAACGTTGCAGCAGCCGGCGCGGGTGCGAGCCAGAGCGATCGATGGTATGAGCCAGCCGGCAAGGAACCGGCTGCCCGATTCCCGAATGAGGATGCGCGAAGAAATACGCTGGGGCACGTCGATCACGACTTCGTGATCTCAGCCCCATGACGTAACAAATTGATAAAGCGACCGAATTGCAAGGTGGGAGCGCGCGTGCGCGAACGTGAGGACGAATGGACCGGCCTGATGCGGTCGGCCATTTCAGGCGACAGTACGGCGTATCATCGCCTGCTCAAGGCCGTCACGCCGGTGCTCCGGGCCGCGGCGCGCCGCGGGCTCGCGCGTGCAGGGCAACCGGTCGATCAGTCCGAGGACATCGTGCAGGACATTTTGCTGGCGGTGCATTTGAAGCGGCACACCTGGGACGTCAGCGCCCCGTTTGCCCCATGGCTGTTTGCGATCGCCCGCAACAAGCTGATCGACGCGCTGCGGCGCCGGGGCCGGCGGGTGTTCGTCAATATCGACGATTTCGCCGAGGTGCTCCCGGGCGAGGCACCGGTTGAGACGGCGTCGGCGGGCGAGGTCGCTGCCCAACTGGCGTCGCTGCCGGCGCGCCAGCGCGACGTCCTGCAGTCGATCGCCGTCGAGAGTGCTTCGATCAAGGATACCGCGGCCAAACTGGCGATGAGCGAGGGCGCGGTGCGGGTCGCGCTGCATCGGGGCTTGACCAGCCTGACGGCGAAGTTACGGGAACAATGAGAATGGATACCGATCAGCTCATCAAAACCCTGGCTGCCGACAACACGCACCGCGCCCGGCCGGTCGGCTTTGCGCTGATGCTGGCGCTGATGGCGGCGGCTCCCGTCTCGCTCTTGATGTTCTTCACCGAGCTTGGCATCCGGCCCGACGTAATGACCGCGATGCGCAATCCGTTCTTCGATCTGAAATTCGCCGTGACGCTGGCACTGGCGATCGCGGCCATTGCCGTCAGCCTGCATCTGTCGCGGCCGGAAGCGTCACTGCGCGGCTTCGGCTGGCTGCTGTTGATCCCGGCCGGGCTTCTGACCGCAGGCATCGGCGGCGAGATGATGATGCCACAGCGGCTGCCAATGATGACGCGGCTGATGGGCAACAATTCGCGGATGTGCATGACGGCGATCCCGCTGCTGTCATTGCCGATCCTGGCAGGCGCGCTGCTTGGCCTGCGTCACGGCGCGCCGGCGCGGCCCGCTCTGGCCGGCGCCATCGCCGGAATGTTGTCGGCGGGTTTGGCGGCGACGCTCTACGCGTCGCATTGCACCGATGATTCACCGCTGTTCGTGGCGACCTGGTACACGCTCTCGACCGCGTTGGTCACGGCGATCGGCGCGCTCGCCGGATCGAAACTGCTCAGGTTCTGACTTTTTCGTCGTCCCGGCCTTGAGCTCAGATGCGCAATTGCGCATCGGGGACCCATAACCACAATCGCTTGTGGTGAGCGAAAGTGGTCGAACAGCTTGCTAAATCGAGGAGCCGCGGCGTATCGGCCCCGGCGTTCGCCGGGACGACACAAACAAGTGGCTCACTTCGCGGGCGCGTTTTGCTGCATGCGATGGAAGCGCAGCACCTGCTGGGCGGTCGATGGCCGCAGCCGCTCATAGGTATCCTTGCACGCCGATATGTCGGTCGGCTCCCCGCCCGTCAACTCGTCGCGCATGTTGATGATCGCCCGGACAGTAGACCATGACAGGCCGGCCACTTTTGCCAGGATCATCACGCCTTCGGCGCGGCTCTCGATCATCATGTTCTCGGCGATTGCCACCGGCACATTGGCCAGCGCCGCGATGGAAGCGTTGGCCTCGTCGAATTTGCCGGCCTCGGCAAACGACGCCACCTGGAATTCGTCGAGCCGGCCGTCCTCATGAAGCGATTTGACCAGCGCGTGGGCAATTTCGGTGTTTCTGGTGATCGCCGACGGTGCGGAGCGCGCGCGCCGCGTCGCCTCCTTGACCGCGTTCGGCACCTGCGCCGCCATTTGCGGGTTGCCCGCCTCCAGCCGCTGCCGCACCGTGTCGGACGCCTTGGCCAGCAGCTTCAAATACAGATGCCGTGGAATGGTCGGACGCAGGCCGAGGCAGGTCGTGAGGTTGTCGTCGCCTTCGGCGCGGTTGACCAGCCGCGTGAAGCCGCGCTCGGTGAATTCGGCGCCCGGATTGTTGACGGTGCTCTGGATCACCTCATCGTTGCCGCGCTGGACCAGCACGTCGGTGACCGCGCCGCTCAGTACTTTGCGCGTCGAGATCGCCATCAAATGGGCCTGGCTCTTGCTGCGCGCATTCTCGATCAGGGTCTTGTCGTCGAGCCGTGCCGATTGCGACAGCACGGGCCCCGCGACCTCGATCACGTCGTCGAATGCCAGTGCCCGGATCGTCAGCGGCGGTGCGGTGTCGATCGGCGCGAGACGGTTGGCCAGCAATGTCTTGGCTGACGTTTCGATGTGCACGATCAGGCATTGGAAGACATCATCGAACAGGCCGACCTGTTCATCCGAATAATCCACCGCGCCGTTGATGAAGAGGTCGGTCACCCGGCGCAAGGTCTCGACCCGGCGGGCGACCGTCCCGTGCGCGAGCGTGGTCTGCAGTTCGTCGAGCAGGTTCATGGGGGCGATAGCGGACTTCGAACTCATATGACTCTATCCTGGAGCAAAAGCCGGCGACGGCTTCTCCGTCGCCGGAACAACTGAAATGGTCGGTTCAGGCGCTGGCGATGCGGTTGCGTCCCTGTGCCTTGGCTGCGTAAAGCGCGCTATCGGCGCGGGCGAGGAGTATGTCCGGGGTTTCTTCCGCCTTCAGCGTCGCGACGCCTCCGGAAATGGTCACGCTCATGTCGGGCGAGAATGCGCTCCAGTCGAGCTCTGCAATGATCCCGCGCAGCCGGTCGAGCGCACGCACGGCGTGCTCGGTGCTCATGCCGGGCAGCACCAGCAGGAATTCCTCGCCGCCGTAGCGGCCGAAGCGGTCGATGCCGCGGATGTTGGCGAACATGGTGATGGCGAAAGTCCGCAGTACCTCGTCGCCGGTCGGATGACCAAAGGCGTCGTTGATGCGCTTGAACCAGTCGAGATCGATCAATGCGATCGAGCAGGGTGCGTCATTGCGGCCGGCGCGGGCGATCTCTTCGTCCAGCATCCGCATGATGCAGCGGCGGTTATACGATCCCGTGAGTTCGTCGAGTTCGGCGAGCTCCTCGATCCGCTTGTAGGCTTCCTTGAGTTTCAGCCCGCTCTGATACAGCGATTGCTTCAGCGAGCTGGAGAATATCCCTAAGAACATGCAGCGTCCGATGCTCAGGACGAACACCAGCAAGGTGGCAAAGCGCTCGAGGTGGCTGCCATGCGGCATCGAGATCGGTCTGTCGGTCAACAGGAACAGCCCGGCCAGGCCGATCGTCATCGCCGTCCAGATCATCATGGTCTGCGCTGGGATCGAGCGCAGCGAACTGAAGCTGAACACGATGAACAGGGTGCACAGGAACATCCCGCCGACTTCCGGCGCGATATAGGTGAACGCCAGTGCAATCAGCATGCAGATGGTCGCCTGCGGGGCGACGAGATAATGATCCTTGAAGCGCTCGTTGAACCCGAATTCCGAAAGGATGAGGCTGAAAATCACCAGCGTCAGGCCGGAAGCGGCATAGGCCGGGGCGATCATGGGCGGTATCGAGCCGGCCTGCGCATAAAGCAGCAGGACCCCGGCGTCGATGATGTAGCTGACCCCGATCATGATCAGGATCTGGCGGCGCTGCTTGGCGCGCCGGGCAAGCGCCTTCGCCGCCGGCTGGGGACCGACGCCGTCCAGATCGGCCGGATTCACGAATGAGGAGGCAGCGGTGCCCATGGACTCGCCGTTGGTGGAACTCGGCAAAAATCTAAGTGGGAAAGCCTTTAGGTTTGGTATCTTTTGGAACCGAATCTGGTCCGTTAAAACACCTGCCAGTATCCTGTTTCGCAACGGAAATTCGGCCGATTGAACTTGCGGGAACCGTTGCGCGGCAGCCCAAGCTGTAAGCAGATGCTGCCTTGTAGACTAACCCTTGGTATGGTCGCACCGGATCGCGCGCTCTCTAGGAAAGTAACGCCGTATTATGATACCGAAATTGGGGCTTTGTTCGTTCTCGCCGGCGCCTTTGGCGGCCGGTGCGCCTATGTGGGGTAGATCACACATGCAATTGGTTCATTGCCGTAATGTGAAGAATCTTGCCTCGGCCATCGAACCCTCCGCCATCTCCCCCCGACCAACCTTGCGAGACGGCAATTGAGTGCGACACAGGCGGCCTCAGACGAAATTCTGATCGCTCGGATCGCTCAAGGCGACCGGCTCGCCATGCAGGTGCTTTACGGAAGGCACCATGTCAGGGTGTTCCGTTTCGGGCTTCGGCTCGTCAGGGACGAACAGGTTGCGGAAGACCTCATCAGTGAGGTGTTTCTCGATGTGTGGCGCCAGGCTGGGAAGTTCGAAGGCCGATCCGCCGTTACCACCTGGCTGCTGGCGATTACGCGGTTCAAGGCCCTGTCGGCACTTAGGCGCCGGAAGGATGTTGGACTGGACGATGAGACCGCGAACGCGATCGAGGATACGTCCGATGATCCGGAAGTGGTGGTTCAGAAGAAAGATACCAGTGATGCGTTGCGCAAGTGCCTGACATCACTTTCGCCTGAGCATCGGGAGATCGTCGATCTCGTCTACTACCACGAGAAGTCCGTGGAAGAGGTGGCCGAAATCGTCGGAATTCCCGAAAACACCGTCAAGACGCGTCTGTTTTATGCGCGCAAGAAATTGGCCGAACTGCTCAAGGCAGCCGGCATTGAGCGAGGTTGGCCATGATGGCGATGAGCAAGAAAATGCTGGATCAAGAGCCCGGCGAAATCGAGATGCTGCTGCCATTCCATGCGGCCGGCACGTTGAACGCGCGCGATGCGCGCCGCGTCGATGAGGCGCTCGCCGGCGATCCCGACCTGGCCCGGCAATATGCCGTGATCCAGGAAGAATATGCCGAGACCATTCATCTCAACGAAAGCCTGGGTGCGCCGTCCGCGCGCGCCATGCAGAAGCTGTTCGCGGCGATCGACGGCGAGCCCGAGCGCAAGCCGTCGGTGTCGATCAATCTCTCGGCGCGGATCGCGGAATTCTTCACCAAACTTTCGCCCCGGACGCTGGCCTGGTCGGCGAGCCTCGGCGCGGTCGCGCTGCTGCTGCAGGCCGGGGTGATTGGCGCAGTGCTGGTGAAGAATCAGACCGCCTCGTTCCAGACCGCTTCGCTGAGCCTCAATCAGACGTCGGCGCCGCTTACCCGCGAACTCGGTGCCGCGGTGCCGCCGCGCGCGCTGGTGCGGTTTAACCCGGACGCGCGCATCGCCGACATCAACGCGCTCTTGGACAATTATCAGGCCTCGATCGTCGATGGCGCCAAGGGCGGCATGTTCCGGCTGCAGTTTGGCAACCGTGCGCTGGGCAAGGACGAAGTCACGAACCTGATGAACAAGTTGCAAGGTGAGAAGATCGTCAGTCTTGCGGTGCCGACGCCGTAACGCGTCGGTCGCCTGACCAAGCCGAGGTCCCATGGTCGATGTTGGCGTGAATTGGCGGAAAAGGGCGCAGCGCGCGGCATGGGCATGGTCGGCGATGGCGCTGCCGCTCGTGCTGTTCGGCGGTTCGGTCGCCGACGCGCAAGCCATCATGCGCACGCCGAGCCTGAACGTCGGTTCCCGGGTGCCGACGATCAATCCGTCCGCAACGTCCAGAATCAATCCCACCGTCGGGGCGCGGGTCAATCCGGCCATCACGAGCCGCCCCGTCATCACCAACCGGCCCGTAATCACGAACCGCCCTGTCATTGCGAACCGGCCTGTCGTCACGACCCGGCCCGGTCCCGGGGTCATCGCGCGCGTTCCGCCGACCACGCACGGCGGAGGCGGAGGTGGCGACACGACGTTGGTCGGGCGGATACCGAACGGGCGTCCCGAGATCTCCCGTGTCGGTGTGGATCCGACACTTCCGCTGCGTTTCTCGCCCAACCTCTACCCGGTCTGCCAATACGCCAATCGCGGCCCTGACGGCGAATGTTTCGACCGTCCGGTCCTCTCGGTCGATGGCGGCGGCAACGGCACCTCGACCAAGAAGGGCAATAGCGCTCCGCGCAACAACGCGCCGCCGCAGGCGGCCGCGATCGACACGCGCGCGATCCCGAACGAACTGGTGGCCGAGATCGACAGCGCGTTATCGCCGGCGCAAGCCGACGAACTGGCCCGGCGTCACGGCCTCGAGCGGCTCTCCTCGCAGGAATTTCCGCTGATCGGCGGCACCATCGGCCTGTTCCGGATCATCGATCAGCGTCCAGTGGACGTCGTCCGCCGTGAGTTCGCCGCTGACAGCGCCGGCGGCGTGAAGTCGGTGCAGCTTAATTTCCGCTATATGCTGCAAGACCAGAAAGACCAGAAGCGCTCGATGAGCGAGGGCGACGCCGCGCAATACGCGGTCGCCCAGCTTCGGCTGCCGCAGGCGCACAAGCTGGTCCGCGGCATGAACGTCACCATCGCGGTGATCGATTCAGGCGTTGACGTCAAACATCCCGAACTCGTCAATTCGGTTGCCGACAGTTTCGATGCGCTCGGCAGCAAGGAAGGCCCGCACGTCCACGGCACCGGTATTGCCGGCGCGATCGTGGCGCATGGCAAGCTGATGGGAAGCGCGCCGGAGGCGCGGCTATTGGCGATCCGGGCGTTCGGCAGCGGCGCAAATGGTGCTGAGAGCACCTCCTATGTGATCCTGAAGGGGCTGGACTACGCGGCCGAGCACGGTGCGCAGATCATCAATATGAGTTTTGCAGGACCGAAGGATCCCTTGATCGAGCGGGGCGTTGCCGCAACCGCTGCCAAGGGGATCCTGATGGTGGCCGCCGCCGGCAATGCCGGCGCCAAATCGCCGGCGCTCTATCCCGCAGCCAATCCGAACGTCATTGCGGTGAGCGGAACCGACTCGCAGGCAAAGCTGTTTGCGGCATCGAACCGCGGTGTCCATATCGCCATCGCAGCGCCTGGCGCGGATATCTTCCTGCCGGCGCCGGACGATAAATACCAAATCACCTCGGGTACCTCGTTTTCCGCCGCCTTTGTCAGCGGCGTTGCCGCCCTGATGCTGGAGCGCAATCCTGCGTTGAAGCCGAACGATTTACGCGCGATCCTGACGAAGACCGCCCGCGACCTTGGCGCGCCCGGCCGTGACGACATGTTCGGGGCGGGCGAGGTCGATGCTTTCGCAGCCGTCACCGCCTCGACGGCCGCGCCCGCCGTACCGCTCGCCGCGGTTTCGGGAACTCCGGGTTCTCAAAAGGCGCCGGCTCCCGCCGATAACGCTTCCGTGAGCAGAGCGATGAACGACTCGGCGCCGTCGATGGCATCCGAGAAATCGGCTGCAAACACCGTTAATCGCCCCGCTACGCGGTGATTTCGAGCCGGCTCGCCCGAATAAAAAGTTAAAAAAATCGATCGGCCTTTTGAACGTCCCGCGAAGCTGCTGCGACTAATGAATGTGGGAGCGGTTATCCCTCCCCATCGGCTGTATTCGGCGCGAGCGCCCATCCACCCCAAGCGCCCATATAGCTTGACCCGTCCGGTTGTCCCCCCGGACGGGTCTTTTCTTTTCAGCGCCCCGTTTCTGAGCGAGAGCCCCCATTGATGTGGGGCGAGTGCCGTTCTGCCATCGGGATCACAACCGGGCGTGGGTTTGCTGATCGAGCCGCGTTGCCGTCCGTGAAATCACCGCGGGTCCACGCAACGCGGCCATGCCGTTGAACGGCTTGACGGTCGATAGCGCGAGTAACCCTGCATTCATGCGGGTTTCTTGCACCGGGAGGCGTCCCGTAATGGCACGTACTGGACAAGCAAGAAGTTTTCCACAGAATATCCCCCACCACGTCCAGTTGATTCGCCTCTGTTGCGTCTGCGTCCGTTCTTCTCCTTACGGGCAGTTTTATGACACATCATGCAGACGTGGCACGTGGCCGCGATATCGTTGCGCGCTGGTGCAATCTTGCGGAGCAGCGGCTGGATTACCTCACCGAACTGTTCGAGACCGGGCGCTGGCGGCGATTTCACACCGAAGACGCATTTCTCGAAAATATCCGGGAAGCCAAGGAAGCAGTCGAACTCTGGCGCAAGCTGGAGACGCGCGAGGCCTCGCTCGACAACACCGCTGTCGATCTGTCCTGGCTCGGACGTCGCGAATCGACGCTGACAATCAGCGCGCGGCTGCGTGAGTACGCTCCGTCGGCTCCAAGTCTGGCCCTAAGCCTGGCCCCGGTCGCCGCCGAGCTGCCACGCGATGTTCCGGGCGATGTCCTGATCGCGCTGGAAAGCGTACTCGCCGATAGTGCCGAGGCGCCCTCGGTGCCCGATGCGCCGGCGCTGGACGATCTCTCACCACCGGCGCTGGATCTTGACGCGATCAGGGACCGCTACCCGCTGCTGCGCAACGCGTTGTAGACGGTAAATCGCTCCGACTGACGAACTTGCCTCGCTTGCCCAGACGGTGGTGCGCGGTCAAACGCCGTATTGCTAGAACGTCACCGTTCTCAACTAAAAATTGTTAATAGTTTGGAGCAAACATGGCGTCTCGTCCGCCTCCGTCCAGCGTGAGTTCTCCTGTCCGTGCCTTACCCCGTTCTGGTCGCCGCCCTTGGGGCTATTGTCGCGACGGCGTTCGCCATGTTCGGCCTGCACTCGTGGTCGGCGGTGAAGGTCGCGCCACTGGTGGGGGCCGGCCTTGGATGCGCCCTCGCGATCGCGTCGCTCCGAAGACATGGCCTCGCCTTGGGCACCACGCTTGAGGAGTATCGGGGCGCGGCAAAAGTCCAGTCGCTCGCGGATAGCTTTCGGCTCCATGGGAAAGCGGCATTTGGCATTGCCACCATTGTGTCGGTCGCCGAATTGCCGTTCGCTTTGATTGGACAAGCCGCAGTACTGCCGATCTGCCTGGCGGGATGGGTCGTCATCATCGGCTATACGATCTATCGCGCCTGGCAGATTGGCGACGTCAGCCTGTTCGGCAAGTTCGATATCTTCCAGGCCGTCGGCGCCGTATCATTTTCGATGATATTCGTGGCGATCCTGTACGGTTTCTTTCAGGCAGGGATGCCCGCCCGGGCGATTTCCTTTTTCGAGTTGATACGAATCGTTCTTGTTGGGAATGCGTTTGCAACAATGCAGGCGATGATCATCGCCATTTTCGGGCTTAACATCGTCTATCGGGTTCTGGATTTGACGAACCCGCAGCGAAGCTGAGAGTCGTGCGCGCGCTACCGCCGCACCGCGTTGGTCCCGATCACCACCTGGGCGTAACGCTGGGCGCCTTCGGCGGACAGGTCGCTCGTGATGGCGCGGGCGTGGTCGAGGCCGACCACGGCGCCGCGCGGGGTCTCCGAAATCATGTTGTTGTTGACCAGCGCCGTGCCGGCGCCCGGCATCACCGAGACGCCCACTCCAACAAAGGCCTTGCGGATCACATTGCCCGTGATGGCGATATCGCGGAGATATTTGCCCCAGCCGGCTACGATCCCGAAGGAGGGGGCGTTCTCGATCACATTGCCGGTCACGGAACTGTCCGCCTCGACATAAATGCCGACGCCCGCGTCATCGTCCGGAATGGTGCCGACCGGCCGCTTGGGCAACAGATTGCGGATGATGTTGCCCTGCACGACCGCAATGCGGCCGCCCTCGTTGAAATTGCAGACGGAGACGCCGACGGCGGCGCCGTCGACGGTGTTGTTGGCGATCACGGCACCTTCGAACGAGAACTCCGAATACAGCGCGACTTCGCGGACGTCGCTGACGCTGTTGCCTGATATCTGGATGTTGGACGCCGAATTGCCGCGCACCGCCGAATAGTCGCAATTGCGGATGCGGTTGCCGCGCACGATCACGTTGCCGGCGCGGAAGGCGTTGATGGCGTTGCCGTACTGGCCGGAGCCGCCAGGACCGGCCTTGATGTCCTCGATGCGGTTGTCCACGACCAGCGTGCCGTCGTCGCCGATCGCCGTGCGCAGGATCTCGATGCCGTTGTCGTTGGTGTCGATGATGGTGTTGCGCGAGACGATCAGGCCCTTTGCATCGAACGACACCACCGCCGTGGTCGCGATCTTTGTGAAGATGTTGCCGCTGATGTCGCCGGAGACCTGTTCGAGCCAAATGCCGTTGCCGCCGCTGGCGGTGATTTCGCAGTCGGTGATGCGGACGTCACGCCCGCCCGCGCAATGAACCAGACCGCGCCGCGTCGGCAGCGGAATGGCGCCGCCGTCGAACGTGATGCCTGATAGCCCGATGCCGCCGGCCCCCTCGCTCTGCAGCATCGATGCGCCGCCACTGAAGACGAATTTGGTCGCGCCGCGCACGCCGACCAGTTGCGAGCCGTTTTGCAGACGGAGCAGGCCGGTGCGGTATACGCCCGGCGGCAGCGATAGCGGCACCTGCGCCCGCGCCGCTTCATCGATCGCGCGCTGCAACGCCTTGGTTTGATCGTCGGGACTGCCGGGGCGCACGCCATATTGCGTGGCGTCGCGCCCGAACGTCGAGGCCGGCGGCGCCGCGCGCGCAGCGTCCGGCGACATCGTCAACGCGCCGGCAATGCCGGCGGCGGAAACGCCCATGAACTGGCGGCGTTTTGCGTCCATGATTCGATATCCTCGCGCTATGCAGGCCATGGCATTCGCAGGGCCAAAGCTAGCGCGAAAATGCACCGGCGCATGGTGAACGTGGGGGCGGAACAGGGCGATTGTTGGGGGTAGGGTTAACCCCGGACTGACGCCGGCCGTAGGGTGGGCAAAGGCGCGTCAGCGCCGTGCCCACCATTTCTTGCGCGAAATGAATGGTGGGCACGCTTGCGCTTTGCCCAGCCTACGAAGGCAGTACTACCTGCCTCGCCAGTTTCACCATCTCGAGCAGCATCGCCTCGCCGGCATCGACCAGTTCATCGAGCGTGATGCGCGCGTTGCCCTTGCGCCGCAATGCGCCGCCGCGTGCGAGCGGCGGGATGTGCACGAACGACGCCAGACGGAGATGATCGTCGGTGGCGGAGGCCTCGATCGCGCGCCAGCTGAGATAATTGCAAAGATAACTTCCGGCATCGCGCGACGGCCGCGCGTCGATGCCGGTCGCCAGCGCAGCGCGCAGCAGCCGCAGCGTATGCGGGCCAAACCGCATCGCGTCCGGGCCGGCCCCGATCGATCCCTTGCGGACGCGGGTTTGCGCCGCATCGGGCCACAGCAGCGTGACGGCGTTGCGCGCACGGGTCTCGATCCTGAGATGCGCGGTGCGGCCCGCCAGCCCGAACATCAGTATTGCCTGCGGCCGGTGTTCTGCGAGCGCTTGCGGCAATTCGAGGTCGACTGCCTTGTAGGTCACGGGAAAGATGTGACTCGATATTTCCACGTCAGCGAAGGCCGGACGGCGCAGCCGCAACAGCCGCTCGACCAGCGCTTGCGTCGGATTATACGGCGCGCCCGGAAACGGCCCGAAGCCGGTGAGGAGAATGCGAAGCCTGTCGCTCACCGCAGCATCTCCGCGATCTGCTCGGCCGCAACCGCCGGCGTGATGCGCCCGTCGGCGACCTCGGCCTCGGTCTTTTTCACCCGGGCGCGGATCGCGGGGTCGGCGCGCAGCCGCGCCATCATCCGCTGCTCCAGCATCGACCACATCCATTTCACCTGCTGCTCGCGCCGCCGGCCTGCGAATTCGCCCGACGCATTCATGGCGGTGCGGTGATCGAGGATCTTCTGCCACAGCGTGTCCATGCCGGTGCCGGTCAGCGCGGAGTAGGTCAGCACCGGCGGATGCCAATGCTCCGAACGGGGCGTTAGAATATGCAGCGCGCCGCGATATTCTGCGGCCGCGAGATTGGCGCGCTTGATATTGTCGCCATCGGCCTTGTTGACCGCGATCATGTCGGCGAGTTCGACCAGGCCCTTCTTGATGCCCTGCAATTCGTCGCCGGCGCCGGGCAGCATCAGAGCCAGGAAGAAGTCGGTCATGTCGCAGACCGCGGTCTCGGACTGGCCGATGCCGACCGTCTCCACCAGCACCACGTCGAAGCCGGCCGCCTCGCACAACAACATCGCCTCGCGGGTTTTGGCGGCGACCCCGCCGAGCGTGCCTGATGCAGGCGAGGGCCGGATGAAGGCGTCGTCGGAGGCTGACAGTCGCGCCATCCGCGTCTTGTCGCCGAGGATGGAGCCGCCGGTGCGGGCCGAGGAGGGATCGACCGCCAGCACCGCGACCTTGTGGCCGCCCTCGATCAGGAACATGCCGAGCGCATCGATGGTGGTGGACTTGCCGACCCCAGGGGAACCGGTGATGCCGACACGCACGGCCTTGCCGGTGTCGGGCAGCAGCGCCTGCACCAGATCGCGCGCCGCGGCCTGGTGGTCGGAGCGGCGGCTTTCGATCAAGGTGATCGCGCGCGCCAGCGCAGCGCGGTGACCCAAACGCAGATCCTTGGCGAGCTTGTCGATATCGGGGGGAGCAATCGGCCGGTTCATGTCTTGGTTTACAACGGCTGCGCGGTGCAGGCGAGGGGATCGTGTGCAGTGTCAGCGGGGCGCGGCGGCGGGCGAAGCCGCCTTGAGCCGTCGCCACCCCCAGATCAGCACCGGCCAAATCAACGCGCCGATCGCCATGGCGGCGAGGATCGCGGAAATCGGTCGCTCGAAGAACGGCAACACGCTGCCATCGGACTTGATCAGCGAAGTCACGAAACTCTGCTCGATCATGGTGCCCATCACGATACCGAGCACCATGGCGGCGACCGGATAACCGTTGGCTTCCATGACATAACCAATGATTCCGAAAGCCGCGACGGTCACGACGCCGAACATGTTGTTGCCGATGGCGAACGAACCGACCGCGCAGCACAGCATGATGAAGGGCATCACGGAGGAGCGGGGCGCGCGCAACACATAACTCGCCAGACGGATCATGACGATGCCCAGCGGAATCATGATGATGTTGGCGATGATGAACATGAGATAAATCGCATACATGCTCGACGCCTTCTCGGTGAACAGCGTCGGGCCGGGGTTCAATCCCTTCATGTAGAGCACGCCGATGGCGATGGCCGCGATGGTGTCGCCGGGAATGCCGAACAGCAGCGACGGCACCCAGCCCGACGCGATGCTGGCGTTGTTGCTGGCGCCGGCTTCGACCAGGCCCTCAACGTGGCCGGTACCGAACTTCTCGGGTTCTTTCGAGAAGCGCTTGGACATCGCGTAGCTGACCCACGCGGCCATGTCCGCACCGGCGCCCGGCAGCACCCCGATGATGATGCCGATGATGTTCCCGCGCGTCATCTGCCAGCGATACTTCTTGGTGAGCCTCCACTGGCCCGCCATGATGCTTCCGAACTTGCGCTTTGGGATTGGCGGCGGCTCCGGCGTCAGCATTGCACGCATGACTTGCGCCACGGCAAATACGCCAACCAGCGCCGGGATCGGTTCGATGCCGCCGAACAGATTGGTCATTCCAAACGTGAAGCGAGGCACGCCGCCGGGATTTTCGATCCCGACGCAGGCGACCAGCAGGCCAATGAACATGCTCGCGATGGCCTTCACGGGCGAAGAGCGCGCGACCAGCGTCGCGCACATCAGGCCCAGGAACGCGAGCCAGAAATATTCGAAGGTCGAGAACGACAGCGCGATCTCGGCAAGCGGGGGCGCGAGAATCATCAGCGAGAGCGTGCCCGCGATGCCGCCAACAGCGGAGAACCATACGCCGGCGCCAAGCGCCAGTTCGGCCTCTCCCTTGCGGGTCATGGCATAGGCTTCGTCCGCGTAAGCTGCCGAGGCGGGAGTGCCCGGAATGCGAAGCAACGCGCCAGGGATGTCGCCGGAAAAGATCGCCATCGTGGACGCCGCCACGATGGTCGCAATCGCGGCGATCGGTGACAAATAGAACGTAACCGGGACCAGCAGGGCGGTCGCCATCGTCGCGGACAGGCCGGGCAGCGAGCCGATAACGAGGCCATAGACCGATGCCGCCAGCATCGCGATGATGACTTCCCAGGTGGAAATGAGCGCGAACGCTTGAATCAGGGTGTTCAGCATGGGTCACCACGGCATCGGCAACAGCCCGGCCGGGAGCGGCACGCGCAGTAGCTTGCTAAAAATCAGATGGATGACGATCGGTGCCATCACCGCGAGCGGCAGCGAAAGCTTCCAGCGCGCGCCGAGCGCGCTCGACGTCACGAACACGATCAGCGCGGCCGTGATGATGAAACCCAATCGGTCTGCGACCGCCACGTAGAACAACAGCAGTGCCGGCGGTAACAGTGCGCGCAGGCCGTAAAGCTTGCCGGTGGGCGGCCCCGCTTGACCGGCCTCGAGCGGAATAATCTCTTCTTCCTCTTCGAAGGTGCGGCCGATGCCGAGGGCAATCGCAAGCCCGCAAAGCGCGAGACCCGATCCGATCACCAGCGGAAAGATATTGGGGCCCACCGGCTGACCGGGCACGGGCGGCAGCAGCCAGCCGCCATAGGCAGCCGCCGCTCCGAGCCCAACAAGAAACAATCCCGTGACTTGATCGGGAAGACGCATAGAACGAGCCCCACGTATTTCCGAGCAAGCGAACCGGTGGGACCGATCAGGCCTTGGAGAGGCCGGCAGCCTTCATCGCCTCGCCCATTTGGGCGTCGCCCTTGTCCATGAATGCCGCGAATTCCGTCGCGTCGCCCCACACCGTTCCGAAACCGCGATTGCTCATGAAGTCCTTGAAGTCCTTCGAGTCGTAGACCTTCTTCAGCGAGGCCGTGAGCTTGGTTGCGACGTCCGCAGGCAGGCCCTTCGGACCCGCAATGCCGCGCCACGCTCCCGTCGCATAGTCGATCCCCATCGACTCCTTCAGCGTCGGCACGTCAGGGAATGACGGGTTGCGCTTGGGCGCCATGATGGCAAGGCTGCGCGCCTTGCCGGCTTCGATGATCGCGCGCGCTTCCGGCACCGAGCAGGTGGTCAGGTCGAGACCACCAGCCGCGAGATCCTGCATCGCGGGCGCGGCACCGTTCGACGGTACCCAGGCCACCTGATTTGCAGGAAGTCCGAGCGCCTGCATCCAGCCGACCAGCGCCAGATGCCAAATGCCGCCCTGGCCGGTGCCCGAGGCTTTGAACTTGCCGACAGGCGCTGCCTTGATGGCGTCGGCGAGCTCCTTCACGGTCTTGTAGGGCGACGCTGAAGGGACCTGGATGCCGGGCGGGTCCTCGTTCATCAGGGCCAGCGGCGTGTAGCTCTTGGGCGCCAGTTCGGTCAGTCCCTGCCAGTGCATCATCGAGATTTCCACCGTCAGCATGCCGATGGTGTAGCCGTCGGGCGGTGCGGTTGCGATCGCGGAATGGCCGACCACGCCGGAGCCGCCGGTGCGATTGACCACGTTGAACGGCTGGCCGAGGTCCTTCTCCAGGAGCGCCGCGACGATGCGCGCGGTCGCATCGGTGCCGCCGCCGGCGCCCCATGGCACGATCACGGTTACCGGCCGTGCCGGATAGGCCTGCGCCAAAGCCGGCTTGAATCCAAAACCCGCGACGGCCGCTGCGGCGGCGGTTGAAGCCGCAAATGCGCGGCGCGTAATTTTGGTCATCGTAATCCTCCCTGCGGCGTCCCTGACAGCGGGCGCTCTTTGTGATGCGGCATTCTAGGCGGCTTTGCGCTGCGCTCGCAAGGCGTTACGCGATGATGCGGGATGATCGCCGGTGGGGCATCACGACACATCCGGAAATCGGGTGGCGGCGATCAGGGGAGCACGGATAGGTATCCATGCGCGGCGTCACTGGACAGCCGCGATCGACTGCGGAGGTAACATGACGACAGCCTACTACAGCACCGTGCTGGATTATCCGCTTGCTACCGTGTGGTCGCTGATCCGCGATTTCAACAATTATCCGGCCTATATCGATGGCGTGAGCGAAAGCGTCATCGAGGACGACAAGGGCGGCGACGAGGTCGGTGCCATCAGGCGCTTCTGCTATCTCGGCACCTGGATCCGGCAGCGCCTGGCTCGTCATTCCGACGCGCAGCACACCCTGACCTATGCCGGGATCGAACCATTCCCGTTTCCACCAGGTATTCTGCCGGAAGCACCAGGCCCGACGCGCTACGAGGGCACCATGCACCTGATGCGAATCGTCGAGGGCGACCGGACCTTCATCGAATGGGATGTCGCGCTCGACACCGCCCCTGACGATGCCGATCGCTGGCTGACGCTGTTCCAGTGCTGGATACCGGACTGGACCCATTCGCTGGAGCGGGCATTGGAGCGCCGCGCCGGGTGAGGGGAGCGCCGGTCATTGCTGGTCGTCATCGCCCTTCGGCCGCGCGCCGCCGAATATCCTGAAGCCTTCCGGCGTCAGATAGGGCTTCAGGCTTTCCCAGGGCACGAAGGCGATGTACTCGCCTTCGGCATAGGAGCCGACCGCGTAAGGCGCGTAGTGAAAAGTCAGGCCGGAGCTCTTGCCCTCTTCGGTCGACGGCGCCAGCGAGACCGGCCCGATCTTGAGCAGCTTTGGCTCGATGGCTTCGATGGCGCTGGCATCCGTGCCCTCCGCGCCGCGCTTCTTTTTCTCGGCCTCGAGCGATGCAATGACACCGCGCCGCATCGCTTTCAGCGCCGGGCCGTTGTCGGCCGTTTCGGTGAAGAACGGACGGATGCTGATGCGCTTGCCTGCTGACCTGTCCCACAGGATCGTGTCGGACGAACTGTTGGGGTGCGCACCGCCAGTATATTCGTAGTCGGCCCTGACGATGCTGACGTAGCGGCCGTCGACCACCGAGCGCGTCTGGTACTTCCGCTCATACGACCACGCATTGCGGAACAATTGAGGGTCCTGCTTGCGCTCCTTGTCGGCATCGGCGCGGTTTTTGGCCGCCCATGCCTTGCCTTCGGCCAGACAGTTCGCCGCCAGCGCAGGGTCGGACTTGATCTTTGCGTCGAGGATGACCGTGGCTTCGACCCATTTGGTCTTGATGGAAAAGTCGGGTTTGGGCTCAGCGGCGAGCGCGGCGCTAGGCGCCACAGTGCAGGCGATGGCGCCCGTGAAAGCCAATGCCCGGGCGAACGTGACGAATCCGATGCTGCGCAAGGACGATCCCCTGGAAATCGCGGGCGCGGCGGCAGCTACTCCGCCGCCTCGCTGTGCCCCAGCCTTGCATTGAGCTTGTGGATCAGCTCTTCGGCGGCATCGGCAATCACTGTGCCCGGCGGGAAGATCGCTTCGGCGCCGGCCTTGTAGAGCGCCTCGTAGTCCTGCGGCGGCACCACGCCGCCGATGATGATCATGATATCCTCGCGGCCTTGCTTCTTCAGCGCGGCCTTCAGTTCCGGCACCGCGGTGAGGTGGGCGGCTGCCAGCGAGGAGACGCCGAGGATATGCACGTCGTTCTCGACCGCCTGCCGCGCGGCTTCGTCGGCGGTGGCGAACAGCGGTCCGATATCGACGTCGAAGCCGACGTCGGCAAAGGCTGACGCGATCACCTTCTGCCCGCGGTCGTGGCCGTCCTGGCCGATCTTGGCGACCAGAATACGGGGGCGTCGGCCCTCGGCATCCTCGAACGCATCGATCAGCGCCTGCACTTTTTCGACCCGGTTGGACATGGTGGACGCCTCCCGCTTGTAGACGCCGGTGATGGATTTGATTTCCGCGCGATGCCGTCCGAACACCTTCTCCATCGCGTCCGAGATTTCGCCGACGGTGGCTTTCGCGCGCGCCGCATCGATCGCGAGCGCCAAGAGGTTGCCGTTGCCTTCGCCGGCCGAGCGCGTCAACGCTGCGAGCGCTGCATCGACTTCCTTCTGGTCACGCTCGGAGCGCAGCCGCGACAGCTTGTCGATCTGCAGCCGACGCACGGTGGAATTCTCCACCTTCAGTACGTCGATGGCCGCCTCGTTGACCGGCTTGAACTTGTTGACACCGATGACGGCCTGCCGTCCGGCGTCGATCCGAGCCTGCGTCTTGGCCGAGGCCTCCTCGATTCTTAGCTTCGGCACGCCGGCCTCGATCGCCTTCGCCATGCCGCCGAGCGCCTCGACTTCCTGGATATGGCCCCAGGCTTTGGCGGCGAGATCGCGGGTCAGCCGTTCAACATAGTAGGAGCCGCCCCAGGGATCGATGATGCGGTTGGTGCCGCTTTCCTGTTGCAGGAACAATTGCGTGTTGCGGGCGATGCGCGCCGAGAAATCGGTCGGCAGCGCCAAGGCTTCGTCGAGCGCGTTGGTGTGCAGCGATTGCGTGTGGCCTTGCGTCGCCGCCATCGCCTCGATGGTGGTGCGCATCACATTGTTGAAGACGTCCTGCGCGGTCAGCGACCAGCCCGAGGTCTGGCAATGGGTGCGCAGCGACAGCGAACGCGGATCCTTAGGATTGAACTGCGTCAGCAGCTTGGCCCACAGCAGCCGCGCCGCGCGCATCTTTGCCACTTCCATGAAAAAATTCATGCCGATGGCCCAGAAGAACGACAGCCGCGGCGCAAAGCGGTCGACGTCGAGGCCAGCGGCCAGCCCGGCGCGGAGATATTCGACGCCGTCGGCCAGCGTATAGGCAAGCTCGAGGTCCTGCGTCGCGCCGGCTTCCTGCATGTGATAGCCGGAGATCGAAATGGAGTTGTACTTCGGCATCTTCTGCGAGGTGTAGGCAAAGATGTCGGAGATGATCCGCATCGAGGGAGTAGGCGGATAGATGTAGGTGTTGCGCACCATGAACTCTTTCAGAATATCGTTCTGAATGGTGCCCGACAGTTTCTCCGGCGGCACGCCCTGTTCCTCGGCGGCGGCAACGAACAGCGCGAGGATCGGCAGCACCGCGCCGTTCATGGTCATCGACACGCTCATCTGGTCGAGCGGGATGCCGGCAAACAGCGTGCGCATGTCATAGATGGAATCGATCGCCACCCCGGCCATGCCGACGTCGCCGGAGACGCGCGGATGATCCGAGTCATAGCCGCGGTGCGTCGCCAGATCGAACGCGACCGAAAGGCCCTTTTGTCCGGCCGCGAGGTTGCGGCGGTAGAACGCGTTGGAATCTTCCGCCGTTGAGAACCCGGCATATTGCCTGATCGTCCAAGGCTGGTTGACATACATGGTCGGGTAGGGGCCGCGCAGATAGGGCGCAATGCCGGGCCAGGTCTCGAGGAAGTCGATGCCTTCGAGGTCAGCCTCGCTGTAGGCGGGTTTCACCAGGATGCCTTCGGGCGTCAGCCACGGTTCGGCGCCGGCAGTCGGTGGCGGCGCCTCGACCGGCTCGAACTTCACAGCGGTGAAATCGGGTATTCTGCTCATGAGGAGCGGCCTTCCTTCAATTTCGCAATCCGTGCCTCGCAGTCCGCTAGACGCTTCAGAGTCTCAGGCTCCCCGGCGATCTGCTCTGAACTGAGCGCAAGCACTTCTCCTGCTCGAAACGTCATACCGAACATCGTTATTCTTCGCGAAAAAATGTACGCCAATAGCGGTAAACCCACCACCACGAAAAGGACGTAGGAAGCCGGAACCTGGCCGGCGAAAAACCCTGCCACCATCAAAATTCCGATGCCGCACACGATGGCAATTCCGGCTGCCGTAAACCATGCCGGCGCCTGGTCCTCCGGCGATGCCGGCCGCAGCGACCGCGACCGCATCGGATAGAATGGTCCGTTATGATAAGCGATCATGGAGAGCAGTCGACCGCGCTCGGCTTCGAGTTGGGACAGCTCATCCTCGCCAGCCATATCTCCTGCTGAAGGTGTCTGTGCCATTCGGGTCGCTGCCCTGTCCTCAATCCCGGTCCGGATGCTGGTGGCTGACGATACGGCTAAGCTTTTCGCTACCCGTACCCTCAAGCGTGCTCCTGCCAGGCAGATCGCCGATCCTGCCGACCCAGGCCAAATGGGATTCGGTTCCCGTGGCGTAGGTCGGAACCACGAGGTCCGGCCGGTCGAAACTGCCGGTGGTAAGCTCGATGATGTTGCCGTCGATCACGCGATAGCTGAGCGGCGTCCCACACGCGGCGCAGAAGTCGCGCTCGGCGATCGTCGACGAGCGAAAGGTCGCCGGTTTGCCGCGGGTCCACGCAAAATCCTCGTGCTTGACTTCGGCGAGCGAAATGAAAGGGCCGCCCACCGCCTTCTGACACATGCGGCAGTGGCACAAGCCTATTTTCACCGGGCCCGCATAAGCCGCGAAACGCACGGCGCCACACTGGCAGCCGCCGGTCAGAACAGCCTTTCTCTCCGATGTCATGCTCACTCCATCCGCTTCCATGCAGCCTGCAACATTGCGAGCGCATCGCCGCCGGCAAAAATGAAGTCACCGACGCCGGCAGCCCGTAGTGCTGCTTCCTGCTCGCCGGGCCGGCCTGCCAGATAGATATGCTTTGCATCAGCGGCTTGAAGGGCCTGCCCGGCCGCTGTCGCATGGCCGGCATAAACCTTGTCGGAGGAACAAAGGCACGCCACGTCGGCGCCGGAGGCCTTGAATGCGGCGGCAAGCGCCGCCGGATCGGCAAAGCCCTGGGTATCGATGGCCTCGATGCCGCCGGTCTCGAAGAAACTTTTGGCGAAGGTGGCGCGCGCGGTGAAATCGGCCGGCGTGCCGAGATTGGCGAGGAAGATTTTTGGCCGTGCGCCTGCGCTCTTGAGCAGGGCGTCCGATTTGTCGCGCAACGCTTCGAACGGCGCGGCCAGCCGCATCGGCGGCAGCGCGTCGAACTTGAACCTGGCTTCGCCATAGGGCGCCAGCGCAATCGGTTTTGCGTCCAGCACCGCGATCTCGGCCTCGTGCAGGTTCGGAAATTCGCTGGCGCCGGTCAGTACGTCGCGGCGCTTGGCGATGTTGGTCTCGCGCACGGCGCGTGTTGCAGCGACCTTGCGCTGGATCAGGTTCTGCTCGAGCGCGGCGAACAGGCCGCCGGCCTTTTCGATCTCCTGAAACAGCGACCACGCGGCTTCGCAAAGCTGTCCTGTGAGCGTTTCGATGCCGCCGGAGCCGGCCGCGGGATCGGACACTTTGGCGAGGTTGGATTCTTCCAGCAGCACGAGTTGCGTGTTGCGCGCGGCGCGGCGGGCGAACGGATCGGGCAGTCCCAGCGCCAGCGTATGCGGCAGCACGGTGATGGCGTTGGCGCCGCCGAGGCCGGCGGAGAAGGTCGCCATCGTCGCGCGCAGCATGTTCACGTAGGGGTCGCGCTGCGTCAGCATGCGCCAGGCGGTATCGGCCGCGACGAACAGCGGTTTGGGAGTCAGCCCGCAGGCCTGTTCGACCCGCGCCCACAACAGGCGCAGCGCGCGGAATTTCGCCAGCGTCAGGAACTGGTCGGCGTCGGCGGAAAGCCGCGCATGGACCATGCCCTGCGCGTCTTCGAGCGAGACGCCGGCCGTTTCGATCGCGCGCAGATAGGCGACGCCTGCGGCGAGCACAAACGCCAACTCCTGAACTTCCGATCCGCCGGCATCGTGGATCACGCGCCCGTCGGCGGCCGCGAGCGAACTTTTGAAGCCGAGCGCGGCAAGGCCTTTGATGGCGCTGGTGACCGCGGGCACGATCTCGGACCAGCTATAGGGGCTGGATCCCCACACCGCGCCGGCCCCGAGCGGGTCGAGCCCGAAGCGGATATCGCAGGCTGCGGGGTCTAGCCCCTTGCGCTGGATGTATTCCGCGACATGGATCGCCGCCATCCGCGATTGCGGGCCGATCTGAAGTTCGATGCCGATGCCGGCATCGAGATAGATGCCGTCGAGGATCTGCGCCACCGCTTCCGGCGAGGGATCCAGCCCGAAGCCGTAGGCGCCATTGGCGCCGGCGAACACGAGGGTGAGCCCGGTCGCGCCATTTTCGAGGTCGTGCAGCGCCTGCGCGTTGGCCGCCTTGGCGTCGGGATGATCGGCCCGCTGCATGATCTGCCAGGGCGCAGCCGCTGGACGGCCTGCGATCGGGGCAGCGCCTTGCGCGCGCGGGTAGATCGGGTCGATCTTCAATCCATCGGACGTCTTGCCGACCAGTTTTTCGAACGGCGCGCCCTTCAGCACCCCGTCGACCAGCTTGCGCCAGTCCTCGTAGTTCGCGGGGGCAAAATCCGCGGCTAATCGCAACTCATTGGTGGTGGTCGTCATCCGGACAGTCGTTCCTTGGTCGCCTCTTGATTTGGCCGGAAATTGCCACGGGGCGGCCGCCAAGCCAAACCATTGTTTTAGGCTACCCGGGGCCTGGTCAGGGCTGGTCGAGGTCGGGTAGTCGCAAAATACCGTCGGTCGAAAGCGCCGCCAGCGCGTCCCTGACGCTGCGTCCGGCAATGATACGGTCGGGCACGATCTCAGCGAGCGGCACCAGCACGAAGGCGCGCTCGAATAGGCGCGGATGCGGCAGCGTCAGTTCCGGCTTGTCGATCCTGACGTCGTCATAGGCGAGCAGGTCGAGGTCGAGGGTGCGCGGGCCCCAATGCTGCTCGGCGGCGCGGTCGCGGCCGAACTTCTTCTCGATCTTGTGCAGCGTGAACAGCAGTGCATGCGGATCGAGGCTGGTGTCTATTTCGATGCAGGCGTTGATGAAGGGCGCCTGCGCTTCATTGCCCCAGGGCGGCGTGGTGTAATCCGACGACCGCGCCAGCAATGCCGCCTGCGTCATGCCGCAGATGTTGGAGATGGCTTTGCGGAACGTCGCGCGTACGTCGCCGACATTGCCGCCGAGCGCGATCAGCACATCAGCCATGTCAGGGCGACTGTCGTGTGCGCATCAAGACCACGCCGACATCGTCGAAGATCGCGGCGATCGGCGCGTGCGGCTTGTGGACGGTGACCTCGACCGCCGCGATGCGCGGAAACGCGGCCAGGATGGCATCGGCCACGGCGCCGGCCGCACGTTCCAGCAGTTTGTAATTGGTGTTCTTGAAAGCCGCCGTCGCGGTTGCGACCACGTTGGAGTAGGACACGGTGTCGGACAGGCGGTCGGTGCGCGAGGATTCCGACAGGTCGACGGAGAGCTCGAGATCGATCACGAAGCGCTGGCCGACTTCGGTCTCGTGTTCCATCACGCCATGGCGGGCATGGATGACGACGCCGGTGATGAAGATTGTATCGGTCATCTCTGCAGTTCCCCAATGGCGGCTGCGACGCGCAGCGCTTGAACGGTTTCCGCAACGTCATGGGCGCGGATGATGCGCGCGCCGCCCTTCGCCGCAATCAGATGGGCGGCAATCGAGCCGCCAAGGCGCTGATGTGGTTCCGACGGCGTCACCACGCTGATGAAGCGCTTGCGCGAGGCCCCGACCAGCAGCGGCAGGCCGAAGGATTGCAGCTCATGCAGCCGCGCCAGCGCCGTCATGCTTTGTTCCGGCGTCTTGCCAAAGCCGATGCCGGGGTCGAGCACGATCTTGCCGGGCGAAATACCGGCCTTTGCGGCGATGTCGAGGGATCGTGCGAAGAAGGAGGTGATATCCTTCATGATGTCGATGGCAGGATCGGCGCTGTCGCGGTTGTGCATGATGATGACAGGCACTTGGCGTGCCGCGATCAGGCCGGCCATGCCGGCATCGCGCTGCAGCCCCCAGACATCGTTGGCGATGACGGCGCCATGGTCGAGCGCCCAAGCGACGACGGCCGACTTCATGCTGTCGATCGAGACGGGAACTCCAAGTGAAACAACCTCCGGTAGCATCGGTTGCAACCGCTTCAACTCTTCTTCTACCGAGATCGGTTGTGATCCGTAGGGCCGCGTCGATTCCGCACCGATGTCGATGATGTCAGCACCCTCGCCGACCATTCGGCGGGCCTGCGCAAGCGCGCTTTCGGGGGCAGCAAACTGTCCGCCATCGGAAAATGAGTCAGGGGTTACGTTCAGCACACCCATCACGGCCGGGCAGGGCCGTGACAACAGCGCCGTCAGGTCAAAATGACCGGCCGGGCCGGCCGCGGTGGCGGGTCTGGACATGGTTGCGATCATGCGGTCGCTTTGCGCGGTCCGCGCCGGTGAGTCAAGACGCGAGACCCCGCCAGCGTATGTCGGCTGGCCGACTTTTAGTAGCTGATTTTCGGCTGAAGCTTGCGCGCCTGAGCGATCAGTTGCTCGACCGACTTCTCCGAGGGCATGACGCGGACCAGCTTACGCCTGGTATTCACGTCTTTCATGTTCTGGGCGAGCCGCGCCGGATTACGCAGCGCGAGTTCGCGAACCGTCGGCACGCCGGCGGCGCGCACCAGCCCGACCTTCGCCTTGCCCATCCCGGGAATCCGCATGTAGTCGGAGAAATTGGCCCATTCGAGCAGTTGCTGTTCACTGATCCCGGTCTTCGCGGCGAGCGCCTTGCGTCCCTTGACGGTACGGGCGGCTTCAAGCAGCGCTTCGGTCGTGCGAATGCCATTCGATTTGAGTTTCGAGGCAGAGTAGGCGGTCAAGCCTTCGATCTCGGAGAGGGGATATGTCATGATACTCGATGCAATAGAATGTGCGCGGCCGAAGCGGGTGTTTCAAGCGAACTGGCTTAGCCCCGGCGTCCCCGAAATGATCTCGCCCATCTTGTCCGCTCCGATTTTGTCGCGGCCGAACCTGAAAAGTTCACGCGCCACGTTCTGAATCTCGTTCATGCCCAGACCAAGCGCCATCAGCTTGGTGCCGAGCGCCATCAGTCCGCCGCCCATCAACCTGGAGAGGCCACTGTTGCTGTTCGAGGCCGCGATTGCAGCCTCGGCGCCTGGAATTTGGTCGATCAGAGCCTGAACCTTGTCGGAAGGCCCCTCGTTACGGAGGAAACCCAGAACAATGCCGATGGTTTTTTCAGCGACAACGCTATCGATGCCGGCCTTGACGGCCAGCTGTCCAATCAATTCGTCCATATTGCCCCGCCCTCAGCCGGTTTGTTACCGGGTCGTACCTTGTGAATTTATCTTGAGCGTCTGCGATCTGAAATACAAGCGATCCGCGCGCGCGAGGGCGATTTCGTCCTAGATCGCTCGTCGAGTGTTGCAGCAATGCAAGAGTGAATGCGGGATTCACGCCATGTTACCGCACTGCGGCCCTCGTATTTCTACCGGAGTTAGAGAAAAGTATGAGGCAGGATGTGCATAGCCCGGGCGATGTCCTTGTCCGTGGACAGTTTCAATCGACCGGCAGGATGCGATATGATGGCATTGCTTGGCGACCAAACTTTCCCGATGCGCGCGAAGAGGCGATGTGATGGCGACCCCCGACAACAAGACAGCCGATACCAATGAGAAGATTTTCATCGGCAAGGGCGAGCAAACAGCATGGCTGACGCTCGCGCTCGCCAATCGGCACGGCCTCGTCACCGGCGCGACCGGAACCGGCAAGACCGTGTCGCTGCAGGTGATGGCGGAAGGGTTTGCCCGCGCCGGTGTTCCGGTTTTCGCAGCCGATATCAAGGGCGACCTGTCCGGCATCTCCGAAGTCGGTGAAGCCAAGGACTTTATCCTCAAGCGCGCGGGTGAGATGGGGCTCAACTTTCAGCCCGATCAGTTCTCGACCGTATTCTGGGACGTGTTTGGCGAGCAGGGCCATCCGGTCCGGGCCACCGTCACGGAAATGGGACCGTTGCTGCTGTCCCGGATGCTCGATTTGAACGACGTCCAGGAGGGCGTCCTCAATGTTGCGTTCCGTGTCGCGGATGAGAACGGACTGACGCTGATCGATATGAAGGATCTCCGCGCGCTGCTCGATGCCATCGTACCGGTTGGCGGCAAGAAGGGTCCCGACGCGGAAGAAGACCCGCTGGCGCCGATCCGCAAGGCGGCGCAGGGCTTCGGCAACGTCTCAAAGGCGACGGTTGGCACGATTCAGCGCCAGCTGCTGGTGCTGGAGAACCAGGGCGCAGCGAAATTCTTCGGCGAACCGGCACTGACGCTGAAGGATTTCATGAAGACCGACAGCGACGGCCGCGGCATGGTCAATATCCTCGTCGCCGACAAGCTGATGCAGAGCCCGCGACTCTACTCGACGTTCCTGTTGTGGATGCTGTCGGAGCTGTTCGAGGAATTGCCTGAGGCCGGCGACCTGCCGAAGCCGAAACTGGTGTTCTTCTTCGACGAGGCGCATCTGTTGTTCACCGATGCGCCGAAGGCGCTGTTGGACAAGATCGAACAGGTGGTGCGGCTGATCCGTTCCAAAGGCGTCGGTGTTTATTTCGTTACGCAAAATCCGATCGACGTGCCGGACAAGGTGCTCGCGCAATTGGGCAACCGTGTGCAGCACGCGTTGCGCGCGTTCACGCCGCGCGACCAGAAGGCGGTGGCGGCGGCGGCCCAGACGTTCCGGCCCAATCCGAAGCTCGACACCGCACGGGTGATCATGGAACTCGCCAAGGGTGAGGCGCTGGTGTCGTTCCTCGAAGGCGGCGGCACGCCGACGATGGTCGAGCGGGTGATGATCCGGCCGCCGACGGGACGGATCGGGCCGATCACGCCGGAGGAACGCAAGGCGCTCATGAACAAGAGCCCGGTGAAGGGTAAATACGACACCGCGGTCGATGCGGACTCCGCCTATGAGATGCTGCTGAAGCGCGTGGCGGGAACGGCCGCGCCGGCGGATGGATCGGATGGCGGCGATGGTGGCGGCGGCATCCTCGGGCAGATCGGTGGGATCGTCGGCACCATCTTCGGCACCAACAACAAGCGCGGCCGGCTGTCGACCGGCCAGGTCATCGCGCGCGACGTTACGCGTTCCGTCACCAACAAGGTGATCGGCGGTGTTGTCGCCGATCTCGGCAAATCGGTCGGCGGCTCTCTCGGCAGTTCGATCGGCCGCTCAATCGTGCGCGGCGCACTTGGCGGATTGCTGCGCCGATAAGTCTGGGGCTCACGGGACGCCGAAACGCAATTTTGCACGGTCGCCGCGTTTGAAGGATTCGGCGACGCGATTGATTGCCGGTTAGGGGACTGGATGGAGCGAAAGGCAGACCAGGCTGACGGCTCGACGGCCGTCACGGAATACGTGTGGACGTGGTTCTTGCGTCAGGTCGCGCGTGTCCGCGGCGCCGATATTCCTGGCTGGGTTTGGGTCGTGTTGCTTTGGGCGCTGATGGCCTTTCCTGCGGTCTCGCTACGGGGCACCCATTTCGAAGAGGGAACAGTCATCGGACTGGCGCGCGGCGCTGTTGAGGACGGGCAGTGGCTTTCTCCGCATCTGTATGGCTTTCGGTATGTCGAGCGTCCCGTTCTGCTGTCGTGGATTGCCGCAGCAATCGGAAAGCTCTCGGGTGGCGTTTCGGTTTGGTCGGCCCGCATACCGCATTTGCTGTTTCTGCTCGCCGGCGGGTTGATGGTCTTCCATCTGGTGTTGCCGCACACCCGAAAGGCGCCTGCGGTGTTCGGCGCGCTCTGCTGGTTTGCGTGTCCGATGGTCAGTCAGAAGTTTGTCACCGCCGAGCCTGACGTGACCTTGTCGGTGCTGCTGTTCGGAGGCTTCTTCTTGTGGTGGAAGGGCGTCTCCAGCGGATACACGTCAATTCTCCGGTGGCTCGCAATCGGTCTTCTTCTGGCGGCGGCGGGCCTCGCCAAAGGTCCCCAGCCCATCGCCTATTTTGCGCTGGGCGTCGGTGCGTATCTGCTGGTGAAGCGGCGTTGGAACGATCTTCCGGGTTTTGTTCTCGCCAACGCAATGGCCGGGCTGATCGTTGCAGCCTGGTATTGGATGGTCATGATCCCAGGCGACGTAAAGGGCTGGATCCTCCATTCGCGTTTGTCCGAGGGAATGACGCTGATGCAATGGGTGAGGGATCACCTGGATTTTGTCCTCAGCCTTTTTTTGGTGGAATGGTTGCCGGGCTCGGTGTTGCTGTTTCCGGCAATCGCAGCTCTTGCACGGAACGCCTTCGGTCGAGAGCGCGATCTCATGCTAGCTGCCGTGCTCTATGCGACGGTCGCGTCCATGCTGCTGCTGATCTGGCCCGGGGGTGTCGCGACGCGCTATGCGATGCCTGCCAATTTGGCGCTCGCCGTGATGGGAGGGATCCTGTTCGACCGGTGGTGGTCCACACGACCCTGGCTCATTGCCGTCAGCAACACGGTTGTAACCGGGATATCGACTGCCTTGATCGTTCTCGGCTGGATTGTTATCCCGGCCGCTCCGATCGCGTTTAGTCAGTCGAAGACGTCGGCGCAGACGATAGCCGCGGTCAGGGAGGCGAGGCAGGGCACGCTCTATGTCACCACCAGTGCCGATTTGAACACGCTGGCGTATGTTGCCGCACCTATTCGCATGGTAGGGCTCACGGATATCGCCAACCTGAAGCCGCCCGCCTTTGCGATTCTGAGGGGTTCGGAGGTCGCTGAGATCGTCGCCCAAAAGCCCGATTTTGCGGCCATTGCCCATGCCACACTGAACAAGGGTCTGCTTACCAGGATTTTCGAGATCAGGGGTAAGCCAGAGCCATGATTATCCCGAACTGACGTCCCAGATTGTGCAAGTAAGCCTCGCATCGACTGGTCCGCACGTGAACCTGGTCGCTACTGAATCCAGCCGCCGTGCACCGTCGCCCACCGTGAAAGTGAGTAATCCCGTGCTTAGATGGCCATCTTTGCGACGTCCGCTGGATGTCCTCTTTATCGTTGTCTGCATCGCCTTGACCGCAGACGTTCTGGTTCCCGAAATCTGGGGCAACGGCAAAACGAAGGATTACGCGCTCTGGTATTGGGCCGGCCAGCAAGTGCTTCACGGTGGCGATCTTTACGCGCGGGTGACGCGAGGGACCCTCGACTTCATCTATCCGCCGCTGTCGGCGGTGCTGCTGGCGCTTCCGAGCTATTTCGGCAAGATCCCGCTTTATCTGTGCCTGTCGTTCCTCAACATCGTCGCGTGGTGGATGACGGCGCAGTATTCGCACGCGATGGCGGGGTCGGGTCAAAAGCCCGGCGAGAAAATCAATCCTTGGCTGGAAGCGCTGCCGGGCATCGTCACGGTCACCTTCGTGTTCGACATGTTCGACCTCGGACAGCCCAACCTCGTGCTGCTGGCATTGATGCTGTACGGATTCTGGCTGCTGCGCGATCAGCGCGGATGGATGGCGGGAAGCATGTTTGCGCTCGCCACCGCGATCAAGGTATTCCCGGTGGCGGTGTTCCCCTATCTGGTCTGGCGCAGGCAGTGGGCCGCTGCCGCGAGCATGCTGGTCTTCCTGATCGTGTTTCTGTTCGTGCTGCCGGCGCCGTTCCGCGGCTTCCAGCACAACGCCGCCGAATTGAAGACCTGGTATCAGGGCATGGTAGGATCGACCTCGGAAAAGGGGTTTGGCCAGCGCGACGAGCAGAACTGGTCGTGGGTCAATCAGTCCATCATCGCGGTGACGCACCGCCTGACGCGGCCGGTGAACTACAATCAGGAAGATCCGGCCAAGCCGGTGCGGACCATGAATGTCGCCAACCTCGACTTCAAGACGGCGAACTGGATCGTGCTGGCGGTCTCGCTGGCGATCGGGATCGGTTACATCGCGGTGATGCCGCCGGCGTCGCGCCGGACGGAACGGTCCGACGCCGAGGAACTCGGTATCCTGTTCTGCCTGATGACGGTCGCTTCACCACTCGCCCGTCAGTACTATTTCATGTGGCTGTTCTTCCCGATGACGGTGCTGATCCATCGCGCCGCTTATGACGCGCGACCTGCGGTGAAAGCCGGCACCTGGGCGCTTCTGGCCGTCGCTGGCTTGCTCTTGTGCTTATCGCTGCCGATCTTTCCGAACGATTTTCAGGCTTACGGGAACAATCTGGCCTCGACCGCGCTGCTGGTAGCTGGGCTGGTCTGGCACATCCTGCATCCCCCCGATGCGGACGCCGCCGCCACTTTGCCCCAGGCCACAAGCGGGCTACAAATCGACGCAACAACAATGCCCACAGCCAAGGGATATCAGTGATGGCCAACGCACAGCTTCAGCCGGTCCTTGACCGCATCGATGCCGATTTCGACAACAGCCTCGAACGGCTGTTTGCGCTGCTGCGGATCAAGTCGATCTCGGCCGATCCCGCCTTTGCCGGCGATTGCAAGGCGGCCGCCGATCACTTGGCCAAGGACATCGCGACGCTCGGTTTTGCGGCGGAGGTGCGGCCGACGGCTGGGCATCCTGCGATCGTCGCCAAGATGAATGGCAGCAAGGGCGGGCGGCCGCACGTGCTGTTCTACGGGCATTATGATGTGCAGCCGGTCGACCCCTTGAACCTGTGGCACCGCCCGCCGTTCGAGCCTGTCGTGACCGACCATGCCGACGGCCGCAAGATCATCGTTGCGCGCGGGGCGGAGGACGACAAGGGACAGCTGATGACCTTCGTCGAAGCCTGCCGCGCCTGGAAATCGGTGACCGGATCGTTGCCGGTGGACGTCACCATCGTCATCGAGGGCGAGGAAGAGGTCGGCTCGAAAAACTTCGTGCCGTTCCTCGAGCAGAACAAGGCTGATCTGAAAGCGGACTTCGCGCTGGTCTGTGACACCGGCATGTGGGACCAGAACACGCCTGCGATCACGACGTCATTGCGCGGGCTCGTTTATGACGAGGTCAAGATCAAGGCCGCCAACCGCGATCTGCATTCCGGCATTTTCGGTGGCGGTGCGCAGAATCCGATCCGGGTGCTGACCAATATTCTCGGCGGCCTGTTCGACGACAATGGCCGCATCACCATTCCCGGCTTCTATGACGGCGTGAAGGACCTGCCGCCGGACATCCTGGCGCAATGGAAAAATCTCAACCTGACGGCGGAATCATTCCTGAAGCCGATCGGCCTTTCGATCCCGGCCGGCGAAAAGGACCGCCTCCTGATCGAACAGGTGTCCTCGCGCCCGACCTGCGACATCAACGGCATCGTCGGCGGTTACACCGGCGAGGGCTCCAAGACGGTGATCGCGGCCGAGGCCTCCGCAAAAATTTCGTTCCGCCTGGTGGAGGGACAGAACCCGGACAAGATCCGCAAAGCCTTCCGCGATTATGTGACGGCGCGACTGCCGGGCGATTGCACGGCCGAATTCATCGATCACTCCAACGCACCCGCGATCGCGCTCGACTGGAACATGAAGCCGCTGGCGGCCGCCAAGCGCGCGCTGACCGACGAGTGGGGCAAGGAAGCGCTGCTGATCGGTTCCGGCGCCTCGATCCCGATCGTCGCGGACTTCAAGCGCACGCTCGGCCTCGATACCGTGCTGGTCGGCTTCGGCCTCGACGACGACAACATCCACTCGCCGAACGAGAAGTACGACCTCAAGAGTTTCCACAAGGGCATCCGCTCCTGGGCCCGGATTTTGGCAGCGTTCGCGGAAACGCCGAAATAGCTTTGTAGCCCGTAGGGTGGGCAAAGGCGCATCGCGCCGTGCCCACCATCTATCCGTACGACTGGCTTAAGTGGTGGGCACGCTTCGCTTTGCCCACCCTACGTTCAGCCCCAAATGAAAACGCCGCCCGGAATTGGGCGGCGTTTTGATTCGGTAGTGCAGAGGTCGTTAGGAAACAACTTACACGCAATTCGCGAGATTTTCAATTCCGATAGTCAGGGCAGGCGCGGGCCTTTACTCCAGCGGGTAGGGCCCGTCGCGGAAGACGCGGTCGTGATAGCCCTTGCGGCCGACCTCACGCGCGAGCGGGCTGCGGATGTCGTCACCGGTTTGCAGCCGCGCCAGCAGGGTGCGGAAATCATGGCGCGGTTGCCAGCCAAGTTCAGCGCGCGCCCTGGCGTTGACGTAAACCCGATCGATGCCGGAAACCATCGTCCAGCCGCGCCGTGCATATGCCGCCTCATAGCCGGGCACGTAACGGCGCAGCACGCGCTGCAAATCGCTGCGCAATTCCGCGGCGTCATCACGCGAGAACGGCGTCGTGGCGCTGATAATGTATTTCGCGAAACCTGCCGATGGCGCGTGGCTGATGGCGAGTAGATGCGCGCTGACCACGTCCTCGAGATCGACGCGGCGATGGAGAAACTCGTTGGCCTTGGTGTTGGCGTCGGCAAAGCCGTCGCGGGTGGCTCGATTATCGTCGTCCTCGGGAAAAAAGCGCGAGGTGAGCAAGACGACCGCGCGAAGGGAATGGTTGCGCGCAAATAGCTGGCACAGATCCTCGGCGGCCGCCTTGGTGACGCCGTAGATGTTTTTCGGCACCGGGACGACGTCTTCCGTCACCCAGGCGGCGGGCTCGCCCGGCGGCGGCACCAGCGCGTCGCCGAACACGCTCGTGGTGCTGGTATAGACGAACGCCGTGACGCCGGCAGCAGTGGCTTCCTCGAGCAGATTGAGCGTGCCCGTGACGTTGACGTCGACAAAGTCCTGACGGCTGTGGGTCGCCACATGCGGCTTGTGCAGCGTCGCCGTGTGCAGCACCGCCGTGACGCCCTTCATGCATTGTCGCACAAAGCCGCGGTCGGTGATCGAGCCCACACGCTGCGTGAACGCGCCGGGACGAACGTCGATGCTGATGGTCTCACGCCGCTCAGCCTGCAGGGTACGGACCAGTGCCTCGCCGAGATGGCCGGAACTGCCGGTCACCAGAATGGTCACTTCGCTGAACCTTTCGCACTGTTCACCCGCGTGCGGGCGTCAGGTCCGGTAGCTCGGGTCGATGCGATCGAGCTTGCGCAGCAGCGGCGGCCACACCAGGTTGGTCGAGCGCATTTCCGCACGGTCGGGATTGCTGAACAGTGCCGCGTTCTTGTCGACGACGGCCTGCTCGACCGGGTAGGCGGTCGGCCCGAGCATACGGGTGCGCACCTGCATCGTGCAGGCCCGCTCCAGATGGTACATGCGCTCGAAGGCGGAGGCGACCGAGCGGCCGACGGTGAGCGTGCCGTGATTGCGCAGCAGCATGTGGTTCCTGTTGCCGAGGTCCTTCTGCAGCCGCGGGCGCTCGTCATGATCCAGCGCGATGCCTTCATAGTCGTGATAGGCGAGGTCATGGGTGACCAGTTGCGCGGTCTGGTTCATCGGCAGCAGGCCTTCCATGCAGCTCGCCACCGCCGTGCCGTCGGGCGTGTGCAGATGAAGCACGCAGCCGGCGTCCTCGCGGACCTCGTGGATCGCCGAATGAATGGTGAAGCCGGCCGGGTTGATGCTGTAATCGCTCTGGGTGAGCTGGTTACCGTTGAGGTCGACCTTGACCAGGCTGGAAGCTGTGATCTCGTCGAACATCAGGCCGTAAGGATTGATCAGGAAGTGATGCTCCGGTCCGGGTACCCGCGCGGAAATGTGGGTGTCGACGAGATCGTCCCAGCCATAGAGCGCGACCAGCCGATAGGCGGCGGCGAGATCGACGCGCTGGTTCCACTCGGCATCGGTCATGCCGGACGGTACTTCCTTGAGGCGAGCTTCGGCTGGCGACATGACCGGTTTCTCCCGTGCAATGCTGGTTTTCGCAGGCAAGCCTAGCCCTGCGCCCGCACCACAGCAAGGCGCGGCCAGGAGCTGGCTGTTATGCCTTTGTGCTCTTGATAGGGGCTACGGCGCCGGAATGGCCAGCAGGGAGGAAATGGCGCGGCCGCGGATATCGTAGACGCGCGCGAACACGACGTCGTCGCGCTTGATCTCCACCATCACCGGCGCGGTGAGGCCCTTGCAATAGAATTCGCCCAGCGTCATCGCGAAGTCGGCGGCGTTGCTGTCCCAGCCGATGGTGAAATCCGGACCGAGCGCGACTTGCGCCGGACGTTGCGGGCCGCACACCGCGACCTTCCACTTGCGCCCGCTCGGCGCGACTTCCTGCCGCTCGACCAGTTCCTCGCGCAGGCCGTCGGAAGCCTGCTTCAGCGCCAGGCCCCAATAGTCCAGCATGAAGAAATTGTCGGCGGAGCGGACTGTGCCGGCGATGTGGTTGAAGTGGGTGTATTCGTAAGGATGCAGGCGGATCATTTCGCTGAGCGGCAGCAACAGACCGAACGCGAACGCCGCAAGGGCTGCGGGTTGCCAGCTGCGGCGGTTTTCCTTCAGCCAGGTCATGCCCCGGCCGAAGGCGACGCCGGCCAGCACCGCCATTGGCGGGATCACGAACACGAAATGCCGGATGCCGTTGTAGAGCGCGGGCCGCTTCACCATCGCGATCACCAGCGGCAGCGTCGCCGCCATCGTGAGCATCAACATAATGGTCTTGCGGCGGGCCGGCACGTCGGTGCGCGACAGCGACATGAAGGTGCCGATGATGCCGGCGAACAACAGCGCCAGCAGCACTTCGGGGAGCTGCAGCGCGAACAGCGTCGGCAGATACGACCACGGCATGTCCGGCACCGACACCAGGGCGCCGTCGAACATTTCCTTCCAGGGCTTTTCGAAGAAATGCGAGAAATAGGTCAGCGCCTTGAACGGATGGTCCGGCTCCATGATCGCCCATGGCCATACCAGGCCCATCAGCAGGTAGCCGAACACGAGGCCCGGCAGCAGCACGTAAACCACATGACCGAAGCGATGCGCGGCCTCGCGGGCGCCTTGCGTACGGTATTCCTCGATCAGCAACGGCACGAAACCGACCATGGCGTAGACCAGCGCCAGCCCGCCGAGAATGCGGCAGCCGATGGCGAGGCCGGCACCAAATCCGACGATCAGGATGGTTCGCGGCGAGGGCTGTGGATATTCCTCGGCGAGGCGGACCAGACCCAGGATCAGGATCACCATCGAGACCGCGAATGGCGCGTCCTTTGGGTTCATGAACATGTGACCGTAGAAGGTCGGGCACAGCGCCAGCAGCAGCAGCGTCGCGAGCCCGGCCAGCGGACCGCCGACGCGACGCGCCAGCCGCCACGTCACGGCAAGTCCGATGACGCCGACGACGGCGCCGAGCAGGCGGCGCGTTTCGAACAGTTCGAGGGGGATGACCTTGTGCAGCAGTGCCGCCGCCATGTCGAAGCCGCCGCCATACATGTAGAGATTGGCGAACGACAGCGCACCGACATCCTTGAACCCGGAACCGTACATACGGAGCAACAGCTCGGCGTATTCGGCGTGGGTGTAATCGTCCCAGCCCAGTCCGTAATCACGGAAGGTCAAACCTGCGACCAGGGTGACAGCGGCCAGCACGACCATGGCAAGGTCGTCCCAAGTCCGCTCCATCGAGCGCCGCTCGGGCGTATCGACGGCAGATGTCGTGATGGCTGACATGGCTATTGGCTAACCCGGTGTCCCCTTTGGCCCAGCGTTTGCGCTTTTGAGCCTCTTTCCCCGGCATCCATATAGCGCAGTTCCATTTTCAAGTAATCGGGAATTGTGGTCTAATTCCCTGATGCAATGCAACAAATCGGCGGTAATTAGTAGGCCGTAGATATACGGGAGGCGTCTGAATGGCAGCTGAATGCCCGATCGGCGCCTGAATTTTGCAGAGGGAAGGCTTCCGCTGCCAAGGGACCCAGGGGATTTTTGAGGAACCGTTTTTTGAGGAACTCTGTGCAGAATTGCTGGTTGGCGGTGCGCACATTATGACGGTATCGTGGCATAGGCGGTCTGCGAGCATTTCGGGCGCAGCCGGGGGGTTAATTCGATGATGGTTGGGATGTTGGTCGCGGGTACCGGCCTTGTTTTGGCGGGCCTGCTGGCGATTGGCTACGGAATCACGATCAACGAATTCAGCACCGGCAACACGCTGATCCTCTCCGGCGTGACCGGGTTTTGCACGGGCGCGATCATGCTCGGGCTCTGGGTGGCGGTGCGCGAACTGAGGAACATCGCGCGGCAGCTCGGCGCCGGCGCATTCCAGGGGCGCGGCGAGGTCAAGGTACGGCCGGTGCTTCCGCCGGGTATTTCACCGGAGGCCGGTTCAGGCGACGGCCTTGTTCCATTCAAGCTGGAGACTGCCGAGAGTGCCGGCGGCGAACCCGCCGCACCTGCCGCCGCGTCGCCGTCTCCGCCGCCATGGCAGGGTGAGGCCGCCACACGCGAGCGCCCGCGTGGCGATCTGCCGCCGGAATCCGAGCCGGCCGAGGCTGCGCCCAAGCCAAAGCGCAATCTGTTGTTTTCCTCGACGTCGCGAAAGGAGCGCGAGCGCGCACAGGCAAGGACCAGCGAGCCGCTGCCGCCGGATCTTTTGTCGCCGGACCTTCGCCCTAATCCGCCGGCCGCGCCGCCGCCGCCAGTCCCCGCCGAAGCGCAACCGCCATCGTTCGACGATGCCTGGCCGAAGCCGGAGCGATCGCGGCCTGGCGAGACCCCGCCGCCGCGTCGCGCGGGCCGGACACCCCCGGCATTCGACGAACCAAATGGCGCCCCGCCGCGTAATGACCAACAGCCGGCCGTAACGGTGCTGAAATCGGGCGTCGTCGACGGCATGGCCTATTCGCTCTATTCGGACGGATCGATCGAGGCCCAGATGCCCGAGGGCATGATGCGCTTTGCGTCCATCGACGAGCTGCGCACGCACCTCGATCAACGGCCCTGAAGGGCGCAATACTTGGCCAGCCATCCGGCGTGAAAATAAAACGCCGTAGTTCTTGTCAGATTCCCTGTAATTCGTTCATATTCGCCAAGTCGTAATAAATTCCCTTTGCGTATAGGCGCGGCCGGATACTTTCAGCACCCTACGCGCTCGCGCGTTCGCGATCCCAGGATCGCGTTTGCGATTCCCAGGAAGGTTGAGCCATGACCGATTCCGCCGGCAAGACGCCCGTCGAACTGACCGCCAATATCGTATCGGCCTATCTCAGCAACAATCCGACGCAGGCTTCTGAAATCCCGAGCCTGATCAGCCAGGTTCATGCCGCGCTGCTGCGGGTATCGACCGGCCGGACCGAGACGCCGCTCGAACCGGCAAAGCCTGCCGTGTCCGTCAAGAAATCGATGACCCCGGAATATCTGATCTGTCTCGAGGACGGCAAGCGCTTCAAGTCGCTGAAGCGCCATCTGCGCACGCAATACAACATGACGCCGGAGCAATATCGCGACAAATGGGGCCTTCCGCCCGACTATCCGATGGTCGCGCCGAATTATGCGGTGGCCCGTTCGCAGCTCGCCAAGAAGATGGGCCTCGGCCAGCAGGCGCGGAAGCGGAAATAGCCCCCGTCGTTGCGAGCGAAGCTACGAAGCGGTGGCAAGTGCCTCGCGCGCGTCGGAGCGGATGCGCTCGACCATCGAGCGCAGGCCGTTGGAGCGCTGCGGCGTCAGATGCTCGCGAAATCCGAGTTCGTCGAACAGGGCAATCGCATCCATCGACAGGATCTGCTGCGGCGTATGCCCGGAATAGAGCGTCAGCAGGATCGCGATCAGGCCGCGCACGATATGGGCGTCGCTGTCGCCGAGGTAATTCAGGCGCGGTTCGCTGTTGCCGCTGCGGTCGAGCTGCTTGGCGAGCCAGACCTGGCTGGCGCAGCCGTTGACCTTGTTGGCCGCTGAATGCTCGGCTTCCGGCATCGGTGCCAGCGTGCGGCCGAGTTCGATGACGTACCGGTAGCGGTCGTCCCACTCGTCCAACAGCTCAAAATTTTCCCTGATCTCGTCGATCGTCATCGTGGCCCGTGTTCCATACGCATAGCGTTTTCGAGCGAAGTGGGTACCGGTTCGCGTCAAGAAAACGCGTCAAGAAAAGCTGGAGCCCGGGTCTGATACAATCAGACCCGGCTCCACCGTCTATATAGGATGCGGGTGGAGCGAAAGCGACGAAAATGGAACCGGTTCCGGGCCTATTTTCCAGCCATTATCCCGTCAATGCACAGACGTGCCGCGCCACTCGGTTGCGAGATCGTCTTGCGTGAGCGTGTCGCCCCGCGCGGTGGCCGCCAATGTGGCTTCGTCGCCGCCCGGGCCATCGATCGAGCCGGTGTGGTCGGGGGCTTTCTTGTCGGGCTTGTCGGACTTATCGGGCTTGTCGGTGATGATCTGATACAGCTTGCGCGCGCCGTCCTGCGCACGCTGGCCGATCACGGTCGCGGCCTGGCCGCCGACTTCACAGGCCGCCGGCTGGCGCTTGCAGAACTGCCCCATGTCGGAGACGGCCGCGGTCGCAGCCGATACGGCTTCGGAGGCGCCGATCTGCGGCAGCTTGTCCGATTCAGGCGTCTTTTCTCTGGGCAGCAGCACGAGCACCAGTCCGAGCCAGAACACCATGCGAAGTAGAAAGAACATCTCGCGACCCCGGTCGTTTCTTTTGGTCCTGTTGCGGTTATGTCCGCAGCTTTGCTCCTGACTATCAGCCGTCGATAAATCGCAAGTGTTTGCATTGAAGTAAATTCGCCGAAAATTCGCTGAAATTTCCAATGATTTGATTCGACGTAAATTTTCGATTGATATTCGCGAACACAAAAAAGTGGGCGTGCCGGGGCCGTCCACCATTTCGAAACCATAGATTGATTGCGCCGGAAACCTGTCGTTCACCATCCGCGTCGAATGAGCGTTCCGTAACCGGTTAAAGCTCCGCGAATGCACGGTGTTTGCCGCTCGGTCGCCGTGCCTTAGCGTTCGCTTAAGTTCGCTCTGACACGGTGGGCCAAAGATAAGGGGGCGTTCCGGCGCGTCTGCAAAGCCAACTTGCCAGACGAACAAGCCGAAGCGCAAAAGCCGTGAGTGTTTTGAGTATCATCCGCGATTGCCTTGATGCGCTGCTGCATCCGTCCGCACGATATGATGCGCTGACGCGCGCGCGCCACCGCGCCTTTATGGCGCCGCGGCTGCTCGGCAGTCTCGCCGCCTTTGCGGCATTCCCGGTCTACCTGGCGATGCGCGGTGCGCCCACGGCGATCGAGGTTGCGGCTTTCGCGTGGCTGATCGCACCCATCCTGCTGTCATGGTTCCTGTCGCGCACCGGTCGTTACGACGGCGCGCATATTCTGTCGTCGCTGGCGCTGGCCGGTCTCGTCCTGATGGTCGCCGCGACGACCGGAGGCATTGAGTCCTTTGCCGCGGTCGGGCTGGTCGTGGTGCCGCTTGAGGCCGCGCTCTCGGCCTCGCGCCGCGTCGTTGCGTTTGCCTCGGCGCTGGCGTTGTCCTGCGCCGCGCTATTGATCGCCCTCGGGCATTTCGACCTGTTGCCGGTGGTGGAGCCGAACGCGGCGTTGCATAGCCTCCTGATGGCGGTCGGAATCGCAGCGGCGACGCTCTATGCCGTCGGTCTCGCCTTTGGCTCGGAATCGCTGGCGCGTACCAGCGTCGCGCTGCTCAGTGTCGAGGAAGACCGCTACCGCTTGCTGGCGCTTAACATGAGCGACGTGATTTCACGCCACAGCCGCAACGGCGCGGTGCAGTTCATTTCGCCCGCCGCGGAAACCTTGCTGGGCGCTTCAGTCACGCGGCTTGCAGGTCACGGCCTGTTCGACCGCGTCCATGTGGCCGATCGTCCTGCCTATCTGACCGCATTGTCGGACGCCGCGCGTGGCGGCGAGGCGCGCAGCGTCGAGTTCCGGCTGCGGCGCGATGTCGTCCGCGGCCAGAGCAACTCCGATTTCATCTGGGTCGAGATGCGCTGCCGGCCGCTCGAGAATGCCTCGCCCGAGGCCGAAGTCGTCGCCGTGATGCGCGACGTCACCGACCGCAAGGTGCAGGAGCAGGCGCTGGAGTTGGCGCGTACCGCCGCCGAACGGGCGGATGCGTCCAAGACGCGTTTCCTCGCCACCATGAGCCATGAACTGCGCACGCCGCTCAACGCCATCATCGGGTTCTCCGAGATGATCGTTCAGGAAGATCTGCTGATGATCGACGCGGCGCGGCGCAAGGAATACGCGCAGCTGATCAACGATTCCGGGCAACATCTGCTGTCGGTCGTCAACGGCATTCTCGACATGTCGAAGATGGAGTCCGGCAACTTCGAGATTTCGCCGGAGCCATTCGCGCCGCGCGCCGCTTTGCTGCATTGCTGCAACCTGCTGGCCCTGAAAGCGCGCGAAAACGGCGTCGATCTCGTCACCCGTGCGCCGGAAGATCTGCCCATGATGACGGGCGATCCACGCGCCTTCAAACAGATCGTGCTGAATCTGGTCGCCAACGCCGTCAAGTTCACCGAGCGCGGCGGCAATGTCACGGTCTCGGCTGCGGTCGAGGGCTCGCGCCTGATGCTTCGCGTTACCGACACCGGGGTTGGCATCGCGCCCGACGATCTCAAGCGGATCGGCGATCCGTTCTTCCAGGCCGGCAAGACCTATCAGCGCAAGCACGAAGGCACCGGCCTTGGGCTGTCGATCGTGAAGGGCCTGGTCGGATTGCACCATGGCGAGGTCAGCGTGCAGAGCAAGGTCGATGAGGGAACCACGGTAACCGTAGTCCTGCCGCTTGCCTTCGCGCCGTCGGCGGTGGAATTGAATTCGCCTTCGAGCCCTTCGAGCAATGTCGCGACGCTGAAGCCGGCGCTGCGATCAGGATTACAAGACCAAGCCCATCAGGTGAAGAAAAGTGCCTAAGCGAACGATCGATGACGACGAGATGCCGCGCCGCCGCCGCGGCGCGAAAGCGGTTGCAGTCGAAGCGGAAGAAGAGCGTGGATTTGTGATGCGCATGCTCTTGCACAGTCCGAAGGACATGCTGGCCGGCGCGCTGGCCGTTGCCGCCATCGGCGCCATCCTCACCAACGCTTTGTTTCTGCAGGCCGGTCGTCATCCGTCGCCGATGTTCGGTTCGGTCGTGAAATTGCCGGCGCCCACGCCGGCGGCTGCGAACCCGCTGCCCCGTCCGCGCCCGGTTGAACTGGTGCGTTCCGCTGAGACGCCGGAACCAAAGCCCGCCGAGAGCAGAAACGCCGATCCCAAATCCACCGACCCCAAGACCACTGACCCCATGACCAACCTGGTGGTCAGATCGACCGGTTCGGCTCCCGCCGCTGCTTCCAGCACGGCTACTCCTGCGGCCAAACCGAACGGGTCCGCGCCATCAGCGGCGCCCCATGTCGTGAGGCCGCCGGCGTCGATTCCGGCTTCCACGCAATCCGCGGGCGCGCGCCGTGTCGCTTCGGTGCAGCGCGCGCTGACCGAATACGGCTACGGCCAGTTGAAGCCGACCGGCGCCGTCGGTTCGGACACGCAGGCGGCGATCACGAAATTCGAGCGCGACCGCAAGCTGCCGGTGACCGGACAGATGTCCGACCGCCTGGTGAAAGAACTCACCGCGATGACCGGCCGTCCTATCGAGTAAGCTGAACCTTACTATCCAACAGGATCTCGGTGACCTCGTCGGAAAATTGTTTTCTCCGCCCGTCGATCAAAATCCATTCCGGGTCATTCTGATCCGGCTTCGCGCGCGGCATGCCATGGTCGAGCAGGGCGCGCGCGCAGCCTGACCAGTCGCCGCCTTCGACCGGCTCGTTGCAAGAGGCCCAGGAAAGCGAGCCGCAGGCATTGTCGCCAAAGCCATGCTGCTCGGTCCAGTCTGCGCCATGTTCGAGCAGGAATCTCGTCAATCCGGCATCGCCGCGAAACACCGCAAGATTGAGCGCCGACGCATTCCAGTCGCCGCCGCGCACCGCGATCGGCCAGCCGAGCCTGACCATCAGCCTTACCCCTACATCGTTGCCCTCGGCGGCGAGATCGGGCAGCAACCGCAACTGCGAGGCCGGAAGCGTTTCGGGGAGGTCGGGCCGCCCGGCGCGGATGCGCCGGGCCTCGGCCTCGTCGCCGCAGGCGCAGGCCGCAATGAACGCTTCCTCATCCGGAATGGGCTCGTATGCAGCGCTCGCGCGCAAGAGATCAGCGACCTCGCGAAGGCCAAACTGCAAGGCGAGCCGGTAGGCGCTGACGCCATCAGGCGTCGTTGCCAACGGGTTTGCGCCTGCGTCCAGCAGCGTCTCGATACACCGGCGCGATCGCCGCCGACGGATCGCCCACAGCAGTGGCGAGCCCCAGTCGGTCAAGGGTAAATTGCGCGCGGGCTCATTTGGATCGCCGCCGTGCTGGAGCAGCAGTTCAAGTGCGGCGACATTGTCGAAGTCGAGCGCGTGGTAGATCGCGTTGCTGCCTGCGACACGCGCGCCATGCTCGAGCAGCAGGCGGGTACAGGCAAACGTCTCCAGCGAGTGATAGAGGGACTCGCCGTCGTTGGGATCGGCGCCGGCGTCGAGCAGCAGTTTCGTGAGCTCGGTGTCATGGTTCGTTCCGGCCGCGCCGTAAAGCGCCGACAGCGGATTGCCGTCGTCAGGTTCGCTGACCGATGCCGGCGGCCAACGATTGCCAATCCGCTGATTGGGATCGGCGCCTGCGCCCAGCAGCAAACGGGCGCAGCGATGCAGACGCGCGCGGAATTCCGGAACGGACAACAGGCTGGAATGCGTGACGGCGACAAGTGGAGGCAGTTTCAGTGGTCCACCCGGGCGATTGACCCATGCTGCATCCTGCTGCGTGGCCTGTCGCAACGCGTCTTCGGCGCCGATCGCACATGCCAGATAGGGGTTGCCCGAGACGAGGTCGGGGTTTTCGGCCAGCATCCTGATGGCGATGCGCGGATTGGCGCGATTGGCCGTGCCATTGATGTCGCCGGCATAAACCAGTTGGAGCCAGCGCAGGACACGTTCCTCGCGCTCGCTGCCGTTGGCCGATTGCGCTTCCAGGTAACGCCTCAGGTCCTGCCAGGAAGCGAAGCCGTAGTCGCGTGCGACACAAGATTGAGCGTCATGGAGCCGGAGATTCAAGGAAGCGATCTGGTCGTCGCTCTGCCCCGCGGCTGCCGGAAGGGCGCGGCGAAAGCGGACAAAAGCGTCGCCATCACGCTGCCGGTACAGACGGATCAGATCCTTGGCTTGCTTCTTGAAGTGGTCGAGATTCAGTCGATCAGGCGATCGTTCCATTGGAAACCTCCGTGCATGGATCGCCGATGGTCCGCAATACCGGCTGCTGCACAAAGGCTCTAGGTGCTGCTCGGAAGCTGCAAGTGGGTTCGACCCTTCCCGCGGACCCGGGCGCGGCTTGCACCGCAGCTTTGAGAATATGGTTGGTCCGCGCGACGGTCAACCCGCCGGATGTCGGCCGCAAGGATTCTTGCGGCCGGTCAACTTTGCCAGGCTTGCAGCCGCCACGCCGGATACTAAGGCCTTGCCTCGAGGATCATGTTGAACGGCGTCTCGGTGGCGCGACGCACGCTCTTGAAGCCACCCTTCAAAATGACTTCGCGGAGCCGTGCTTCGCCGGCCTGCGCGCCCAGCGCCGTGCCGACTTCCTGCGAGAGCGAGGTCGGCACGCAGATCATGGTCGATGCGGCATAGTACAAGCGTCCGACCGGGTTGAGATTCTGCTCGAGACGATCGCCGGCGATCGGCTCGCAGATCATCCATGTCCCATCGTCCTTCAGGGATTGACGGATGTGGGCGGCGGCTCCCGCCGGGTCGCCCATGTCATGCAAGCAGTCGAAACAGGTCACGAGATCAAAGTCCTTGCCGGGATAGTCCTTGGCGAGGCCGACCTCGAAGCGCGTGTTGGCGGAAGCGCCGTGGGTTTCGGCATGCGCCTTTGCATCCGCAATCGAACCGGGATGGAAGTCGAAGCCGACGAACCGGGATTTGGGGAAAGCCTTGGCCATCAGGACCGTCGACCAGCCGTGGCCGCAGCCGACGTCCGCGACATTGGCGCCAGCCTCCAGCTTCTTCATCACGTCACCTCCGAGAGCAGGAAGCCACGTCGATACGATGTTGTTGTGATAGCCGGGCCGGAAGAAGCGGGCCACCGCGCAGAACATGCAGCCGGCCTGATCGCCCCAGGCGACACCGCCGCCGGACTTGAACGCGGCCTGAACCTTCGGCTGGTTCTCGAGCATCGCCGCCATCAGATCGAAGCCGCCCATCAGATAGACCGGGCTGTCGGGAATGGCGAACACCATCGCCTGCTCGGGCGGCAGCGCGAATTTCGCCGAGGCGGGATCGTAGGACAGATAGTTGGAACTCGCCTGATTGGACAGCCACTCGCGAAGGTATCGCGGATCGACCTTCGCGGTGCTGGCGAGTTCGGCTGAGGTCATCGGCCCATTGGTGTGTAGCGCCTTGTACAATCCAAGCGCATCGCCCATCCGGACCATGGCGACGCTGGACGCGCCCCCGAGGTCGCCCAGCATCTGGCCGACGAATGCGTTGAGTTTGCCCTCATCAATCCGGGTCGCTTGATTAACGCTCGACATAGCTACCTCCACTGACAATTGATTTCGGTTAGAACAGGTCCGCCAGCATACGGGCGGCACGGACCGCACCGCCGGCTTCGACGGATTTGAACTTGGCCGGCGCGCGCAATGCACCAACCATCGCTTCAGCGATCGTGTCCGGCGTCGACGTCGCGAATGCCATGCGCGTGCCGGCGCCATGGCGATCGAGACGATGGGCGACGTGGAAATTCTGCTCGAAGTGGTTCTGGAGCGGGAAATAGAGGAACGGTGTTCCGGCCGCGGTCAACTCCATGCAGGTGGTCAGGCCGCCCTGCACGAGGGCGAGATCGCACGCGGCGAGATGACGGTCGAGGTCGGGGACGAAGGCGCGCATCTCGACGCCATCAGGCGCGCCGAGCGAGGCGGGATCGATCCGCGGGCCCGCCACCACGATCATGCGCAACTCGGGCAGCCTGGCCCGTGCCATCGGATAGCTCTGCAGGATGCGTTTGATCAGGTGGGTTCCGACGGCGGATCCCCCGACCGTGACGATGCAGACGCGCTCGTCCGGCCGGTAGCCGAGGCGCTCGCGCAGCTCCGTGCGGCTGCCGAAAAGATGCGGATGTTCGCCGATGACGTAGCCGGCGAAATCGAAATGCCGCGGCACCCAGTCGCGCATCGCCGGCAGGTCCTTGCCGAACGATAACGGAACGATGTCCTCCAGGCTTCCGACGAAAATGGCGCGGTCGCGCACGCCGGGATGCCGCTCGATGTGTTCGATCATCTCGGCGTTGTAGTCGGTGGTCAGAAACGCCTCATGCTCGCCGCCCGATGGCATCGGCACATAGCCGACGAAGTCGGTGAACCAGGCGAGTGCGGCTTTCTTCAACTCGGGGTGCTCGTGCCAGTAATGGTCGATGTCCCAGGCTTCGTCGGCGATGACGAGATCGTAGCCTCCTTCGTCGACGGCATCCTGGAAGGTCATGAAGTTCGCGATCAGCACCTCATCCATGTTGCGGATGGCCTGGAAACAATGCAGGTCGTGCTCGCCCGACTCCATCTCGATATGCATGGACTCGCTGGCTAGCCGCCCACTCAGCGGATGAACGTGTTCGCCGTTCGCTTCCAGCAGGCGAGTCACGGGGTCCTGTGCCAGCCAATCGACCTCCAGATCCGGGTGCAGCTTGCGTAGCTCGCGGGCGATCGCGATATCGCGCCGCCCGTGCCCGAGGCCGATCGGCGAGGAGAGATAGAGTGCGCGTTTGGCCTTCCTTGTCGTGCGGTTCGATCGGCTCGCAGGGGAGGCGATGGCGAACCTGCGCGCGAGGAAATCGACAATCAGGCTGTTGGTCTTTGCGGGAATGCGGCCGAGCGGGTTGTGACCGCCGCCCGGAATGGTCACCAGCTCCGCATTCATGACCTCGGCCAGCGATTTCGCGCGCGCATGGCGCTGGATCTGGTCGTTGTCGCCGTGAATGAGCAGCACGGGACAGCGGATCTTGCGGTACATCGCTTCGCTGACATCGAAGCGCGGCGGGATCAGCCGTGCGTCGACGGTGTTGACCAGCACCGGGCCGGTGGTGTCACTGGCCCAGCCGATGCCGTCCTCGATCTGCTTGGTCGAGTGCGGCTCGGTATGTATGTTGCGAATGAAGTGTTCGGCGAAATCAGGGTAATCCGCCAGCCAGTGCGCGCGGTTGAACTTATTCCAGCCGTCGAATCGTTCCTGTTTGGCATCGAAATGCTGGTTTGCCAGATGGGGATAGTTGGCGGGTCCGATGCTCGCTACCGTCCCGACCAGGATTGCGGCCTTCACGCGATCAGGGTGATGTGCGGCCAGCACGCTGGCGAGCATGCCGCCAAACGACAGGCCAACCAGGATTGCGTTTCCCGCGCCGGTAGCGTCCATGACGGCAAGCAGATCCGCCACGTAATTGTCCAGTGAGTAGCTCTTCACATCCTCAGGACGGTCGGACTTGCCGTTGCCGCGGCCGTCATAGGTGATGCAGCGGAAGCGTTCGCTGAAATACGGCAATTGCGCCTTGTAGATACGCGAATGGACGATGCACCAGGGCGGCACGAACAGCATGGTTTCCGGGCCAGTGCCGTAGATCTCGTAGTAGATCCTGACGCCGTCGCGATCGATAAAACCGGTTTCGTCGGGCAACTTCGCACGCATCGCGTCACCTCATCGATTGGCTGCACCTTCGACGCTGCGAACGAGATCACCGACCCGCCGCAAGGACTGGCGTATCGGCGAGCCTTTCTTCTCGAAACCAAGCAGATAGAGGCTTTCTGCGCCGATGAACGCATTGGCAGCGAAGGCTCCGACCTCCTCGGGCGTAAGCGGGCCGAGGCCGCCGAGTTCACGTTCAGCCTTGCGTGCCGCGCCGACGATGAGATCGACCCATCCCATGATCGCGGTGCGAACGACCTGCGCGACTGCGGGGTCGGACCAGCTCGCAGCGATCAGTTCCTGCAGCACGCGCACATAACCGGAGGCGATGTCGTCATCGAGATAATCGCAGGCCCGGTCCCACTGCTCCGACAGTTTGAGACTGGCGTCGCCGAACATAGCGTTCTGGCGATCCAATAGCTGCGCGTTCAAGTGCTCGAACAGCGCCAGCACCATCCCTTGCTTGGATCCGAAATGATAATGGATCTGGCTGAGCGGAACGCCGGCAGCCGCTGCGACGTCGCGGGTCGACAAGCCCGCATAGCCGTTTTGGCGCAGCACTTTCTTGGCGGCTTCGAGCAGCGTGGTGCTGGTCTCTGCCTTTTTCTCAATTTTTTTGGCCGTTGCGCGCGCCACGATGAATCTCCTTGGTGCGATCGCAAATCATCATAATTCGGTCGACCGACCGAGTCAATATTCTTGCGCAGCGGCTCACGATCTTGTGCGAGCTTACTTAACTGCACAGGCCGGGATGGCGTGGATCATGACTGTCGGGAATCGCGTCTTTGGAAACCGGCATCCGACAAGAGCTTTTCGCGATCCCGTTGCGGATAACTCTGCCGACTGCATGCGCACGGGAACGCGCCTTGGCCATGGCCTCTGGCGCCAGCCTGGACGCTGGCCTATCGTCCGGCCCATGCGATTGAAATCAAGTATCTGGGTGGCCGCCTATCTGCGCCGTTGCCAAACCGAAGGCGTCTTCGGCGCCGTGCGCCGGCGCGGCGCGGAAGAAGCCGGTGCTGTGTTCGTCAAGGTGGCTCACCTCGACGGCAACGCCATGCTGTACGGGCCGGCGCCGCAAACCGTCTATGACGAGAGCCGGCCGACCGAGCGCCTGTTCGTGCCGGCGTCGCCGCAGCCGGTGCCTGAGCAGTCGGTGGAAGAGCGCCTTGCCAAGGAAATCAAGTTCGATCCCGACACATGGATCGTTGAGACCGAGGATCGGGCAGGGCGGCATTTTCTCGAGCTGGCGAAGGCCTGAGGCCGGCCTATTCTATCATTGCATGGGGTTGTTTTCGGGATTTTGTATCCCGGCACGGGATCGCTACGCCGTCGTCTAGCGCTTCGTCCCGTCGGTGCCGGTGCGAACCGGCGCGCTTCCGGGTTGTACGGCCGGCCGTGTCTGGGATGGGGCGGAGCGGGCGCGGTTGCGCTCGTCGTCGTAGAGCGCGGCGCGATATTTGGCACGCGTGACCGCCATGGTCGAACCGCGCCACGCCGCCAGCATCACCAGCGCGGATCGTTCGGTGAGCCGGTCGTAGAGCCGCGACAGCCGGTAGACATGGTGCACGGAGATGCCGGATTCGGGATTGAGGAACATCAATATCCGCTGGAATGCCGCGCTCGGCATGTCGAGCGCACGGGCCGCACAGGCCAGCGGCTCGCCGCCGGGGTCATTCACCACTTGCGTCGCGATCCGCGCCGGCAGGATCAGCGCCTCGCCGATCTCCAGCGCGAAACTGTCGGCGTCCACGGCAAACGCGGCCATTTCCAGCGTCTCGATCGCACGCTTGGCGCGCGCCGCCGGAATCCGCGCCGAGGCCTTCAGCGGCGTCTCGTTGAGATTGTGCAGGATCTGCGCGCGTTCACTGGCATTGGCCGCAAAGAACATGTCGCTGATTTCGGCGGCATCATTGGGCCGCATCGCTAGGCTTGAGGCCATCCGCAGTTCCGCCTCGGTCGGCACCCGGGGGGCCGCTTCGGGCGGGGTGGGCGCAATCGAAGGCGCGAGCGGCACCGTCTGGCCGGGATGGGCGCGCCGCAATCCGAGCTTGTTCATGATCTCGAGCGGGGTTGCCGGGTAGATGGCGAGCCGGGCCCGCACCGCCGCGCGGGTGGCATCGTCGACCTGGTCGATCAGCCGTGAAGTGAGTTCGACAAACTGCCGTTCCTCGTCGGCGGAATGCGCGCTGGCCTGGACATAAAGGTCAGTCAGCACGCGCAGCAAGGTGGGGCGGATGTCGACGCCCTCGCGGCGCGAGAGCGACATCAGCCCGTCGAAGCCCGGAAATAATGGTGCTGCGGTCATGTGAGGTAAACGCGACTTGGAAATCCCTTGGTCGAGCCTACGCGGGGCGCTTTAAGAGTTGGTTAAGGAAAATAACCCCTGAAAAAATGCCGGACTTTTGCGGGTGTTGCATTAACCACAGCGGCCGGCCCGTCGGCGGGCCCCCAAGCGGTGATTAAGATGCCGTTAACCACGTTCTGTTCTGAATGATCGCATGTCGCCGGCCAAATCATGTCCGCGCGGCAATGAGAGAGAACGGAACATGGGCACCATCATTGAATTTCCGGCGGATGCAGCTTCGCGGCGGCCCGCCCCGGATGGCGCTTCACGCGAGGGCATGGGGACCGTACTGATCCTTCCGGTTGTCCGGATCGAACGTCCAACCGACGAGAGCGGCGGACGCGGACCGGAAGAAGGTACAGCTCCCGGCCGCCGTCGCCGTCGGCGCCCCTGACAACGGACATTTGAAATGCCGGAGCTGCGCCATCCGATCCGGACCGCCGGGCTTCGGTCACTCCCGGCTCTTATACTCATCCTGATTGGCTCGGCCCTCGGCGGCTGCAGCGGCGGCGATTTCGGCCGCACCCGCGCCGATTTCCGCAACGACGATATGCACCGCTGGCTGGGCGCGGAGGCGACCGGCAGCGTCGGGCTCAAGCCGTCGCATTTCCAGCTCACCGAAAACGAGCGCCAGCTCCGCGATCTCGCCTATCCCTTTATCGAGCCGCCGCTGTCCCGGCCGGCCTGGAAGAGCGTGTTCGGCGATTACCAGCCGCTGCCATCGCCATGGCGGCAGAAGGTCGTGTTCGACCGCACCACCTATGGACGGTCGCTGATCGACGAGCCGCACCGCTCGCATACCTCGCGCTATCAGCAATTGATCGAGGACGTGCGCAATGACATCACGCGGTTCGAGCCGTTCTTTGCCTCCGCCATCCGCGTGATCGAGCTAGACCGCAAGCGCAGTGCCAGCCTGAAAATGGTGTCGGAGCTGTCGCCGGCTGAACGGGCCGACGCGGTCGCCCGCATGGAAGAGAACACGCTGATCGTGCAGTGGGTGCAACAGTGCCTGGAGCGGCGGATCTCGTCCTATCGCTGGGCGCTGGAGCGGCTGGTAATCCATGCGCCCGATGGCATCGCCGCCGATGCCGACCGCCTGATCGGCGAACTCGCCGCCCAAACCGCCAATCCGCCGGTCGCCGGCAACCCCGTGATCGGGCGCGCGGTCGTCGTGAAGGGCTGATGCCTCAGCGCGCCTTGCCGGCCGATTTGGCGCGGCCGGCTTTCGGGCGCGCGCTCTGCAACCTCGCAATAAAATTCTGCAGCACCTCTGACGGCGGCCGCGCTGCGCTATAGGCAAGGCCAACCTGACGCTTCACGTCGACATCGATCTCGCGCATCGCGACATCGGGATTGGCGCGCGCCACGCCCTCGGGAACGATGGCGATACCGACGCCGGCCGCGACCAGCGCCATCGTCCAATCTTCGGATTCCGCGATCGCCGCGGGCTGGCGCGACGATGAGGCTGCCCGGCCAAAGAACTCACTCTGCTCGCAATGGCAGCGATCGATCATGGCGACGCCGGCAAGGTCCGACGTGCGAAGCCGCTCCTTCAGCGTGAGCGGATGCGACGGCGGCAGGGCGGCGACGTAGCGTTCGACCCACAGCGGAATGAAGTGCTCGTCGGCATCGATGATGTTTTTCGAAATGATCCGCGCGTCCGCGGCGTCCTTGATGCCGACGAGGCGGAGCGCGACGTCGGCGTTTCCGGTCAGCGGCTTCAACAGCGCGATCGTTCTGGGCATGTCGAGCGTGCGCATCAGGCCGAGCGTCAATTGCCGCCGCGTCGACGGCTTGCGGAACAGGTTCTTCGCGGCGTCCGCGTCGTCGATGATGCGGCGGGCGACGGCGTGGAATTGTTCGGCCGACGCGGTCGGCGCGACGCCCTTCTTGTGCCGGATGAACAGCGTGGTGCCGAGCTCCGCTTCCAGGTTGGTGATCGCCGCCGAGATCGAGGGTTGCGAGATGAAGCAACGCTTCGCCGCCGCCGTCAGGTTGCGTTCGCTGAACACGGCGGTGAAATAGCGCAGCTCGCGGATATCCATAGTTCTATCCTATTGATATTATCAGATATCAATATTTTACCTATGAATGGAGAAATGGCAACCAAGGCGCCTTACGTCAGCGAAGGAGCTTGCGATGCGCGTCCACCACATCAACACCGGCACTATGTGCCCGATCGGCCAGCGGTTCGTGAATGGCACCGGCAGCATGTTCCGGCGGGCGCGGATGGTCTGTCACTGCCTGCTGGTCGAGACCCATGACGGGCTTGCACTGGTCGATACCGGCATCGGTCTCGATGACATTGCGAGCCCGCCGCGGCTCGGGCGCAAATGGGTGCGGCAGACGACGCCGAGGCTCGATCCGGCCGAAACCGCCGTGCGGCAGGTCAAGGCGCTCGGCTATTCGCCCGATGACGTACGGCACCTGCTGCTGACGCATCTCGATCGCGATCACGCCGGAGGCATCCCGGACTTCCCGAACGCCAGGGTGCATGTCCATCGCCGCGAACTCGACATGGCGGTGCTCCATCGCATCCCGGCACCGAAGGGCCGCTACGTCAGGGATCAATGGAAGCACGGTCCGGAATGGGTGCTGTATGGCGAGGGCGGCGAGGACTGGTTCGGCTTCAAGGGCGTGCGCGCGCTTGGCGATCGCGAGCCTGACATCCTGATGATCCCGTTGCCCGGCCATACCCTCGGCCATTGCGGCATCGCCGTGCGCACCAAGGACAAATGGCTGCTGCACGCCGGCGATGCCTATTTCTTCCACGGCCAGATCCAGGCAAAACCGAAAATGCCGCTGGTGCTCAGCATGTTTCAGCGCCGCACCGACATGGACCGCGCGCTGCGCATCGAAAATCAGGAGCGCTTGCGGACGCTGAAGGCTGCACACAGTGATGCCGTGACGATCTTCAACAGCCACGATCCCGTTGACTACGAGCACTGCCGCTGCGGGCAGCACTAACTGCTCGAATGGTGCGCGGCGGCTATCGCTTGCTCTTCGGCGCCGGCGCGGGCGCCGGTGCGGGTGGCGGCGGTTCGGGCTGCTTGGGCGGCGGGATTTCGGTTTGCAGCGTGCAGCGCGATGCCGCCAGCGAAGCCTGGGCCTGCGGCATCAGGCCGGGCTCCGGCGCCAACGCCTTCAGCACGATCAATCCGGTGATGGTCGGGGAGTCGATGATTAGCCGGTCGGCGGCGGTGACTTCCTCGTCCTCCGGCAACTGGCCGTGTTGCTCCTCGGTCATCAGGTCGAGTTCGATCACCTTGCGGCCGGCGGAGCGGTCATTGATGGCGTAGTAAGCAACCTCGTTGCGGGTGTAGAACGACACCGACGTATAGGCTTGGCTGACCGGCACCGTGAGCTTGAGCGGGCCAGTCGACAAATCGTAGCGGCAGATCGCGACCGCGAATGCCGGGTCCATGAACGGCATCGGCGCGTTGTTGGGATCGGCGAGCGCGAGCGGCGTCACGGCGTTGGTCCTGGTCATCGGCGTCAGCCGCGAATAGGCGTCCTGGGTTGCGATGCGCGGCAGCGCCAGCACGCTGACGAGATGCACCACGCCGCCGAGCAGCACGCCCGCGATGATCGTGAACAAGAGCCGGATCATGGGCAGCCCACCGTGGTGATGGAGGGCATCGGCGCATCGCGCTGCGTCCGCGTCGCGACCCCGACCGGCGTATCGTACAACCGCAGCATCAGCGCGTAACGCTCGATCCCGCCGGTCGGCAGCCAGTTTCCGGCGCGCGAGCGCGAGGCGATGCGGATCTCGAACGCGCCGTCGGAGCCGCGGATGATTTCCTGGCTGGTGAAGCCGTAGCGCTGCAATGAATTCGCCACCAGATGTCCCTTGCGGTCGAACAGCGTCAGCGTCCAGAACCGCGCCGCCGGCGTCACGCCGCTGACCACCACGTCGCAGCGTCCGTCGAGCGGCTTCTTCTTGTCGTCTGTGGTGGCCGAGAAGGCGATGCCGTCGCCGGTGCCGATCGGCAATTCGCCGCTGCGTGCGATCGAGGCGCGCGAATAGGGATCGACTTCGGCGGTGCCGCTCTTGGGCCGCGCCGTCCACGAACCGATCGTGAGCGTGCCGAGATCGGTGCCGCGCGTCGCGGTCATATAGGTCGAGCCCAGACCGACGACGGTGGCGAGCGCCAACGCGAGCAACGTGATGAAGATCAGCCGCACAGGCCAGTGCTCCGCAAAATCACCGCACTAGTTCTTCCGCTGCGCCGGCGGAGCCTGGTCGCCGGCGGCTGCGACGTAATTGTCGGGGAAGGCCAGCGCGCTCGACGATGTCGACTTGCCCGGCTTGGCCGGTTCGCTGGCCGACGTCTTGCCCGCGGTCTTGCCGGCCTCGTCGAGCAGCTTCTCGACGCGCACCAGAATGTCGGCGCCGCGCTTGGTGAGCACCGGCGGCGGGCCCGGCTTGGTGTCGAGGATCTTCGGCGCGCCATTGGCGGCGACGTTGGCGGGCTGGGCGGCCTGAGGCAGTTTCGTGCCCATGCCGATACCAGGCACTTCCTTGATCTCGACGCCCTGGTGAGCGACCACCATGACCTCGCGCCAGGTCTGCGCCGGCAGCGAACCGCCGGTCATGCGGTTGGTCGGGGAATAGTCGTCATTGCCGTACCAGACCGCGCAGGTGAAGTTTCCGGTGAAGCCGACGAACCAGGCGTCGCGATACGCGTTGGTGGTGCCGGTCTTGCCGGCGGTCGGAATGCCGTCGATGATCGCGCGCCGTGCGGTGCCTTCGCTCACGACGTGGCTCATCATTTCCGACATCTCGGCGGCGACGTTGACGGGAATGGCCTGGATCTGCTTCTTGCCGTCGCGATCGAATCGCCAGACCAGATCGCCGGCGCCGGTGCGCACTTCCAGCACCGCGTGCGGGATCGGCGCCTTGCCCTTGTTCGGGAAGGTCGCATAGGCCACCGCATGTTCGAGCACGTTGACTTCATCGGAGCCGATCGGCATCGACGGCGTATCGGGCAGCGGCGCCTTGATGCCGAACCTGCGCGCCACTTCGGTAATCTTGACGCGGCCGGCCTTGGCCGGGTTCGGCGACTTGCCGCCGAGCGCAATCGAGAGCTTCACCGGAATGACGTTGATCGAACGTGTGATCGCCTGCGTCAGCGTCATCGGTCCCGAATAGGAGTGGCTGTAGTTCTGCGGACACCAGTTGCCGATGCAGACCGGGCCGTCGACCACGATCGAGGACGGCTTGTAGCCGTTCATCAGCGCGGTGGCGTAGACATAGGGCTTGAACGACGAACCGGGTTGGCGCATCGCGTCGGTCGCGCGATTGAACTGGCTGGCGCCATAGTCGCGTCCGCCGACCATGGCGCGCACGCCGCCATCGAGATCGGCGACGGCAAGGGCTGCCTGGGTCGCATGATAATCGCGGCCGAACTGCCGAAGCTGGTTCTCGACGGTTGCTTCCGCGGCGCGCTGCACGGTCATGTCGATGGCGGTGCGGACCACGAAGACGCGCTCGGTGTAGGATTTCGGGAACGTATCGACCAGCTTGCGCATCTCGTCGAACGCCCAGTCGAGGTAATAGTTCGGCGAATTCTCGTCGCGGCGGTCGACGGCGACGGCCGGGTTGCGGCGCGCACCGAACACCTGGCCTTCAGTCATGAAGCCGGCATCGACGAGGTTGTCCAGCACGACGTTGGCGCGGGCGCGCGCGGCCGGCAGGTTGATGTGCGGCGCGTATTTGGTCGGCGCCTTGAACAGGCCGGCCAGCATCGCGGATTCGGCAAGCGTGACGTCGCGCGCCGACTTGTTGAAATAGAAATGAGCCGCACCGTCGACGCCGAAGGTGCCGCCGCCCATATAGGCGCGGTCGAGATAGAGTTTCAGGATCTCGTTCTTGGTGAGCCGCGTCTCCAGCCATATCGCAAGGAAGGCTTCCTTCACCTTGCGTTCGATGGTGCGCTCGTTGTTCAGGAACAGGTTCTTCGCCAGCTGCTGGGAGATCGACGAACCGCCCTGGCGCACGCCGCCGGCCTGCGCGTTGGTGACGAGGGCGCGCGCGGTGCCGGCGATGTCGATGCCGAAATGGTCGTAGAAGCGGCGGTCCTCGGTGGCGAGCGTCGCCTTGATCAGATTGTCCGGGAAGTCCTCCAGCGGGATCGAGTCGTTGTGCTTGATACCGCGGTTGCCGATCGGATTGCCGTAGCGGTCGAGGAACGACACCGCGAGGTCGGATTTTTTCAGCCAGTCGTCGTCGGCGGTTTCGCGAAACGCGGGCACCGCGAGCGCCAGCATCAGGATCAGGCCGCCGAGACCGATGGTGGCGGCTTCCGAAGCCGGCTCGATGAACACCCAGCGCTTCCAGCCGCCGACATAGAAGCGGTCCATGAAGGTCGAGAAGCGCTCATAGAGTTCGCGCGCGCCCTTGCCGGATGAGAACAGCGTCGAGTCGATGCGCGCGTCGATGTCCAGCATCACGTGCTGGATCTTTGTCTTCCATCGCGCTGGAATGAACTGGCGCACCGGGGCCCTTGGTCGGTTCGTAGGCGCTCTGCGCACGCTTGGCGCTATCGAGACGTCTTGCTTCGATGTTGCGGCAAACCCAAGGCGCTTTTACGGCTCGCCAGGCGACCTCAAAGCACGTTGGGGACTCGCGGTTGTTCTATCCGAGCGGGGGCCATAAACCAATGGTCTGGCTCACCATTTTGATGGTCAGGACTAACGCTGCCCCCGGCTTTTTCTACCGGCCGGAGCGGTCTCGCTTGCAAGGCTGCCACCGCACCTCCTAGAAGGGCGCAGGCCCGATCGGATCCGGAAAACCCTGAATTCATGACCGCACCGCCCAAGCGAGCTTCCGGCCAGGAGGGATTCTTCTGGAAAACCAAGACGTTGGAAGAGATGTCCAGCGCCGAATGGGAAAGCCTGTGCGACGGCTGCGCGCGCTGCTGCCTGGAAAAGCTCGAAGACGAGGATACCGGCAAGATCTATTTCACCCACGTCTCCTGCAAGCTGCTCGATTCGGGCTCCTGCGCCTGCAAGGACTACCCGAACCGCTCCGCCAAGGTTCCCGACTGCGTCCGGCTGACCCCGGAAAACGTCCGCACCCTGAACTGGCTGCCGCCGAGCTGCGGCTACAAGCTGGTCGCCGAGGGCCGTGACCTCTACTGGTGGCACCCGCTGCTGTCAGGTGATCCCAATACCGTGCATGAGGCCGGCGTTTCCGTGCGCGGGCGGGTGCAGGGAACGGAGAACGAGATTGCCGACGAGGATCTCGAAGATCACATCGTGCAATGGCCGGCGCTGTTGCCGAAGCGGGCGCGGCTCAAAAAGCGGCCGGTGTGAACGCGCAGCGCGGCCCAGAGCAAATCGCGAAAACCCCAGCGCCCTTTGCGAAGCTGCGCTGCATGAGGCGTGCGGGTTCAAAAAGCGGCCGAAATCGTGGCGTTTGCGCAAGCTATCGATCACGTGATTGCGACGCTGCGCTCGCGGGATGCTCCCATGCGCGCAGGTGCCTGCCGCTAGGGAAGTTTGCGCTCTAGAGTGCAGCCGATATAGCGATTCCATCTCGGCGGCTTTGAGCTGCGAAGAAAAATATTACGCCTCAAATGAACAAGTTCGAACGGCAGCGCGGTCAACCTGCCGACCATGATACGTTAACCGACGAAATTTCGGCTGAAATCTCGCACATCATGACCGAGGTCATCGATGTCAGCGATGCGCCGCCGATTGCGCCGCGCGCGCCGCTGACCCAGGACGAGGTCCGCACCATCCTGATCAGCCTGATGCTGACGATGTTTCTGGCCGCGCTCGACCAGACCATCGTCGCAACCGCGCTGCCGACCATTGGCCGCCAGTTCGGCGACGTTTCCAATCTCTCCTGGGTGATCACGGCCTACCTCCTGGCATCGACCGCGGTGGCGCCGGTGTTCGGCACGCTGAGCGACATCTACGGCCGCCGCGTCATGATCATTGTCGCCCTCAGCCTGTTCATCGCGGGCTCGATCCTGTGCGCATTGGCGCCGAACATGCCGATCCTGATCCTCGCGCGCGGCCTGCAGGGCCTCGGCGGCGGCGGCATCATGCCTGTCGTGCAGACCGTGATTTCCGACGTGGTGAGCCCACGCGAACGCGGCCAGTACCAGGCCTATTTCAGCGGCGTGTGGGTCGCAGCCGGAATCGGCGGGCCGGTCGTCGGCGGGGTGTTCGCCGAACATCTGCACTGGTCGATGATCTTCTGGATCAACGTGCCGCTCGCGCTCGGCGCGCTGGCGCTACTGCTGCCGAAGATGGGCAAGATCCCGGTGTTCCACCGCCGGCGCAAGGTCGACTGGCTCGGCGGCGTCTTGCTGATGGCGGCAGCCGTGGTGTTCATGCTGGTGCTGACCTGGGGCGGCAACCGTTATCTGTGGCTGTCGCCAACCATCATCGCGATGATCGGCGCGTCGGCTGCGCTGGCGTTCAGCTTCGTCTGGCACGCGCGCAAGGCCGACGAGCCGTTCCTGCCGCTGCCGCTGATGGGCGGAACGGTGGTGCCCTATGCGATGGCCGCCGGCGGCTGTGCGCTCGGTGCCATCACCGGACTGACGGTCAATCTGCCGCTCTATTACGAGGTGGTCTATCACCTCACCGCCAGCGAGGCGGGCCTCGCGCTGATTCCGCTCGCCGCGATCTCGACCTGTGGCGCCGCGATCGCCGGACGCACCATGGCGCGCGCCAAACACTACAAGCGCGTCGCGATTATCGGAACGTCGATCGCCGCGATCTCCGGATGCGCGCTGGCGCTCACCACGCTGCCGCTGTGGGGATTGCTGGTGCTGTTGTCGGTGTTCGCGCTCGGGCTCGGTACGACTTTTCCGGTCAGCGTGGTCTCGCTGCAGAATTCGGTGGCGCGCCCGCAGATCGGCACCGTCACCGGCGCAATGAACTTCTTCCGCGCGCTGATGTCGTCGTTTACGGTCGCAGCCTTTACCGCGATCCTGCTGATGGTGCTGGGGTCGGACATTTCGCTGGTCGGCGAACACCATGGTCCGCTGAATTCGATCCCCGTCGCCGACATGATCACGGCATTCCGCTACGTATTCGGCGCCGCGGCCGCGCTGATGGCCGGCGCCACGCTCTGCATGATCCTGATGGAAGAGCGCCCGCTGGCCGGACCGGGGACGCCGCCGCCCGTCGAGATGGCGGAGTAGGGCGCTAGAGCCTTTTTCCGTTCCGATTGAATCGGAGCCGGGCTCTGGATTTCTGGACGCGACGCGGTATCCACTTCGCTGGAAAACGCTCTAGCTCGCCTGTGCCAGCCGCGTATCGATTTCGTCCCGGAGCAGGGCGAAGTCGATCGGCTTGGTGAGCAGTCCTATCGCGCCGCCGGCGATCGCCTTGCGCCTGGTCTCCGCATCGCCATAGGCGGTGATCATGATGACGGGAACGTCGGGCCGGATCTCCTTGACCCTGGGCAGCATCTCGATCCCGGTCATCCCGGGCATGTTGATGTCAGACAGGATCAGGATCAGCGAATGCTCGATGGTGGAGCCGATGCGGGCGAGCGCATCGGCCGCCGAGCCGGCGAAATCCATCACAAAGCGTTGCGCGCGCAGATCCTTGCGGAATTGCTGGCGAAACAGCGCCTCGACGTCGGGCTCGTCATCAACCACAAGCACCAGAACACTCATGTGGAACCCCGGGTCTTGTTGAGAGGATTGCTGGTCCTCGGCAGAACAATGCGAAACTCGGTGAACTGACCGTGCTCGGTATCGACGTCGATGGTGCCACCATGCTGTTTCACGATGATGTCGTGGCTCATCGACAGACCGAGGCCGGTGCCTTCGCCCGCGGGTTTTGTGGTGAAGAACGGGTTGAACATCTTGTCCTTCACCTCGGACGGGATGCCGGTACCGTTGTCGCGGATACGAATCTCGACGGCGTCGCCGAGGTCGCGGGTGGCGGCGATCAGCACGGGATCGAAGCCGGGCTGGCCGGCCTCGACCCTGCGCCGGTTCACGGCATAGAAGCCGTTCGAGATCAGGTTCAGGAACACGCGGCTGATTTCCTGCGGAAATACCTCGACCATGCCGGCATTGGCGTCGAAGTCGCGCTGCAGGGTGACGTTGAAGTCGGCTCGTTCGGCGCGGGCGCCGTGATAGGCGAGGTTGAGGCTCTCGTCGATGAGGGCGTTGATGTCGGCGGGCCGGTGATCGCCGCCTCCCTCGCGCGAGTGCAACAGCATGTTCTTGACGATGGAATCGGCGCGCTGGCCGTGCTGGACCACCCTTTGCAAATTGTCCTTGAGCAGACCGGTCAGTTCGTCAACCTCTTCGCGGATCTTCTCGCTGATCTCGGCAGGCTTGAGCACGTCGTTCAGTTCATCGGTCAGTTCCGCCGAAAGGGCGGCGAAATTATTGACGAAGTTGAGCGGATTCTTGATCTCATGCGCGATGCCCGCGGTGAGCTGGCCGAGCGAAGCGAGCTTCTCGGTCTGCACCAGCCGGTCCTGCGCGGTACGGAGATCGTCGAGCGACCGCGTGAGATCGTGGGTACGCTCCCGAAGCTCCTTGAGCAGCCGCGTGTTCTCGATCGCGATAACGGCCTGGCTGGCAAAGCTGCTCAACAGCGCAATCTGCTTTTCGTTGAACGGCGAGACTTCGAGACGGTAAATTCCAATGGTGCCGACGAACTCGTCGTCCTTGATCATCGGAACAATGAGGATCGTGCGCGCGCCCGCCAGCTCGGCAAGCTGTACGGTCGCCGGGTCGCCCTGGATGTAAAGCGGCCGCGTGCGGAGGTCATGAATGTGTGCAACCTTTTTTGTCAGGACCATTTGTCCGAGGTCGCCGTCGGGATGCGCCCGAAAACTCCGCTGCCTGGCGGCCTCGAATGCCGAAGGCACGTTGTGAAAGCCGACGGTATGAAAGCTGTCGCCGTCGTACAGGTTCATGAGGCCGAACTGCGCGCCGCAAATGCGCGTGGCGTTCTCGAGCATGCTCTTGAACACCGGCTCCAGATCACCGGCGGACCGGCTGATCACGCTCAGCACTTCCGACGTCGCGGTCTGCTGCTCCAGTGATTCCGAAAGCTCGCGGGTGCGCTGTTGCACTTCCTCGAACAGACGGACATTGCCGATCGCGATCACGGCCTGGTCCGCGAAGGTCTGCAGCAAGGCAATCTGCTTCTCTTCGAAGGGGTTTACTTCGAGGCGGCGGAGCGTGATCACGCCAAGGCTTTTGCCGTCGCGGAGCAGCGGCACGCTCAGAACGGTGCGCTGGCCATTTTTCTGTCCCAACTTCTTGGCTTCGGGAAATTCGTCGCCCTCGGGAGACAGGAGGTCTTTTACCTGAACCGGCTTTCCCTCAATAACAGCTCGGCCGGCCGTCCAGTTCCGGCTGATGGGCCGGTCGTTCAAGGTGACCGATAGCGGGCCATGGTGCGCACTGAAGCGAAGGTTGTCGCCTTGTTTGAGGCGCACTATGGCGTCATACGCATCGCAAACCTCGCAGGCGCTTTCGACGATCGCCTGGAGCACTGGGTTGATGTCGGTCGGCGAGGAGGCGATGACCTTCAGGATATTCGCGCTTCCGGTCTGGTAGGTCAGCGCTTCGGTAAGATCGCGCGTGCGAGCCTGAACCTCGTCGAACAAGCGAACATTCTCGATCGCGATCACGGCCTGGTCGGCGAAGGTCATGGCAAGATCGACATGTCGCTCGGTGAAAGGGTGCACCTTCTTGCGGAACAAGAGCAGCAGGCCGATCGCGACGCCCTCGCGCAGCAACGGAACGCCCATCATGCTTCGTATGCCGACCCGTTGCTGCAAGGCGAAGTCGTATTCCGGGTCGTTTTCGGCGTCCTCGATGAGTACCGGTGCATTTTCGAGCAGGACGCGCGCGCCAAGCGAGCCGCGTCCAGGCTTGTGGTCGATCTCCATGACCGTGCGGTGATGCTCTTCGTGCAAGCCAAAACTCGCTGCGCCTCGAAATCCCTCGCCGACCCTGCGATGGATGACGACAAAATCCGCCTCGCACAGGCTAGCTGCCGACTCCGAAAGCGTGTCGAGGACCTTCTGCAGATCGAACGCGGAACGGCTGATAACCTTGAGCACGTCGGCGGTCGCAGTCTGCTGCTGCAGGGATTCGCTCAAATCTTCCGTGCGCTGGCGAACTTCATCGAACAGGCGGACGTTTTCGATCGCAATGACAGCCTGGTCGGCAAAAGTGGTAACGAGGTCGATCTGCTTCTGCGTGAACGCGGCCACCCGTTGTCGCGCCAGCACGATGGTTCCGATCGGCTCATTCTCGCGCAGCAACGGCACGCATAAACTGGTGTGCTGACCGCCGATCGTGGTAGCTTCGCGCAAGGTGTATTCGGGATCGGTAGCGACATCGAGAATTTGAATCGTGCGCCTTTCGAGTACGGCGCGCCCGGTGATGGTGCCTCTGTCGGCCTTGAGGGGGTGGGTTTCGAGGAATTCGATGTACTCACGGCTGTAACCGACGGCGGCGCCGGCCCGATACTCATCGCCTTCGCGCCGCATGATAAAGGCCATCTCGGCGTCGCAAAGCAGAGCAGCAGTGTTCACCAGCGTATCGAGCACTGGTTGCAGGTCGAAGGTCGACCGACTGATGGTCTTGAGAACGTCGCCAACCGCGGTCTGCTGCTGCAGGGATTCACTCAGGTCGTCGGTGCGCTGCTGGACTTCGTTGAACAGGCGGACATTCTCGACGGCGATCACGGCCTGATCGGCGAAGGTCTGCAGCAACTGCACATGGTGTGAGACAAACGAACCGGGATCCTTCCGGGTAACGCTAATCATGCCGATCGGGACCCCTCCGTTCATCAGCGGCGTGAACAGCATGCTGCGGAACCCGCGCAGCCGCGCGATATCCCTGATCTGACTGTTTGCCATCTGTTCGATGTCGGCGGTCTGGACCGGCTGACCGCTCTTGGCCAGTTCGAACTGGTCGAAATTGGCGAGCGGCATCGGAAACGCCGCCTGCAGCACTTCGTCTGCGGCCGGGGTGGTCGGTGTGAAGGCCGCGAGGTAGGCAGTGTCGTCAAGGAAGCGAAACACAGCGGTCGAAAAGCCGCCGAGCAGCCTGTTGGAGCTTGTGGCGATGGCCTTGAACACCGGTTGCACGTCCGATGGCGAACTGGCGATCACCTTCAGGATATCCGCCGTCGCGGTTTGCCGCTCCAGCGCTTCCCGCGTCTCGTTGAACAGCCGCGCGTTCTGGATCGCGATGACAGCCTGGTCGGCGAAGGTGCGCAGCAGGCTGCACTCCTTTTCGCTGAACGGCTTCATCGAGGTGCGGCCGACGAAGATCGAGCCGATGGCACGGTCCTCCCACAGCATTGGCGCGAGCGCCATCGAATAGTTCTTGCCGATACGGCGGGCGATCTCTCGCAGCGGCGAAGGCACGTCGGGATCGTTGAATACGTCGGCGTAATGGATCAGGCGGCGCTCGCGGAAGGCCACCTCGCTTGCGGTTCCCTCCAGCGGCACCGGATACAGCGCGCGCACGCGCTCGGCGTTGGCGCCGTGCGCCGCTCCGATGTGGAGCAATCCATCTTCGCCTGCCAGGTAGATGAACCGGTCATCGCCGCCAAACAGATGCTCGATGCTGCGCAGGATCGCGTCGAATACGGGCTGGGCATCGGCGACCGAGCTGCTGACGACCCGGAGGATGTCCGCCGACGCCTTTTGCTGTTCCAGCGCCTCCTTCGTCTCGTTGAACAGCCGCACATTTTCCATCGCGATCACCGACTGCGCGGCGAACATCTGCAGCAGCCGGACGTGCGGCTCGTCGAACGAACCGGCTGCCCGGCGCGTGACCGTGATGATGCCGACAGCCTTGCCCTCGTTCATGAGCGGCGCGAACAGCATGCTGCGATATCCCCGTGCACGCGCGATGTCGCGTGCGGCCGGCTCGAGCTCGGTATCGACGAGTTCCGCCGGCGCGCCGTCGCGGACCAACTGGTAGGGCGGAAACCGGTCAAGCGGCATCGGGAACGAGGATTGCAGCACCGCATCGCCCGCGGGGTCCGTCGGCGTGAACGCGGACAGATGGATCTGGTCGCCAGCGTAGCGAAATATCGCGGTGGAAAATCCGCCGATCAGCCGGTTCGCGCTGGCCACGATGGCCTCGAACACCGGCTGCACGTCCGACGGCGAGCCGGCGATCACCTTGAGGACATCAGCCGTCGCGGTCTGTCGCTCCAGGGCCTGCATGGTTTCGTTGAACAGGCGCGCGTTCTCGATCGCGATCACCGCCTGGTCGGCGAATGTCTGCAGCAATTGCACGTGGTCGGCGGCAAAGGCGCCCGGCTCCGCGCGGGTGACGCTGATCATGCCGACCGGCACGCCCTGGTTCATCAGGGGTGTGAACAATACACTGCGGAAGCCGCGCAGCCGCGCCAGTTCCTTGTTCAACTTCGGGACGTGCTCGGCTTCGCTGTCGGGAAACTGAACGGTCTCGCCATTGCGCACCAGCGCGAAGGTCGGGAATTCCGAGATCGATCTCGGAAACGAAGCCTGCAAGCCCTCGTCGGCGGCGGGGCTGGTCGGCGTGAATGCCACCAGGTGGAGCTCGTCGCCGAGGAAGCGGAGCACGGTGGCGGAGAACCCGCCGAGCAGTCGCTTGGCGCTGGCAGCGATGGCTTCGAACACCGGCTGCGCGTCGGACGGAGAGGCGGCAATGACCTTCAGGATTTCGGCGGTGGCGGTCTGTCGCTCCAGCGCGTCCCTTGTCTCGCGAAACAGCCGCGTGTTTTCGATGGCGATCACCGCCTGGTCCGCAAAGGTCTGCAGCAGCGCTGTCTGTCTGGCTGTGAAGGCCACCGGTTCAAGGCGACGGAGGACGATCGCACCAATGGCTTCTCCCTCCCGCAGGAGAGGTATGCTGAGGGTGCAGCGGTGTCCCTGTTCGCGCGATTGCCGTTGCCCCTCGGGAAAATCGGCAGCCTCGGGGGCCCAGAAGTCAGACACTTGCACAGGCACCTTGTCGACAACCGAGCGACCCGTGACCCACTCCCTGTTGATCGGACGGCTGTGTTGACCTGTCGGTATCGGCCCGTGATGGGCGCTGAAATGCAGATGGTCGCCAATCCTGAGCAGGACGTTGGCATCATAGGCGTCACAAAGTGCGCAGGCGCTTTCGACAATTGCCTTGAGCGCCGGTTCGACATCGGCCGGCGAGGATGCGATCACCCTGAGCACGTCGGCGGTCGCGGTCTGCTGACGAAGGGATTCGCTGAGATCGTTGGTGCGCTGGCGCCGTTCGTTGAACAACCGCGAATTCTCGATGGCGATGGCGGCCTGGTCGGCAAAACTTTGTTGAAGCGCGAGTTCATCCTCGGTGAACGGCGCAAGCTGATCGCGGTAAACGATCAGCGCGCCGATCGCTTTGCCTTCGCACCGCAGCGGTGACCCGGACATCGAGCGCGTACCGGCCTCGCGAACATACGGCAATCCCGGCCAATCGGCGATTTCGGAATCGACATTGTCGACATCGGGCACGTGAACCTGGCGATTCTCGCCCACGATGGTTCCGGGCATATTACGGCCGCCGATCTTGAGCTGCGTTTCCGGAACGCCGGCGCCGACGCGCTTCGAGCTTTCCCCGAAACGGATGGTCTTGGCCCAGCCGTCGCCCTCGGCAATATGGATGGTGGCGCTGGACGCATCGAACAGTCGGGCGCTGGTTTCGGCGATCTGGTGCAGCGCACGATCAGCATCGCCCGATACGCTGGCAATGGTTCGCAGGATATCGGCGCTGGCGTTCTGGCGCTCCCGGGCGATGCTCAGTTCACGAATGAGCCGGCCGTTTTCCGCGTCCGTCGCGGCATGACGGGCGATATCAGCGTCGTGGGCGGCGAAGCTGGATTCGAGTCTCTGCTCGAGCTCGGCAACGAGCTTGTAGAGATCGGCCACGGCGTCCGGGGGGAGCGCGGTCATTCACTCAAATCCATTTCACGGCAAGCCATTTCACAGCAAGGTTTTGCAGGATGATGGCGTCAAAGCCATCAGCGCTCGCACCAATGTGGCAGATAATTTCATTCCAGGCGTGGCCAAGCCAGCGCCATCCCGGCCTTTTCTTAAGGCCGGGGCGTCAAAATGTGAAGCAGGATTAAGCGGTTATCGGCCGGGTCGGTGATCAGGTTCCGGGCCGGGAGACCTCGGTCTCCTTGCTGGTGATGAATTCCAGCAGCACCGGAATGCCTTCCTTGGTCTTGGCGATGCCGCGCTGGATCGCGGGAATGATGTCTTCCGGCTTGGTCACCCGTTCGCCATAGCCGCCGAAGGCGCGCGCCATCGCGGCGTAGTCGCCGGAAATGTCGGTCGAGCGGTATTTCTCGGTCGAGATCGGCATCACCTTCAGCTCGATCGCCATGGAAAAATTGTTCAAGAGGATCGACATGATCGGAATTCGCTCGCGCACTGCGGTCTCGAAATCCATGCCGGTGAAGCCGATCGCGGCATCGCCCCATACGTTGATGCAGAGCTTGTCGGGTTTTGCCAGCTTGGCGCCCATGGCGAGCCCAAGCCCGTAGCCGAGCTGGGTGGTCTTGCCCCAGCCGATATAGGACAACGGCTCGACCGATTTCCAGAACGGCGAGAGCTGGTCGCGCGGACTGCCGGCATCATGGGTGATGATGGTGTTCTTGATGTCGACCGTGTGCTGCAGGTCCCACAATACGCGATAGGGATTGAGCGGGGCGTCGTTGTGGGTGAGTTTCGGCATCCACTTCGCCAGCCATTCCTTGTGCGAGGCGGCGATCTCTGCGGCGACAGACGATGCGTCACGATCACTGGTGACGCTTCTGCCGATCTCTTCCAGCAGCGCATCGAGCACCAGGCCCGCATCGCCGACCAGGCCGATCCTGGCCTCGACATCCTTGTTGAGATGGTTGGGGTCCAGCGTCGAATGAATGATGGTCTTGCCCTTCGGCATCGCGATGCCGAACGAGGTTTCGGTGAAGGAGCAGCCGATGCCAAAGATCACGTCGGCCTCGCCGAGGAATTTTGGTACCGCGCGGGGCACGGCAAGGCCGCCCGAACCCAGCGAAAGCGGATGCGTCTCCGGAAACGACGATTTGCCGCCAAGGCTCGTGGTGACGGGGATGGCGAGACGCTCGGCCAGCCGCTTCAGTTGCGGCCAGGCCCTGGCGTAGTGCACGCCCTGGCCGGCGTAGATCACCGGCCGCTTGGCGCCCACCAATAGCGCGGCCGCTTCCTTGATGTGGACGGGATCGGCGCCGTAGCGGGTGCGCAGCACCGGCGTGTAGTTCAGCGGCTCCGGCACGTCTTCGTTCCACATGTCGGCCGGGATTTCGACGATGACCGGCCCACCGCGGCCGTTCTTCAGTTTTGTGAACGCCCGCCGAAAGATGTTGCAGACTTCAGCCGCGATATTGATCGGCTCGGAGGATTTTGAGAACGCCCGCATCGCCTGGCTGGAGTTGAAGTTCGGGTCGATATTGGCGAGCCGCCGCGCGTAGCCCATCGGCAGCACTAGCACCGGGACGGATTCGCCGTAGCATTGCGCCACGCCGCCCATGGCGTTTTCGGCGCCGGGGCCGTGCTGCATGCAAAACGCACCGATCGAATGGCCCGAGGTGACGCGGGAGATCGCATCCGCCATGTGGACGCCGATGCGTTCCTGGCGCACCATCACGGGACGGATATCGGCATTGGCGGCATATTCGATCAGATGATTGACGGGATAGCCGCAGAGGATCTCGATCCCCTCGCGCTTCATGATTTCTGCAATCGCGGCGCCGAGCTTCATGACGGTTTTCCCCTTGTGTGCAGGCCGGTTCGTTCGGCCGATTTCTCACAGTTGGAACAGGAATTTTCCTCACCGTAAAGCGCGGGCGGCGCCTGCTCCGGGAAGTGCTGATATGCGTTTGCCGCCGGAGCGGTTGCTGCGGACCAATACCGCGTCAAACCGATGAGTTCGAAGTCCAGCGGTTCCCACTCGATCAGAAACGTATCGGGCGATGTTCGCCGCGGCGGCCTCGAAGCCGGCCGCGCCCTACGGGCTAGCGGAGGGCAACTATCTCGCCTCGTTGCGGCGATGGTTGAACATCGCCGCCATCAGGCCGAGGACATACGCCGTCAGACGGCGATCGTTGCCGGATCGCACCTCGGCGGTGCGCTGCTCTTCCAACTCATCGTTCAAGAGGCCGATGTAGTTTTTTCCTGGTTCACGCTTCTGCGTGGACATGTGCGCTCGCTCCGGGATACGCCGATCCGCCGACCATGGTTGGGCGTTGGACAATTCAGAGTAAATTTTTGGTACCGTAGGAATACCGGTGTAGTCGTGGCTCCGGCTTAATAAGTCGTTCATCCTGTTCGTCAAAACGCCGTCAATCATTCCAATCTAGGGTTCCATTTGGGACCGTGGCGCGGGAAGAATTCCGGCGGCGTCGACAGGAGTTTTTCATGCGTCGATTGTTGAAGAGTTTTTTCCAGGATCAGTCCGGCGCGACCGCGATCGAGTATTGCCTCATTGCGATGGGAATCAGCATCGTGATCGTCGGTGCCGTCAACGGCGTCGGCGGTGCACTCAGCACCAAGTTTGGCACCGTCAGCACATCGCTCAAATAGGACCGACCGGCAGCGGGCGCTATGCAAGAGCTGCTGTTCGGGACCTGGGGTCCACCGATCGCCAGCTTCGGCCGGCAGGTCATCGCCTACAGCCTGCAACACCCATGGCGCGTATTCGCCGCCATGCTGGTTCTAGCCCTGCTCACGGATCTGATGTTCCGCAATCGACCAGCCGGCGACGGCATCGACGGATTTGATTTTGGCGGAGGAGATGGTGACGGCGGCGGGGACTAACGCCACAGACCGCGTTACCGGTTGTTTTCATCCGTATATAGCGCCTGCATCATTGCGATCCGCGCGAACATCAGCCAGCCGCCGCCGGTCTCCGCAGCCCTGATCAAATTCTCGACCGCGGTTTGCCAGCGCACTTCGTCTTGTTCGGCCTTTGGCAGTTTCATGACGTAGTCGGCGGCGTGCTGCAGCGTCGTGAGCTTGCTGCCGCTGCGCAGGGCGATCGGCTCATCGAACGGCGTCGACCATGGCATCGCGCGCTATCGGCCGAATGTCTGCGCGATCAGCCGGCCTTCCTGGTGCGCGCGGAGGTGCGCGCCGGCTTCTCGGCTTTCTTCGGCGCTTCCTTGACCGCCTCCTTGGCTGCGCGCTTGCCGCTGCCTGAGATCGGCAGCAGCATTTCGCGCTGGCCGGCGGCTGCCTTGCGCGGCTTCTTGCCCTTGGCCTTGGCCGTTTCCTTGGCCGTTTCCTTGGCTGCTTCCTTGCCGGCGGCGGGGGCGGCTTGCTTCTCGTTGGCGAGGCTGCGTTTCAGCGCGTCCATCAGGTTGATGACGTTGCCGCCGGATTTCGCAGGCGCCTTCGCCGTGGTCTTCACGCCATTGCGCTTCTGATTGATCAGGTCGATCAGCGCAGTTTCGTAGCGATCCTCGAACTGCTCGGGTTCGAACGAGCCGGATTTCTGCTCCACGATATGCTTGGCCAGATCCAGCATGTCCTTGGTGATCTTCACGTCCTGGATGTCGTCGAAATATTCCTTCTCGCTGCGGACCTCATAGGGGTAGCGCAGCAGGGTTCCCATCAGGCCGTTGTCGAGCGGCTCCAGTGCGATGATGTGTTCACGGTTGGTCAGCACCACGCGGCCGATCGCGACCTTGTCCATGCTGCGGATGGTTTCGCGGATCACCGCAAACGCGTCGTGACCGACCTTGCCGTCCGGCACGAGATAATAGGGACGGATCACGTAGCGGCTGTCGATATCCGCTCGCGGCACGAACTCGTCGATCTCGATGGTGCGGGTCGATTCCAGCGCGAGATCGTCAAGCTCGTCCTTCGTCACCTCGATGTAGGTGTCGGTGTCGACCTTGTAGCCCTTCATGATGTCTTCGTTGGCGACTTCCTCGCCGGTGTCGGCATCGACCTTGGCATATTTGATGCGATGGCCGGTCTTGCGGTTGATCTGGTTGAACGAGACCTTCTCGGTATCCGAGGTCGCCGGATACAGGGCGACCGGGCAGGTCACGAGCGAAAGGCGCAAAAAGCCTTTCCAGTTGGCGCGGGGGGCCATGGGAAAACTCCGAGGACGCAACAGACGACCGTCAAGAATACCATCGGCAGACCCGGTTTCAAACACGGCGGGGAAGGGAATCTGCCAACGGCGTTAACCGAGACCGAGCGATATGTTCCGGCGTTCGGCTGCGACCTTTTGGACGACCTGCCCGCAGAAATGCCGGGTGCAGGACCCCGGAACATCATTTGTCATCATGCGTTGCTTTTGACAGGTGGTGTCGAAGCAATAGCTGGCATTACAGGCACTTACGCAAATGAGGTCCCCCATGGCAACGCGTCGACATGGCCAGATTATCGAAACCCCGACCGAGGCGCGTCAGGCCGAACCCGGCCCGTCGGTGCTGGCGCTCCTGACCGTCTCGACTGGACTGGCGATCCTGATCCTGGGCGTGGTCTGGTTCGTGTTTTTCCGGACGTAGGGACGGTACAAATGACAGTCGCCGGCAGCCCGGTCGGACAATGCACGCCGGTTGCCGGTGGCGTGCGGTTGCAATAGCACCGTGGCGTCCCTAGCCGGAATGCGCACGCGGATGAGCTTCACCTACGTCATTCCGGATATTCACGGCCGTGATGATCTGCTGAGCCGCGCGCTCCTGGAGATCGACGCACATGCGTCCGGCAAAACCGGCGTCATTGTCACCATCGGCGACTACGTCAACAAGGGCCCGCAGACGAGGCAGGTGATCGAGCGGCTGCTGCCAGGCTTTGGCGGCGGCTGGCGTTTTGTTGCGCTGAAGGGCAATCACGACGCGATGATGGTCGAAGGGCTGCGCGATCCGGCGAAGCGGGCTTTTTGGCTGGAGCGGGGCGGCGACACGGCGCTGGCGTCCTATGGCGGCGATCCCGCCGCGGTACCGCAGGCCCATATCGCGTGGCTCGATCAATTGCGGCTGGTGTATGTCGATGCGCACCGCCTCTATGTGCACGCGGGCGTCGAGGCAGGGACGCCGCTGGAGGAACAGAGCGAAAAAACCCTGTTATGGAAACGCTACCCGAAGGACGATCCGAGCGGGTTCGGCGAGCTCCACGTCGTGCACGGCCACGACAATGATCCAGAAGGCCCACTGTTATTCGAGGGCCGCACCAATCTCGACACCGCCGCCTGGAAAACCGGGCGGCTGACGGTTGGCGTGTTCGACGATGGCCGGCCGGGCGGCCCGGTCGATTTGATCGTGGTCCGCGGGGCAGATGGTCGTTAGCCGCGCTTTTGGGCGCTTTGGGCGGCCGATTCGGCATGCTAGAGCGTTTTCAAGCGAAGTGGACACCGGTGCGCGTGAAGCGAACGCGTGCGCCTGCGACGGACCGCCGCGCCGTAGCGGGCCCCCATGACAAAAAAGTAACCTGGCGCCAAGTGCCCCGTTCATTGGCCGTTCACGCCGGTGAGCCTCATCTTGTGGCAGGTTTTGTGAAGCACACCATTGGAGGCCAGCGTGCGCCTGCTTGTCGTCGAGGATGACCCCGATCTCAACCGTCAGCTGACGACGGCGCTGACGGATGCCGGATATGTGGTCGATCGCGCGTTCGACGGCGAGGAGGGGCATTACCTCGGTGACAGCGAACCCTATGACGCCGTCGTTCTCGACATCGGCCTGCCGAAGATGGACGGCATCTCGGTGCTGGAGTCCTGGCGCCGCAACGGACGGGCGATGCCGGTGTTGATCCTCACCGCCCGCGACCGCTGGAGCGACAAGGTGCAGGGCTTCGACGCCGGCGCCGACGACTATGTCGCAAAGCCCTTTCACCTCGAAGAAGTCCTAGCGCGGATCCGCGCGCTGCTGCGCCGTTCGACCGGTCACGCCCAGTCGGAACTGACCTGCGGCCCGGTTTCGCTGGACACCCGCACCGGCCGGGTCAGCGTATCCGGCAATCCGATCAAGATGACGTCGCATGAATACCGCTTGCTCGCCTATCTCATGCATCATACCGGGCGCGTGGTGTCGCGCACCGAACTGGTCGAACATCTCTATGACCAGGATTTTGACCGCGATTCCAACACCATCGAAGTGTTCGTCGGCCGTATCCGCAAGAAGCTCGACGTCGATATCATCCAGACCGTGCGCGGGCTCGGCTATCTCCTGACGCCGCCGGCCCCGGGCGCGTGACTGCCGGCCCCTGATTAAAGGCGTTGACGAAGCAACACGCTTACTTCTTTGTTTGAGCATGTTTTTGTCTGAAAACCGGCCGCCACTTTTCCGGATCGCGTCCTGATGCGCGGCTCCTCGCTCGCCACACGGTTGTTCCTGTCGGCGACCGCGTGGGTGGTGGTGATCCTTGTCATCACCGGGTTCGTGCTGTCGTCGGTCTATCGCGATGCCACCGAGCGCGCTTTCGACCGCCGCCTCAATCTTTATCTGCGCACCCTGATCGCCGAGGTCGCAACCCCGGACGAGCCGCCCGACCACCCGTTCCAGTCGCTTGGCGAGCCGTTGTTCGAGCTGCCGCTGTCGGGCTGGTACTGGCAAGTCGTGCGCACCGACGGTGACAAGCCCGAAGCGCGGGTGTCGCGTTCGCTGTGGGACAAGAAGCTGCCGAAACTCGAGGAGCACGGCGCCGAACTGACCGCGGCCGGCATCCGTCTCGGCTATGTCGACGGCCCCGAGGGACAGACTCTGCGGATGGTGGAGCGGCCGGTCGACCTCGGCGCGGACGGCAAGTTCCTGATCGGCGTCGCCGGCGATGCCGGCGAGATCTTCGACGAGACGCGCAGCTTCGACTATTACCTCGGCGGCACCTTCGCGGCGCTCGGCATCGTGCTGCTGCTGACCACGATCTTCCAGGTCCGCTTCGGGCTTGCGCCGCTCAAGCGCATTTCCGAATCGATCGCCGATATCCGCTCCGGCCGTGCCGAACGGCTGGAGGGCGAGTTTCCGGTCGAGATCGCGCCGCTGGCGCGCGAGACCAATGCGCTGATCGACGCCAACCGGGAAATCGTCGAGCGCGCCCGCACCCATGTCGGCAATCTCGCCCACGCCATCAAGACGCCGCTCTCCGTGATCGTCAACGAGGCCGCCGCGCACCCTGTCGATGCCTTTGCCAGCAAGGTGCTGGAGCAGGCCGACGTGATGCGCGATCAGGTGGCGCATCATCTGGAGCGCGCACGCATCGCCGCGCGCGTTACCGTGGTCGGCACCGTTACCGAGGTCGCGCCCGCGATCGAGGCGTTGCGGCGGACCATGGAAAAGATCCACCGCGATCGCGCCATCGCGATCGAGCTGAAGGCCGATTCCAACGCGAAGTTTCGCGGCGAACGCCAGGACCTCGAGGAGATGGCGGGCAATTTGGTCGACAACGCCTGCAAATGGGCCGCCACCCAGGTCCTGATCGAGGTGCTGGTGGAGCCGGCGAAGGAGCCCAGCGCCGGGCCGCGGCTGCGGATCATCGTCGATGATGACGGCCGCGGACTGTCGGCCGACGAGCGCGCGCAGGTCTCGCGGCGCGGACAGCGGCTGGACGAATCCAAGCCGGGCTCCGGCCTCGGGCTCTCGATCGTGGTCGATCTGGCCGCCCTCTATGGCGGCAGCCTTGCGCTCGGCGATGCCCCGATCGGCGGGTTGCGGGCCGAGCTGGTGCTGCCGGGGGTTTGAGCGCGAAAAGCGATTGAATCCGGTCGGGGGAGCGGCGTGCCGCCCTGGATTTCATCATTCCTAAACGACTTCTTAACGCGCACACTTTTATGATGGCGGTTGGACGCGCTTTGCCGTCCGGACGACACACGCATATCCACACCGGGCGCATGAGCCAGACATCGACCGAGCGGCTGAGGGACTATCTCGCCCAGCTCCCGCCTCAGGCGCAGGCGCTGCTGATGCGCTCGTTCGAGCGCGCGATCGAGCGCGGTGAGGAAGTCGCGGTCGCCACCCTCGTGCTCGAGCAACTGCGCAAGGTGGTGCGCGGCACCGAGGAAGACGAAGAAGTGCGGCCGCGGACCGACGATCCGGCGCGGCTGCTGTTTCGCCCCATCGAGCCGTTTCTGGTCGAAAGCAATTTTCCGATGCGGCAGGGCCAGATCCGCCGCACCTCGCTGCTGCCGGTCTGGCAATGGCTGGCCCGGGACGGCGCGCCGGAGCAGGCGCGGGCCTTCGAAGCCGCACTGGCCGAGATCAGGCAGAGCGGTTCGACCGCGGGACTGGAATCCGAGACGCGCAAATTTCAGCTTGCCGCCGCGGATGCGATCGCCAAGGTCGCGGCGCCGGTGCAGGGCGACGACAGGCAGCGTTCGCTCGCGCGTATCGGCCCGCCCAACGTCGTCGAGGACTTCCTGTCGATCGGGTCGGTTTTGCGCGCCCGTGAGGCGATGGACACGCTGGGCAGCCGGCTTGCCAGCCAGTTGCGGGGGTTGTCGGAATCCCAGGTCGCGTCGGTGACCTCGGCGCTCAATGTTCCCTCGCTGCAGACGCCGCAATTGCTGCCGTTCGCGCTGTCGCTGATCATGCAGCGGCTGGCGGCGCCGTGGCAGATCATCCGCCTCGCGATCAAGATGGCGGCTTCCGACGATGAAATTCGTGTCGCCGCGACGCCATACGGCATCGCCGTCACGCTCGCGCTGCACGATCTGTCCTTTCTCGCGGCCTGCCTGCGCACCGACATCAGGCGCGGCCAGTTCGACAATGTCAGCGAACAGCTGAAGACGCTGCATGACGGCGTACGCGGCCTGCGCACCGAACTCGACCTGCGCAACGATTCCACGTGGGGCAAGCAGCTGACCTCGATCCGCGCCGACATTTCCAATTCGCTGCAGTCGGAAATCGACAGCGTGCCCGGCCGGGTCCGGCGCATCCTGCGCCAGCGCGCCGACAAGGACATTTCGTCGGCTCCCAAGATCGACGCCACGGACGTCGAGGAAACCGCGGCCCTGATCGATTTCGTCGCGGTTTGCCGCACCTATGCCAGCGAACTTGCGATCAACGAGGTCACGTTGCGGACCTATTCCGACCTGCAGCATTATGTCGAGCACTCGACCGAGGCGCTGGTGCAGGCGCTGCGCGGTGGCGACACCAAGGCGCGCGCCTACCGGCAGATGCAGGCCAAGGCGGCGATCCGCTTCTGCGAAGTCCTGTTCGGCCATGATTACGCGTCGCTGATGAGCAGGGCGGCGGAAAACGCCGTCACCGGTGAGCGTAAATCCGCCGAGCGCAAGTCCAGCCGCAACGGGTAGGACGGCCGGGGCCGTCGCGCCCTCACACCTTGCGGCGATCCTTGTTGGCGCGCAGGAATTCGGCGAACGCCTTCAGCGTCACATCCGACACGTGATGCTCGATGCCCTCGGCATCGCCCTCTGCCGCTTCCTGCGGGACGCCCAGCGCCAGCAGGACATCCACCACAAGCCGGTGGCGTGCGCGGACACGCTTGGCGAGGGTCTCGCCCTTCTCGGTCAGGAACACCCCGCGATAGGGCCGCGCGGTCACAAGATCTTCCCGCTTCAACCGCGCGATGGTGTCGATCGCCGTCGGGTGCGACACGCCGAGGCGGCGCGCGATGTCGGTCGGGCGCGCCTCGCCGGTCGTGCCGAGCAGATCGGAGATCAGTTCGACATAATCTTCCAGAACCGCGGTCGACCGCGCCGACCGCGCTTTTCCAAAGCGGCGCGCCTGCGTTTGCTCCGTGGGGAGCGGCTGCATCGATTTGGCCCGGTCTGTCGAGGGCTTGCGCAACACGGCACCTTTCCAGGCGAATCCATCGAGAGGAGGCAGACCATGGCGTGCTGCCGACCACATTGCAAGTTGGCGACGTGTCGCGATTCCGCAACAGGCCGGCGCGCGCTTGCGACGACCGGCCGCGGCGTCTTGACAGTTAACGGGGCAACATTAACATGTAGCCTTACCTACGTTTTAAGGTCGCAGCTTATCCGGACCGGTTCCTGTAGCGCGATGAAGGTTGGGGACGAGATGCGCGCGACACGAATGGCCCTGTTGGGCACGTCTGCATTTGCAATGGTATGTTTGAGCCAGGCTGCGGCGCTCTCGCAGACGGCCATGCCTCCGCTATCGGCGTCTCCTGCGCCATCGGCGTCGCCGGCCGCGCCTCAGGCGCCTGCCGAACCATCCGCGCCGACAGCCCCGGCAACGGGACAAGCCCCGGCGGCTCCCGCTCAATCGCAGACGGCACCGCCGCAACCGGCAACCGCTGCCGGACCGCAGGACAAGCCCGCGCCGGCGGAAATCGACCTGCCGCAAGTGACCGTGGAGGGGCGCCAGCCCAAGCCGGCGCGGCGGGCAGGGCGCGCCGAGCCCGGCCGGCCTTCACGGACCGTCGCGGCACCGCTGCCGGGTCCCGCCCCGGCGGCCGCGCCTGCCTCGCCCTTCAATCCGCCGTTTGCGCCATTGTCGACGATCGGCAGCAATCAAATCCAGACCGGCAGCAGCAATGGCGGGTTCGGCAGCCTGTTCTCCAACATGCCCGGCGCGACTTCCGCAGGCCTGGCCACGGAATCGTCCCGCCCCGTTCTGCGTGGCTTGTCGGATGCCAAGGTCCGCATCCAGGAGAACGGCGTCGGTGCGGTCGACGTGTCTGACATCGCGCAGGACCACGCGGTACCGATCGATCCTCTCGCGATCCAGAAGGTCGACGTCATTCGCGGACCGGGCGCGCTCCGGTTCGGCTCACAGGCCGTCGGCGGCGTCGTCGACGTCAACAACAACCGGATTCCGACCGCCGCTCCAGTAGGTGGGGTGGCCGCGGAACTGAGATCGGCCGTGACGAGCGTCAACAAAGGATGGGAAAGCGGTCTGTTGCTGGACGCCGGCGGTCGCAATGCTGCCGTTCACGCCGACATCTACGGGCGATCCTCCAGCGATTACAGCATCCCGAGTTATCCCTATCTCGTTCCGCCAAACCCCGCGCCGGTCGGCAACGGCAGGCAACCGAATTCAGCCTCGCAAAGCGCGGGAGCGGCGGTCGGCGGTTCTTATTTGTTCGACGGCGGCTATGCCGGCATCGCCGTCTCGCGGTTCACCAGCGACTATTTCGTTCCGGGTATAGCGACCGCGGATGCCCGCCAGCACAACGATCTCGAGCAGACCAAGATTACCAGCAAGGGCGAGTATCGCCCGGATGCGGCCGCGCTTGCCGCCGTCAGGTACTGGACCGGATATTCGGAGTACCGGCATGACGAGACGGTGCTCGCCGGCCCCGGTTACGAGGGGATCACCGCCACCTTCAAGAACACGCAGACCGAGGGCAAGATCGAGCTTGAATCTGCAGCGTTCGCCACGCCGATCGGGGCGCTGACCAGCATTATCGGCGCGCAGGGCGCCTACCAGCAACTGGATACGGCAGGCCAGGCGATCCTCCTTCCTGCCAAGACCACAACCGCGGCGGCGTATTTCCTCAATGAAGTAAGACACACGGACACGCTGCGCACGCAATTGGCGGGGCGCATCGAGGGCGTCGACATCGCCGGCACGGCGTTCACCTTCCCGTCGAATTTTCTGCCGCCGCCCAATGAACCGGGCAGGGCTGCAGCTAAGCTCGACTTCATGCCGAAGAGCGCCAGTTTCGGCATCATCAAGGATCTTCCGTCCTACCTGGTCGCGAGCCTGACGCTGCAGCGAATCGAACGCGCGCCGCGCGCGCTTGAATTGTTCGCGCAAGGTCCTGACGGTTCGGAGAAGACCTTCAAGATCGGCAATCCGAACCTGGGAATCGAGACCGCGCAGACGGCGGAAATCGGCCTGAAGCGCATCGCCGGCGACTTCAGGTTCGCCGCCAATGCCTATTACACGTCGTACGACAAGTTCATCTTCTCGCGCGCCACCGGTATCCTGTGCCAGGAAACGTTTGCCACCTGCGGCGCCGGCACCGATTACATCCAGGTCAACTACGATCAGCGCGACGCGACGTTTCGCGGCGGCGAGTTGGCCTGGCAATGGGACGTCGCACCGCTCGCGAGCGGTACGTTCGGTGTTGACGGACAGTTCGATGTCGTGCGCGCGACGTTCACCGACGGCAGCAATGTGCCGCGCATCCCGCCGATGCGGCTCGGCGGCGGTGCCTATTGGCGGAACGACAGCTGGTTCGCCCGTATCGGCCTGCTGCATGCCTTCGCGCAGAACGACGTTTCGCAGTTCGATACGACGACCGGCGGATACGATCTGCTCAAGGTGCAGCTGGAGAACCGGCAGTTCTGGAAGGATTCGCCGTGGGGCGCGGTCGAAGTCGTGACCGGACTGGTTGGCGACAATCTGCTCAACGCCAACATTCGCAATGCCGTTCAATTCCACAAGGACGAGATCCTGCAGCCCGGGCGCGGCGTCAAACTCTTCCTCAACGTCAAATACGGCGTCGACCGGCCGAGCGGGACGCCCGGTTCGTCCTTCGCGATGGCGCGGGGGCCGGGCGGCAACATGTATTACAAATCAGCGCGGATGCTTGAAGCGGCCTGGAACTGGGCGGGCATCTATGCCGGCGGCAATGTCGGGTATGTCGGCGGCAGGGCTGTTACCAGCGCGGTGTTCAGCGAGGATGCAACCGGTCTGCCGTTTGACGGCGGCCGCCTGTTCTCGACGCGCGGCACCGCCAGCTTTGGCGGGCAGGCTGGATACAACTGGATATCGGGCCGGCTGGTCGCAGGCATCGAAGGCGATTTCGAATACCGCAATCAGCGCGGACGCAATGCCATCACTTGTCTCGGCAATGTCTGCAACGTGGCGCTGGCTCCGCTCGACGCACCCGTGACGGCAAGCCTGGATTACCAACTGGGATGGGTCGCCTCGGTTCGCGGGCGCGTCGGTGCGCTCGTTTCGCCCGGTCTGCTTGCCTATGTCACGGCGGGCGTTCCGTTCGGCAAGATAACGACGTCGACGTCTGTCACAGGTTTCGATAATGCGGGTGCCGCGACGACGGCAGCTTTGAATACCGACAACTACCGTTTCGGTTGGGCGGTAGGCGGCGGTCTGGAAACCCGCCTCGCGGGCAACTGGACTGGCAAGCTCGAATATCTCCACATGGATTTCGGTTCGGTACGTTCCACGCCGGCCACCGCCGCCAACACAGCGGTCGCATTCGACTCCAACACCAGGGTGACAAGCGACGGCGTCAGGGTCGGCGTGAACTACAAGTTCGGCGCCGGCGGGGCGATCATTGCGGATTGATCCGGTTTTGTAGCGCAAAGCCGCGCAGGAAATGGCGATGGAAAGAGGCGGCTTGGTTAGCGGCCTCTGTCATAAGACTTTCAAATCCGTCTGCTCATATTTGGCTTGGCTGGCTATGGCCTCTGCCGTGGGGCAGGACAATTGATATGGTCGGCGGGGCCGCCTGAATTTTAGAGCAAGGCAGGCGGCCCACTCGGCTTCACCGCGACCTGGTTCCTGACGCCGCTGTTTAGTCGCCAGAAAATGATGCGCGCATGAAAGCCGGACCCGAGACGAGGCCGCTTGGCTTACGCGCCGCTAACCGACCGCGCTATTTTTTTATGGTGAAGGCGATCGGCACCCGCTTCACGACGACGGAATCGCCCGGGAAAGCTGCGGGCGGCGCGGGAAATGGCTCCGCGCGCTTGAGCAGCGCGACGGCTTCCTGGTCGAGGGCGCTTGAGCCGGAGCTTTGAATTACGCGCGCGTTGGTCACCAGTCCCTTGCGATCGAGCGCAAACGACACCTGTGCAGTTCCTTGCTCGCGCCGCGGCCGTGCGGCTTCCGGATAGCGCTTGTTCTTTTCGATCAAGGCGATGACTTTGGTTCGCCATGTCACCACAGCTGGAGAGTCCATCGCATTCGGCACGCCCTGGGTGGGTGCTACGGCTACCGGCGCAATGCGCTCGGTGATCGCTGCCGGTGCCGACGTGGTGGCGGCGGCCGCCTGCTGCTGCGGCGTCACCTCGGGCTGCGGCTTACTCTGCAGCGCCACGGCCGCATCCGGATTGGGTGCGGAGGGCAGCTCGGGCGTTTCATCGGGTGGCGTCACCTCAGGCTTCGCCTCGGGCTGCGCTTCCGACATCACCTGTTCCGGGCCCGGCGCGACATCGGAGGGGGTCGTCGAGGGCGCTGCCGGCAACGGTGCGAGGTCGACCACGATTGCACCGGATGGCTCGGTGGCCGCGATGTCGTCCGGATAGCGCCAGGTCGCGAGCGTGGCCGTCACGCCGGCATAGACGCACACGACCGCAAGGCCGCTCAACATCCAGCGTTGCAGGTCGGAACGATCTTCGGCCGCGAGCTGCATCATGGCGACGCGGCTTGTTCCAGTCCGACCAGGGCGACTTTCAGATAGCCGGCGGCGCGCAGCATGTTCATCACCTGCATTACCTCGCCATACGGGACGAGCTTGTCGGCGCGCAGGAAAATTCGGCTGTCCTTATGGCCGTTGGTGCTCGCATCGAGCACGCCGGGCAGCGCGGCGCGCCCCACGGTCTCGTTGCCGACGGACAAAGAGAGATCCGGTTTGACCGTCAGGTAGACCGGCTTGTCGGGCCGAGGCTGCGGCTCCGCATTCGAGGCCGGAAGATCGACCGCGATATCGACGGTTGCGAGCGGCGCGGCGACCATGAAGATGATGAGCAGCACGAGAATGACATCGATGAACGGTGTCACGTTGATCTCATGGACCTCAGCAAGATCGCTGTTGCTCTGGTTAACACTGACAGCCATCGCCGCTACTCCGCCGCTGCGAGATGTCGCCGGACGAGTATGGCGCCGCCGTCGAGGTCACGGCCGACGAGGCGGGTGATCTCCGACGACCCGTCGCCGAGCAGCGCGCGGTACGAGCTGATCTGGCGCGCGAACAGATTGTAGATCATCACGGCGGGTATCGCCGCCACCAGCCCGAGCGCCGTCGCCAGCAGTGCCTCGGCGATCCCCGGCGCGACCACCGCGAGATTGGTGGTTTGCGACTTCGAGATTCCGATGAAGCTGTTCATGATTCCCCACACCGTCCCGAACAGTCCGACAAAGGGGCCGGTCGATCCGATGGTTGCCAGCACGCCGGTGCCGAACCCGATGCGCCTGCTGGCCGCCGCCTCGATCTGCTGAAGCCGGGACGCAACCCGGGTCTTGATCCCTTCCTTGTCCATTCGATCGGTGCTCAGTTTCAGTTCCGCCATCGCGCCCTCGAGCAATTGCGCAACCGCCCCCTCGGGCACCTGCCGCACGGCGTCTTCAACGTTCCTGGCGCTCGCGAGTTCGCGCAAGGCGTTCTTCGCATTGCGGCGCGCCTTGATCAGCTCGATCGTCTTGGAGAGCCATACCGTCCAGGTCACCAGGGTCGCAAAAGCCAGACCGATCATCACGGCTTTGACGACAATGTCGGCCTGCATGAACATGCCCCAGGGACTGAGATCGCGGGGCAGCAGCGCGGCCGCGATCGCGGTTCTGTCCACTCCATCCTGTGCCGACGCCGGAAGCGCTGAAAACAAGAACGGCAGCGCAAGCAACGCGGCGCCGCGGCGAACCTTCGGGCCATCCAGAATTCCAACAAGGCCAAAGGGAAGGGCGTCGCGTCGAAGAGCTTTCCAGGATCGCATCGATTTTGCCTCTAAGGGGCTGGGAATTAACGTATTCACCCCATTATGTAGCATCGCCTACGTCTTGGTGCAAATGCTATAGCTTGCAGAACATCCTCCAGCGGCGCATCGACATGGCGTTGTCATGCCCCGCCACCGGGTCGGCCGAATGGCCGCCCGATGAAAGGCTCCGGCGGGGCATCCAGTGCGCCGCGGCACTCCGGATCGATCACGCACTTCTCTGGAATGCTGGATCACCCGCCTTCGCGGTGATGACGGTGGGATCGGGAACGTTCTGAGGCTCAATCGGTGATCCCCAGGGTTCATGGCCCCTGGAATCACCAGGTTTCGCGCGGGTTTGCGCGTCGCGCTGGCCGACCCGGCGGCGCTCACGCGATCGAGCCTGCGATCGGTTCGGTTTCCCTGGTTTTTCTGCCGCAATTGTCAATTGCCGGGCTTGCCGCCGGTAGTGTAAAGCGGCGCATCGGCGCCGCTTATTCTCATTCTAAAAGCGCCGTTCCGCCCGGGAACCGCTTGATGACGCTGTGGTTTGTGTTCGCGCTGATGACGGTCGCGGCGATCTTTGCCGTGCTCTGGCCGTTGAGCCGCGGTTCGGCGGCTCAGGCCGGTGGCAGCGAGGCTGCCGTCTACAGGGACCAGCTTGCCGAGATCGATCGCGACGTCGCCGCCGGCCTGATCGGGCCCTCGGAAGCGGAAGCCGCGCGCGTCGAGATCAGCCGCCGCCTGCTGGCGGCCGCGGATGGCAGGGATGACCTGCCGGCACAGGCGAACCTCACGCTACGCCGGTCCTCGACCGTCCTGGCGCTGGTGGGGCTGCCGGTCGCGGCGGTCGCGTTCTACCTTTCGTTGGGATCGCCGCAGCTCGGCGATTTCCCGCTCGCCAGCCGCAGCCGCGCCCCCGACGTCAATCAGCCGATCGACAATCTGATCGCGCAGGTCGAGGCGCATCTGGACAAAAATCCGACTGACGGCCGCGGCTGGAGTGTGCTGGCCCCGGCGTTGGTGCGGCTCGGCCGCTACGACGACGCGATCCGCGCGCTGCGCAATTCGATCACTTACAATGGCGACAGCGCCGAGCGCCGGTCCGATCTCGGCGAAGCGCTGACGGGTTCGGCGGGCGGCGTCGTGACCTCGCAGGCCAAGGCCGAATTCGAACGCGCGGCGGCGCTGAACGCCGACGAGCCCAAGGCCGGCTATTTCCTCGGGCTTGCCGCCGAGCAGGACGGCCGTCGCACCGACGCCGCCGCGATCTGGCGCGCGATGCTGGCCAAGGCGCCAGCCGATGCGCCGTGGCGGCCGCTGGTTCAGGCAGCATTGGTGCGCGTCGGTGGTCCGGCTGCACCCGCGCTGTCGAATGATGCGATGGCGGCGGCCAAGGACATGAACGAGGCCGACCGCGGCACCATGATCCGCGGCATGGTCGACCGCCTCGCCACAAGGTTGAAAGAGAACGGCGACGATGTCGAGGGATGGCTGCGGCTGGTGCGGGCCTATATGGTGATGGGCGAGCGCGACAAGGCGGTGAGCGCGCTAGGCGATGCGCGTCAGGCGGTTGCCAACGATGCCGAACGCTTGCGTCAGCTCAATGAAGGCCTGAAGAATCTCGGGCTCGACGGATGATGGAACCCATCATGCAGGGAACCAAAGGATTATCATGACGCGCAAGCAGCGGCGTTTGACCATGATCGGCGGTTCGCTCGCGGTGCTCGCGGTGGCGGCGGCGCTGGTGCTGAACGCGATGCGCGATTCCATCGTGTTCTTTTCAACGCCTTCGATGGCGGCCGAGAAGCAGATTCCCGCCGGCAAGCGTTTTCGCCTCGGCGGCCTGGTGCAGCCGGGATCGCTGGTGCGCGGCGACAATCTGGCGGTGAATTTCAGCGTCGCCGACGGCAGTGCCGTGCTGCCGGTTGCCTATAAGGGAATCCTGCCCGACCTGTTCCGTGAAGGGCAGGGCGTCGTCGCCGAGGGCGCGATCGACGCATCGGGCGTGTTCAGGGCCGACACCGTACTCGCCAAGCATGACGAGACCTACATGCCCAAGGACGTCGCCGACGCGTTGAAGAAGCAGGGGCACTGGAAGGACGATTATGGCGCCAAGCCCAGCGCTTCGGCGGCGCCGACGCAGGGGGCGCCTAAGTGATCGCGGAAGCCGGACATTACGCGCTGGTGCTGGCGCTGGCGCTGTCGCTGATCCAGTCGACGGTGCCGGTTGCGGGCGCGCGCTGGGGCGATGTCGCCTTGATGAACGTCGCGCGCTCCACGGCGCTGGCGCAATTGCTGTTCGTGGCGGTGTCGTTCACGGCGCTGGTGATGCTCCATGTCAGCTCCGATTTCTCCGTCGCCAACGTGTTCGAGAATTCACACTCGACCAAACCGCTGCTCTACAAGATCACCGGCGTCTGGGGTAACCACGAAGGCTCGATGCTGCTGTGGGTGGCGATCCTGGCGCTGTTCGGCGGTCTCGTCGCGGCGTTCGGCAACAATCTGCCGCTGTCGCTGCGCGCCCATGTGCTGGCGGTGCAGGGCTGGATCGCGGCCGCGTTCTATCTGTTCATCCTGATGACCTCGAACCCGTTCCTGCGCATCGCCACGCCGCCGATCGAGGGCCGCGACCTCAATCCGGTGCTGCAGGACATCGGCCTCGCGGTGCATCCGCCGATGCTCTATCTCGGCTATGTCGGCTTCTCGATTTCATTCTCGTTTGCGGTCGCGGCCCTGATGGAGGGGCGGATCGATGCGGCCTGGGCGCGCTGGGTGCGGCCATGGACGCTGGTGGCGTGGATATTCCTGACGCTCGGCATCGCGATGGGCTCGTACTGGGCCTATTACGAACTCGGCTGGGGCGGCTGGTGGTTCTGGGATCCGGTCGAGAATGCCTCGCTGATGCCGTGGCTCGCCGGCACCGCGCTGCTGCATTCCGCTGTGGTGATGGAGAAGCGCAACGCGCTGAAGGTCTGGACCATACTGCTTTCGATCCTGACCTTCTCGCTGTCGCTGCTCGGCACCTTCCTGGTGCGCTCGGGCGTGCTGACGTCGGTGCATGCGTTCGCGACCGATCCGACGCGCGGCGTTTTCATCCTGCTGATCCTCTGTTTTTTCATCGGCGGCAGCCTGACGCTGTATGCCTGGCGCGCATCGACGCTGAAGCAGGGCGGGTTGTTCGCGCCGATCTCGCGCGAAGGCGCGCTGGTGCTCAACAATCTGTTCCTGACCACGGCCTGCGCGACAGTGTTCGTCGGAACGCTGTATCCGCTGGCGCTGGAAGTTCTGACCGGCGACAAGATTTCGGTCGGCGCGCCGTTCTTCAATCTGACCTTCGGGCCGCTGTTCGTGCCGCTGATGATGGCGATGTCGTTCGGGCCGCTGCTGGCATGGAAGCGCGGCGACCTGCTCGGCGCGGCGCAGCGGCTGACGGCGGCGGGCATCGCCGCGCTGGTCGCGATTGCGGTGGCATATGCATGGACCTATGGCGGCAGCACCTTTGCACCGCTCGCGATCGGGCTTGCGATTTTCGTCATCGCCGGTGCGATGACCGATCTCGCCGAGCGCACGGCGTTGTTTCGCGCTCCCTTTGCGACCGCGATGCAACGCGCACGCGGCTTGCCGCGGGCGACCTGGGGCACCGCCTTCGCGCATGCCGGCGTCGGCGTTGCCCTGATCGGGATCGTCTGCGAGACCACCTGGAACAGCGAATATATCGGCACCTTGAAGCCGAACGAGGTCGCCAGGGTTGCCGGTTACGAATTGAAGCTCGACGGCGTCACGCAGCGGCAGGGACCGAATTACCGCGAGATGATCGCGCAGTTCACGGTTCGTCTCGACGGCGAGAAGCTCAGCGTGATGACGCCGTCGAAGCGCAATTTCATCACGCGGGGATCGTCGACAACAGAGGCCGCGCTGCTGACGCGCGGCGCCAGCCAGCTTTATATCTCGCTCGGCGAAAGTACGAACGAAGGCGCGGTCGCGGTACGCATCTATCACAAGCCGCTGGTGCTCTTGATCTGGTGGGGCCCCGTGCTGATGGCGTTTGGCGGCCTGCTGTCGCTGTCGGACCGGCGCTTGCGCGTCGGCGCGCCGAAGCCCGCGAAGGCTTCGCGTGCGTTGCAGGCTGCGGAATAGACTCTCCTCATCCTGAGGAGCCGCGTCAGCGGCGTCTCGAAGGATGAGGCCCGGATTGACGCCATCCTTCGAGACGCATCCTTCGGATGCTCCTCAGGATGAGGAGAAACGATGCGGAAGCTAAGTACGATTCTAACCGTCCTGTGGCTCGCGGCCGTTACTACATCTGCCTACGCGGTGCAGCCCGACGAGATCATGGCGGACCCGGGCAAGGAAGCCCGTGCGCGCGATCTGTCGCGCGAGCTGCGCTGCATGGTGTGTCAGAACCAGTCGATCGACGATTCCGAGGCGCCGCTGGCGCGCGACTTGCGGCTGCTGGTACGCGAGCGGATTGCGGCCGGCGACAGCAATACGCAGGTGATCGATTTCCTGGTGGCGCGTTACGGCGAATTCGTGCTGCTGCGGCCGCGGTTCAACCCGCATACGCTGGTGCTGTGGCTGTTGCCGCCGCTGGCGCTCGGGGGTGGCGGACTGGCGCTATGGGTCTACAGCCGGCGCCGTTCGAAATTCCCGGGCAGGGAAGACCAGGGCTTGCTGAAGCTGACGGCCGAGGAAGAGGCCCGCCTGGAGCGGTTGATCGCCAAGGAAACGTCGCCGGAAAAGCCGGCCTGAAGCTTGTACCGATTGCAAGCCGGCCGGTTCCGCCGCTACATTGCGGCCGTCAAGAACAACATCGCCAAAGGGGGAATCCGCAATGGCTCTTTCGCTCTACGACGCCAGCGTGGCGAACTATCTGCAAACCCTCGGCGCGGTCAGCGGATTCCTCGACCGCGCGCTGAGCCATTTTGAAGAGAACAACATCGATCCGGAAGCGATCGTCGAGACGCGGCTGGCGGCGGACATGCTGCCGTTCCGTTTCCAGATCATTTCCGTCGTCCAGCATTCCCGCGGCGCCATCGAGGGCGTGCAGCAGGGCCTCTTCAATCCGCCGTCGTTCAAGACCCCGTTCAACTTCGCCGGATTGCAGGCGCACGTGACGCAGGCCCGGGACGCCTTGTCGGCGCTGACGCCGGAGGCGGTCAATGCGCTCGCTGGCAAGGATGTCATCTTCGCGCTGGGCGACCGCAAATTGCCGTTCACGGCCGAAGGCTTCCTGATGTCGTTCTCGCTGCCGAACTTCTATTTCCACGCCACCACGGCTTACGACATCCTGCGCACCAACGGCGTTCCGCTCGGCAAACGCGATTTCATGGGCCGGCTGAAGTTAAAGACCTGAGGGCTGTGTGGCCTATCCCCACAGGGTCTTCCAGAGCGCCGTGCCGAGAATGCCGGCATTGAGGTAGATCGTCGACGACATGCCGAAGGCGCGATACAGCGGATGGATCCGGTATCCGACCCAGAACGCAAATCGCATGACGAAGAACACGATGGCGGCGGCGGCAACGACCTTGGTCTGCTCGGCCGTCAGCGTGACGCTGAGGGCGAGCGTGCCCGCCAGGAACAGCACATATTGCTGAAGCGTGTTGTCGAGCACCCGGCCGTTGATCTCGGTCGCGGCGTCTTCCTTGTGCAGCGTCGGATCGATGGCTTCGCTGAGAAACCGGTTGTTGCCGACGGTGATGATGCCGACCAGCAGCGGGATCGCCGCAAACGCATTGGCCTTCAGCGTGAAGGCTAATCGGCCGGCAATATCGGTGAGGGCTGCGGTATCCGGCCAAAGCCGGTAGATGCCGGCAACCGCCAGCACCATGGTCAAAACACCGCTCGCGGCTCCAATCGCAACGGTCTTCTGTTCGCGGGTCACAGTCCAGCTCCTTTCAGTTTGTCAAACAGCAATGGAAACGAGAGGTCAGGCCCGGGCATGACCTGCGATCGGTCGCGTGGCCGTGCTCGCGGCAATCAGTTGCAGCACCACGAACAGCACGTGCAGCGCCGTCGTCACATAGCCGACGACCAGCATGTCCGCGACGACGAAGAATTGCCAGAACACCAGATTGGAGGTGCCGAGCAGGACATGGATCGCCACGGCGGTGAGGTGCCAGGCGCGCGATGGTTCGGCGCGCCACATCTGAATGCCGATCAGGAACGCCAGCCCGTGCGCCTCGATGAAGCCGAGACCGGAATAGGGCGCGACCGCGACGATTTTTGCGACCGGCCCGGTTGCGAAAAAGATGCCGAGCACGTCGCTGCAGAAGCCGCCGGCCGAAGCGGCGAGCAGGAACAGGGCGTTGGCACGAAGCAGCGTCTGCCGTGATGCGGTCATCGTGATCTCCGTTTGCTGGCAAGCGTCGCGGGCGGTGGCGCCTAGGCGCGCTTGCGTAACGACGGTGCGGAGTATAGTGCGCACTATACATAAAAGTAAAGTGGGTACTATACAAAAAGATAGTGATCACTATACTCCCGTGCGAAAAGTGAGGATTCTCAAAGTCATGGATCAAAAGCCTTCCCGGAAATCCCGCCTGTCGATGGCCGATCTCGAACGCGAGACCGAAAAATTCCTCACACCGGCCACGGCCAAGGAGAAAGCGATCATCGATGCCGCGGTCGCCCTGATCGGCGAGCGCGGCGTCGATGGCGCCACGACAGCCGAAATCGCGCGGCGCGCGGGGGTCACCGAGAAGACGATGTTTCGCTACTTCCCCTCGAAGAACGACCTGGTCCGGCGCGTGCTGTTTCCGATCATGCTGCAGCGGGGCCTGACGCGGCAGTGGGAGACGCGCGAAAAGCAGATCAAGGCGAGGGCCCCGAGCCTGAAGGATTGGTTCATCGCGGCCGCCAGCGAGGAGATGACGATGGTGGTCAAGAACCCGGGAATCGCCCGCACTGTCACCGCGGAGATGATTCAGAACGACGACATCAGAGGCGCGATGGCCGAGCTGTGGCAGCGGCATATCTGGGAACCCATGATCGAAAGCCTGGAGAATCTGCGCGCCGACGGCAGGCTCCGCAGCGATGTCGATGTCGAGGTGCTGGCGCGTGCCGTGCACTGCATGCATGTCGGGTATTTCCTGACGCGGTGCGTCTTCGCCCCCGACCGCCAATGGGACGACGCCAGCGAAATCGAGAAGATGGCGGACATCCTGGCCAACGGCGCGAGCAGCAAAACCGGGAATAAGTCCGGAAAGCCCAGTAAATCCAGGGGCGGTTAGCGGCGCCATTGCGGCAAATGAAAAAGGCCGCAGCGCCCCTCGAACCGCCACTTTCGGCCGGCGCTAAGCCGTTGGATTGCCTGCGCTAAACTGCCGCAGTCATAACCGCCTCCATTACAAAAGTTTAATTCCCTCGCCAGCGCGCGGTAAGGCGCCAGACCCCATCTTCCGTCCTGTCAGGTGCCCAGCCCCCCGCACCGTCGAATTCTGGATCTGGAGATTTCCCAACATGACTGAACGTCCCGTCGATCTTTCCTCGCTTCCCTCCTATGGCGCCCCGCGCCGCTCCCTGTTCTCGGCGCGCAAATTCGCGCTGATGGCGTCCGTCGTCGCCGGCCTCGGCGCTGCGGTCTATGGTTTCAGCCCTTCGTCGGGCCCGATCGATGTGTTCACCAGCGCGGCGCACGCGCAGGTCAACAACGAAGTCCGCAAGGTTGAGCGGCCGATCGGCTTTGCCGACATCGTCGAGCGCGTGAAGCCGTCGGTGATTTCGGTCAAGATCAACATCGCCGAGAAGGTTGCCAGCAAGGACAAGGACGACAGCGCCAACCGGGACGACGATACGCCGTTCCAGCCGGGCTCGCCGATGGAGCGCTTCTTCCGCCGCTTCGGTGGACCGGATGGTTTGCCGCCCGGCCTGCGCGGTAACCCGCGCGGCGGCCGTGGCCCGGTGACCGGCCAGGGCTCCGGCTTCTTCATCTCGCCTGACGGTTATGCCGTGACCAACAATCACGTCGTCGACGGCGCCGACAAGGTCGAAGTCACGATGGACGACGGCAAGAGCTACAGCGCCAAGGTGATCGGCACCGATCCGCGCACCGACCTTGCGCTGATCAAGGTCGCCGGCCGCACCGACTTCCCGTTCGCAAAGCTGTCCGACTCCAAGCCGCGGATCGGCGACTGGGTGCTCGCGGTCGGTAATCCGTTCGGCCTCGGCGGCACCGTGACCGCCGGCATCGTCTCGGCGTCCGGCCGCGACATCGGCAACGGTCCGTATGACGATTTCATCCAGATCGACGCGCCCGTGAACAAGGGTAACTCGGGCGGACCGGCATTCGATACCGCCGGCGAGGTGATGGGCGTCAACACCGCGATCTATTCGCCGTCCGGCGGCAGCGTCGGCATCGCGTTCTCGATTCCCGCCTCCACGGTAAAAAGCGTGGTCGCCCAGCTCAAGGACAAGGGCTCGGTCGCCCGCGGCTGGATCGGCGTCCAGATCCAACCGGTGACCGCTGATATCGCCGACAGCCTCGGCCTGAAAAAAGCGGAAGGCGCGCTGGTGGCGGAACCGCAGGCCAATGGTCCGGCGGCCAAGGCCGGCATCGAATCCGGCGACGTCATCACCGCTGTTAACGGCGAGACGGTCAAGGATGCGCGCGAACTCGCCCGCACCATCGGCGGATTGGCGCCGGGAGCCGCGGTCAAGCTCAACGTGCTGCACAAGGGTACGGACAAGGTCGTCAACCTCACGCTCGGCCAGTTGCCGAACACCGTTGAGGCCAAGGCCAGCATCGACGACGGCGACAAGGCCAAGCCGAACAAGGGAACCGACGTGCCGAAGCTCGGCATGACGGTTGCCCCCGCCAACAGCGTGGCCGGCGCCGGCAAGGAAGGCGTCGTGGTCACCGAGGTCGACCCGAAGAGCGCGGCGGCCGAGCGCGGCTTCAAGGAAGGCGATGTGATCCTGGAAGTCGCCGGCAAGAGCGTCGCTACCGCTGGCGAAGTGCGTGATGCGATCAACGCGGCGCGCAGCGACAACAAGAGCAGCGTTCTCATGCGCGTGAAGAGCGGCGGTTCGTCGCGGTTCGTGGCAGTGCCGGTAGCGAAGGGTTAAATACGAGATGGAGGGTTTCGCCGGCAACAGTCGCCCCCGCCGACGGCTCCTTCCGGGGAGCGGGTGCAAAACTCGCTCCCTCCAGCTACCTTTCGATGGAATACGCCCCCCTCTGTCGGAAGGGAAAAGGGCGGCGGGGTCCCCCAGCCTCGCCGCCCGCTTTTTTTACTCGAAAGCGTTTTCGAGCAAAGTGGGTACCGGTTTGCGTGAAGAAAACGCGTCAAAACAACGATCCAGAGCTTCGGAAACCGAAGCTTTGGGAACACAAAAAGTTGCGCGGGTTCCCCGCTGCCTTGCATCGGCATGCGCCCCGCGCCATGGTGAGAAAAGGCCCACAACGTGAGCACAATCGCTTCTCAGACCGCAACCGCCTCCCAAATGCGCCTGTTGATCATCGAAGACGACCGCGAGTCCGCCGACTATCTGGTGAAGGCGTTCCGTGAAGTCGGGTACATCGCCGATCTCGCCAGCGATGGCGAGGAAGGGCTGTCGCTCGCCGACAGCGGCGATTACGACGTGCTGGTGGTCGACCGCATGCTGCCGAAGCGCGACGGCCTGTCGCTGATCGGCAGCTTGCGCGAAAAGGGCAACCGCACGCCGGTCCTGATCCTCTCCGCGCTCGGCCAGGTCGACGACCGCATCAAGGGCCTGCGCGCCGGTGGTGACGATTATTTGCCAAAGCCGTATTCGTTCGCCGAGCTGCTCGCGCGCGTCGAAGTGCTGTCGCGCCGCCACGGCGGTCCGGCTGAGGAAACCACCTACAAGGTCGGCGATCTCGAACTCGACCGGCTGTCGCACCGCGTCGCCCGCGGCAAGGATGAGCTGACGCTGCAGCCGCGCGAGTTTCGCCTGCTCGAATATTTGATGAAGCATGCAGGGCAGGTGGTGACGCGCACCATGCTCCTGGAAAACGTCTGGGATTATCATTTCGATCCGCAGACCAACGTCATCGACGTGCATATCTCGCGGCTGCGCTCCAAGATCGACAAGGGCTTTGAGCGGCCCTTGCTGCATACGATCCGCGGCGCCGGATACATGATCCGTGACGGCATTCGGTAAACTGATCCGCACCACGGCGTTTCGCCTGACGCTGGTGTACCTGTTTCTGTTTGCGCTGTTTGCCGCCTCGCTCCTGGGCTACTTCGCCTGGAATACGCGGCGGATGATCAACGAGCAGATCACCGCGACCGTCAATGCCGAGATCGCCGAGATTGAGACCATCTACGAACGCCGCGGTCTGCAGGGCCTTGCCCTTACGCTCGGCCGCCGCACGCTGCGGCCCGGCGCCAACCTCTATCTCGTCACCACGCCGGCGGGAACGGCGTTCGGCGGCAATGTTGAATCGCTGTCCCCGGGCGTGATGGCTTCCTCAGGCTGGTCCGAGACGGCGTACCGCCGGCTCGACGAGCAGGACACCGCCCACCATCGCGCGCTGGTTCGCGTCACCCAACTCAACAACGGTTTTCGGCTGCTGGTCGGACGCGACCTCGAGGAACGAAGGCGGATGTTCGGCATCGTCGCCAACGCCGCGCAATGGTCGCTGCTGGTCGTCATCGTGCTCGGCCTCGGCGGCGGCATCTTCGTGGCGCGGCGGGTGCTGCACCGGATCGACGCCATGACCGGCACCACCCAGCGCATCATGGCCGGCGATCTCACTGGCCGGCTGCCGGTGGGCCGCAGCGGCGACGAGCTCGATCGGCTCGCGGAAAACCTCAACGCCATGCTGGAGCGGATCGAGGCCCTGATGACGGGGCTGAAGGAAGTCTCCGACAACATCGCCCATGATCTGAAGACACCGCTGACGCGGCTGCGCAACCGCGCCGAGGAGGCGCTGGCGAGTTCCGGCAGCGAGGCCGAATACCGCGCGGCGCTGGAACGCACCATCGAGGAATCCGACGGGCTGATCCGCACCTTCAATGCGCTGTTGATGATCGCGCGCGCCGAGTCCGGGCAGGCGCGCGGCAACATGGACGATTTCGACGCCGCCGACGTCGCCAAAGGCATCCACGAACTCTATGAGCCCTTGGCCGAAGACGACGGCCTGACCCTGCGCGTCAAGGCCGCATCCGCGGCCCTTCACGGCAACCGCGAGCTGATCAGCCAGGCGCTGGCCAATCTGGTCGAGAACGCGATCAAATACGGCAAGCCCGACCCAACCGTGCAGCCGCTGGACGCCGGCGTGGCGGCACGTTCCAGGGAAATCCTGATCGAGTCGCGGCGCGAGGGCGATTCCGTGCTGCTCAGCGTCACCGATCACGGCCGCGGCATTCCCGAAGGCGATCGCAAGCACGCGGTGGAGCGCTTCGTGCGGCTGGAAGCCAGCCGGACGCTGCCCGGTTCCGGCCTCGGCCTCAGCCTGGCCTCGGCGGTGGCAACCCTGCACGGCGGCGAACTCCGGCTCGGCGATGCGCATCCGGGCCTGATCGCGACGCTGGCCATTCCGGCGCGCGCGGCCTCCGGCGACAGGCTTGCGGCTCAAACGCCGGATGTGCCACAGAAGGTGGCATGAACTCATCCGCGCCGGGCAACGCGGAAGGACAGGGCCTCGCCGCGCGCTTCGTGGACGGGCCGCATGTCTCCGCTTCCAGCAATGCCGAACAGATATTTTCAGCCTGGCTCTCCGAACTGGAGCCGGCGCAGTCGGCTGCGCTCGAGGCCGTGCTGACGCGGCCGTTCGCCAGGCGCATCCTGCTCGGGATAGCGGAATTCTCGCCCTATCTGTTCGATCTGATCCGCGCCGACGCCGCGCGGCTGATCCGCCTCTTGGCGTGCGACCCGGAGTCGCACCTTTCCTCGCTGATCGAGAAAACCACCGACGACGTATTCGATGCGGCCAGCGAAGCCGACGTGATGCTTCTGCTTCGCCGCCTAAAGGCGGAAGCCGCGCTGATGACCGCGCTGTGCGACATCGGCGGCGTCTGGCCGGTGATGCGGGTGACGGCGGCGCTGACCGATCTCGCGGTCGCTTCAGTGCAGGCGGCGTTGCGGTTCCTGCTCCGCCAGGAGGTCGTGCGCGGCCGGATGAATGCGGCCAACCCTGACAAGCCCGAGGAAGGCTGCGGCTTGATCGTGCTTGCGATGGGCAAGATGGGCGCGGGCGAATTGAACTATTCCAGCGACATCGACCTGATCGTGTTTTTCGATCCCGCCGCGACCTCGCTCGTCGCCGACATCGAGCCGGCGCCGTTCTTCGTGCGCGTCACGCAGGCGCTCGCACGAATTCTGCAGCAGCGCAGCGGCGACGGCTATGTGTTCCGAGTCGATCTTCGCCTCCGGCCCGATCCCGCCTCGACGCAGGTCGCGATGTCGACCAACGCGGCGCTGCATTACTACGAGCGGGAAGGGCGCACCTGGGAACGCGCCGCGATGATCAAGGCGCGGCCCTGTGCCGGCGATCCCAGGGCCGGCGAGGCGCTGATCGCCGAACTCGCCCCGTTTGTCTGGCGCAAGCATCTCGATTTTGCCGCGCTCGCCGACGTCCACGACATGAAGCGGCAGATGCAGACCTATCGCGGCCAGAGCGAGATCTCGGTCGAGGGCCATAACGTCAAGGTCGGCCGCGGCGGCATCCGCGAGATCGAATTTTTCGCCCAGACCCAGCAATTGATCGCCGGCGGCCGGCATCCGCATTTGCGGGTGCGGCCGACGCTGCAGGCATTGCAGGTGCTGGCGACCAGCAACTGGATCACGTTTCAGGCGCAGGAAGAACTTAACCTCGCCTACGAATATCTGCGCCGCGTCGAACACCGGCTGCAAATGATATCCGACGAGCAGACCCATGCGCTGCCGGACGATCCCGATGCCGTGGCGCGGTTTGCAAACTTCTTCGGCTATGAGAGCCGCGCCGCCTTCGCGAAGGATTTGCTCGGCCACCTCAATATCGTGCAGGGGCACTACAGCAAGCTGTTCGAGGGCGATCCCACCGGCACCGAGAAACTGCCCGACGTTAATTACGGCGGCGGTGCGGAAGACCAACGGCTGCTCGACCATCTCGCCACGCTCGGTTTCAAGAAGCCGGTCACGGTGGCCAAGACCGTGCAGCAATGGATCGAAGGCGATTATCGCGCGCTGCGTAACGGGGCCACCAAAAGCGCGTTCATCGAATTCATCCCCGGCCTGATCGACGGCCTCGCCCATGCCGAAGACCCCGACGATGCCGTGACGGCGTTCGACCGCTTCCTCGGCGCGCTGCAGCGCGGCGGGCGGTTGATTTCGCTATTGAGCCAGAACCGCGATCTCGTCGCACTGGTGGCGCTGATCCTTGGCGCGGCGCCGCGGCTCGGCGACATGCTGGCGCGCCAGCCGCAGATCATGGACGGGCTGATCGACCCGCGCTTTTTCGGCGCGATGCCGGACCAGAAGGAATTGTCCGCGCGCCTTGCGACGACATTGAAGGACGCGGATTCCTACGAGGACTTTCTCGACCGGCTGCGTCTGTTCGGCCAGGAAAGCCTGTTCCTGATCGGCACGCGCATTCTTTCAGGTACCGTATCGGCGCAGCAGGCCAGCGTCGCCTTCGCCGATGTTGCCGAAGGCATCGTGCACACCGTGCATGGTCTCGTCACCGACCAGTTCGCGACCCAATACGGCAGGATCAAGGGGCAGGAGACCGCGATCCTCGCGATGGGCCGGCTCGGCAGCCGCGAGATGACCGCGTCCTCCGATCTCGATCTGATCCTGCTTTATGATTTCGACGAGGAGCATCCGGATTCCGACGGCGAGCGGTCGCTGCACGGCGCGCAATATTTTGCGCGGCTGACCCAGCGCCTGATCTCGGCCTTCACGACGCGGACCAATTACGGCGTGCTCTATGACGTCGACATGCGGCTGCGCCCCTCGGGCCGCGCCGGCCCGGTGGCGTCGCGGATCGATTCATTCGCCGACTACCAGGAACGCGAGGCCTGGACCTGGGAGCACATGGCGCTGACACGCGCGAGGGTGATCTCGGCATCGCCCGCGTTCCGCAAGAAGATCGAGGACATCATCCGCGGCGTCCTGGTCCGACCCCGCGATCCCGCCAGCACCGCCGGCGACGTCGCCGACATGCGCCGCGCCATCGCGCTGGAAAAGGGCGAGGACGACATCTGGGACCTGAAACTCGCCGCCGGCGGCCTCGTCGATATCGACTTCATCGCGCAATATCTGCAGCTCGCTTATGCGTCCCAGAAGCCCGAAATCCTCAGCGTCTCCACCCTGCAGGTGCTCGACAACGCCGCCCGGTCAGGCGTGCTGCCGCAAGCCGAAGCCGAAGTGCTGCGCTCCGCCACGCGGCTCTATCACGACCTGACCCAGATTTTGCGGCTCTGCGTGAACGGCAAGTTCAACCCGGAAACCGCAGGCGAAAACCTGCAGCGCGTGATGGCCAGAGCCGGTGACACCCCGGACTTCTCGACGCTGCAGGCAAGGGTAAGGGAGACCGAGGCCGAGGTGCGGCGGGTGTTTCTGGCGTTGGTGGGTGGGGGGTAGGGGCAGGCGGTATACCGCAACGCCCAATCTTGCCTTGATGGTAGAAGATGTGTATATTTCTACCATGAGGAAGGCGATGCATCTGAACATCAAGAACGACGAAGCCCACAAGCTTGCGGCTGAGCTTGCCAAGCTAACTGGCGAAAGCCTGACTTCGGCCGTCACGCTGGCTTTGCGGGAACGCCTTGCAAGGGAGCAGCGCCGCCGCCGAACGGACAGCATCGCGGCTCGATTGATGAAGATCGGCAGCCAGTTTGCCAAGCTCCCGGACACAGGCCGCAGTCCGGATGAAATCCTCGGGTATGACGACCATGGATTACCGACGTGATCGTGGTCGACAGTTCGGCCGTCATCGCTATCTTTCGCCAGGAGCATGACGCGGAGGATTATGCCCGAAGCATCGCTACCGACGACGATCCGGTTATGTCCGCCGCCAATCTCGTGGAGGTCTCAATCGTACTGCGTGGGTTGAAAAAGCTTGCACCGGAAAAGGCCGAGCGATGGCTCGACGATTTCATGAAAGCGGCAGGCATCCGGGTAGAATCGGTGACGCCGGATCAAGCGCAGGCAGCCCGTTTGGCGCATTTGCAATTCGGCAAAGGGACCGGTCATAGTGCTGCGCTGAACTATGGTGATTGCTTCGCTTACGCGCTGGCAAAGGTTATGAACGCGCCGTTACTGTGCAAAGGCAACGATTTTCCGGCGACTGACATCAGCATCGCCTAAGGTAGCGCCGGCATGTCGTCCGTTGGGCGGGCTAGCGCAGCATATTCCGCCGCTTTGCTGGTCGGTGGATTATGCCTTCGGCTTAAATCCACCCTATGCGCTAATTCGAGACCGCAAACGCGCGACCGGACGTTCGGCGCATCGCGGCCATCAGAGACTTTTGCGTCTGCACGATGTGATCTTCGAGCAGTTTGACGGCCTTGCCGGCGTCTCCTGCGCGGCAAGCGTCGAGGATGGCCCAATGGTCGCGGTTGGGTTGCTCCTTGCCGGCCGCCATCGACACTTGCAGCCTGACGAAGCGGCCCACGTGCCCGTAGTTCGATTCAATCATCGACAGCAGCTTTGGCCGTTGGCATGGGATGTACAGCGTTTCGTGAAACCGCCAGTTCATCTCACCCCATTTCCGGGGCTCCGGCTCGTCGTCATAGCCGCGCAGAATTTCCGCGGCCAGATCAAAATCGTCGCCGACCATGTTCGGGATGGCAAGTTTGAGGGCGCGGCATTCCAGACCAATGCGGATTTCCAGGAGCTCCAGCACGTCTTCAAGCGAAATGGACGATACCGCCGCTCCCCGATTTGGGTGCAACGTGACAAGCCCTTCGCTTTCCAATTGTCGCAGCGCTTCGCGCACCGGAATGCGACTTGTGCCAAAGCGGCTGGCGAGTTCGTCCTGCCGCAGTTGCGTGCCTGCGACGAGGTCGCCGTCAAAGATCGCTTTTCGTAACCCGTCCCTGACCACGTCCGGCGCCGACGATTTCAAAGTTTCCGCAGGGTGGATGTTGCCCGCAGAACCAGGCCGCTTGTCCGGCAAGGTGCCTGAGCGACGCTTGTTCCTTGGAGATTTCCTTGGCGATGTGCCGTTTTTCATGATGAGCGATCGCCGCCGTCGTCGCCTGATTGCGACTCTTTCCTATAAAATCGCGTTGCAGCGAACTATGCAACAGAGACAGATCGGGCAGCTTATTGATAGGCCGCAGGGTCTGCCGAGTCGGTAGGGTGCAGAACAGCCTTCTTGAGTGCTTCGCTCATGGGCAGTTTGAGGTTGATGTTCCGTGGCGGGATCGGTGATTCGAACCACTTCCGGTAGGTGCGCTCGAACTCACCGGAACGGAATGCGTCACCGAGCGTGGCGTCGACCAGCTGCTTGAAGCCGGGATCGTCGCGCCGCATCATGATCGCGTAAGGCTCCACGGACAGGAATTCGCTCGATATGGCGTAGATCGATGGGTCCTGCGCGTTCGCGATCAATCCGGCCAGCAAAACGTCATCCATCACGAACACGGCCGCGCGATCGGTCGCAACCATCAGGAATGCTTCGGCGTGGTCCTTGGCCGGGATGATCGACATGCCCTGACCTTTTTTGGCGTTAAGCTCGTTGAGGAGCCGAAGCGACGTGGTGCCGGCGCTGGAGACCACCGTGCGACCCCTGAGATCATCGAATCCGCGGATGCCCGCCGACTTCTTCGAGACGAAGTTGCTGGTCGTCAAATAGGTCGTGGATGAAAATGCCACCTGGGCCTGCCGCTCCACGGTGTTGGTCGTGGAACCGCATTCGATGTCGATCGTCCCGTTGGCAAGCAGCGGAATTCGCGTTGCGGAAGTGACAGGCTGATACTTGACCTGAAGGTCGGGGCGTTTGGTGACCGTTTTGACCTGGTCGATGACGCGGGAGCAGAGATCGATCGAATAGCCGACCACGCGCTGGGCGTCGTCGAGATACGAAAACGGAATCGATGTATCGCGATGGCCGAGCGTGATGACGCCGGTGCTCTTGATCTTGTCGAGGGTGTCCGACTTGTCCTGAGCATAGAGGTCAGCGCTTGGCCCGAGACAGGCCAGGACCGCGCAAAAGGCCTTGAGGCTGATTTTGTTCAATTGCCTGCTCCCATACGCAACTTTTACCGATGAATACGATTTAACAGGATTGTATAAAATATCAAATTATCTTATACGATGGTGCTGATGAGAGGGATCGTGAGTTGGCTGCTGCGCTGGGCGTAAGCTGCCTGATGTGAGGGAAGCCACGTGCATTATGACGTCGTAATTATCGGTGGAGGCGCGGTCGGGGCGAGCGTTGCCTATTTCCTCAGGAGCCACCCGAAGGCCTGCTCGGTCGCCGTGATCGAGCGGGACAAGTCCTATCAGCACGCCTCCACGCCACGCGCGTCCGGCGGCGTTCGCCGGCTTTTCGCCCTGCCGGAGAACATCGCGCTTTCCAACTTCAGCATTCCGTTCTTTGAACGGTTTGAAGCCGACATGGCTGTGGGCGACGAGCCTGCGCAAATCGATTTCCGGAAAAACGGTTATCTGTTCATCGTCCCGCCTGATGATCTCGGCATGCTCGAAAGGAATTTTCGCGTGCAGCAGGAGCACGGCGTGAACGTTGTCTGGCTCGACCAAAGCGGGCTGAAGAGCAAATTCCCTTCGATGAATGTAACCGATCTCGCGGCAGCGGTTTTTTCCCCTGATGACGGTTGGCTGGATCCCTACAGTGTCCTGCGCGGATTGCGCCGGAAAGCAGGCTCATTGGGCGCTACGTTCCTCGACGACGAAGTTGTTGGGTTGGAGGCGCAAGGCGGACGCGTTCGAAAAGTGGCGCTGAAATCGGGAGCTGTCATCTCCACGGATCATGTGGTGAACGCGGCGGGGGCCTGGGCGAAACAAGTAAGCGCAATGGCAGGGATGCGGGTGCCGATCGAGCCGATGCGCCGCTACGAGCATTATTTCGAAAGCGAAGAGGCGATAGAGCCGCTGCCTTACCTGAAGGACCCCCAACGATTGGCGTTTCGACCGGAGGGCAAAGGTTACTCAGGCGGCGTGCCCGACACCAGCGAGCCGCGCGGGTTCAACTTCGACATCGAGCATGACTATTTTGAAAGGGTCGTGTGGCCCGCGCTCGCACACCGGTTTCCGGCCTTCGAAAAAACGAAGGAGAAAAACGTGATGGCCGGGCTGTATGATCAGAATGAGCTCGACGGCAATGTGATAATCGGGCCTTGGACCGGCGGCCTGCCAAATTTCTATATGGTGGCCGGATTTTCGGGGCATGGTTTGATGCATGCACCGGGCTGCGGGCGCGCGATCGCCGAACTGATACTGGACGGCGGCTATCAGACCATCGATCTGAGCCGTTTTGGATGGCAACGTGTGTTGGACGGCGCGCCGTATCGCGAGACAGGTATCATTTAGAACTCGTGGGGCGGGAGGGCGGGATAGCGTAGCGTATTCCGCCGCTGGTCGGCGGATTACGCCTCCGGCTTAAATCCGCCCTACGGACTGTGTCGCCTTGCGCGCAAGCGCAATCTCGCGACCCGTGTGCGACAAATCAACCCGACGGGCAAAGCAATTTTGATTTTCAGAAATCATGTCAAGTCCTAAATTTCCGAAAATCAAAAACATTTTCCTTTCCTTCGACCCCAAATCACCTGCACATCAATAGCCATCCCGTCCCACTCAGAGGGGCGTCGGCCGTCGTCACGACGAGGGGCGGGTTGCGGTGGACGTAACAGTTGCGATGGACGGTCGCGGCTGAAGCGTACGGCGAAAGCGTGTGGTCCTGGCGCCCGTAACGGCGTCAAGTCTTTCGGGAGCTAACGCTTCCGAAGGGCGACGGTGGCAATAGAGGCCGTCTCACCGGGGAGAGCGCGTCATAAGCCGTAAAGCCACTGCGCAGGGAATGTCGGATGTTCTCCGCTGCCCTGTATGCTCGTGTGCAGCTTTCTTTGCACTATCGCACACGAGACCGCGGGTGCAGCGCGCATCCGGCATTCCCTGCGCCCTCTGACATCAGAGGGCGGAAGCGTTCCTGCAAGCCTCGGGCGCATCGCGCCGCGAGATCGTAAATTTGCGTCCGTTGCGATGCGATTCATTGAATATGCCGGGCTGCCGGCCATGCGCCGCCGGCGAACGCTTCGTTCTCGGCCTCTACCACCCGGGGGGGCACGATCAAGATCGTCTCGCGTATTGAACGGTCGGCGTCCCTGTCGGACAATGAGGCGGCGTCCTACTGGCGTGGCGCAGTGGCCCGAACCGGAGAAAATGTAATGTCAGCGACCATCCGACCGGCCACCATGAAGGGCCCCGCGATTTTTCTGGCGCAGTTCATCGGCGAAGCGCCGCCGTTTGACAGCTTCAATGCGATCTGCGGCTGGGCGGCATCACTGGGGTACAAGGGCGTTCAGGTCCCGACCGCCGATCCACGCCTGATCGATCTCGACAAGGCCGCCGTCTCTCAGACCTATTGCGATGAAATTGCCGGCGTGGCCGCGAGCCATGGTCTGGTGATCACGGAATTGTCCACCCACCTGCAGGGACAACTCGTCGCGGTGCATCCGGCCTACAACGAGGCATTCGACGCTTTTGCACCGCCGACCGTCAGGGGCAGGGCGAACGAACGTCAGACCTGGGCGGTCGATCAAATGATGAAGGCGGCGCAAGCTTCTCGCCGCCTCGGCCTCACCGGCTGCGTCAGCTTCACCGGCGCGCTGGCCTGGCCGTTTCTTTATCCCTGGCCGCAGCGGCCGCCGCGCCTGATCGAGACGGCGTTCGACGAACTCGCGCGTCGCTGGCGTCCCATTCTTGATGCCTATGAGGAAGCCGGCGTCGACCTTTGCTACGAGATCCATCCAGGCGAGGACGTCTGCGACGGTATCACCTTCGAGATGTTCTACGAGCGCACCGGCAATCACCCGCGTTGCGCGATCAATTACGATCCGTCCCATTTCGTCCTGCAGCAATTGGACTATCTGGCCTTCATCGATATTTACGCCGAGCGCATTCGCGCCTTCCACGTCAAGGACGCGGAGTTCAATCCGACCGGGCGGCAGGGCGTCTATTCGGGCTTCCAGTCCTGGATCAATCGCGCCGGCCGCTTTCGCTCGCTCGGCGACGGACAGGTCGATTTCAAGGCGATCTTCTCGCGGCTGGCCGCCATCGGGTTCGACCGCTGGGCAGTGCTGGAGTGGGAGTGCTGCCTGAAGAACGCGGAGGACGGCGCGCGCGAAGGCGCTAGCTTTATCCGCGATCACATCATCCGCGTCACCGAGCGGGCGTTCGATGACTTCGCCGGCGGCGCCAGCGACGATGCGCAGATCCGACGGACATTGGGCCTCAGTTGAGCGCCGGAACAGATCGACAGGAGCGCGCGACATGGCTGAACCACGCATTCGACTTGGAATGGTAGGCGGCGGGGAAGGCGCCTTCATCGGCGCCGTCCACCGCATCGCCGCGCGCCTGGACGATCGTTACGAACTCGTCGCCGGCGCGCTTTCGGCCTCATCCGATAAAGCGATCCGATCGGCGACGGCGATCGGCCTTCCATCCGATCGATCCTATCCGGACTTCCGGACCATGGCGCAGACCGAGGCCGCGCGAAGCGACGGCATCGAAGCGGTCGCGATCGTCACGCCAAACCATATGCACGCCCCGATCGCCGACGCCTTCCTGGACGCGGGCATTCACATCATCTGCGACAAACCGTTGACGACAACCCTCGAGGAGGCGCGCCGCTTGCGCGACAAGGCGCGCGCGAGCGGACGGATGTTTGCCGTCACCTATAATTATTCCGGCTATCCGCTGGTCCGGCATGCACGCGCCATGGTTCAGGGCGGCGAACTCGGTGCGATCCGGATCGTGCAGGTCGAATACCCGCAGGAATGGCTGGCCGATCCGCTCGAGGCCACCGGTCAGAAGCAGGCCGACTGGCGTACCGATCCGGCGCGCGCGGGGGCAGGCGGCTGCGTCGGCGACATCGGTACCCATGCATATCAGCTGGCGCACTTTGTCACCGGGATGATGCCTGAGCAGATTCTGGCCGAGACAACCATCTTCGTGCCGGGTCGGCGTGTCGATGACAATGTGCAAATTCTGCTGCGCTACAACAACGGGGCGCGGGGCGCATTGTGGGCGAGCCAGGTTGCACCCGGAAACGATAACGGGCTGCGGTTACGCATCTTCGGCGAGAAGGGCGGCCTGGACTGGCGGCAGGAAGAACCGAACCTTCTCGTCTGGTCGCAGCTCGGCGAGGCGCCGCGCCTGGTACGCCGCGGCGCAACGTCTGTGAATGCCGCAGGTCAGCGCGTCAGTCGTACGCCACCCGGCCATCCCGAGGGATATCTGGAAGCGTTCGCGACGATCTATACCGAAGTGGCCGCAGCTATTGTGGCCAGGCGTGCCGCTTCCCTTGGCGATCCCCAAGTGACCTTTCCAACGATCGAGGATGGCTTTGCCGGTGTCGCGATGGTGGATGCCGTGTTGCGCTCGAGCGCAGCCGGAGGGGTCTGGATGCCAATTGAACTGTAAGCACGCCGACGCGCCAGCATGGTTGTTGCGTGGTGCGTTAGACTTCCGGCAGCGCGGTGAGGCGGAATTGGGTAATCAGCACGTACCTATCCGGCTTGTCTCAAACCGCGCGGCGGATGAGTAATAGATGCGATCGGGCAGCGGAGAGCTCGCAGTCGGAGAGATGCTGCGCTGCCCGCGCATGACAGCGTCCGCGAAAATGAGACGCTTGGATATTGGCGGCTTGCGCTTTGATCGGCAGCTTTCCTGAAGGCGCCCGCGAGGGGCGCGTTAGGAGACGCACATGAGGAAGGTCCGGCGTGGTTGCCGGATTCTCTCTTCCGCGTCAGAGGGAGGACAACAATGCGCAAGTCTTTGCTTGGCGCCGTCGCGGTGGCTGCCCTTATGCTGCCCGGCGCAGCTCTCGCCCAGAGCGGCACCATCAAGATCGGCATTCTGGTGGCGCTGGAAGGCGCCTTCGCGACCGGTGGCCAGGATGGCGTCCGAAATGTCGAACTGGCGCTCAAACAGGTCAACAACACCATTGCCGGCAAGAAGATCGAAACCGTCGTCGCTCCGACGGATACCAAACCCGACACAACGGTCCGTATGGCTCGCAAGCTTATCGAGCAGGACAAGGTCGACTTCATCATCGGCCCGCTTTCCGGCTCGGAAGGCATCGCCATGCGCGATTTCGCCAAGACCATCCCCGACAAGGTGGTGATCAACGGCATTTCCGGCGCGCTCGAGACGACATGGGTCGACCCGGCGGCGAACTTCTACCGCTTCAACCTCGACGGCTCGCAATGGGGTTACGGCCTCGGCGGCTACGTCGTGAAGACGAAGGGCTGGAAGAAGGTGGCAACGATCGCAGCCGATTACTCGTTCGGCTACACGAACTTCATGGGTTTTGCGGTGGATTTCTGCAAGTCGGGCGGCGACATCGTCCAGCGGTTCTGGCAGCCGCTCGGCCAATCGGACTTCGGCGGGATCATCGCGCAGCTGCCGGACAATGTGGATGCGATCTATCTCGGCCTTGGCGGCACGGATGCGATCAACTTCCTCAATCAATACCAGCAGGCCGGTGAAAAGACCCGCCTGATCGGCGGCACCATCATGGCCGACCAGACGGTTCTGACGGCGAAAGGTAAAGCGAAAGACGTGCTGAAGGGCACGCCGACCTCCGGCCCCTTCGCCGCCGACAATACCGACCCGGCATGGACCTCGTATGTGAAGCTCTATCAGGACACCTTCCCCGCCGCCCAGCGCCTGCCGTCGCCGTCGCTGTTCGGTCTGGGCTACTACGTCGCCACGCAGGCCGCCATCAAAGGGCTCGAAGCGGCCGGGGGCGATCTGTCGAACGGGCAGGCAAAGTTCAAGGAAGCGCTCAACAAGCTTCAGCTCGACAGCCCGATCGGCAAGATCACGCTGAACGAAAACCGGCAGGCGACCGGAACGGTCTTCGTTAACGAAGTGGTCGATGGACCGGACGGCAACTTGACCAGCAAGATGGTGGCCAAGACCGAAAACGTGAACCAGACGCTCGGCATGACGACGGCTCAGTTCAAGGCCCTGGGGCTGCCGGCACGCGACGCGGTTGACTGCGCCAAGCTGCGCGCGGGCGGCTGAGCGCGCCTGCTCCTGATGTCATCTACGGTGGCCGGCGCTCTCAGCCGGCCATCGCTTCCTTCGGGAACTCCGCCATTGCGGACTCCATGCGGCGGAAACGCCGGGAGCGTCTCCGATGACTCTCATCGATTATCTCACGCGCACCCATTTCGCAGAAGCCGCGATCGAGGATGCGCTTCCCGAGGAGGTGGGGCCGCTCGCTCGGGCGCTGGTACTCGTTGACAACGAGCCGGGAAGCGCGGCCGTTTGCACGCGCGTGCAGGAGGCTCTCGACCAGACGGCGATCAGCCTGGCTCGGACGACCGATTGTGCCATCTCTCATGGCGAAGCAACCCTCAGAATTCTGAGCGCGATGAGCGACATCCGGACAGGCATGCTCATCGCCGTGGGCGGACCTGCGGCTGTCGGGCAGGCGCGGCTCGCTGCGGAACATGCATTGCGGCGGGGCGAACGCCTCACGCTGATCGCGGTTCCTGCCGGCCTTTGCGATTTCGGATTAGCGCGGCGGGTGCGCCTGGGGGAGGGGCAGCCGGTCACCTGCCCGCGCCCCGACCGGGTCATCGCCGATCCGACGGTGCTTGAGGGCGCGTCCTCACGCCGCCTCGCCGCCGCGGCCATGGAGGTGCTGGTTCATGCCATCGAAGCCTATGCCAGCCCCGTCTACCACCCGCCGGCGGACGCGCTTGCGCTGGAGGCCACAAAGCGGCTCACGCGGTGGCTGCCCGTGGCGCTTGCTTCGCCCAGTCACCGGGAAGCGCAGCGCGAATTGATGGCCGCGGCATTGACGGCCGGGCTCGCGCTGGAAAAAGCGGTTGGCGGGGTCGATGCGCTTGCGCATCCGATCAAGGCTGAACTTGGACCCGGCGTCCTGCAAGGCGATCTCCATGTGCCATTGATGGCGGCCATGGCCGACTTCAACACCGAAGCCGTGGGCGATCGATACGCCGCCATGGCCGAAACCTTCACCAGAACAACGCCAGAGCCGCACTTGAGCACCGCCATCGGAGCGTTCGCCCGCGCCATCGGCCTGCCGACCTCCTTGCGGGAGATGGGGATCAATCCGGCTCAGTTTGACCGTTTTGCGGAAATGGCCGCGAACGACCCCGGAGCCCTTGCCAATCCCCGGCGGCTGACCCCAGGCGATTGCCGCCGCATTCTCGAGGCCGCCTGGTGAGCACGAACGAGAACCACCCGGCGCGGGGCAAACGGCCTGGACCGGTGGCGGCCGGGGCAATTTGCCTGTTGTCACAACGCGATCTCCTTATACATTCTTCCCAAACCGCACACAAAGATGGGCGGGGAGGAAACCGATGAGTATTGCTCACGCGGTCGCACATGGTGCGTTCGGGCGCGCTTGCCTCTATGAGCTGGATCGGCCGATGGTGCCGCATGCCCATCGCGAGGGACATCTGATCTTTCACGTCAGCGGACCGGTCGCCAGCGTGGTTGTCGATGGCAAGACCTTGCCGCTTACCCCCCTCAGCGCAACGGCAATTAGCCCATGGCAGCCGCATTATTTCGCGCCGATTGGCCGCAGCGAACCAACGCTGACGCTCGTTCTCTATATTCGCCCGGGCTGGTTTGTTGAGGCGAGCCACACCGCCTTCGAAATCCTGCGCTTTGGCCGCTCAACCGTCGAAATGAGCGACCACATCACCCGGCTCGTCCTGGAAACCGCACGGCTTCTCGCCGACCATGGCGGCTGCGATGGCTCTTTCGAAGACCGGCTCAGTGCCCTCACCCAGGCGGCCTTCGATCAAACCTGGCAGTGGACGAGCGCGGCTGACAGGCCGGCTGCCCATTGCTCGGGACTGCGGGATTTCCGCCTCCGGCGCGCCATCAGCCTCCTGAGCGAGAGGCTCGGCGAACCCGTCGATCTTGCAGAGATTTCACGGCACGCCGGGCTTTCGCGCCCGCATTTCTTCAAGCTGTTTCGCGAGCAGATGGGTCTGCCGCCTACGATCTTCCTCAACGCGCTGCGCATGGAGCGCGCGATCGATCGATTGGCCGGAGGCACGGAAACGGTTTCTGAAATCGGGCTCGATCTCGGCTTTGCGACCCCGGCGAGCTTCTCGCGGTTCTTCATCGCCAATGGCGTCGTGCCGCCGAGCGCTTACCGGCGCAGCGTCGCGGGTCTCACACACTGAAAAAGAGGTGCCGCACTCCAAAGAAGAGACGTTCGGGCTAGAGAACAGACGTTCGGGAAAGGACAGGCCGGCAACTTCAATCTAGCCTTCATTCCAACGGTGGCGAAATTCGCCACGGGAAGCTGTTGGGCCGTTCTGAGATGGACAATTTCATCAAGCGCTATCCGCTCTGGAGCCTTATCTTTTTCCTCTTGGCCGCCGCGTTCCTGTGTCTTGTGCTGGCCCCCTGGCCACCCGAACTGGTGGCGGTTTGGGGCCGCAAGCAAATCTTCCTGAATGCCCTTTTGGGCGGCATCACGCTCGGCGCGCTCTATTTCCTCGTAGCAGCCGGCTTCACGCTGATCTTCGGCCTGATGCGCGTCGTCAATCTCGCGCATGGCTCATTGTTCCTGATCGGCGGATATGTTGGCTACGAGGTCGCGACCGCCTCGGGTTCGTGGCTGCTGGCATTTCCGACTGTGTTCATTGTCGTGGGGCTGCTCGGGCTCCTGATGCAGTTCTTCATCTTCTCGAAAATGGAAGGCGAAGAGCTCCGCCAGACGCTGGTCAGCATCGGGCTTTCGATCGTGTTTGCCGACCTCATGCTCTGGTGGTGGGGCGGGCAATCGTATTCGATCCTCGCTCCGCAATTCCTGCAGGGGCCGATGGAATTGCCCCTCGTGAGCAACATCAACGACGCGACCGGCGTGGTCACCTGGCTGCGCTACCCGGCCGTGCGCGTCTGGATCCTGGTCGCAGCAATCGTGATCGGCATCGCGATGTGGCTGGTTTTGAACCGCACCGCGCTTGGCATGCTGATCCGTGCGGGCGTGGACGACCGCGAGATGCTGGCCGCGTCCGGCGTGCGCATCCACTTGGTGTTTCTGGCGGTGTTCGGTTTTGGGGCCGGGCTTGCCGGTATTGCGGGGATCATCGGCGCCACGTTCCAGTCGCTGTCGCCGGGCGAGGACACGCGCTTTCTGCTGGCAAGCCTCGTGGTGGTGATTGTCGGAGGCATGGGGTCGATCGTCGGCGCGGCCTTGGGCGCGCTGATCATCGGGGTGGCCGAACAGATGGGGTTTGTCTACGCGCCGACCTATTCGATCGTTCTCACCTTCCTCATCATGGCGGCGGTGCTGGCGTTTCGGCCGCAGGGCCTTCTGGGAACGAGGCGATAGGCCATGTCGGTTGCCGATCAAGCCCCTCGCTTCGCCAGCCCCGCCGACCAGCGGATGTGGTCCGAGCGCATTCCCGCCCCCTGGTGGATCCTTGGATTGATCCTGCTGTTGCTGCCGATCGTGGCCAATAATTTCTGGCTGTTCCAGATCATGGGCTGGACTTTCATTCTGGGCATGATCGGGCTCAGCCTGATGTTCCTCGCCGGCTATGGCGGAATGGTGAGCCTGCTGCAGATGTCGATTGCGGGATTGGCCGGCTACATGGTCGCAATCCTCGGGCCGTCCGGCGCGGCCAATGTCAGTCTCGGTCTCTCCTGGTGGATCGTGCTTCCGGCCGCTTTCCTGATCGCGGCCCTTTTCGCGACCATGTGCGGCGCGCTCGCCGTTCGCACGGATGGCATCTACACGATCATGATCACGCTCGCGATCGCGGCGGCCTTTTTCTATTTCACACGACAGAACTACTCCATCTTCAACGGTTATTCCGGGTTCAACCTCGTGTTGCCCCCGAAGCTCTTCGGCGTGAACTGGCGCGATCCCCTGCCATTCTACTACCTCACCCTTGCCTGCGCCGCGCTTTGCTACGGCGCAGTGGTCTATCTCGCGCGCTCTCCCTTCGGGCTCGCCCTTCAGGGCGTGCGCGACAACCCGCGCCGCATGGCGGCACTGGGGTTCAACGTCACCGCCCATCGCGTGGCGGCCTACGCCCTGGCGAGCGTTTTCGCCTCCACGGGCGGTATTCTTCTGGTCTGGCAGAATGCGCAGATCGCGCCGGGCACGATCGGTATTTCCTCCGCGATCGATGTGCTCGTGGTCGCGGTCGTCGGCGGGATGCGCCGTCCGCTCGGACCGTTTATCGGCGCTTTCATCTACGTGTTGCTGCAAGTGTTCTCGACCGACATTCTCGGTTTTTTCGGGTTCTCGGCGGATCGCTTCAAGCTGATCATCGGGATCGGCTTCCTGGCGATCGTGCTGTTCTCGCCGGATGGCGTGCTGGGTCTGTGGGATCGCTGGCGCGCGCGGATGGCGGCGCGCAAGGCCGTGGCGACGGGAGGCGGGGCATGAACGCGCCCGTCGTGTCTTCCCGGATGAACTTGCCCGGAACCGGCAATGCCAGCTCCGGCAATGCGCTGGAACTGCGCGGCATCACCAAGATGTTCGGCGCGCTGGCCGCAATATCGGACGTGACGCTTTCGGTGAAACCGGGCGAAAGGCGGGCCGTTCTCGGCTCGAATGGCGCGGGCAAGACCACGCTGTTCAACTGCATCACCGGGGATTTTCTGCCCAGCGCGGGCCTGGTCCGGTTTTTTGGCGAGGATGTGACGGTCTTCCCGCCCCATGAGCGCATCCGCCGGGGCTTGCGCCGCACCTACCAGATATCCTCGCTCTTCACCGGACTGAGCGTGATGGACAATGTCTATCTGGCCTGCTGCGGCGTTTCGCGAAACCGTTTCTCGCTGGTCCGGCCCCGCCCCGACGATGCACTCGTGCAAGCCGCGGAAATGCTGGTCGAGGCTGTGCACCTGACTGCCGATAAGGACCGCTTGGTCGGCGAGCTGGCCTATGGCCAGCAACGCCAGCTCGAAGTTGCCCTGGCGCTATCAGGTGCGCCGCGCTTTGTGCTGTTCGACGAGCCTGCGGCAGGGTTGTCGCCGACCGAGCGCGCCGATCTGGTGACGATTTTGACCTCGCTGCCGGCGCATATCGGCTTCATCATTATCGAACACGACATGGATGTCGCGTTGCGCGTCGCCGACAGCGTGACGATGATGCACAACGGCCGGATCTTCAAGGAAGGCCGGTCCGACGAGATCGAATCCGATCCGGAAGTTCAGGAGCTTTATCTCGGAGGCGGTCATGCCCACCACTGACCGCCGTCAGCAGCTACGCGGCGCGCTGCCGGCGCTCCAGGTCAGCGGGCTGAACCTCTATTACGGCCGTTCGCACGCACTGCAGGGCGTCGATCTGACCTTGCAGGATGGAGTGCTCAGCCTGGTCGGCCGCAACGGCATGGGCAAGACCTCGCTGTGCAAGGCGATCATGGGCCTGGTTCCGGTGTCGAGCGGCTCGATCAGTGCATTCGGCGAGGAACTGGTCGGCCGTTCCACCACCGACATCGCCCGGCTCGGCATCGGCTATGTGCCGCAGGGCCGGCGGCTGTGGCGGTCGCTGAGTGTCGACGAGCATCTGCGGCTGGCGCAGCGCGGGCCGCGCGGCGGCTGGACGCGGGAGCGAGTCTACGACGTCTTTCCGCGGCTTGCCGAACGCAAGAACAACGCCGGCTCGCAGCTCTCCGGCGGCGAGCAGCAGATGCTGGCGATTTCGCGGGCGCTGCTGCTCAATCCGCGGCTCCTGATCATGGACGAGCCGACCGAAGGCCTCGCGCCTGTCATCGTCGCTCATGTCGAGGACATGCTGGTGCGGCTGAGCGAGGAAGGCGACGTCGCCATCCTCGTCATCGAGCAGAATATCGGCGTGGCAACCGAGATCTCCGAAACGGTCGCGATCATGGTCAACGGCCGGGTCAACCGCGTCATCGAGGCGGCGCGGCTGGCGGCCGATCGCGACCTGCAGCAGCGCCTGCTCGGCGTCGGTCGCCATGGCCACGAGGAGATCGAACCGCCGCCGGCTTCTGTGAGCGAACCCGGCGGCCGCCGGACCGCAGCGGCGCCGACACGCACCGATGCGCCGATCCGGGTCTATTTGTCGAACCCGGTGCTGCCGACCCGCTGGAGCGCCGATGTTGCGGCAGCGCGGATCGAGGCTTCCGCGCACACCCTGACGCGCATGCCTGTCGTCGCCGCGACCGCCGCATCCGACCGCAAGGTCGGGCGCAGCGTGGGTGGTCTCAACGAACCGTTCGTCGCGGTGGCCGGCACGCTCGATACCAAGGGCGAGGAGCTGCGCTTCATCGCCGACATCATCAAGGCGGCGGGCCTGCCGGTGAAGCTGGTCGATCTGTCGACCACGGGCCGGATCTCCGGCGCGGATGTGCCGCCGCTGGAGATCGCGCTGCATCACCCGCGCGGTTCCGCCGGCGTGTTCAATGCCGACCGCGGCGCCGCCGTGGCGGCAATGGCAGAGGCTTTCGAGAGCTGGGTGAAGGGAAAATCTGGCCGCGAGGGCGTCAGGCTGCTCGGCCTGATTTCCGCCGGCGGCTCCGGCGCCACGGCGTTGGCGACGCCGGCGATGCGGGCGCTGCCGGTCGGCGTGCCGAAGCTGATGATCTCCACCGTCGCCTCCGGCAACACGCGGGCCTATGTCGGCCCCTCCGATATCATGATGATGTATTCCGTCACCGACGTTCAGGGACTGAACGCGATTTCGCGACAGGTGCTGGCGAACGGCGCGCAGGCGATGGCCGGGATGGCGAGGGCACGGCTGGAAGCGAGCAAGGCGCCGCCGCCGCGCCGCCACGCCGGCGGCGAGCGGCCGCTGGTCGGTCTCACGATGTTCGGCGTTACCACGCCCTGCGTGCAGCAGGTCACGAAACTGATCGGTGACGACTACGAATGCCTGGTGTTCCACGCCACCGGCATCGGCGGCCAGTCGATGGAGAAGCTGGTCGATGGCGGCCTGGTGCCGGCGGTGATCGACGTCTCGACCACCGAAATCGCCGACCTGTTGTTCGGCGGCGTGTTTCCGGCGACCGAGGACCGCTTCGGCGCCATCATCCGCACCCGAATTCCCTATGTCGGTTCGGTCGGCGCGCTCGACATGGTCAATTTCGGTGCGCCCGACAGCGTCCCCGAGCGCTACCGGACGCGGCTACTTCATCAGCACAATCCGCAGGTCACACTGATGCGGACACAGCCTGACGAGAATGCCGCGATGGGCCGCTGGATCGGCGAACGGCTCAATCTGATGGAAGGCCCGGTGCGCTTCCTGCTGCCGGAGGGCGGGATCTCGGCCCTCGACGAGGCGGGCAAACCGTTCTTCGACACCGCGGCGCGCGAGGCGCTGTTCGGCGCGCTGGAGGCGAGCGTGCGGCAGACGGCGTCGCGTCAGCTCGTCCGCGTACCGCATCACATCAACAGCCCGGCCTTTGCGGCTGCGCTGGTGCAACATTTTCGCGCGCTGCAAGGCGCACGGCCGCGCGCACGCGCCGCGGGCCGGTAGGGGATCACAGCATGGCAGCGATCGATCGGCAGGCTCTTCTCTCCAGGTTTCACGACATGATCGCGCGCGGCGAGCCCATCGTCGGCGGCGGTGCCGGCACCGGGCTATCGGCCAAATGCGAGGAAGCCGGCGGCATCGACCTGATCGTGATCTACAATTCCGGCCGTTTCCGGATGGCCGGGCGCGGTTCGCTGTCCGGCCTGATGCCGTACGGCGACGCCAATGCGATCGTGATGGAGATGGCCGCCGAGGTGCTGCCGGTCGTCAAGAAGACTCCGGTGCTGGCCGGCGTCTGCGCCACCGATCCGTTCCGCAGCATGGACCGTTTTCTCGACGAGGTAAAAGCCGCGGGCTTTTCCGGCGTACAGAACTTTCCGACGGTCGGGCTGATCGACGGCACCTTCCGTATCGGGCTGGAGGAAACCGGCATGTCCTACGCCCTCGAGGTCGAGATGATCGCGCTGGCCGGAGCCAAGGGCCTGTTGACGACGCCCTATGTGTTCTCGGCCGACGATGCCGCTGACATGGCGGGCGCGGGGGCCGACATCATCGTCTGCCATTTCGGGTTGACCGCCGGCGGCGCGATCGGCGCGCGGACCGCACTGAAGCTGGAGGATGTTCCGGCCATGCTGGACGCATGGGCGGCGGCGGCGCTCGCGGTGAAACCTGATGCGATCATTCTCGTGCATGGCGGTCCGGTGGCAGAACCTGCGGACGCCGAATTCGTGATCAAGAATTCGCGGCATTGCCACGGCTTCTACGGCGCGTCCTCGATGGAGCGATTGCCGGTCGAAGTCGCGATCCGCGAGCAGACCCGGAAATTCAAGGCCATCAGCCGCAGCTGAACGGACCATGCGACAGCACTTTGTAGAGGGAGAACAGATATGTCAGGCCAGCTGATCGGATCGCTCATTCTCTGGCTGATCGTCGCGATCATCGTGATCGCGATCGTCGTCTATCTGGTGAACTGGCTGTACCGGCGCTCGTCGAAGGAAGCAGCGTTCGTCCGTACCGGTGCTGCCGGCGAGAAAGTGGTGATCGATTCCGGCGCCTTCGTGCTGCCGTTCATCCACGACATCACGCCTGTCAACATGAACGTGCTGCAGATGCGGGTGCATCGCGGCCAGGACGACGCCATCATCACTCGCGACCGGATGCGGGTCGACATCGACGCCGACTTCTATGTCCGCGTCCGCGCCACCACTGAGGCGGTGTCGCTCGCGGCCTCGACGCTCGGCCGGCGCACCATGCAGCCGGAGACGCTGCACGAGCTGTTATCAGGCAAGTTCGTCTCGGCAATCCGTTCGGTTGCTTCCGAGATGACGATGGAAGACATGCACGAGCAGCGCGGGGTCTATCTCGCCAAGGTCAAGGAGGCCGCCGCCGAGGCGCTGGCCAAGAACGGACTCGAACTGGAATCGGTGGCGCTGACCAATCTCGATCAGACCGACCTGCAATATTTCAACGCCTCGAACCGCTTCGACGCCGAGGGCCTGACCCATCTGATTGAGCAGATCGAGGGCCGGCGCAAGGCGCGCAACGACATCGAGCAGGATTCGATGATCAAGATCCGCTCGCGCAATCTCGAGGCGGAGAAGCAGTCGCTCGAGATCGAGCGCGAGAGTGAATTGGCGCGCCTGGAACAGCAGCGTGACGTCGAGGTGCGCCGCGCCGTGCAGCGCGCCGAGATCGCCCGCGAACGCGCGATGCGCGACACCGAGGCCGAGCAGGCCCAGATCAACGCGCGCGAGGAAATCGAGAAATCGCGGATCGGCAATGAGCGCGCCATCAGCGAGGCAAGGATCGCCTCCGAACGCGACGTCCGCCAGCGCGAGATCGAGCGCAGCCAGACCGTCGACCAGGCTGAGATCGCCGCGCGCGAGACGGTGGAGAAGTCGCGGATCGCCAACGACCAGCTGATCAAGGAGGCCCGCATCGCCGCCGACCGCGAGATCCGCGAGCGCGAGATCGAGCAGTTGCGGGCGCTGCAGGCCGCCGAAATCGCCGCCCGCGAATCCACCGAGCGCGCCCGGATCGCGCAGGAGGCATCCGTCAGCACCGACCGGATCGCCAACGAGCAGCGGATTTCCGGCCTCGACATCGCGAAGCGGCGGTCGATCGAGGAAGCTGATATCGCCGCGCGGCTCGCCACCGAAACCGCCGAAATTGCCCGCAACAGCGCGATCATCGCCAGCCGCCTCGCTGCGGAGGAAAAGCGGCTGGCGCGCGAGATCGTCCGTGATCGTACCGTCCAGCAGGAGACCATTGCGGCGAAGGAGTTGGTGGAGTCCGCCCGCATCGTCCAGGAGGAGCGGGTCCGCGCCCTGACCATTACCCGCAACCAGGCGATCGACGAGGCCGAGATCGCCGCGCTGCATGCGGTGGAGGCAGCGCGGATCGATAACGAGAAGGAAATCGCGGCACATCGCATTCTCGCCGAGCAGGAAACCCGGTCGCAGGAGATCGCGCGGACGCAGACGCTCGAAGGCGCCGAGATCGCAGCGCGTGAGGCGACCGAGACGGCTCGCATCGCTCAGGAGCAAGCGGTTGCCGCCTCGCGGATCGCGTCCGATCTCGAAATCCGCAGCCTCGATATCGATCGCAACAAGGCGATCGAGACCGCGGAGATCAAGAAGCGCGATGCGGTCGAGGTCAGCCGCATCGAGGCCGAGCTTGCGATCGACAAGGGGCGTATCGCGGCGTCGAAGAGCCGCGAGGTGCTGCAAATCGACCAGAAGAAGACCATCGAGATCGCCGAGGAGGAGCGCGTCATCGCGACCTCGGCGCGGAAGATCGAGCGGGTCGATTCCGACCGCGCCGTGCGCGCCGCCGAGATCAATGCGCGCCAGGAGATCGAGAAAGTCGACATCACGCGCGAGCGTGAGCTGGAAGTGGCGCGGCTGGAGCGCCGCAAGGCGCTCGAACAACTCGACATCGCGCGCAACCAGGCACTGCAGGAATCCGAAATCGCGGCGCGCGAGGATATCGAGCGTGCGCGCATCGCCTCCGAACGCGGCCTCGACGAGGCCCGTATCGGCCGCGACCTCGACCTGCGCAAGCTCGAGGTCGGTCGCGAGCGTGAGGTCGAGAGCGCGGTGATGGACAAGGCGATCGCGATCTTCGAGAAGTCGCTGCTGGAATCCGCCGCCCAGGTGAAAGCGGAGATGGCGAAGGCCAAGGCGGTGGAAGCCGAGGAGATCGTCAAGACGGTGCGCGAAAGCGAGAACGCCAAGCGCCGTTCTACGGTCGAAGTCATGCTGGCGCGGAAGAACGCCGACGAGAAACGAATCGAGGCCGAGGCCCATGCGATTCGCGCCGCGGTCGACGCGGAAGCGCAGAAGCTGCTCTACGAGGCCGAGAATGCGCTCACCGACGAGGCGCGCTACGGCCTGTTCCGGCGCCGGCTGCTGGACCGGATCGAGGGCATCGTCCGCGAAAGCGTCAAGCCGATGGAGAAGATCGAGGGCATCCGCATCCTGCATGTCGACGGGCTCGGCGGCATGGCCGGCAATGGCGGCGGCAGTTCGCGTACGCCGACCGACGAGGTGATCGAATCGGCGCTGCGCTACCGGGTGCAGGCGCCGCTGATCGATCAGGTGCTGAAGGAAATCGGGATCGAGGGCGGCAACCTCGCCAAGATGGGCGGGTTGATGCGCGAGGCCAGTGACCTGCAGCGCGTCGGCAAGGAAGCCCTGCCGCCCAGGCCGAAGGACGGGCCAGCCGCCGCGGAGGCGGGGCCTGGCGAACGCAAGCCATCGGGCCGCGGCGACAAAGGCAAGGGCAAGGAGTAATCGGATGGCCCGCGTCTACGTATCCAGCGTCATCAATGCGCCGGCGACCAAGGTCTGGGCGCGCGTGCGCGACTTCAACGGTTTGCCGAACTGGCATCCCGGTATCGCGGAGAGTCGGATCGAGAACGGTGAGCCGGCCGACAAGGTTGGTTGCGTCCGCGCATTCGCGCTGCGCAACGGCGACCGGCTGCGCGAAAAGCTGCTCGGCCTGTCGGACTTCGACATGGTCTGCACCTATTCGATCCTGGATTCGCCGATGCCGCTGACGAACTACGTCGCCACGCTGCGGCTGACTCCGGTCACCGATCAGGACCGCACCTTCATCGAATGGAGCGCCGATTTCGACTGCGCACCGGAGCTGGAAGCAGACCTGGTCGGCGGCGTCGGCGGCAATGTGTTCCAGACCGGTTTTGACGCGCTCAACCGCGCCTTCGGAGCCTGAGCCATGCCGCGGGTGGTTCGCAGCACCATCATCGATGCCCCGGTCGAGCGGCTGTGGGCGGTGCTGCGCGACTTCAACGGCCATGAGTCCTGGCATCCGATCGTCGCCAAGAGCACCATCGAGCGCGGCTATCCGTCCGACAAGATCGGCTGCGTCCGCCGCTTCACGATGCAGGACGGCGCCGAATTGCGCGAGCAATTGCTGGCCCTGTCGGATCTCGAAATGACCTTCAGCTACTGCCTGCTGGAGACGCCGATTCCGCTGTTCAATTATGTGGCCCATGTCCGGCTGCTGCCGGTCACCGACGGCAATCGCAGCTTCTGGCATTGGGAGGGCCGGTTCACGACGCCGGCCGGGCGCGAGACAGAGCTCGCCGAGCTCGTCGGCAACGAAGTCTATTCAAATGGCATCGCGGCGGTCCGCCAGCTGCCCGAACTCGCAAGTTAGGAAACGCCATGCCCGTCAATGTCCGCATCGTGCAGGGATTGCAGGAAGCCGCAAGTATCCTTGCCAGCGACCGCGGCGCGCAATTGCTCGGCGGCGGCACGCTGCTGGTGCGCGATATCAACGAAGGCGTGATGACGGAAGGCACGTTGCTGCGCGCGGTCGATCCGGCGCTGCTGGCGATGAACACCGGTGGTGCGCGCGTCGAACTCGGCGCCGGCGTCACCATGGCGATGGTGCTGGCCAACCGGGACCTGTCCTACCTGCACGCGGCGGCGCGCGGCATTGGCGGTCCCGCGGTGCGGACCACGGCGACCATCGGCGGCAATCTGTTCGCCGCGACGCCCTATGGCGATTTCACCACCGCGCTGCTGGCGCTCGACGCCGTCGTCACGCTGCATGCCGGCTTCGGCGGCGCGCGGGTAATGCCGCTCGAGGAGATGCTGGCGAACCGGGCGCGGGGCGGGGTGGGGCTGGTTGCGTCGGTCGGCTTCAGCCGCCCGGCCGGCGCCGATGCGTTTCGCTTCGTCAAAGTCGCCCGGGTGCGGCCCAAGGGCGTCTCGGTGCTGTCGATCGCGGCGCATCTGCCGCAGAACGGCGGACGGATCAGCGGCGCGCGGATCGCCTACGGCGCGATGGGGCCGACGCCGCTGCGCGCCAAGGCGGTCGAGCGCGTGCTGGAAGGCCGCAGCCTGGACGCCGCCACCATCGCAGCGGCGAAGACCGCGGCGCTCGAAGGCACGCAGCCTGCGACCGATGCGATCGCTTCGGAATGGTATCGCCGCGAAGTATTGCCTGTGCATCTCGGCCGGCTGCTTGCCGGCGAGACATCCTGAAGGAACGCAGAATGGCCCGGATGCCTGTACAGTTTCGTCTCAACGGCTCTGATCGTGCGGTGTTCGTCGAGCCCGCGGAAACGCTGCTCGGCACGATCAGGCGCGGGCTCGGCGATTTCGCCCCGAAGTTCGGTTGCGGCCAGGGCACCTGCGGCGTCTGCACCGTGCTGGTCGATGGCGAGCCGCGGCTGGGCTGCCTCACGCTCAGCGTGACCTGCGAGGGGCGATCGATCGAAACCGCAAGCGGGCTCGCCGACGGGCCGACCCTGCATCCGTTGCAGGCCGCCTTCATGGAGCATTTCGCCGCGCAGTGCGGTTTCTGCACGCCTGGCATGCTGATGGCGGCGAAGGCGCTGCTCGATCGCAATCCGAACCCGACACGTGTCGAGGTGGTCGAGGCGATCGCCGGCAATGTCTGCCGCTGCACCGGCTACGAGCCGATCATCAACGCCATCCTGGCCGCCGCGCAGCAGCGCGGCGTCCGTCGCGCCTGAGGAGATCCCGATGCTGGAGTTTCGCAAGGATCTGTTCGCCGACGAGCGCGACGACAATCTCAACGTTATCGGCAAGGGCGAGCAGCGCCAGGACATGCTGGGGCATGTCACCGGCCGCACCCGCTTCTTCGACGATCACGGCTTTGACGGCCTGCTGCATCTGAAGGTCGTGCGCTCGCCGCATCACCACGCCCGGATCCGGAGCATCGACGTGACAGCCGCGGAGCGCGCGCCTGGCGTCAAGCGCGTGATCCGGGGACAAGACGTTCCGCTCAACAAGAACACGCTGCTCAGCCTGATCGATTTTGGCAAGGACGACGAACCGACTCTGGCCGTCGACAAGGTGCGCTACAAGGGCGAGCCGATCGTCGCCATCATTGCCGACAGCGAGGCGGAAGCCCTGGCCGCGGTCAAGCTGGTTCGGGTCAGTTACGATCCGCTGCCCACGGTGTTCGACGTGCAGGAGGCGCTGAAGCCGGGCGCGGTCGTCGTCAACGAGACCTATCCGGGAAACTATTTCGAATATCACGACAAATACGACCATCAGAAGCTGCGCTTCGGCGACGTCGAGGCGGCGTTCCGCACCGCCGATCACGTGCTCGAGGAACGCTACCAGATGTCGCCGATCGAGCACGCCTCGACCGAGACCAACGGCACCATCGCCGCGCCCGAAACCAACAACCGCTACGTCGTGCATTCCTGCGCGCAGGGTCTGTTCTTCTCGCTCGGCACCACTGCGAAAATCCTCGCGCTGGAATCCAACCGGCTGCATTTCATCGGCGGCACCGTCGGTGGCGGCTTTGGCGGCAAGGTCGACTCGCTGACCGAGCCGCTGGCGGTGCTCGGCGCGATCCTTACCGGGCGGCCGGTCCGCTATGTGCTGGGGCGTGAGGAGGAGATGCAGTTCGCCTCGCCGCGCGGGGCCGAGCGGCACGTCATCAAGGACGGCGTGATGCGCGACGGCCGTATCGTCGCGCGGCAGATCACCTCTTATTTCGATGCCGGCGCCTATACGCGGCTGACCAGCTACGGCGTGGTCAAATGTGTCGCGCACATGCCGGGCCCCTACACGATCCCGAATGTGCGTGGCGACGCCTATTGCGTCTTCACCAACCGCGTGCCGGCCACCGCGATGCGCGGCTTCGGCGTCACCGGGGTGGACTTCTCGATCGAGGTACAGATGGACAAGCTGGCGCATCTGGTCGGCATCGACCCGATGGAGTTCCGCATCCTCAACGCCTATCGCGACGGCGACATGAAGGCCCATCGCCGCGTCGCCCACAACACCGCGCTGATCGAATGCGTGCAGGTCGTGGCCGAGAAGGTGAACTGGCCTTTGAGCGAGACCGCGCGGCGCGCTTCGTCGCTGAGCGGTGGCGGCGGCCCGCGCGCGGCTATACCGCCCACGGTGACCGATGAGAGCGGCCGGATCGGCCGGCCGGAGACGCGGCAAGCGCCGCCACAGCTGACGCCGGGCGCGGCACCGCTACCGGCCCATCAGCCTCGGCCCGCCGTGCCGGTCTATCAGCCGCCGCCGGCGCATCAGCCGGCGGCAGCGCTGCCGAATTATCCGTCGCAGCCGGCCGATGCTGCGCCCTTGCCGGCTCCGGCGCCGCCGGTTCCGAATGCGCCGGCGCCACCCCAACACGGCGCGGCGAGGTTCTCGTCGGTGTTCACACGGAGGCGCTGAGATGGCACGGCATCAGGGGCGCGGAATGGCGTCCATCAACTACCCGATCGGCATGAATCTCGGCGGCGATCCCAGCCAGGCGCTGGTGCATGCCAATCCGGACGGCAAGTTCACCGTGGCGCTGTCGGCGATCGATCTCGGGCAGGGCATGAAGCAGGTCAGCCGGCAGATCGCGGCGGAGACGCTGGGCGTGCCGATCGAGGACGTCTATGTCGATACCGCCGACAGCGACACGGGCCCCCACGACATGGGCTCGTTCGCCTCGCGCGGCACGCATCGCGTCGGCAACGCGGTGATCGTCGCCGCAAAGGAGGCGCGGGGCGTGCTGCTGGAGGCGGCCGCCGAGGAGCTCGAGGTCAACGCCGACGACCTCGTCACCGACGGCAAGGGCAACATCCACGTCCGCGGCGCGGCGTCGAAATCGATCACCGTCAAAGCCGCGTCGCAGGCGGCGCAGTTCAAGCAGGGCAAGACGATCTCCGGCCGCGGCATCTTTCTGATCCCGCTCTCGACGGTCCATCCGGAGACCGGAGAGATGTCGCCGGTCACCGCCTATGCCCATGCCTGTCTCGTCGTCGATCTGGAGGTCTGCGACGAAACCGGTGACGTCAAGGTCAACAAGCTGACCAGCGCCTATGAGCTCGGCCGCGCGCTCAATCCGAAAATGGTCGAGCAGCAACTGGTCGGCGGCGCCTGGATGGGCATGAGCCACGCGCTCTACGAGACGCCGGAGCCGTATTATCCAAACCCCGAACATGGCGGCCGCGACTACAACGAGTATCTGATGCCCGGCCCCGGCGACATCGCGCCGCACGACATCACGGTGCTGGAGCGACCGGCGCCGGACGGTCCGTTCGGTGGCAAGGGCCCCGGTGAGATGTGCGCCAATCCGGTGCTGCCGGCGGTCGCCAACGCGATCTTCAACGCCATCGGCGTGCGGATCGATACGCTCCCGATCACGCCGGAGAAGATCCTGCGTGCGCTGAAGGCGCAGGGCGGCGCGCGGCCGCAAATCCGGCGCGCATAGGGGGCATCGGGATGGCGGTGCGCGGTAGTGTTGGTGGGATCGATCGGCCGGAGAAACTGGCCGAGGCGTTGCGCGCGGCCTATTACCTCGCCGATGACGGCTTTGCCACGGCCGGCTACCTCGCGCTCGCACTCGGCAAGCCGCTGCTGCTGGAAGGCGCGCCGGGTGTCGGCAAGACCGAAGCCGCCAAGGCGATTGCCGGAATCATGGGACGGCAGCTGATCCGGCTGCAATGCTATGAGGGCATCGACTCCGCCGCCGCGCTGTATGAGTGGAACTACCCGCGCCAGATGCTGGCGATCCGCCAGGCCGGCGACGAGCCGATCGACATCTACCGCGACGATTTCCTGATCGAGCGGCCGATGCTGGCAGCGCTGCGTAGGCCGGACTCGACCGTGCTGCTGATCGACGAAATCGACCGCTCCGATCCTGAGTTCGAGGCGTTCCTGCTCGAATTCCTGTCGGACTTCTCGATCTCGATCCCGGAGCGCGGCACCCTGCGCGCGCATGAACGCCCGGTGGTGATCCTGACCTCGAACCGCACCCGCGATCTGCACGAGGCGCTGCGGCGGCGCTGCGTCTATCACTACATCGCCTATCCGGATCCGGAGCGCGAGGCGCGGATCATCATGATGCGCTCGTCCGCCGTCGCGGAGGCCACCGCGCGCGCGATCGTGACGGCGGTCGGGCGGTTGCGGCAGGAGCCGCTGACCAAGCCGCCCGGCGTCGCCGAAGCGATCGACTGGGCGGAGGCGTCGACGCTGCTGGCGAAAACCGGCGCGCCGTGGCCGGACGCGTTCCGCCGTGCGATCGGCGTGGCGCTGAAGGACGAAGAGGACCTCGCCTTCATCGCGCCACGGCTCGACGCCATTATCGCGGAGATCGCGGCATGACGGCGCTTGATCTGCCGCGCGCGGCCCGGCCGCTGCTGGATTTCATCGCGCTGCTGCGACGCAACGGCTTTCCGGTCGCGCCGGAACAGGGCCTGGCCTTTCTGCGCGCGATCGAACTGCTCGGCCCGCGCAATATCGAGGACATCCGCCGTGCCGGCGTCGCCATGCTGGCGCCGCCGTTCGAGCGGCAACCCGATTTCGACATGCTGTTCGACATGCACTTTCTCGGCCTTGCCGGCGTGCTGTCCGATCAGGTCGCCGAAAGCGACGAGGAGCTGGAAGTTCAGGACGATGGCGCCGGCTATGACGCGCCGCTATCGGACGAGACAAACGAAACCGGGCAGGCGGCGACTGCCAGCGAAGCGCTGTCGCGGCGCGCGTTGCGGCCGGACGACGAGAGCCAGCAGCTGGCGCGTTTCAGCCGGCATTTGCCGGCCCAGCTGCCGCGCCGCCGCGGCTATCGGATGCGCTTAGCCAAGCGGGGCGGGGGCTTTGACCTGCAGCGCTCGCTGCGGGACGCCATCCGCACCGATGGCGAGGTGATCCGGCTGCGCCGCCGCGAACGCCAATTGCGGCCGCGCGCCATCCTGCTGCTGATCGACGTGTCGGGCTCGATGAAGGCGCGCTCTGATGCGCATCTGCGCTTTGCCCATGCGCTGGTCAACGCAGCCCCCCGCGTCGAGGTGTTTACGTTCGGCACGCGGCTGACCCGGCTGACCCGCGCGCTGCGGCTGAAGAACCGCGAGCAGGCGCTTGCCGTCGCAGCCGACCTCGTGGCCGACTGGGATGGCGGCACGCGGATCGGCGATGCGCTGGCCGCCTTCCTCGCGGTTCCCCGCTTCGCCGGCTATGCCCGCGGCGCGCTGGTGCTGGTGCTGTCCGACGGGCTCGAGCGCGGCGATCCGGCACAGATGATCCGCGCGGTCGGCCATCTCGCCGCGCGCGCCTGGCGGATCGACTGGCTGACCCCGCTCGCCGCCGCGGCCGATTATCGCCCTGAAACCGCGGCGTTGCGCGCGGTGCTGCCGATGCTCGACAGCGTCGCCAACGGCGCGACGACGGAGCGGCTGTGCCGGCATGTTCTCGATCTCTCACGACGGAGGGCCGCCCGATGAGTACGCCTGCGTCCGGCTGCGTCGATGCGCATCATCACATCTGGCGGCAGCAGGATCTGCCCTGGTTGCTCGGTCCGATGCTGCCGCGGATCTTCGGGCCCTATGAGCCGATCCGCCGCGACTACACCATCGCGGAATATCTGGCGGATGTCTCCGCCGCCGGAATCACGCGGTCGGTTTATGTGCAAGCGAACTGGGCACCGGCGCGCTTCCTCGATGAGGTCCGTTATGTCAGCGACGCCGCGCGGGAGACCGGCTGGCCGCACGCCATCGTCGCCTATGCGGATTTCACCGCGGAGGATGTGCGGTCGCAACTGGATCAACTGGCGGCGTTCCCGCTGGTGCGCGGCGTCAGGATGCAGCTGCACTGGCACGACAATCCGCAATACCGTTTCGCGTCGGGTCCGGATCTGGCGCGCGATCCGACGCTCCGGCGCAACATCGCGCGATTGAGCGAATATGGCTGGGCCTTCGATCTGCAGGTGTTCGCGCCGCAAATGGCCGGTGCGGCCGAGCTTGCCGACGCCTGTCCCGGCGTCAATTTCGTTTTGCAGCATGCCGGCATGCTGGAGGATTTGTCGCCGGCCGGCCTTGAGAGCTGGCGCGCCGGCATGACGCTGCTGGCGCAGCGGCCCAACGTCGTATCAAAACTGTCCGGCCTCGGCACCTTCCTGCATCGCAACGACCCGGCGCATATCGGTTTCGTGGTCGGCGAAACCGTGCGGCTGTTCGGCGCCGGACGCTGCATGTTCGGCTCGAACTTTCCGATCGAAAAACTCTGGACCCGCTACGACGCGTTGTTCGATGCCTATCGCGCAGCGACGCAGACGGTGTCCGCCGCGGACCAGCAAGCGATCTTTCACGACACAGCCGCCGGCATCTACCGGCTGGCCTGATTTCAGAAAACAACGGGATTCAACGAGGGGAAAATCACATGGCGCTCGAAATCAAGATCCTGGACTACGGCGACATCGAACTTGAATCCAGCTTCCTCGTGCTGGGACGTGATTGTGGGCGCACCAGGCGGGTATACACATACGGCTTCCTGATCCTCGGAGGGCCTTGGCCGATGGTGGTCGATACCGGCTATCGGCACAACCAAATCATGGAAAGCCTGGGCATGCGCGGTCTGCAGCACCATGAGAACATGATCGAGAACCAGCTCGCCAGGCATGGCGTGCGGATGGGCGATGTGCGCTACGTCATGCACACCCATCTCCACATCGACCATGCCGGCAAGGACGAGTTGTTTCCGATGAACACGACGGTGCTGCTGAACCGGCGCGAACTGGAATATTCGGTGTCGGGCCTGATGCATCCGCAATATCCCGCGCCTGACATCAAGCACCTGATCGACCGGCTGCACACCCGCCACGCGCTGCGGCTGGAAGATCTCGAACTGTCCGGCCCGATCGAGGTCTGCCCCGGCGTCACCGTCGATGCGGCGGGCGCTCACACCGAAGGCTCAATGAACATCCATGTCGAGACCGCCGAGGGCCGCGCCACCATATGCGGCGACGTGATCTATGATTTCAACGACCAGATCGTGAATCCCTTCCACGAACTGCATCACAACGAGCCCCGAACCACAGGCAACCACGGCAACACCAAGCGCGAGGAGAAGGCGGCGATCAAGCGGCTGCTGTCCGGTTCGCGCTTCCTGCTGCCGGTGCATGACAAGCCGGCCAAGATCGAGCACGGCCAGGTCGTGGCGCGCCTCGACATGGCGGTGCCGGGACCGACCGTGCAATCGCTGCCGTCACGCAATTGGTTCGCGGCATGAGCTGCGGCTTCGGAGACCAGCGATGACCACGCATATCGCGCTGCGCCCATCCTTTGCCGAACTGATCGACCTGTGGGCGCCGGTGCGGCAGGCCGGCACCGGCTTCCAGTTCACGGAAGGGCCGGTCTGGCACCCGAAGGCGCATGACCTTCTGTTCTCCGACATGCCGGGCGACGTGCGCCGCCGGCTCGACGGGCAGGGCGTTCGCGAGGCGATGCGTCCGTCCAACAAGTGCAACGGCATGACCTATGATGCCGGGCTGAACCTGATCGTCTGCGAGCACGCCACCTCCACGCTGGTGCGCGAACGCCCCGACGGCCGGCGCGAGATTTTGGCGTCGCATTTCGACGGGCTGGAGCTGAATTCGCCAAACGACGTTTGCGTGAAGTCCGACGGTGCGATCTATTTCTCCGACCCGTGGTACGGCCGGATGCCGGTCTACGGCGTGGAGCGGCCACGCCAGCTCGGCTTCCAGGGCGTCTATCGCGTGCCGCCCCGCGGCGGCGAGCCGCAATTGCTTGTCGACCGCTATCTGTTCGATCAGCCGAACGGACTGTGCTTTTCGCCGGATGAGCAGCGGCTCTACGTCAACGATACCGTCAAGCATCTGATCCGCGTGTTCGACGTCGATGCCGGTGGAGGTCTTGGTAACGGGCGGGTGTTCGCCTCCAACATCGTCTCGGCCACGGAGCCCGGCGTGCCGGATGGCATGAAATGCGACGCGCTCGGCAATGTCTGGGTTTCGGCGCCGGGCGGAATCTGGGTCTATGCGCCGGACGGCAGATTGATCGGCAAGCTGCGCGTTCCCGAACTGGTCAGCAATTTGACCTGGGGCGGGCCGGATTGGCGCACGCTCTACATCACCGCGACGCATTCGGTCTATGCGGTGCCGGTGAAGGTCGGGCCGCGCAACGAGCCCTATATGCGTGCCGGCCAGAACGCGCCGGCCGCGGCCCGGCCGGCACCAGCTGCGGTGGCGACCGTCAACCGTTCCGCAGCCCAGCTCGCAGAGCCGGGTTACGCGGTCGATCCGACGCGCTGCGCGCTGATCATTCAGGACATGCAAAACGACGTCGTGATGGACGGCGGCGCCTTTGCGTCGTCAGGCTCGCCGGCGCATTGCCGCGAACAGAACGCCATCGCCAACGCGAAGCGGCTCGCGGAGGCCGCGCGTGCCCGCGGCGTCATGGTGATTCACGTCTGGTTCGTGGTGGAGCCGGGCGCGCCGGGCGTTACAGCGAATGCGCCGCTTTTCGAGGGGTTGATCGACGCAAAGGCACTGGTGCGCGGCACCTGGGGCGTTGCGCCGGTGCCGGGGCTGGAGCCGCACGCCGGTGACCAGGTGGTGGAGAAGATGCGGATGAGCGCCTGGGAGGGCACGAGGCTGGAGGCCATGCTGAAGGCGGCCGGGCGCGATTTCGTCATCGTCACCGGCGCCTGGACAAATATGTCGATCGAACATACCGCCCGCACCGGCGCGGACAAAGGGTTCTACATGATCGTGCCGGAGGATTGCTGCTCGACGATGAACGCCGAATGGCACATTGCCGCGGTGAACTACGCGATCCAGAACGTGGCGATGGTGACCCGCGCCGACGACCTGATCGCCGCGATGTCCTGATCGAGGGTGGCAAGCTGCCGGGGCCTCGCCGTCGCGAGGTCGCGCATGCTCCGCGTCTTGCCGTTCAGACCATCCAGCGTCGCTAATCGGTGTGCGCTTGGGAGTTTTTGCGTCAATTATAGAGCGAGCCGTCGCCGAGCACGGATTGCCTGAAGCGGGTGGTGAGGATGCCGCCGTCGGCGGGCGGCAGCACGAAGTAAAGCGCTTCCGGATTGATCTTGACCTGTGCGAACACTGGCCCGTTGCCGCGGTGGGCGAGATCGCGAATTTCGGTGACCTCGGCCATGGTCCTGACAATCCGGGATGTCCGGAAGCCGGCGGCGGTGGCGATCCCGGCGAGATCGACGCCGGCTGCCGTGTGGGTCTTCTGCATGCCGGTCTCGCCGAAGCGCTCATTATCGAGAACGGCAATGGTGAGGTTCGCCGGGTTCTGGACGGCGATCGTGGCAAGTGCGCCGAGGCTCATCAGCATCTCGCCGTCGCCGGTGATGACGAGCACCCGGCGCTTGGGCTGCGCGATGGCAAGACCAAAGCCCATCATGGCGGCCGCGCCCATCGCGCCCCAGAGCGGGAAGTTGTTCGGGCTGTCGCCCGCGGCTGAGATATCCCAGTTGGGCGCGCCGAGCCCGGCAACGACGAGGAGATCGCTGCGATCGCGCAGCAACTCATTGACGACGTCGCGGCGATGCAGCAGTTCGTTGGGAACGTTCATTTTCGGGCAAGCTCCTTGAAATTCTTGGCGCCGAGCACGCGCTGTCCGATCAGGACGGCGGCAGGCCGCCAGGTGTTGAAGGCAAGGTTGGCCGCGCCCGAAACGGTCGAGGCGACCAGATGCGGCTCGTCGGCGCGGGTCACGATCACGCCCATGGCTTCGAGCACGGCCCTGGTGCCCTGGCCCATCGGGACCTGCCACGGGTTGAACTCACCCCATTCGCCGCGCATCGTCACCAGCATCAGGAGCGGCATGCGGCAGATCATCGGCAGCGACAGCATGTTGATGCAGTTGCCGACGCCGCTCGATTGCAGCAGCAGGACGCCGCGTTCTCCGCCGAGCCACGCTCCTGCCAGCATGGCGATCCCTTCCTCTTCGGTGGTCAGGGTGATGACGCGGGCTTGAGGATCCGCCTCGAAGGCGCGGATGAGGCGGCTGTGGCCCGCATCCGGCACCATTCCGACCTGGCGCACGTCAGCGTCCTTGAGGACGCGGTACACCTCGTCGGGCCAGGTCGGCAGTGCGACCGGCTCTTTCTTCTGCAGATCCGCCACGGAGCGGCTCCCCCTTTTTCTCGATCTCGAACACGCGTTGCCGGGATAGTACGACGCCGTTTCGATGAGAAGGTATGCAAAATTGAAAAGCGGCCGGTCGCGCCAGCCCGGCTCGCTGCACCGCCATATGACACGGGAGCCACAGCCGGGCGACTTATGACGGCCACCGGCGCGTCGCTATTCTCGCGCCAATTCCGGCAGCACGTGGTAGCGGGCGATCTCATGCGGAAACTCGCCGCGGTTGGCGAGCAGGACGATGCCGACTTTGTGTGCCGGCACGAGGCCGACATAGGCTGTTGCGTTGTTAAGCCCGCCCGGCTTGTCGACGACGGTCACGTCGTTCAGGTGAATGTTCTCCCAGGCCATCGCCTGTCCGAACTTCTCGGTCACGTGAAATGCCTCGCGCTGCGTCATCTGCAATGCTTGCCGCAACTGCGGATCGATCGCCTCACCATCGATGAAGGCAGCCAGAAAGGTGGCCAGGTCGCGCGCCGAGGTGAACATCTGGCCAGTCCCGGGGAAATCGTAATAAGTCTGCTGATCTCCAGGTGGACCAACCGCCATGCCCGTATCGGCGTAGCCCTGCACGACACGTTTCATCAGCTCCGGAGCCATTATGGCGCGATGGTCTGGCCCGCGCTCGGGCAGAAATGTCTGGTTCATGCCGAGCGGCTTCAGGATGCGCGCCTCGATAAGTTCGCCGATCGGCCGGCCGTAGCGACGTTCGAGCGCGAGCTGCAGCAGCACGTACCCCGCATGGGTGTAGATGCGCTGCTTTCCCGGCTGCTCGCCTGATTGCGGCGTCCATGCGTTGAGCGCCTCGAAGAACTGCGGCAGGTTAAACGAATCGTTCGGCCATGGCGGGTGATCGGTCGGCAGCAGGAGTCCGGACGTATGCGTTGCCAGTTCACCGATCGTCACGCGTTTGATGTAGTCGCCGCGCAGCTCGGGGACATACCTGCTCACGGGGTCATCGAGACGGAGTTCGCCGCGAAGCGTACCCAATGCGACCAGGATTGCCTCAAACGGTTTGCGCACCGACGCTACGTTGAACAACGTGTCTGATGTGATCGGCTGCCCTGTCGCTTCGTCGGCGACGCCGTAGTTGAAAAAATCGGTGTGACCCGCAGCGTAGACGGCCACGGCGAGACCGCCCGGCTTCCCCACGGTCTCCGGCGCCAGATAGGCCGTGACGACGTGCTGAATTTTGGCGTCCATGCCGATATCCGCAACCGACCCGCCCGCCAGCACGAGCAGCAGAACGGTAAAAATGATCAGGCCTGTCGATCGACGATGTCGCAACCAGCGCGCGGAGCTTGTCACCATCATGAGCCATCGTCTCGTTGACGCCGATGGACCTTTTTACCCGCGCGATTCCGGCGCTTATCAGGAAGCTGCCGTCAATTTGCTGTGAGTTGTCGAATGCCCTGGCTCAGGAGATCGTAATGATCTCGAGTTCGTGACCGGATACGCCGACGACATCTCCGACAGCTTTGCCCATCAGAGACCTTGCCACCGGGGACACGAAGGAAATCGAGCCGGCCTTGGGGTCCGCTTCGTCCTCTCCTACGATATGATATTTCTGCACGCGCCCATCCTCGCGCCTGAAGGTCACCGTACTCCCGAAAGCAACGGTATCAGTGGACGCAGGAGGGGTGATTAGCTGAGCCGTCCGAACTCTCGCCGCAAAGTAGCGCGCATCGCGCAAGGGCGTTGCCGCTTGCCGCCGCCGCTCATTCACGTCTTCGATCTGCTGCGCCGTCTCGTACGCCTCGCGAGCCTGTTGCAGTTGAAACTCGAGCGCCTTCAATCCCGCTTCCGTAACCAGGTTCGGATGAGCAGAGATCGGGCGGTCGGGTAGCAGCGTCTCCGATGCGGTTTCGGCACTGTCTTCCTTGGTGAAGGCAACGCTCAACTCGGCCTCCTTTCGAGGGGATATGCCAGGAAATGGAATTGTAACACAACGCTCGGCGGTTTTTGCCTATCACATATCGCGGAGCGGATGGAACCTGGTTGCCTCTTTTGGGGTACCGCCTCTTCCGGCGGTCGCTCGATCCCGGCGCGAAGCGGATGCCAGCCGTGGCAACATCGCAGGAGCCCTTAGCGCCACCCGAGCGCGGGCGCCACGTGCGTCAGAATCGATTCAATGACATGGGCATTGTAGGCCACGCCGAGCTGGTTAGGGACGGTCAACAGTAACGTGTCGGCCTCATTGATCGCTTCGTCCTTCCTGAGCTGCTCAATCAGGACATCAGGCTCGGCCGCATAGCTGCGGCCGAAGATCGCCTGGGTCTCTGGAGAGATAAAGCCGATCTGGTCATCCTCGTCTCCACCGCGGCCGAAGTAGGCGCGATCACGATCATCCATGATGGCGATGATGCTGCGGCTGACGGACACCCGTGGCGCGCGCGCATGGCCAGCCTCCTTCCACGCCGAGCGATAGGCCCTGATCTGGGCAGCCTGCTGGATGTGGAAAGCCTCGCCGGTTTCGTCGTTCTTGAGCGTCGAACTCTGCAGGTTCATGCCCAGCTTCGCTGCCCATATTGCCGTGGCGTTCGAGCCGGCGCCCCACCAGATGCGATCCCGCAATCCGGCGGAGAGCGGTTCAAGACGCAGCAACCCCGGCGGATTTGGAAACATCGGACGTGGGTTGGGCTTCGCGAAGCCATGGCCGCGCAGCGCATCAAGAAAGACCTCGGCATGGCGCCGGCCCATGTCGGCTTCGGTCTCGCCTTCGGCCGGTTGATAGCCGAAATACCGCCATCCATCGACGACCTGCTCGGGCGATCCCCGGCTGATTCCAAGTTGCAGGCGCCCGCCCGAGATGAGGTCGGCCGCGCCGGCGTCTTCGACCATGTAGAGCGGGTTCTCATAGCGCATGTCGATGACCGCCGTGCCGATCTCGATGCGGCTGGTCTTCGCGCCGACCGCCGCCAGCAACGGGAAAGGCGAGGCGAGTTGGCGGGCGAAGTGATGAACGCGAAAATAGGCGCCGTCGGCGCCCAATTCCTCAGCCGCGACGGCCAGATCGATGGATTGCAGCAGCGTGTCCGCCGCCGAGCGGGTCTGCGATTGCGAAGAGGGCGTCCAGTGCCCGAACGAAAGGAATCCAATGCTTTTCATGCAGCCTATCTAGGCTCTCCCTGTCGATTTGCCACCGTCACTGTGAGCGGGAATGCCCTTGCACCTAGCGCCCAAGAACAGCGGTGGTGAACAACGATGGAAGTGCCAGATCGCAGGCTGGACCGAAAGTGTCCCTGGATGCTACGGATTACAGCACAAGGCCAGTAGGCCCTTGAAACTTTTTGCGGCGCGCGGGATCGGTGATCAGGACTGCCAGCATGCCCGTCGGCGAACTCTTCATTCTCGGCTTCTTCGGCAAAACCATCCCGGCATGGCTGCGGGAGTTCGCAGGCCGCTACGGCCTGGGCGGCGTGATCCTGTTCGACTATTCCTGCCAGACGCGCAAATACGACAACAACATCGAATCGCCGGAGCAGGTGCAGCGTCTCTGTGAAGAGATTTCGCGGCTGCCGTCAGGCCCGATGGTGTTCATCGACCAGGAGGGCGGGCTGGTGCGGCGGCTGAAGGACAGCAAGGGGTTCAAGCCGCTCCCGAGCCCGAAGGAATTCAACCATCTCGCTTTGAGCGAGAAGCGGGAAGTACTTGCCGCCAGTTTCGCCGAAATGCGCCGCCTCGGCATTCACTACGACTTCGCGCCCGTCATCGACGTCGATTACAACCCTGATAATCCGAACATCGGCAAGATCAAGCGGTCCTGGTCCGCCGATATCGGCGAGGTGGAGGCCAATGCGCTACTGGCGAGCGAGGTCGCGCGCGAGACGGGCATCGGGCTTTGCCTGAAGCATTTCCCCGGCATCGGCGGCGCGGTGGTGGACTCGCATCAGGAGTTCATGGACATTTCCGACAGTCTGCGCCCCGAGCAGGAAGAGCTGTTCTATTCGCTGGCGCCAAAAATGTTCGGCGATGCCGTGCTGGTCAGCCACGCCATCGTGCGGCAATGGGACCGCGACAATCCGATGACCCTGTCTGCCGCCGGCCTTGGCCGGTTGCGCCGGCGGCTTCCCGATACGCTCCTGATCACCGACGACATGCAGATGCAGGGTCTGCAGAAGGCCTTGGGCACTAGGCAAGCCGGCCTTCAATCGCTGAGGGCCGGTATCGACATGCTCTGCATCGGCAACAATCTGTTCGATCAGGAGCGGGAAATGGCCGCCATCGCCCAATCCGTCGAGCAATCCCTTGATAATGGGACCCTGACGGGTTCCGCCGTTAAGGAATCGATCGCCCGGGTAGGGCGGCGAAAGGCGCTTTTGGCGGCCTGACGGCCCCCCCCCCGGAGGCTGCTATGCGTACCGGCGCGCCGGTTCCCTGCCAATGGCGGGTTGCCTTGCGAGGCCGTTGAGACTACAAGCCTTTTTTCCAACGGGAAGACAGGCGATGGCCCACAATTACGCAATCAATGACGACGTGCACCACCAGCTGCAGGGGCCGCAGGGCCGCGCCACCGTCAAGGAACGCAGCATCTACACCATCGTCACCTGCCTGCCGATCGAGGCCGACGGCCGCCCGCGCTACCGCATCAAGAGCAAGACCGAGAACGTCGAGCGCGTCGTGACCGAGGAGCAGATCAGCCGGCTCGGCTGATCCGCCACCATTCTTCATTTGGACGGCTGCTTGTTTGGACTGATAGCGCGCGCCCGCATCGCGTTGTCGTGCGCGGCGATGTCGACATCGCCGTCCGCCTTTTCCTGATTTCGTTATGATTGATGTCGCGCGTCGGTCATCGCGCGGCCTGCACCTCGCAAATCGGTGAAGCCGTGGTCGCCTGCGATCACAGTGTTTCTACGGCTCTTTGTGAAGCAATTCACACGCAGGTGCCGGCACCGGCGTTAACGACGGCGCATGACAACGCGGCGGATGGCATACTGGTGGTTCAGGCTCGTTGCCTCGGGACGCTTCCTCGAAAAGTTCCTGAGGCTCCCGCGCAGCTGAACCGCGTCGAGGTTACGTCTGATCCGTCGCTTAACGGAAACAGCGACGAGTACTTCATCGAAGCCGCGCCTGCGAATTGCCGCTGAGGTCCATCATACGCGGCTTGTTGCGTGCCGCGTGGCTGCCCGGTTTAAACAGTCCGACGGATGGAACCATAACGAATCAAAAGGGGTACATTAGAGAAACAAATACCCATTATGAGGGATCAGGCGCGGGGCCAACGCATTTCTACGGGCCGTAAAACTACGGAGTCCTGATCTGATGGCATCGTACTCCCTCAATTGAAGGCGAAAACCCGTCGCGTTGGTTCAGTTTCGGTCCACTTTGCCGGTTCCCCGTATTCTTACTGGTTAAAAAATTAACCACCGGCGGCGATGGAATCGATAAATTAGTTATATGTCGCAGCAAGACCATCGAGCCGGTGATTCGCACTTTCCGCAGTGGATGGAAACCGTCACGCCTCTCGAGAGCAATCTTGAAATCGTCCAATTATCCGTCGCGCGCGCTCGCGCAACGGAAGAAGCGGAAGCTTCGATCGCTCGCCAGTTGAACGGACCGCTGACGGCGCTGCTGCTCTACATGAACGAGATCAAGCAGCACAGCCACCAGTTCTCCGAGGCGCCCGGCAATCGCGTATACCTGCAACAGGTCGTGGACAACGCGGTTCAACAGCTCGAACGCGTCTGTGTCGTGGTGAAGCAGATGTCGGACAAGCATCCCTCCTTTGCTTCCGAATCCGATCGCAAGCAGGGGCGGGAGAGCCAGGCCAGCCGCACCAAGGATGGCGGTCGCACACCGGGGCTGGTGTTCGCCTCGGAGTCCGGCCAGAAGCCGCTGACGAAGCGCGAGCGCGAGGTGCTGAGCCTGATCAGTGAAGGTTGCTCCAACAAGCAGGGCGCCTTGCGGATGAACATCAGCCCGAGGACGTTCGAGAGCCATCGCGCCGAAGCCATGCGCAAGCTCGGCGCCCGCAACACCGCGGATCTCGTCCGCAAGGCGTTGTTGCAGCCAGCCTGATTATTTCATTTGCTCGGAATGAAGGCGAAGCGCACTGCGCCTGCAGTGAAAGCGCTGCAATGCTGCAGGTTCACGAAGGCCGATTGTAATCGCGACAGGGCCGACGAGGCCGGACCAGAAGGTGATCCGGAACAATGGGAGCCGGTTTTCCGAGAAGTTCGCGCCAGGTTGCCGCTCAGCAGAAGTCTTCCGCGAACGAGCGCATGCGGGGCGCGGGCCGGGTCGCAACGACCGGTTTTGGCTCTTCCGGGATGATGGTGATCACCCAGGCCGCCGGAACGCTCGACTTGTTTTCCACGATCGATCGAACGTGGCCGGTGACGGCCGAGCCGGCCGAGCGGAAGGTTGCGGTTCTGCCGTTGAACTGGGCGATACGAAAACGCCGCACTTCTTTCTGATCGCTCGTTTCGAACGTGAACATGAGGGGGCTCCTTGGTCCACGCGACTATCGCGATTCAACGTTATCCGTCTGTGAAAATCGTAAACCGTAGTAGTACGGCAAGCCACGTGCGCGGCGCGGTCCCGTCCGGACACCGCAAGACAGGTCGGATGCCGCCTCCGCGTTCGCCGATCCGCTTCGCGTCTGATGGCAGTGAGGATAGTGGCCGAGGCGGCGATGGATGGCGGCCTTCAGCCTGACGCAGCGCGCCCGGGCGCGATGCTATTCAGCCGCGCTGGGGAATACGGCTTCCATCTTGGTCTTCAGCGTCGCCGCGTTGAACGGCTTGACGATGTAGTTGCTGACGCCGGCCTTCTTCGCGGCGATGACGTTCTCCGTCTTCGATTCCGCTGTTATCATGATGAAGGGCGTGTTTGAGAATTCCGGGCTCGCGCGGACTTCTTTCAGCAGGTCGTAGCCCGTCATCGGCTCCATGTTCCAGTCGGAGATCACGAGACCGTATCGCTTGCCCTGCATCTTGGCGAGCGCCGCCGAGCCGTCGCTGGCATCGTCGACGTTCTCGAATCCGAGCTGCTTGAGGAGGTTGCGGATGATGCGGATCATGGTGCTGTAGTCATCGACCACCAGGATCGGCATCGACAAATCAAAAGCCATGTCTTTACTCCGCGCAGCTAGCAAACCGCCGAACACGGGTGAACTCGCGTGGCATTCGAAATCGTCTCGATGCTCTTTCCCGAACCTGCCCGTCAGCACCGTGACAAGTATCAGGGGTCATTGAACAGCGCGTTAATTCCCGGCCGAATAAATCCCGGGCAAAGGCCAGGCCGGCCGTAATTATACGGTGAGTTCCCGCTGGCCGGATCGCAGGGCGCAATCTTCACGCGCATCGCCGGCCCGGCGCCTATCAATGGGTTCGGGCACCCGCCCCCCATGGACGGCGGCCAAGGGTCACGCTGCCGCGCAATGGATGCGCGGATGCAGCAGGCGGTCGTACTGGCTCTTGACCGTCGCGTAGCACTCGCAGGAGGTCCTGATCAGGCCGTCCAGATTGGTGATCTCGATATGTCCGCGGCTGTAATGGATGAAATTCGCCTGCTGCAGCGTGTTGGCCACCAGCGATACGCTGTTGCGGCGCGCGCCGATCATCTGTGCCATCGCTTCCTGGGTCAGCACGAGCTTGTCGCTGCCGGACAGGTCGCGGGTATGCAACAGGCAGCGCGCCAGCCGGGACTCTACCGTGTGCGAGGCGTTGCAGCCCGCAGTCTGCTGGATTTGCGCGTAGACCGCCAATCCATGCCGGGCCAGCAACGTGCGGAGCGTCGCGCTTTGGTCGGCAGCCGCCCGAAGCTGATCGAGGTCGATCGTCGAGGCCACGCCGGGGACCAGCACCAGCGCGCTGTTCAGCGCGGTTGGATCGCCGAGGGCGGAGAATGCGCCGAAGATGCTGTCGCGGCCGACCATCGCGATCTGAACGTGCTCGCCTCGCGCGAGCTTGACCACCAGCGAGATCACGCCTCGGTGCGGCAGGTAGGCGCGCTTGAGCGTCTCGTCGACTTCCACCAGCACCAGATCCTGGGTGAGGTCGGCAGAGCGCAAATGCGGGCGGATCAGTTCAAAATCGTCCGCAGTCAGCGAGGACAAAAATCCATTCGGGGAACGAGGGGCTGAATCCAAAGCAGTCTCCTGCCTTACGGTCAAAGCCGGTCTCAGGGTGCCAGGGACCAAAAATATACAATATGCGCCATCAAAAATGCCCGTTCATCTTGCCATGAATCGCCGTCGGGAAATATCGGCAAATAGCCGCACTCCGCCGCTGCCCTGGATCCGTTGGCGCCACTCCGCTTGGTGGCCGTCCGAAGGCGCTCCGCCCCGAGAATGGAGGCCGTGGCGTCGGTCGGTGCTGCCCGGCATCGAAGGCCATGGACGCCGACAAAGGCAGTCGCGGCGCCCACCGTTGCGACCTCCAACGTCTGACCTTCGGACTAGGCTGTCCACCGTCGAAACGACCCGCTGTGGGGCAGGTAGACCCTGCGGCCGAGGCGTTGCCGGTCTTGCTCAGGACCCCCGACCGGTTCGACGATCTCAAGTTACAGCCCGGGACCGGAACTGCGCTGCGGGCAGAGCCTGTAACAGGCGATTAGGAGGGCTGCGTCCGCACTCTCAATTCTGGCCGAAGGCGGGGCTTGAGCGGTCTCGCATCAGCAATGCGGCGGCGTGGTGGATACCGGCCGCGAGCTTGCTCAAGGGTTGTGGAACCCGCCCTATACACTGTGGAGGGCAGACAGGCCCGCCGATTTGCGACGGAATTGCGAATAGTGCGCTGATTCGCAAGGCAAAACCGCTCGGGAATGCATTGATGTGCAGTTGGGCTGCCTGACCCAGACGTGGTCCTGTGGGGGGCTTGTCGTTATGTGTCTCTTGCAGCACGTCCGATAACGGCGGAGGAGGCCGTGATGCGTCGTATCCTGGTTGTCGATGACGACCTTCATACCCGCCTTGCGATGCGCGTCTGGCTCAAGCAGTGCGGTTTCAGGGTCGCGATCGCGGACGGCGGGCCCAACGGCCTCGCGACGCTCGATGACGCAACGTTCGACCTGATGATCGTCGATATTTTCATGCCGAACATGCGCGGTTTTGAGTCGATCAGGATATTTCACGCGCGCGCCCCGACAGTACCGCTGATCGCAAGTTCCGGTTATGCGTTCTCCGGGCCGGAAACGGACAATGTTGCTTGCCTAAAAATGGCGCTCAGCCTCGGTGCAACCATGTGCCTGCACAAACCGTTCCGGCCGGCGACGTTGCTCAGCGTGATCGACGAATGTTTGTCGGAAGCCGAGCCGCACCGAAGATACGCCGCCACCCTTGCCGCCGTCACAACCGCGCCGTCGGAACAGCAGGGCGGAATGGCATCGTCAGATATCTCGAAAGAGAGGATCGCTACGGGCTGAGCTGCCAGCAAGACGTAACAACTTCGCGTCGAACCAGAAAAAGGGTGGCGGTTCCGCACGTATTGCGACTGAGGAGCGATTGAAGACAGATATCTTGCTTCAGGAGGCTGGAATGACACGGGTACTCGTTGTCGATGACGATCCAATGGTTTGCATGGCCATTGAGATCTATCTGGAGCGTCACGGCTTCGAAGTGACGATTGCCGATGGCGGCGAAGCCGGGCTTCGCGCGCTCGAAGATTCCAGCTTCGACCTGATGATCGTCGATATCTTCATGCCGCATATGCGCGGCTTCGAATCGATCCGGATATTCCACGAGCGCGCGCCGGCGATTCCGCTGGTCGCGATGTCGGGATACGCGTTTGCCAATCTCGACGCGCCGGCGCCGGACTTTCTGCGAATGGCGCTCGAACTCGGCGCGGCGTGCTGCCTGCGCAAGCCGTTTACGCCGGCGGCGCTGGTGACGGTGATTAATGAATGCCTTGCCGAAGCGCGGTCGCGCTATGCGGGCGCTGCCGAGTCAAGATAGCGATCCAGGCTATCGCCGCCTTCGGGACGCGGTCCGACATTATATCTTTGCCGTAGTGCCGGTTCGATTGGCGCGTCTTGGCGCTGGCCGGCGGCCTGACCGCAATCCTTGCAAAACACGGATCAACATCCGCTCGCGGAAGCGAGCCGCACGCGATCGTCGCGACACTGCGGCCGTCCGCGTCGGTAAGAATCTGTTTACCATAAATGATGAAGCCGGGACTTTTTCCGCCGTCGCGTAGTCGTACGGACATGCAAGTTAACCAGTGGGTAGCGCTGCGAGACCAGTGTGGCACGGACGCCGAATGAAAGTTGCGGCGTTGCGTCAATAGTGTGCATCCAGAAGGATATGAGTCATGTCAGGTATTGTTCTCTCCTCGTCGGTTCGCCAGAACCTTCTCTCGCTGCAGTCGACTGCTGATCTTCTCGCGACCACGCAGTCCCGCCTCTCGACCGGTAAGAAGGTCAACTCGGCGCTCGACAATCCCACCAACTTCTTCACCGCCGCCTCGCTCGATAGCCGCGCCGGCGACATCAACAATCTCCTCGACAGCATCGGCAACGGCGTGCAGGTCCTGCAGTCCGCCAACACCGGCATCACCTCGCTGCAGAAGCTCGTCGACTCCGCCAAGTCCGTCGCCAATCAGGCGCTGCAGACC
>NZ_JAFCLZ010000047.1 GCF_018130165.1 Bradyrhizobium sp. JYMT SZCCT0180 | reverse complement strand
GATCGAGACCTTCACGCTAACCCGCACCGGCGGCAACGCCGCCTTCGACGTCAACTTCGCGACGGCCGACGGCTCCGCGACCGCGGCGGACGGCGACTATGTCGCGAAAACCGGCAGTGTGCATTTCGACGCCGGGGTTAACACCCAGACGATCTCGATCGTCGTCAATGGCGACACCAAGGTCGAGGCCAACGAGACCTTCAACGTCAACCTCTCCGGAGCGACCGACGGCGCCACGATTGCCAAAGCCCAGGGCCTCAGCACTATCGTCAATGACGATGCCGCACCGGTTGCCGGTTCGGTTGCCATCAGCGATGTCATCATCACCGAAGGCAACAACGGCTCCCGGATCGAGACCTTCACGCTAACCCGCACCGGCGGCAACGCCGCCTTCGACGTCAATTTCGCGACGGCCGACGGCTCCGCGACCGCGGCGGACGGCGACTATGTCGCGAAAACTGGCAGTGTGCATTTCGATGCCGGGGTCAATACCCAAACGATCTCGATCGTCGTCAATGGCGACACCAAGGTCGAGGCCAATGAGAGCTTCAACGTCAATCTCTCGGGCGTGACCAACGGCGCCACGGTTGCCAAAGCTCAGGGCCTCAGCACCATCGTCAATGACGATGCGGCACCGGTTGCCGGTTCGCTTTCGATCGGCGATGTCACTATCACGGAAGGTGACAACGGCACCCGCACCGCGACCTTCACGGTGACCCGTACCGGCGGCAGCGCGGCTTTCGACGTGCACTATGCTACCCAGGCCAGCTCGGCCAGCGGCGCCGACGGCGATTATGTCGCCAAAGGCGGCGATCTGCACTTCGACGCCGGAGTCAACACCCAGACGATTTCGATCGTCGTCAATGGCGATACCAAGGTCGAGGCGAACGAGACCTTCAACGTCAACCTCTCAGACGCGACCAACGGCGCCACGATTGCCAACGCCCAGGGCGTCGGCACCATCGTCAACGACGACGTCGCCGCCGCTACCCATCACGTCCCCAACGATTTCAATGGCGACGGCATCAGCGATGTCCTGTTCCGCAACAGCAGCGGCAGTGTCGCGGTCTGGGAGCTAAACGGCAGCCATATCGACCTGAACGCCACTGTCGGATCGGCAGGAAGCAACTGGCACGAGGCCGGCATCGGCGACTTCAACGGTGACGGCAAGGCCGATCTGCTGTGGCGGAGCGACCAGGGTGGTGTTGCGATGTGGCAGCTGGACGGCAACCACATTGCCTCCAACATCACGGTCGGATCTGCCAGCTCCGATTGGAAGATCGTTGACGTCGCCGACTTCTCAGGTGACGGCAAGGCCGACATCCTGTGGGAGAACAGTCAGGGCAAGGTCGCGATGTGGCAGATGGACGGCGATCACATCGCCTCCAACACCACGGTCGGATCGGTCGGAACTGATTGGAAGGTGATCGGCACCGACGATTTCAATGGTGACGGCAAGGCCGACATTCTCTGGGAGAACAGCCAGGGCAAGGTCGCGATGTGGCAGATGGATGGCGACCAGATCGCCTCCAACACCACGGTCGGATCGGTCGGAAGCAATTGGCACGCCGCCGGCACCGGCGACTTCAACGGCGACGGCAAGGCTGACGTGCTGTGGCAGAACGACCAGGGAGGTGTTGCGATGTGGCAGATGGACGGCGACCACATCGCCTCCAACACCACGGTTGGATCGGCCCCCGGCTGGAGCGTGATCAGCACCGGCGACTACAACCAGGACGGCAAGGCCGACGTGCTGTGGCAGAA
>NZ_JAFCLZ010000046.1 GCF_018130165.1 Bradyrhizobium sp. JYMT SZCCT0180 | reverse complement strand
CGTTGATGTGGCTGAACTTAGCGGAGCAGCTGGAGCACGCTCTGCTGGCTCTGGTTGGCCAGCGCCAGCGCGGACACCGCGATCGACTGGCGGGTCGACAGCGCCTGGCTGTTCGCCGCTTCCTCGTTGGTGTCGGCCAGCGTCAGGTTCGACGAACCGGTCTGCAGCACGTTGATCAGGTTCTTGTTGAAGTCCTGGCGGATCTGCACGATCGACAGGTTCGAGCCGAAGGCCGAAGCCTGCGAGCGCAGCGTGGACGATGCGCTGCTCAGCGACGCCACGATGTCGTTGACCGCCGAGTTGTCCTTGAAGGCGCCGGAGCTCAGGACGTCGAGGCCGAGGCCGGCCGGGTTGAAGTTGACGCCCTGGATGCTCAGCGTCGACTTGCCGGTTTCGTTGAACGTCAGCTTCAGAGTGTCGCCGCCGAGCAGGTTGACGCCGTTGAACGACGCGTCCTGTGCGGTGGTGGTGATCTGATTGATGATGTTGTTGTACTGGGTGACCAAATTGTCGCGAGTTAGCTTGGCCGACGCGTCAACGACGGGAGCCGGCGCCGTGGTGCCGGCAGCGAACGCCTGGCCGGCGCCAACCGCGGTACCGGAGATCGCACCGATCGTGGCCGACGCCGCATCGTTCGTCGTGGTGATCGACAGCTTGCCGGACACGAACGTGGCCTGCAAATTGTTGGCCGCGAGGGCATCGTTCAGCTGATTGAGCGAGCTGATGCGGCCAGCACCCGCTCCGAACACGATGTCGGTGGCCGTGCCGCCGCCCGTCGCACCGATCTGCAGGGTCGCGCCGTCCAGAACTCCCGGGTTTTGCGTACGGGCCTGGGTGACGCCGCCGGCCAGGCCGAGCGCGCTGAGAGCTGCGGCATTGCTGCCGGTGATCGTCAGGTCGCTCAACGAGCCGGTGTTCAGCGTGATCTGGCCGCCGGTGATGGTGGAGGCCGTCGACGAACCGGTCAGGCCGTCGATCTTCGCCAGCAGGCCGGTGACGTCGCTGTCGACCTTGATCTGGTTCGGATCGCTGCCGACCGTGTTCGCCGCCACGAAGGTCAGCGTCTTGCCGTTGACGGTGAGGGTGTCACCGACCGCAAAGCCGTTCGACAACGAAGCTGCCGAGCCGTCGCCGACGTTCAGCTTGGTGGCGCCGGCCAAGGCACCAGCCGTCACGGCGCCACCGGTACGATTGCCAACGCTCGCAGCGCCAGCGTCAATGCCGAGCCTGTCGAGCACGGTAGCGGAGCCGCTCACGACGAGGTTGGAAGCCGTACCGGTGTGCAGCTGGATGACGCCGCCCGTTACCGTCGAGGCACTGGACGTATTGCCCGACAGGGTGTCAATCGCCGCAACCAAGGAGTCAAGCGAGGTATCGACGCCCATCGTATAGGCGTTGCCGGTCCCGACGAGGCCATCGGCGCCGGCTGCGAAGGTGATCGTCTTGCCATTGACAGTCAGCGTGTTGCCAGACTGGATCGCGTTGGTAGCGCCGCCGGCGCCGGCGTTGTCGGTCAGGCCCGACAGCAGCGTCGAACCGGTCGCGTTGGCAGCGGCGCCCGAAAACAGCTGGGCGCCCGCGGTCAGCGTCGTGCTGGTATACGCAGCGCGCTGCGGAGCCGAAGTACCGACGAAGGCGGCGCTGACCGGATCCTGAGCGGCGACGAGATTGTCGGCCGTTGCGCCCGCGATATCGACGGAGGTGAACGCCGACTTGGTCGAGAAACCAACCGTGGTCTGCAGCGCCTGATTGGCGACGGACTTGGCGGAGTCGACGAGCTTCTGCAGCGAGGTGATGCCGGTGTTGGCGG
>NZ_JAFCLZ010000045.1 GCF_018130165.1 Bradyrhizobium sp. JYMT SZCCT0180 | reverse complement strand
GTGTCCGCGCTGGCGCTGGCCAACCAGAGCCAGCAGAGCGTGCTCCAGCTGCTCCGCTAAGTTCAGCCACATCAACGTTCAAGACGGCGGGGGAAACCCCGCCGTCTTTCTTTTTGGCTGAAAAGAAAAATGCCGAGTCGCGCGGGCAAAACGCATCATGCAAAAAATTGTGCCTTCGATCTTAATCTCATCAGAACGCACCGCGGGCATGGTGGTGAAAATATGGATTTCCGCCGGACCGCCGACACAAATGGTAACGGTTGCTAACCATATTTAAAGGCCGGACTTGTATGAAAGTTGGGCAGTTCTTGCAGTCCCGCGGTCACTGCCAACCGCTCCCACCGAGGTTTCCTGAATGTCCAATGCAGCCCAGGCCTACGCTCGTACGTCGCACGCGACGTCGTCTCCCCGTGAAATCGAAGCGCAGGCGCTGCTGAAGGCCGCACGACAGCTCCAGGAAGTCCAGACCAACTGGGCCGGTCCCGGCCAGGCGCTGGAGAACGCGCTGCTGTTCAATCGCCGGCTCTGGTCGATTTTCATGAGCGCGGCGACGGCCGACGAGAATCCACAGCCGATCGAGGTTCGCCAGAAGATCGCCAATATCGGTGTGTTCGTGATGAAGCAGACGGTCGACATGCAGATGAGCCCGGATCCGGCCAAGCTGAAGGCGCTGATCGACATCAACTGCAACCTTGCCGCCGGCCTTGCCGGCCGCGGCTGACACGGCATTAAGGGTAGGGGAGCCGTAGCATGGCCGACGTCCTGAGCATCCTGTCGGCCAACTACAAGACCGTCGGGCAGACCGTGCCCTCCAATACGCCGTACTTCGCGGTCAATCCCGACAATTATCAGGGCGACTGGACCGGCAAATATGCCGACAACAAGTCGTTCAAGATCTCGGTCTCGAACGTCACCGGCTTTCGCGCCAAGGTGCACTACCAGAGCGGCGCCACCAGCAAATATCAGGACGTGCTGATCAGGAATAATTCGTTCCGGGTCGGCGACACCAAGTTCACGCTGGCGAGCAACGGCAAGGCCGAGATCAACACCGTCGTCACCGATCCCGTCAGCGGACAGACCTATCTGGACAAGGCTTACGCGACCCACCAAACCTGACTAGCGGGCGTTCTGAATTTCAAGCCCGCTGGTCGGTAACGCGAAGCCGCTGCGGCGCTTCCCTGGTCAGGTCGAGGGCGTGGAAATAGGCGCGGCGGCGCAGCACCGCTTCTTCCGGAAACTGCTTCACCACCTGGCTGGTCCGGTTGTCGACCACCTGATAGACGACCGCCCGCGCGTCGCGATCGATCACCACCTGGTTCGAGACGGACGGATTCGAAATCGATATATGGACCGCGCGGGAATCGCTGCTGCGTGCGCCGGCGTCCGACGCCGTCACGCTCTGAGGCGCCGGCAATTCGGTCGCGACCGCATTATGCGCCGCTTCGCTGATCGGTTGAACAATCGGCGCGGCAACCGGTGCCCCCACCGGTTTGATGTTGAAATCTGTACTCATGGCAGCCTCCAGGCTTGCTTCGAGTCAAATCCCAACCCCTCTCAAACCGCAATATAGCCTGGCACCCCTCAACACGGTGTTAGGGAACGCGCTGAATCCCGTGCCTATACGGGGGTACGCATTTGTCGAAAATTTTAGATGTTCAGAGCGAGCGGCTCACCGCGAGTGGCGTCATGTTGCGCGGCCCTGGCGTCGCGCGCTGGCCGCTCGCCGTATAGGTGTTGGGGATATTGCGGCGCTGGATCTCGACGTTGACGCCGCGCACGATGCCTTCGGACACCGCATGCGCGGTCGCAAGCACCGTGAGGTTGATCTGCAGCATGGCGCGGAACGTATCGTGATGGCGCCGCAGCGTGGTCAGCAGCTCAGGCGATACCTGCGCCAGGTATTTTTGCGAGTTCTTCAGGTGTTCGACCGCGACCATGTAGCGGCGCGACAGCTCGCCCTTCTGGCCTTCAAGCTCCATCGCTTCGCGGATATTGCCGGCGCGAACCAGTTCGGTTTCGCGCTCGATGATGCCGAGCAACCCGCTCATCACGTCCACCAGGTCTTCCGCGAGTTTGCGGGCCTCGACCGGCGAGGAAATCGCGCGTGCCGGTGCGGCGGCGGGCTGTGCTTGCGGGCGCTGATTCATGTCGGGGTTCCCTATCTCAGCCGGCGCGATTGGCTTGCTGCAGGATCAAGGTACGGAAGACGTCGTTGGAGATTCCGATGCCGCCGGATTTGGCGAACGACTTCGAATATTCATCCGTCAGCATCGAGCGCCAGGCGCCGGTGCCCGTCGTATCGCCGAACGGGCCTTCGCCTTTGACGCCGGTGGTCATCTGCGAGAACATCGAGTTCAGGAACATCGCCTCGAAGTCCTGCGCCTTGGCGCGGGTCTTCTTCTGCGCCTCGGGCGAAATCCTGGTCAGGGCCTCGGCCAGCTGCGGATCGTTGCGGCGGTTGATCGGCGTGGATTTCGGGTACGAATTGCTAATGCCGCTCAAGCTGCTTTGCATCACATCACCTCGATGTCGGCCTGGATCGCGCCGGCGGCCTTGATCGCCTGCAGGATGCCGATCAGGTCGCGCGGACCGATGCCGAGACCGTTGAGGCCGTCGACGAGCTGCTGCAGCGAGACGCCGTCTTTCACGACCGCGAATTTCTTGCCGTCTTCGGAAACGGACACGCTCGAGCGCGGCGTCACCACGGTCCGGCCGCGTGACAGCGGATTGGGTTGGCTCACTTGCGGACTCTCGGAAATCGAGACCGTGAGGTTGCCCTGGGCCACCGCCACGGTGGCGACGCGCACATCGCGGCCCATCACGATGATGCCGGAGCGTTCGTCGATCACGATCTTGGCGGTGAGGTCGGGTTCGACCTGCAATTGCTCGATCTCGGTCAGGAAGGCGACGACGTTGCCCTTGAACTCGGCGGGGATCGCCAGCTGCACCGTGGAGGGATCGATCGGCTCGGCGGTCTTGACGCCGAGGAAATCATTGACCGCCGCGGCGATGCGCTTGGCGGTGGTGAAATCGGCGTTGCGCAGCGCCAGCCGCACATTGGGCAGGCGATTGAGTGCGAATTCGATCTCGCGCTCGATGATGGCGCCGTTGGGGATGCGGCCGTTGGTCGGTACGCCGCGGGTGATGCTGGCGGCGGCGCCTTCCGCCGCGAAGCCCGAGATCGCGAGCGAGCCTTGCGCGACCGCATAGACATTGCCGTCGGCGCCGAGCAGGGGGGTGACGAGCAGAGTGCCGCCGGTCAGGTTCTTGGCGTCGCCGAGCGCGGAAACGGTGACGTCCATCCGCGTGCCCTGGGTGCCGAACGCCGGCAGGTTGCCGGTGACCATCACAGCGGCGACGTTGCCGGTGCGGATGGTGGCGCCGCGGATGTTGACGCCCATGCGTTCCAGCATCGCCTGCAGCGACTGCTTGGTGAAGGGGATGTTGTTCAGCGTGTCGCCGGTGCCGTTGAGGCCGACGACGAGGCCGTAGCCGATCAACTGGTTCTGACGCACGCCTTCGATATTGGCGAGGTCCTTGATCCGTGAGGTCGCGCCCGCGGACATGGCCGACAACGCCAGCGCCAGCAGCGCTGCGCAGCCCACCAACAATACTCTCGCCGTATGGATGCCGGGCATCCCAATGCTCCCCTGGAAGTCGTTCCCGGACAACGCGCCACTCCCATGACGGTAGCCCGCGATTAACTATGCGAGATCGGTGCCACGCGGTTTCGGTGGTCTAGTCCGTTGAAAGTGCTATGCTTTGTTCGGTGGTGTGCGATCCGGCCGATCTCGCGGCACCGGCGAAACTGCCGCGCTGCGGCAGATTTTGCCGGGTCGTTTACGCGGCATTAACCATAAAGCGGCGAAGCTCCCTGCAATCGACCGGCGAGATTCACGACGATGCGCATCTACGGACCGAACGGCACCACGCTTGGATCGCCCGCGAGCAGCACGCGGCGAACCAGCTCGACCGGCTTTTCGCTGCCGGATGCGCCGGCGACGCCGGACGAAACCCGCTCCGCGGCCCCGCCGAAAGCCGCCGGCAGCATCGACGCGCTGCTGGCGATGCAGGGCGTCGAGGATCCGACCGAGCGCCGCAAGCGGTCGGTGGCGCGCGGGCGCGGCGCGCTCGACGTGCTCGACGAGCTCAAGCTCGGGCTGCTGTCCGGCAATCTCGACACCGCCACCATGAACCGGCTGCGCGATGCCGCGGCCAATTTGAAATCCTCCTCCGGCGATCCCGGCCTCGATGCCGTCCTGGCCGAGATCGAGCTTCGGGTCGAAGTCGAACTGGCCAAGGCTGGTAAGTTTTAGAGGCCGAGAAGTTCTAGGCTTCGCGCTTCCTCACATCCCGTCTGTCACGCCGCCATCGCATTGCGCTGCGCATCGTAGCGGCGCTGCGCGTTCAGCACTTCCTTCAGATTGCTTTCCGCCCAATCGCGCAAGGCATCGACGGCTGTCGACAGCGTCGCTCCCAGCGGCGTGATCGAATACTCCACCGTCACCGGCACGGTTGCGATGACGCGGCGCTTGATCAGCCCGTCGCGCTCCAGGCTCTTCAGCACCTGCGACAGCATCTTCTGCGAGATGCCTTCGATGGCGCGGCGCAGCGCATTGAAGCGCATCGGCTCGTCGCGCACCAGGAGCAGAATCAGAACCGCCCATTTGTCGCCGACGCGATCGAGAATCTGGCGCGTCGGACAATTGGCGGCATAGGCGTCGGGTTTCATTTTCATGGCGGTTACTCCGGCGTAATCAAGTGAGTTCAAAGTGCTCTCTTAACACCTGCGCTCTTTGCGTTATCTAGTCACCATTGGATACCACATCCATCCCCATCGCAAGGAGACCTAAGATGAAGATCGCCGTCGTCGGCGCGTCTGGAAATGCCGGATCGCGTATCGTCACCGAACTGGCCAGCCGTGGCCACACCATCACCGCCATTGCCCGCCACCCCGAGAAGATCGCGAGCCAGCCCAACGTCACGGCCAAGCAGGGCGACGTGCAGGACCAGGTCGGCCTGGCCGCACTGTTCGCCGGCCACGATGCCGCGATCAGCTCGGTGCATTTCCTCGACAGCGACCCGGTCCGGCTGATTGGCGCCGCCCGTGATTCGAAGGTTGGCCGCTACCTCGTGGTCGGCGGCGCCGGCAGCCTCGAGGTGGCACCGGGTGTCCGGCTGGTTACGACGCCGAATTTTCCCGTGGTATACAAGGCCGAAGCCGAGAAGGGCGGCGCCTTTCTCGACCTGCTGCGGCAGGAAAAGGAGCTGAACTGGACCTTCCTGTCGCCCTCGGCCCTGTTCACGGCCGGCGAGCGGACGGGCAAGTTCCGCCTCGGGACCGACCAGCTTTTGACCGCGTCCGACGGCAAAAGCTGGATTTCCTTCGAGGACTTCGCAGTTGCACTCGCCGACGAAATCGAGCGTCCGGCCCACCTCCGGCAGCGTTTTACCGTCGGTTACTGACCAAGCGGGCTGCCCCGCTGCGGTGCACAGTTTTGCCTGTGTATGCGCTCCGGGGCGGCCTTCCTTGCCGCAGGGCCGATATTGTCTGTCACAACTCGCCGCTATATAAGGCGCGCGCGGACGGACGATTTTCTGTTCCGCCTTGCACTTGTAGATAGGCTGACATTGGAAAAGTTGAAGAATTATCGACCCTCCGAAAAAGAGCCTTTCATGAACGACCGCCAGCGCGATTATTTTCGCGCCAAGCTGCTGGCGTGGAAGGACGAGATCCTGCGGGAATCTAAGATCACCCTGCAGACGCTCCAGGAAGAGAACGTCAATCATCCCGATCTGGCTGATCGCGCCTCTTCCGAAACCGATCGCGCGATCGAACTGCGCGCCCGGGACCGCCAGCGCAAGCTGATCTCCAAGATCGACGCCGCGCTGCAGCGTATCGAAGACAACACCTACGGCTATTGCGAAGAGACCGGCGAGCCGATTTCGTTGAAACGGCTGGAAGCCCGCCCGATCGCAACGCTGTCGGTGGAAGCGCAGGAGCGTCACGAGAAGCGTGAAAAGGTTTACCGGGACGAGTAGAGTAACCTCCGGCATCTGATCGCAGCGCGCGGTCGGCATTGCCGGATTGCAACGAGAGAGCTGCCGCCGATGGACAAAATTCTCGCGGCCGCCAAGCGCATCGCAAGCGCCCGCCGCAGCCGTTCGCCGCTGGCCGCGCTTTCGAGCGAACTCGTGCCGCAGGACGAGGCCGAGGGCTACCAGGTTCAGCGCGCGGTCCACGATCTGCTGCTGCCGCAGATAGGCAGCCTCGTCGGCTACAAGATCGGCTGCACCAGCGCGGTGATGCAGCAATATCTCGACATCCCCCATCCCTGCGGCGGCGGCGTGTTCGCCAAGGGCGTGCATGAGTCCGGCGCCAAGCTGCGCTTCGGCGATTACGTCCGCGTCGGCGTCGAGTGCGAGATCGCGGTCCGGCTCGCGCGCAATCTGTCGCCGTCGGAAGCGCCGTTCACGGCCGAGTGGGTGATGGAGGCGATCGAGGCCTATCACCCCGCGATCGAGATCGTCGACGACCGCTACGCCAAGTGGGAAACCATGGGTGCGCCCACGCTGGTGGCCGACGATTTCTTCGCCGCGGGCTGCGTGCTCGGCGAGGCGGTCGCGCGCACTGCGGCGCCCAATCTGCTCGAGGTGGTCGGCCGCGCGATCGTCAACGATACCGAAGTCGGGCGCGGCACCGGCGCCGACGTACTCGGGCATCCGCACAACGCGCTGGCCTGGCTCGCCAATCATCTGGCCGAGGAGGGCGTGGGATTGCACGCCGGGCAGATCGTGCTCACCGGCAGCCTGGTCAAGACCGTGTGGCTCAATGCCGGCGACAGCGTGGTGATGGAGCTCGACGGGCTCGGCACCGTGGCGGCGAGCTTTCGGGACTGAGCGGGAACCATGCAAGGGCAGGAGAGCGTTCCCTCGATTCTCGAAGCCGACGCGCGCGGTGAAGTCGCCGAGATCTTCGCCGACATCCGAAAGGTGCTCGGCACCAGCGTCGTCAATCTGATCTGGCGCAACCTCGCGACCATGCCGGGCGCGCTGCCCTGGACCTGGGCCACGGTGCGGCCGCTTTATCTCGGCGCCGCACCGCTGCATGCCGAATCCATCAGGCGCACGATCGCCTTGCCCGATCTGCCCGGATTTTCCGCCGACACGATGCTCGCCGCCAGCATCGATCAATCCGACCAGGCCATCATTCGCAATGTGCTGGACAGCTATCAATACACCAACGCGCTGGCGCTGACCGTGCTGTCGGCGTTGCTCGCGCATTTCGAACCGCGCCCGGCCGTTACGGTCACGGCCGCCAGCTCCGCAGCCCCACCCTCCGACGTCAAGATTCCGGAACTGCCGCCAATGGACGCGCTCGATCCCGAGGTGGCGCGGCTGGTTGCGGAATTGAACGGCTTTGGCGAGGACACCGAACCGCAATTGATTGCGAGCATGTACCGGCATCTGGCGTACTGGCCGGCGTATCTGGCGCTGGTGCGAACCATGCTCGCGCCGCTGCAAGCCGACGGCAGGCTCGATGCGCTGACGCGTGCGACACGCGCGCTCGGGCACGCGCATGGTCAGGTGCTGGCGTCGCATTTGAAGCCTGCGACGCCGCCGGACGCGCTTGCGGGCGTGCTGAAATCCTGCCGTTTGTTTGTCGAGCATCCGATCGCCCGCATGACCGGGCTCTGCGCATTGATCCGCCGCGCCACGCCTGAATGAACGGATCTCGTAGCCCGGATGAGCGAAGCGAAATCCGGGAATGGTCGCGCTACTGGTCCCGGATGTCGCTTCGCTCATCCGGGCTACGAATTCTTCATCAGCTACCCGAGCACTTCAACTCGGTTCGGTCATAGAACGCTTTGATGGCGTTGAAGGGGACGACGAACCGTTCCGGATACCCCTTGAACCACACCAGCACTTCGAAGCGGTCGTCCTTCACGGTCAGCTTGCCGAATTCATATTGCAGGACGACGGTCATCTCGTTCGGATATTTCTCCAGGAGATATCCCGGCATTTTCACGCCCTCGGTCCGGGTCGTGAAGGTGATATGGACCGGATGTTCTTCGGCCGCGTGCCACAGCGTCTCGGCAATGTTGAAACGCGCCGGCGTCGTGCTGCAGGGCTCAGCCGCCACCGCGCGGGATGCGGCGAACATGGTCGCCAGCACGGCGAACAGGATTCCTGCTTTTCTTGTTGTGGCCTGCATTGGTTCGTCTCGCGTTGTCGCACTGTTTCATGCGTCAGTGACCTCGGAGTGCACATGGGTTCATTCCGGTGGGCCAGCGGCGCTTCGAACGTGCGGGAGGTCACAGGTAGTACTCCACATACAACTGTCGTCACCCGCCCGAGTGCGCAATTGCGCACGGGGGCGGGTGACCCAGTACGCCGCGGCTTCTCGGTTCTATTATCGGCGTCTCTGGGATACTGGATCGCCCGCCTTCGCGGGCGATGACACCTGAATATGTGTTAGCGTTCTCGCGACGCATTGCGCCCGAGCTTTGCTGGAAACTTCCCGCCCTCTCATCAAGAGGGCGCAGGGAAGACCGGGTGCGCGCTGCACCCGCGGTCTCGCGTGCGGATTGCACAAAACAAAGTGCACACGAGCATACAGGGCAGCGGAGAACACCCGGCCTTCCCTGCGCAATGGCTTTGCGGCTTATGCCGTGCTCTC
>NZ_JAFCLZ010000044.1 GCF_018130165.1 Bradyrhizobium sp. JYMT SZCCT0180 | reverse complement strand
CGAATCATTCGACTCACGGTTCCGCAAACAAAAAAACACGCCAGATCACATAGATTCACAGCCTCTGAGGTGCGAGCGCAGCGAGCCTCGAAAGATGAATCGGCCACAGCCGGGCCGTCGTCCTTCGAGGCGCGCAAGAGCGCGCACCTCAGGATGACGGGACCTCACCGGTTGAACCAGGCCCACGCGATGCCAAAGACGATCACACCGGCAATGACCGTGACCGCGATCGCCCAGGTGCTGACGCGGACGTTGCTGACGACCTCGCGTTTGGCTTCGTTCTCCGCGATCTCGCGATTCCGCTGCCTGTTCTCCTGGTCGGAAGAGCTCATCGCCGGTCCCCGCTCGGTTGGTCATTGCCGGCATCCTAGCATCAAACGATGACGGCGCATCGGTGCTCATGCCGCTGCCAGGGCAGAAACCTGCCTAACGGCTTTTCACAAAACACATGCCGATGCGTGCGTTCTTGCCGCTGACCTGACAGGCCAGTCCCTCAGCGCAGGTCCAGGCACGGAAGCTCGCATCGTTGCTGCCCGCAGTATTGCCGGGAGCGTAGCAATGCGCTCCCCAACCATCGCTATATTCGGTCCCCACCAACTCCGTGCTGCCGCGCAATTGCGGGCGGTTGGCAAAGCCCCGCGAATAATCCGGCGCCTTGCCGTCCCGCACTGCGGTGAGGACGTCACGGCGGCGAACCTGATCGCCGAAGAAGTGCGGCGACGCCGGAACGACCGTTGAATTGGAAGGATTGACCGCCATCCAGTCGACGCCGGGAAAATGAAATCCGCCGATGCCGCGCGTTTGGTGGCACCCGGAACAGGTGACATCGTTCAGCCGCCGCTCAAAGCCGCCGGCCGAGCGGATGTTTTGCAACTTCATACCGCCGGCCGCGGCCTTCTTCAGCGCCGTGACGACGTCGGCTTCGCTGAACACCGCCTTGGCCCCCTCGCCCTGCATCAGGCCGAATTCAGGCTGCAGGTCGGACGCGTCAAATCCGACCGGCGTTGCGGCAATCGCGCCGTTGGCAAGAAACTTTTCCGGGATCAGGACCGTGCCGCGATCGAACTCGGCGAAGTGTTTGGGATCGAGCAGCCATGACTTGAACTCGCGCCCGAGCGCGTCGTCAGCGAGAATTCGGTCACGGTCGATCTGGTTCTCCATCGGCGCTTCCCGAAATTCGCGCGCCGCGGCGTCATAGCGAAACACCTTCAGCAGGTAATCGGTACGAAAATCCCGCACCGCCGATTTCGGCGCATGCGCGATCTGAAGGTTGGTCTCGATGCGATCGATGTTTTCGTAGCCGAGCAGATCGAGCGGACCGTTTTCTTCCAGCAGCCTTTCCGCGAGCGGCGCGCCGGTCAGCGACAATTCGCCTGCGGAGAGCCATCGCTTTGCGATTTCAGAACAGGTGACGGGTTTGCCGTCACGATTGATCCCAAGGCCGCCCTTGGCTTTCAGCACGAGATTCAGCGTCATTGGCAAACGGGGCAGAATTGCCTTGTCGTCGGTCCCTGGCGTTTTCATTCGCGTCAGCCGGTAGATCAGCCGGATATCGCCGCAGCTGGCCTCGTCGACATAGGCGCGGTCCATGCGGTTGACGATGCCCGCCAGCACGAAACGGGTATCGCCGGAATCAAGCTGGGTGCGGTCGAACAGTTGAAAGGCAAAGCCATCGCCGACGCCGATGGCCTCGCTCGGCAGGCTCCTTTTGTGTCGCACAATGTAACGGTCGAACTCGGCGTCGATCGCCTGGCGGACCGGGACCATCGACGGCAGGGTGAATAGCTGGGCGCTCGTGAGCGGAATATTCGCCGACCGCTCCGGCCACAACAGACGGCCGATGCCGAACCTGCCGCCGTCGAGTTCGCGCAGCGCCAGGGGATCCGTTATCGCGGTCCCACGCTCCAGCGTCGCGGCGGACGCCGGCAATGCGCCGCACACCAGGGCGAACAGGGTGACAAGAAATCGCAGCGCACGGCTCATGCCCTCACTAACACCGCGCGAAGTGGCCTATTCAAGCAAAAAGGCGCTTCACATCCCGGTGAAGCGCCTTCGTCATTCAGATTGCGCGGAATCAGCGGGCGACGATCAGGCCCTTGCTGGTCACGACCACCCACCTGCCGTCCTGCTTGCGGATGGCATCGATGCGACCGAGACCGGGGACGGGATCGCCGGCATAGACTTCAAAGATGCCCTGGCGGCCTTCGATCAGCGCGCTGCCATTGGCGGCGTCACGGAGCACCCAGCCGTCCACGGTCGGCAGCCGTGCAATCTCGGGCTTCGGCGCGGGCAGCGGCACCGCCGCGGTCGTTGCGGGCGGCGACACCGTTCCCGTGACGTCCCTTGCGGCGGCCGGCGTTGCGGCGGCGAGGGGCGCGGGTGCAGCAGCTTGGGCGCGGAGTTTTTCGACGGCCTCGCTGAGCTTGGCGAGCTTGGCGGCCGGCTCGGCCTGCGCCTTCTCGACCTTGTCGAGGCGATCGCTGGTCTTGTTGAACTGGCTCACCCCGGTTTTGGAGGTGTGCTCGACGCTGGCCTTCAGCGCCAGGATATCGGCATCGATCCGCGCCACCGAGGCTTCGAGCGCACTGTTGTTGTTCACGACGGCGGAATTTCCGGCCATCACGTATCCAAGGCCCGCGGTTGCGAGCGAGCCACCGAGCGCACCGGCCACCGTCGCCAGCGCCACCACGGCTGCCATCGCCGACATCCTGCGCTTGCCGGACGCCCCTTCGGCTGCAACGGCCTCCGGCTTCGCATCGGCTTCGTCGCCGCTCCACGCGCGCTCGCCGGGCGACATGATCAGCAGCTTGCCGGGAATCCGCGGCGATTCAACTTTCGGAGCTTCAGACGCGGCCGCTTCGACCTTCGCCGGTTCAACTTTGGTCGCTTCAGGCTTGGAAGCCTCGACCCTGGGAGCTTCCACTTTGGGCGCGTCCGGCTTGGGAGCGGTTTCTACCTGGTCGGGCGCCAGCATCGGAGACGCGATCGCCGCCGTCACCGGCTCTTTGGCTGCGGACATGTCGGGAGCGGCCGGCCCGGCGCCGACGGAACCGGTTTCACCGCTGGTGGCCTCGGACTGCTGTTCGCTCACGTTCAATTCTCCAGAATGGGTTGACCTTTTGGTAACTTTTATTGCTTGCGAAATCGTTACCGGGTTCCGCCTTACCGAAATTTAAGAGGGTCATCCGGGCCGGTTTGCGGCCGCAAGTTGACGGCGGCGCGGCCGGCAATTCCGTCCCTCGCCTATGTTGCCCTGCGGCAATTCCGACAGCTCCGTTTGCGCCCGTTCATTTACCGACTAACATGGCCCGACCATCCAGCCAGAAGGCAGGAGGCCGCCATGACCATCGAAAAATGCATCAACGAGTTTGATGTCGATGACGTCATTTTTGAGGAAGGCTCGACCGGACGCGAGCTGTACGTCGTGCTCGACGGCAAGGTCGAGATCGCCAAGGTTAACGGCGCCAGCAAGACCATCATCGTTACGCTCGGCAAGGGCGAGTTCTTCGGCGAGATGGCCGTGATCGACGGCTCGTCCCGCTCAGCGACCGCGATTGCCGCAGAGGCGCACACCCGCGTGATGCGGATCAACCACGCCCGCTTCGTCTACCTGGTCAGCCAGCAGCCGGCGTTTGCGCTGATGATCATGGATGCGCTCAGCAAGCGGCTGCGCGCCTCGAACGCGATCACGTTCAAAGCCGCGGCCAATCCATGAGCGAGCGCAGGCCGAGCCCATTCAAGACCCTGCTCGAAAGCGACGTCTGCACGCTGATCGAGGCGACCGAGGACGTCTACCAGATCCGCTTCAAGAACCGCGCGGCGAACGCCTATCTGGTGCGCGGCAGCTCGCGGACCATCATGATCGATGTCGGCTTGTCATCTAACTATCCGCATCTGCTGAAATGTCTGCAACACGTCGATTGTCCACCCGAGAAAATCGACATGGTGGTGCTGAGCCACGAGCACCTCGACCATATCGGCGCCGCCTATCACTTCAATGGCCGCGCCATCATCGCCGCGCATCGGCTGGCCGCCAACAAGATCATGCTGCGCGACGATTTCTCGATGCTGCGCAAGATGTTCAACGAACCGAATATCCCGATCAATGTCGACATCTGGCTAGAGGAAGGCAATCTGCTCGACCTCGGCAATTTCCGCCTCAACGTAATGCACACGCCCGGCCATACCTCGGCCTGCATCACGCTGTTCGACCAGGACAAGGGCCTGTTGTTCGCCTCCGACACGCTGATGCCGGGCGGCGTGATGGGCGGCGTGTTCGGCTCCGGCAGCATCGCCGACTATATCCAGTCGCTGGAGCGGCTGAAGGGGTTGAACTCGAAGATCCTGCTGTCCGGCCACGGCCGCCTTTCCGACACGCCGCAGGACGATGTACGGGTCGCCATTCAACGTTCGCACAATTTGCTGTCCGACACCGCGCAATTGTTCGATGCGCTGGATGCGCGCTCGAATTTCGAACCGATCATGCAGTCGGTGCGCGACCTCAACAAGCTGGACGACGGCTAGAGAAGCTGCTGGCCTCATGGTTCGAGACGCGCGAAGACGCGCTCCTCACCATGAGGGTCTCAGACCTCATCCCCGCGTGAGCGTAAGCTCATCGCTGGAGGAGCGGCGTAAGCCGCGTCTCGAAGGATGAAGCCACCGAACTATCGCGACGGCGCGGGTGTGATCCAGCCATTTGACAAAATCCGTAGCGGCCTGTTCAACGGCAGCAACTATGACGCCTCCAAGAGGCACAGGGAGAGAGGGCACGATGAAGTTTTACGACTCGGTTGGACCAAACCCGCGCATTGTCCGCATGTTCATGGCGGAAAAGGGCATCGAGATGCCGAAGCAGACGGTCGACCTGCGCAAGGGCGAAAACCGCGAGGCCGAGCATTTGAAACGCAACCCGCACGGCCAGATGCCGGCGCTTGAACTCGACAATGGCAGCTATCTCTCGGAAGTTCTCCCGATCTGCGAATATCTCGAGGAGAAGAATCCAGCGCCTGCGATGATCGGGACGACGCCGGAAGAGCGCGCCGAATGCCGGATGTGGGCACGCCGCGTCGATCTCAACATCTGCGAGCATCTCGCCAACGGCTTTCGCTTCGGCGAGGGTCTGAAGCTTTTCGAAAAGCGCATCCTCTGCGCGCCCGAAGCCTCGCCCGGCCTGAAGATGATCGCGGCCAACCGCCTGCAATGGCTCGACGGACAGATGGCGGGCAAGGACTATCTCTGCGGCAAGCGCTTTACGATGGCCGACATCCTGCTTTATTGCTGGCTCGATTTCGGCGGCACGGTCGGTCAGCCGCTGGATCAAAGCAACGGCAATATCGTGGCGTGGATGGCGAGGGTTGCGGAACGGCCGTCAGTGAAGGCGTAGACGTTCAACACGCACCGTCATTCCGGGGCGCGCGCAGCGCGAGCCCGGAATCCATTGACCCACATACACTGTTGCCCAATGGATTCCGGGTTCGATGCTTCGCATCGCCCCGGAATGACGGCTTAAATCACCACCGGCGCATCCGGCAGTTCGTTACGGCCTGCACCCGTGGCTGGGAAATGCGCCGCCAATTGCCGCGACACGGCCTCGATCCCCTTGATCACGCCGCGCTCAAACTTACCCGCCCGAAACTCCGTTTCCATCTCGACGCAGATTTTCTCCCAGCCGGCGGTGCCGACATGGGCGTGGATGCCGCGGTCGGCAACGATTTCAACGTCGCGGTCGGCGAGCAGGAGATAGATCAGCACGCCATTGTTGTGCGCGGTGTCCCAGATCCGCAGTTGCGAGAAAACATCCAGCGCGCGTTCCCGCGCCGGCTGGTTCCGGAACAGCGGCGCGCCGTCGAGCGCGCCCTCGACGACGAAGCGGACCTGGCCGGAATGCGTGGCCTCGCCCGCCCTGATCGCCGCCTCGATCGCGGCCAGCACTTTTGGTGGAAAGTCGCGCCTCTCTCGCCAGCGGTGCTGCAGAAGATGCCTGCCAATGCGTTTGATATCTGCCATCTACCAGCTCCCCGACGCGCCGCCGCCGCCGAAACTGCCACCCCCGCCGCCGCTATCGCTGGAGCTGCCGCTCGAACTGCCTCCGGACCAGGAGCCGCCGCTGCTGCCGCCTGACCAACCGCCGCTGCTCCCTGGCGTCGACGACACAATGGTGTCGCTGAACAGCACGAAAAACACCGCGATCAGCCCCGCGAATATGGCTGCGGCCAGCGAGCCGAACAGGAACCAGGCGATCAGCATCACCACGCCGCCGCCGACGCCCGCGCCGACCAGCCGCCCGAGCATGGTCCGCATCAATCCGCCGAACAGGAACACTGGAATCAGGAGGAACGGATTGAACATCGCATCGACGTCGAACAGCCCTGTCTGATCTTGCCAATGCGGCGGCTGCGGCTCCGGCAGTTTCTCGCCATCGATGATCCGGATCATCTTGTTGAGACCGGCCGAGACGCCGCCGGCGAAATCGCCGGACTTGAACTTCGGCGTGACCTCCTCGTCGATGATGCGCTTGGTGGTGACGTCGGTCAGCGCGCCTTCGAGGCCGTAACCGACCTCGATGCGAAGATGACGATCGTTCTTGGCGATGACGAGCACGGCGCCGTCGTCGACCTTCTTGCGGCCGATCTTCCAGGCTTCCGCCACCCGGAGCGAGAACTGCTCGATCGCCTCGCCGTCCGTGGTCGGCACGATCAGCACCGCAATCTGGCTGCCCTTCCGCGCCTCGAAACTTCGAATGGTCTGGTTCAGCGAAGCGATATCGCCGCTGGTGAGCGTCCCGGTCTGATCGACCACGCGCCCGACGAGCGGCGGCACCGTGACGACGGCCAGGGCTGAAGCAGCCCAGAACACGAGCAGCGCAAGAATGGAAGCTCTTGCAGCATTCATTGCGATTGATCTTTGATCCGCTACTTCGCGGGCGCGGCCGGTGTCGGATTGAAATCCACCTTCGGCGCCTTGGAGATTTCCCGCTCGTTCTCGACCGCGAAGTTCGGCTTTTCCTTGTAGCCGAACATCATCGCCGTCATGTTGTTCGGGAAAGTACGGATACCGACATTGTAGTCCTGCACCGCCTTGATGTAGCGGTTGCGCGCTACGGTAATGCGGTTCTCGGTGCCTTCGAGCTGCGCCATCAGATCCTTGAACAGTGCATCGGATTTCAGCTGCGGATAGTTTTCGGTCACGACCAACAGGCGCGACAGCGCGCTGGAGAGTTCACCCTGGGCGGCCGTGAACTTCTGGAACGCGGCGGGATCGTTCAGCACCTCGGGCGTCGCCTGGATGCTGCCGACCTTGGCGCGGGCGTTGGTGACCCCGAGCAGCACGTCCTTTTCCTGCTGCGCAAAACCCTTCACCGAGTTGACGAGGTTGGGCACGAGATCAGCGCGCCGCTGGTACTGGTTCACCACCTCCGACCAACCCGCCTTGACCTGCTCGTCGGTGGTCTGGATGGCGTTGTAGCCGCAATTGGTCAGGCTCAGCGTCGCCAGCGCCGCCAGCACGGTCCATAATCTGCGCATAAAACACTCCCGGTATTATTTCGTGTCACGGTATCAGAGTGTCGTGCTTTCACACAATCATTCCGGGGCTGGGCCTCATGGCCCATCCCGGAATGACGGCGGTGATTGAATGAACTTCGGGCCGCTTTCGTTCCGATGGCTCTTGCCTATCGTCAGCTGAAATAGTCACATGGCCGCATAATAATAACGGGAGGGCCCATGACCGCATTCGAAACCATCGTCGTGGAGCGGCCAGAGCCGCGCATCGCGCGAATCGTGATGAACCGGCCCGAGGCGCGCAACGCGCAGAACCTGCAAATGACCTACGACCTCAACGCGGCCTTCGATGCGGCCGTGCAGGACGACGCGGTCAAGGTCATCATCCTCGCAGGAAGCGGCCCGCATTTTTCCGCCGGGCACGATCTGCGCCCGGGCAGCAAAAACGAAGCCGGGGTGGATTTTCCGCCGGTCGGAAATTGGGGCGGCTTTGCCGAACCAAATGCCCATGGCCGCTTCGCCCGCGAGCAGGAGATCTATCTGCAGATCACGCGGCGCTGGCGCAATCTGGCGAAGCCGACCATTGCTGAAGTGCACGGCAAATGCATCGCCGGTGGCCTGATGCTGGCCTGGGCCTGCGACATGATCGTCGCCAGCGCCGATGCCGAGTTCTGCGATCCCGTGGTCACCATGGGCGTCTGCGGCGTCGAATGGTTCGTGCATCCCTGGGAACTCGGCCCGCGCAAGGCCAAGGAATTGCTGTTCACGGCGGATACCTGGAGCGCGGACGAAGCGCACCGGCTCGGCATGGTCAACCACGTCGTGCCGCGCGCGGAGCTTTCCTCGTTCGTGATGGCGCTGGCGCAGAAGATCGCGGCGAAGCCATCGTTCGCGCTGAAGCTGACCAAGGAGGCCGTCAACCGCTCGGTCGACGTGATGGGACAGCCCGCGGCGATCGAACAGGCGTTCGCGCTGCATCAGCTCTGCCATGCGCATAATCTTCAGGAATTCGGAATGGTGGTGGACCCCGCGGGCCTGCATCCCTCCGTCAGGAAATCAGCGGCAACGAAGTAGATCACATGGACCTGACCTTGAGCGACGAGCAGCGGCTGCTGCGTGAGAGTGCCGAACGTTTTGTCAGCGAGACTTACAACGCCGACCATCGCCGCCGGGTGGCGAACGATCCGCTCGGCTTCAGCGCCGAAATCTGGAAACAGTTCGCCGAGCTCGGCTGGCTGGCACTGCCGATCGCCGAGGACCATGGCGGGCTTGGCGGCGGCGCGGTCGAGATCGGGATCCTGATGGAAGCCTTTGGTCAGGGACTGGTGTCTGAACCCTATCTCTCGACGGTGGTGATTGGCGCAGGGCTGATCGGTGCATGCGGCAGCGAGGCGCAGAAGCAGGCGCTGTTGCCCAAGGTCGCCGACGGTTCGCTGTATCTGGCGTTCGCGCATTCTGAACGCGTGGCGCGGTTTAACCTTGCCGAAGTCTCGACGACGGCCTGGAAGACGCCCAACGGCTGGCGCATCGATGGCAGGAAGACCGCGGTGCTCGACGGTAATGCCGCCGGGCAGATCATTGTTTCGGCGCAGGTCGCCGACGACAATGGCGTAGGCGACCTCTGCCTGTTCCTGGTGCCGGCGGAGGCGGCTGGTCTCACCAAGCGCGATTTCCCGCGGCTCGGCGGCGGGCGCGCGTGCAACCTCGAACTTCGCGGCGTTCACGTGGGCGCCGACGCCCTGCTCGGCGACGGCAGCGATGCGCTGCCTGTTATCGAGGCCGTGGTCGACCGCGCAATGGCCGCACTCGGCGCGGAAGCCGTCGGCATCATGCAGACGCTGCTGGATCAGACCCTCGAATACACCAAGATTCGAAAACAGTTCGGCCGGCCGCTGTCCGCCAATCAGGTGATCCGCCATCGGCTCGCCGACATGGCGATGAACTGCGACGAGGCCCGCTCGATGGCGCTGCGCGCCGCGCTGATGATCGATGCCGAACCGGTCGCGCGAGGGCGCGCCGCTTCGGGTGCCAAGGCCAAGATCGGCAAATGCGCGCGCTTCGTCGCTGAGCAATCCGTGCAATTGCACGGCGCGATGGGCGTCACCGAGGAGCTCGACATCGGTTCCTACTTCAAGCGGCTGCTCGCCTTCGACACGCTGTTCGGCGGCAGCGCCCATCATTATCGCCGCCACGCCGCCCTCGGCGGCCGAACCGTACAAAGCTAGCGGGAGCGCACCATGGATCTCACCTTCAGCGCCGAGGAGCGCGCCTTCGAACGGGAAGTCCGCGATTTCATCGCGCAGAATCTGCCGGCGGAAATGAAGCACGCGCAATCGCTGACGCCATCTGTGTTTTCCGATCCGGATATCGGCATCGCCTGGCAAAAGGCGCTGCACGCCAAGGGCTGGGGCGCGCCGGGATGGCCGGTCGAACATGGCGGGCCGGACTGGACGCCGGCGCAGCGCTGGATTTTTGAGGCCGAATGCGCCCGTGCCGGGGCGCCGAATGTCAATGTGATGGGCGTCAAGATGGTCGGGCCCGTCATCATCGGCTTCGGCTCGCCGGCGCAGCAGAATTTTTATTTGCCGCGGATCCGCTCCGGCGAGGATTACTGGTGCCAGGGCTATTCCGAGCCCGGCTCCGGCTCCGATCTCGCCTCGCTGAAGACGCGCGCGGTGCGCGACGGCGACGACTACGTCATCAACGGCACCAAGATCTGGACCACCCACGCCCATCACGCCAACCGCATGTTTGCGCTGGTGCGCACCAACGAAACCGAGCGGCAGCAGGACGGCATCTCCTTCATCCTGATCGACATGAAGAGCCCGGGCATCACGACACGGCCGATCCTCACGATCGGCGGCGACCACGAGGTCAACCAGGTATTCTTCGACGACGTCCGCGTGCCCGTCGCCAACCGGGTCGGCGAGGAAGGCAAGGGCTGGACCTACGGCAAATATTTGCTCGAGTTCGAACGCGGCTCCGGCATTGCCTCGGCCAAATTGCGCGAGGCGCTGAAGACGGTGTCCGACCTCGCCGAATCCGACGCCACCGGCCGCGCCATCGACGATCCCGATATTTCGATGCGGATGTCGGAGATCGAAGTCGATATCGACACGCTTGAGATGACCGAGCTGCGGGTGCTGTCGGCGCTGCAGACCGGGCAGAATCCTGGCGCGGTGTCGTCGCTGCTCAAGCTGCGCAACAGCGAGATCCGCCAGGCGGTGACGCGGCTCGGTGTCGATGTGATCGGCCATGACGGGCTCTATGTCGAGCCGATGCGGCCGTTCTACAAGCTCAACGAGGCGCCGGGAATTCCTGAGGAGATGCTGCCGGTGGTGCCGGAATATCTCAACAGCCGGGCGTACACGATCTTCGGCGGCTCATCGGAGATCCAGCGCGACATTATCGCGAAGATGGTGCTGGGGCTCTAGGGACGATCAAGCCACTTCCTGCCTACGGCCCACAATCTCGTGGGCCGTAGCGGCGTTGCCCAATCCGATCGCGGTGAGCAGCTTCAGCATCTCCAGCCGCGCGGTGACATGCGACATTGTGGGGCGGCTGCCCAGCGTGATCTCGTCGAGATCATCGACCGCGGTCAGGCCCCGCGGATAGAATTCGCGGAATATCACGCGTTCGGCGAGGCCGTCGATGCAGCGGAAGTTCAGCCGTTGTGACAGCTGCTGGATGCTCTCGCCCACGAGGCGCTTGTTGCGCGAGCCGAGCGTGGAGAGGCGATTGCGCAGCACGATCCAGTCGGTGACGCCGAGATAGCGCACGCGGCGCCTGCCGCGCGCTTCCTCCACCATCTCGGCATAATGGCTGGTGCCGGTGACGCGGAAGGTTTCGGGATCGACGGTGCCAAGCACGTCGAGATCGACGAAGCTGTCATTGAGCGGCGTGATCAAGGTGTCCGCCATCGCATGCGCGACGTGCGTCAGATAATCGTCGTGGCCGGGGGTGTCGATGATGACGACGCCGTAGCGGCCGGCGAGCGTTTCGACGGTCTTCTCCAGCGCCCGGCAACCGGCGGCCTGTTCGTCGGCCGAGGGGTAATCGAGTTGCTGGAAGCAGAAATGCTGGGGCATGCCGAGCTCGCGGCCGACATGACGCGCCCAGGCGCGCCGGTTCTCGATGTGATGGGTGAGGCTTTTCTGCCTGGTATCGAGATCGATGGTGGCAACCGCCTGGCCCGACTTGATCAGGGCGATCGCGATATGCATGGCGACGGTGGATTTTCCCGACCCGCCCTTCTCGTTGCCGACGACGATCACACGAGCAGACAGCGCCCGCATCGCACCTTCAATCGACATCGGATCGCCCCCGAGAGTCTGATTACGTTCTTGCTTCTTGCAGGGCTCATTGGGCTTGATTCGGCGGACTCCTGCAACCGTGAGGGGTGTTGATTTTTGAGGCGTGCTGCTTTGAGTCGCACTCCGAAGGCGGACGCTACTAGTCGCCATGCCCGGGCTTGTCCCGGGCATCCACGTCTTTGGTGTCCAAGCAAGCAAGGCGTGGATGGCCGGGACAAGCCCGGCCATGACGGGGTTCTACGATTACACCCCCGCCCTCGCATCCCTGATCGCCTGCCAGACCTTGGCCGGCGTCAGCGGGGTGTTGAGCTGCTTGATGCCGAGCTCGCTGAGCGCATCCATCACGCCGTTGGTGATGCAGGGCGGGCCGCCGATGGCGCCAGATTCGCCGCAGCCCTTGGCGCCGAGCGGATTGGTGCGGCACGGCGCGGAATCATCCAGCGTCACCTCGATCGGCGGAATATCGTCGGCGCGCGGCACGCAATAATCCTGATAGCTCGCGGTCAGGAGCTGGCCTTCCTCGTTGTAGGACACGCCTTCGTACAGCGCCTGCCCGATGCCCTGCGCGACGCCGCCATGCACCTGGCCGGTCACCAGCATCGGATTGACGGCGATGCCGACGTCGTCGACCGTGGTGTAGCGTACCACTTTGCTGACGCCGGTTTCCGGATCGATCTCGACCTCGCAGATGTGCGTGCCGTTCGGCCAGCTCGGGCCGTCGACTTCACCCTCGCTGTCGACGCTGAGCCGCGCGCCGTCTTCCTTCTTGGCGATCTCGAACAGGCTGATGCGCCTGTCGGTGCCGACCACGGTGAGAAAGCCGTCGCGGTACTCGATGTCCTCGACCGAGGTCTCCAGCACATTGGACGCCTTCTCGCGCGCCTTGTTGATCATGTCGTTGGTGGACACCGCCACCGCCGTGCCGCCGACGAACAGCGAGCGCGAACCGACGGAGCCGAAGCCGGTCGCAAGATCAGTATCGCCCTGCACGACGTCGATCTTGTCCATGGAGATGCCGAGCGTATCCGACACCATCTGGGTGTAGGTGGTCTGCAGGCCCTGCCCCATCGCCATGGTGCCGGAGTGCAGGATCATGCGGCCTTCGGCCGTCGCGTGCAGCGAGACCTTTTCGGTGTGCGCGCGCCCGCCGGTCCATTCGATGTAGCTGGTGAGGCCACGGCCGTAGAGCAGGCCTTTTTTCTTCGCGGCCTTCTTGCGCGCGTTGAAGCCGTCCCAGTCGGCGAGGTCGGAGGCGCGCTGCATCATGTGCGCGAACGCGCCGGAATCGTACACCTGGCCGGCGGCGTTGGTGTAGGGCAATTGCGCGGGCTTGATGTAATTGACCTTGCGGATGGCGCGCGGGTCCATGCCAATCTGGCGCGCTGCGGCGTCCATCAGCCGCTCGACGATGAAGACGGCCTCCGGCCGGCCCGCGCCGCGATAGGCGCCAACCGGCGCGGTGTTGGTCATCACGGATTTGACTTCGAAATGCACCAGCGGCAGATCGTAGACGCCGGTCTGCACGAACGGCCCAAGCACCAGCGGGATGATGTTGCCCGCGCCGCTAGAGTACGCGCCGGTGCCGCCGATCGAGCGCACGCGATAGGCCAGCACGCGGCCCTTGGCGTCGAGCGCGAACTCGCCGGTCGAGGTCAGATCGCGGCCATGGGTGCCGCCGACGAATTCATCGGTGCGGTCGCCGCGCCAGCGGATTTTCTTGCCGAGCTTGGTCGCGGCATACGCCACCACGCCGTCTTCCGGATACAGGCTGGTCTTCTGCCCAAAACCGCCGCCGATATCGCCGACCAGCACGCGGACACTTTCCTTTGGCCGCTTCAGGATCGATTCGGCGAGCAGGTCGCGGGTCGAGCCCGGCGTTTGCGATTGGACGTGCAGGATCAGCCGGCCGGATTTCTTCTCGATCTCGGCAATGGTTGAGCGCGGCTCCATCGCCGACGGAATAAGCCGCTGGCTGACCAGATCGAGCGACACGGTATGCGCGGCACTGGCGAAGGCCGCTTCGACCTTGGCGGCGTCGCCATAGCTCATGGCGCCGACGATGTTGTCGGGCGCTTCGGGCCACACCACAGGCGCGCCCGGCTTGACCGCCTCGACGGGATCGACCACCGACGGCAGCACCTCGTAATCGACCGCGATCGCTTCGGCGGCGTTCTGCGCCAGCACGCGCGAGGTCGCAACCACAGCCGCGACCGGCTCGCCGGCGAAGCGCACGATCTCATGCGCCAGCAGCCGCCGCGGCGGCACCGTCATCGGCGACCCATCCGGCCGCTTGAAGATCGCCAGCGTCGGGATGGTGCCGATATCGTCCCTGACCAGGTCGGCGCCGGTATAGATGGCTTCGACGCCCGGCAGCCCCGCCGCGGCCCTGGTATCGATCGAGACGATTTTGGCGTGGGCATGGGGCGAGCGCAGCACATGCAGCCACAGCGCGCCCTCCTCCGGCCTGTCGTCGATGAACTGCCCCTTCCCGGTGAGCAGTCTCTGGTCTTCCAAACGCTTGACCGGCTGGCCCGCACCAAAACGCATATTGCCGGGAAGAATGTTCATTCAGTTGGTCCTTCGAGCTTCTTTGCAAAGTTGGGCGGGTTTTAGCGGATGGATTGGTGTGAGCCAACCCTATTGGAAGCGCCTGAGAAATGGGCAATGCTGTCATGCACTGCGGCTCCAAAAGTGGTGTCGTCCTCCGCGAAAGCGGGGGACCCAGTACGCCGCGGCCTCTCGATGCAATCATGAGCGTCTCTGGAATACTGGATCGTCCGCCTGCGCGGACGATGACACCTGAATATGTATTAGTGATCTCGCGACGCATTGCGCCCGAGCTTTGCTATTGAACTTCCCGCCCTCTCATTCAGAGGGCGCAGGGAAGGCCGGGTGCGCGCTGCACCCGCGGTCCCGTGTGCGATTGTGCATAAGAATGCTGCACACGAGCATACAGGGCAGCGGAGAACACCCAGCCTTCCCTGCGCAATGGCTTTACGGCTTATAACGCGCTCTCCCCGGTGAGACGGCCTCTATTGCCACCGTCGCCCCTCG
>NZ_JAFCLZ010000043.1 GCF_018130165.1 Bradyrhizobium sp. JYMT SZCCT0180 | reverse complement strand
CTCGCCGGCGGCGTCCACCGCCTCGACGGCCAGCTCATGGTCGTCCTCGATGTCGATCGCGTCCTCGAAATCGTGCCGGATCTGATGGCGGCATAAGAAGCAGAAGCAAAGCGAACGTAACACTTGGAAACGTCCCCTTTGGGGAATGGAAGTAGAGGCCGAAAATGAGAACATGTCTCGTCGTCGATGACTCAAGCGTCATTCGCAAGGTCGCACGCCGTATCCTGGAAGGTCTCGATTTCCAGATCATCGAAGCTGAGGACGGCGCGAAAGCGCTGGACGCCTGCAAGCGCGCCATGCCCGAGGCGGTCCTGCTCGACTGGAACATGCCCGTGATGGACGGTTATGAATTCCTCGGCAATCTGCGCCGCATGCCCGGCGGCGATGCGCCCAAGGTGGTGTTCTGCACCACCGAAAACGACGTCGCGCACATCGCACGTGCGCTGCATGCCGGCGCCAACGAATACATCATGAAGCCGTTCGACAAGGACATCGTCACCGCGAAGTTCCAGGAAGTCGGCCTGATCTAAGTAGACGATCCGGCGGCTCAACGGCCCTCGGCTTTTCCTTGTTAAGTGTGCCGTTCGAGTCGTTCCTGGTGAAGTAATGAGTACTGCGTTGACAAGTGCCCCGGCCCCGACTGCGACACGGCAGGACAAGCTGCGTGTTATGGTGGTCGACGACAGCGTCGTCATCCGCGGGATGATCTCACGCTGGATCGGAGCTGAGCCGGATATGGAGGTCGTCGCCTCCCTGCGCACCGGCCTCGACGCCGTCAACCAGCTCGAACGCATCAATCCCGACGTCGCCGTGCTCGATATCGAAATGCCGGAGCTCGACGGCATTTCCGCGCTGCCTAAACTGCTGGCGAAGAAACGCGATCTCATCATCATCATGGCCTCGACGCTGACTCGCCGCAATGCGGAGATCAGCTTCAAGGCGCTGTCACTTGGCGCCTCCGACTACATTCCAAAGCCCGAAAGCACGCGCGAGGCTTCCGCCGCCGAAACTTTTCGTCACGATCTGATCCAGAAGATCCGTCACCTCGGCGCCAAGATCCGCCGCAGTGCGCATGCACACGCGCCGGCGAGTCCGCCGCTGGCGCCGGCTCACCACGACAAGCCGCGCGAAACCGCAGCCCGTGCGCCGTTGGCTTCGCCGGCACCGGCCGCACATCCGGCGCCGACACGCCGCCCGTTCAGCATGCTGGCGCCGCGCGTGCTCCTGATCGGCTCGTCGACCGGTGGTCCGCAGGCACTGATGTCGCTGGTCACCGAAATCGGGCCGGTGATCGACCGTTTTCCGGTTCTGATCACGCAGCACATGCCGCCGACTTTCACCACGATTCTCGCCGAGCATCTGGCGCGTTCGAGCCGGCGGCCGGCGCATGAGGCGGTCGATGGCGAAATCGTCAAGGCCGGCCAGATCTATCTCGCGCCGGGCGGCCGCCATATGCGGGTCGTGCGCCATGGCGCAGACGCGGCGATCGCGCTCGACGACGGACCACCGGTGAATTTCTGCAAGCCTGCGGTCGATCCGCTGTTCACCTCCGCGATCGATGTCTGGCAGGGCGGCATCATGTCCGTGATCCTGACCGGCATGGGCTCCGACGGCATGCGCGGCGGCAAGGATATTGTCGCGGCCGGCGGCAGCGTGATTGCCCAGGACGAGGCGACGAGTGTGGTGTGGGGCATGCCGGGTGCGGCCGCGAATGCCGGCATTTGCGCCGCGATATTGCCGCTTAATCAGATCGCGCCGAAACTGGTTCGGTTGTTTTCGGGAGATCGTTCGTGACGCCTCAGGACTATGAGTATCTGCGTAAGCTTCTGAAAGAGCGTTCCGGGCTGGACCTGTCCGCGGACAAGCAATATCTGGTCGAGAGCCGTCTGGTGCCGCTGGCGCGCAAGGCGAGCCTTGCCGGTATCCCCGAGCTCGTTCAGAAGATGAAGGTCGGCGCCGAGGCACTGACGGCCGAGGTGGTCGAAGCGATGACCACCAACGAGACCTTCTTCTTCCGCGACAAGCTTCCGTTCGATCATCTGAAAGAGGCGGTTCTCCCGGCGCTGGCGCAGGCGCGCGCGGCGCGTCGTTCCCTGCGCATCTGGTGCGCGGCTTCCTCCACCGGGCAGGAGCCGTATTCGATCGCGATGTGCCTGAAGGAGGCCGGCGCCATGCTGGCGGGCTGGCGCACCGAGATCGTCGCGACGGACCTTTCGCTGGCTGTGCTGGAAAAATCCAAGGCCGGCATCTTCAGCCAGTTCGAGGTGCAGCGCGGCCTGCCGATCCAGATGCTGGTGAAATATTTCACGCAGAACGGCGAGCTGTGGCAGCTCAACGCCGACATCCGCAGCATGGTGCAGCACCGTCAGTTGAACCTGTTGCAGGATTTTTCTCACCTCGGCACGTTCGACGTGATCTTCTGCCGCAACGTCCTGATCTATTTCGACCAGGACACCAAAGCCAAGATCTTCGAACGCATCTCGCGGATGCTGGAGCCCGATGGCGTGCTGGCGCTGGGGGCTGCCGAATCCGTGGTCGGAATCACCAACGCCTTCAAGCCCTATCCGGATCGCCGCGGGCTCTATCGTCCAAATGCCGCACCAACCATTGTGCGCCCCGGGGTAGCGACCCTGGTGCCGCAGGCGCCAAGGTCGGTGGCGTCGGCACGCTGATCTATCGGTCTATCGATAGCTTCCGCTACAGAATGGCGTGCGGGACGAACCGTGACGTGTTGCCGGTGATCGGATTTTCGTCCTCGCGGATCGATAGTCCGCACGGTGTGTGATCGATCAACCAGCTTCCGAGCACCGGATATTGTTCGGAAAAGCTCGGCAGGGACGCGAAACCCTGCAGGATGAAGCCTTCCGCCCCATATGGGCCTTGCTGTTCCATCAGCGTCGAGCCGGCGCTGACGAGCGTCACATTTGCGCCTTCGCGCGAATACAGCGGCTTGCGCACGAACGAGGAGCCGAGCATTGCCGCCTTCGGATCGTCCTCGAAATAGGACGGCAGCAAATTGGGGTGTTTTGGAAACATCTCCCAGAGCAGCGGAAGAATGCCCTTGTTGGACAGGATCGCTTTCCACGGCGGCTCGATCCAGCGCGTCGGGGCGCTCGACAGATTTGCGCCGAACGTGTCTTGAAACATCCATTCCCAGGGGTAGAGCTTGAAGGCAAGCTCAATGCCGCGATCGTCGAGATCGACGAACTGGCCATCGCCCCCGAGGCCGACGTCCTTGATGTCCATCAGCGTGGTCTTCAATCCGGCCTGACTCGCGGTGTCCTGCAGATAGGCCAGCGTGCCGGCGTCCTCGGCATTGTCGGTCATCCCGGCCAGATGCAGGTGCTTTGCGCTGCCGTGTTTTTTCCAGGCGTCGATCAGCCGCTCATGGATTGAATTGAACTGGTCGGCGCGCTTCGGGATGATGCTGCGTTCGATCGCCTGTTCGAGCCAGGTCCATTGAAAAACCGCCGCTTCGAAAATCGAGGTCGGCGTATCCGCGTTGTACTCCAGCAGTTTCGCCGGGCTCCAGCCGTCGTAGCTCAGGTCCAACCGGCCATAGAGGCTGGCGTCGCGGCGGCGCCAGCTCTCCGACAGCAGCGGCCAGAAGGCTTCGGGTATTTTCAGCCGGCGCAGATATTTTTCGTCGTTGATCGCGCGGCCGACCACCTCGAGGCACATCGCCTCGATCTCGCCGGTGGGCGCCTCGATCCGCCGTTCGATCTCGTTCAGCGTGAATGCGTAATAGGCTCGTTCGTCCCAATAACGCTCGCCGCCGATCGTGTGAAAAGTGAATCCGGCGCTTTCGGCGGTGGCGCGCCAGTCGTCGCGTTCGGGGCAGGAGATGCGTTCCATGACATTCAGCCGCCAGAGAAGCCGACGGCATGCCCGAACGATCCGAAGCCGCCGCGCTGTGCGCTGTGCGAGCCGGAATCGGAGGTGCCGGAGCCCGAATAGTTCGAGGAGGAATTGCTCGAACCCGAAGAACTCGACGAGGTACCGCCGGAGTAATAGCTGCTGCGTGAGGAGCTTCCGCCGCCACCCGAACTGCTGGATGAAGATCCGCGCTGCTGGCATTCGGCGCTGTTTTGCACCAGCGGCGACTGCGCCGTGTTCGGCGGCTGCTCGCATCTGTTGCGCGGCATCAGCGTGTAGGCGGCGCCGCCAACCGCGAGCGTGCCCATCAGAAACAACGCGACGTGGCCGGAACGCTTTGCCGGCGGGCCCGACGATTGCGGCACAGGCGGCACTGACGGTTTTCGCGTCCCGAATTCGCTTGTGCGTTTGGGGGGCTTGTTCGCCATGGTCAGTAGATCATGCTGGCAGCGTTGAGTGCGCCCGCTGCCAGCGAGGCTAGACCAAGCCAGATGGCGGCGGCAAGTTCGCCGCCTGCGATGCGCTGCGACAGGTTCGGCACCGGTATCTTGACGAGATAAAAGACGATGATCTGCACGATCAGGGCGACGACAGCCCAGATCAGGCAATCCCAGACATTGGCGGAATGGGCGATGGCGCTGACCAAGGGCAGCGCGAAGCCGAGCAGGCTGAGCCCCAACGCGATCGCTGCTGCCGGATTGTTGTCGCGGATCAGCAGGAACTCGTCATGCGGCGTGACACGGGTATAGACGAAGAGGTAGGCGGCCACGGCGACCAGCGCCGTGCAGAAATAGACCAGAAACGCCGGTAGCCCGGCGAGGGATTGCAAGATCATTGATAACGCCCCGACTCGATCAGTCCCCACGTTCGCACGACCCATTGGTCGGCGCATCCGAGAGGTCGGTTCAATCCCAAGAGATTCTGCCTGGGCACCCCCAAGAACAAAAACCCGCCATTTTGCGGCGGGGTCCGGTCGGCAAGCGTGAGCCTTGCGGCTCGCCGTACTTAGCGCTGGTGCGCTCGCACAACGTGTAGCCGCGGCCTCACACGGTCTCGGTGAGGTTGCGGCCATTGGGCGGGCTCGATCCGTCTATTGTTGGTTTGGCCGATGCGATCCCCGAGCCAAGCTTCGGAGCAGGCGAAATGCCAGCCAGAAGAACAGGATAACCAGTGCTAGCGCAGCGATCGGCGCTGTCAGCGCCAGGATCGAGATCAGCGATGCGCTCCCGAGTTCGGCGGTTGCGACCGTCGAGTTCCCAAGACCGCCGGTGAAGACGGTGGATTTTGCCCTGAGCATTGCGGTCAAACCCTGCGTGATGCCGGCAACGCCACCTCCCGCGATAATGGCCGCCGTCCATTTCACCATTGGCGGCAGGTCGGTCATGACCGCGGCGGACACGATCGTTCCTGCGACGACGGCACCGGGCGTCGCCACTGCATCGAGCAAATTGTCCACGCCGGGAATGTAGAACGCGGCGATCTCCACTATGGCTGCCGTGCCGAGCATGATGACGGCGGCTGGTGTGCCGAGCCATGCGAAGCCCTCGTTCAGGCTGGCATGTCCGGTGTAGGCCGCGCCGCTCAGAATTAGCAGTGGCAGGAAAAGCCGAAAACCGGTCGCGGCGGCGAGCCCGATGCCAAGCGCAACCGACAGTGCAAGGTCCAGATTCGACATGTGCCGTAAACTCCGTCAGCCCCGGGCAGCATGAAAGGCAGCGTGAAGGATCATCGGCAGCGTCAACGGCGGCGATGTTCTCTCCATGCGACATCGCCTTCCCAGAACGCCGTTATCGGGTCGTTTCCCGGTTCCCAAATCCTTATCAACCCTTGTGGAACTCGGATTGGACTGGGGAGGTTGTAATATAAGGTGATCAAACTTTGAGACGCAATCCAGCCTTGACGAACTACCTGAGGAGATACCTGCACTCTACTCGGGAGGATCGCCATGGCGACGAATTTGGTCTCTGTAGTGCTGCAATACCTCACGCCGGACATGATAGCGAAGATCACTTCTGCTTTGGGTCTTGATCGCAGTGTTGCGCAAAAAGCAATCGCGGGGGCGATCCCCGCGCTTCTTGCAAGCTTCGCTGACGTTGGCTCCACTCCCAATGGGGCACGCCAGCTCACCAACACGATGACACAGCAATCCGCGTCGCTTGAGAGCTTCACGAATCTGATCGGCGGTTCGGGTCAGAACTCGCTGGCTGAAACGGGATCGAACATGCTCTCGGGCCTGTTCGGTGGCGGAACGCTGAATACAATGGCGCAGACGATAGGCAAGTTCGCGGGGATCGGTGAGGGCACCAGCAAATCGATGCTCGGCATGCTTGGCCCCGTGGTCCTTGGTGCGTTAGGTCAGCAGCAACGCAGCATGGGTCTCGACGCAAGCGGGTTGGTGTCCCTTCTCACTTCACAGAAGGATCAGATCGCCGCGGCAATACCGTCAGGTCTCGCCGGTCAGTTGAGTGCCGCCGGTCTCATTGACGGAGCGACCGGGAGCTTGCGCAGCGGTGCGACGGCAGCAAGCGCGGCTGGCGGCCGAATTGCAGAGGCTTCGGAGCGGACCATTTCCCAGGCTGGTCAGGCAGCCTCGGCGATGGCCAGCGGAACAGCGGTGCCGCAATGGTCGTATTGGTTGGTCGGCGCGGCGGTACTGGGTGGTCTCGCCTGGTTCGCTTTTGGGCGTTCAGGGGAGGACACAGTCGCTCAGGTGCCACCTCCCGCTACCACGCGGACCGCGACCGGCACCGTGGGCTTGGCGCCGACGGATTTGACGGTCGGAGGGGTTAATCTGGCGAACCAGGTCAACGCGTCGGTTGGGTCGATCAGGACCTTGCTTCCCGGCATCACCGATGCCGCATCGGCCCAGGCTGCCGTGCCCAAAATAAAGGAAGCAACGGCTCAGTTGAATGAGGTCAGCTCCCGCGCAACGCAGCTTTCTCCGGAAGGAAAGAGCACTCTCGCAAAACTGATTGTGGCTGCGACCCCCACGATCAACCAGATGTGTGACAAGGTGCTGGCGACGCCCGGCGCCGGCGATATTGCGAAGCCGGCAATTGATGAGCTTCGAGGCAAGCTCGACGCGCTCGCACGCTCCTGAATGTCAGAACGTCGTGCCGTCCGGCCACCGCCGGACGGCTGGGCAACTGTCAGCAGCTTTGCGCACGCGCGCCGCCGCGGATCGTTGTTTGTATTCACAGGAGTAAGTCGTCCTTCCAAACAAAAACCCCGCCATTTGCGGCGAGGTCGGGTCGGGAGGGTGAGCCTTGCGGCTCGCCGTAAACCCTGGTCAGGCGGAATGCGTTCGTCCTGCTGGCGTGGCTCGCGCAGCACACCGCCGGCTATTCCTTGACCTCGATCTTGCCCTTCATCGCCGGGTGCAGGCCGCAGATGTAATCGTAGATTCCGGCATCGGCGAGAGTCAGCTGGGTGGTCTGGCCTTTCAGCGCGATGGACGAGCGCTGCGCTTTGGCGCCGGTGATGGTGACCTGGTGCGGCGAGGAATCGGAGTTGTGCCAGGTGATGGTCTGGCCCTTGCTGACGACGACGGTCTCCGGTCCAAATTTGAAGTCGGAGATCGAGACGACGCCGGGGCCCGGCGCGGGCTTTGCCGTGGCGCCTTCTGGCGTGCCCTTCAGGCCCGCCAGTGAGATAACAAAATCCTGCCCGGCATGTGGCTTGTGGCAGGCGAAGCAAGCCGTCAAATTGGCCTTGTCGTTGACCTTCCTGTCCGGCCCAAACGCCTGATACTCCCATTCGCCGTTCCGAATGTCGTCCTTGTACTCGGTGCCCCAGCCGGCGCGCTTTTCCATCACGGTGTAGGCGATGAGGTCGCCCTTCTGGAAACGGCCGCTGGCGTCCTTGAGAGGCTCGCCGGCCGCATCGAGCTGCGCCTTGTACTGAACCAGGGTCAGCACCGTGCCGCTCGGGATCGGCTGCCCCTTGCGCACGGCATCGACCGCCGCAGGCGTCGCATAGAGCTCGCGATACTGCTTGTTGTCGTAACGGCTGACGATGGCGTAGAGCGTGTCCTTGTCGAAATTCTCCGGGAAGGCGACCTTGTCACCGCCGGCGAGCGCCGAATAGCCGATCAGCGCGCCCGATGCCGATCCGAGCGCAACCGCAGCAAGCAGCCTGACGTTTTTCATGACTTCCCCCTCGTTTGCGGACAATCCCGTCAGATACGAGACACCGCGAAGTGGGTTTCAATCCGGGGAGAGGTGAATTTGTCGCGTGGCCGCTGCCCAAAAACAAAACCCCGCCATTTGCGGCGGGGTCCAGTCGGGGAGGAGTGAGCCTTGCGGCTCGCCGTAAACCCTGGTCAGGCGGGAATGCGTTCTTCCTGCTCGTGCGGCTCGCGCAGCACGTAGCCGCGGCCCCACACGGTCTCGATGAAGTTGCGGCCTTCGGAAGCGTTGGCGAGCTTCTTGCGCAGCTTGCAGATGAAGACGTCGATGATCTTGAGCTCGGGCTCGTCCATGCCGCCATAGAGGTGGTTGAGGAACATTTCCTTGGTGAGCGTGGTGCCCTTGCGGAGCGAGAGCAGCTCCAGCATCTGGTATTCCTTGCCCGTCAGATGGACGCGCTGGCCACCGACCTCGACCGTCTTGGTGTCGAGGTTGACGACGAGGTCGCCGGTCTGGATCACCGACTGGGCATGACCCTTGGAACGGCGCACGATCGCGTGGATGCGGGCGACCAGTTCGTCCTTGTGGAAGGGCTTGGTCATGTAGTCGTCGGCGCCAACGCCGAGACCCTTGACCTTGTCCTCGATGCCGGCGAGGCCGGAGAGGATCAGAATGGGGGTCTTGATCTTCGACACCCGAAGCTGCTTGAGCACGTCGTAACCGGACATGTCGGGCAAATTGAGGTCGAGAAGGATAATGTCGTAATCGTAAAGCTTACCGAGATCGACGCCTTCTTCTCCAAGATCCGTCGTATAGACGTTGAAACTCTCGGATTTAAGCATCAACTCGATCGACTGCGCGACGGCGCTGTCATCTTCTATCAGCAAAACGCGCATGCCAGTCCCCTATAGTCGCCGCTCCGGGCGTCAGGTCGGCCGCACTTGCGGCACTCAAAACGCCTTTGAACAACTGATTCGGATCCTGACGACATATGGTTAACAAATACTGATTCGTGTTCGCAAGCTCTAACCGTGCAATTTTTATCGAATCGCCGTAAGATATTGCGTCGAAGCAGCTTTTCCTTACCGTTCTCGCTCAAGTTCCACATTAAGAGACGGGCCTAACCGACTCCCGCGACTCACCCTTCTTCTGATGGGCGAGCGCTCTCAGTCACCAAAGACAGTGACGCAATGATTAACGATGCGGGTAAACACGAGGTTAAGCGCCCCTTTCAAACACGCGGAAACTTAAGGTTTTCGCAATGAAGGCGCTCGCGGAACAGATCGGCGACGTCGACGGCGTCAATATATATGGCCGTGTGATCGGCGTACGCGGGCTGATGGTCGAGATCGCGGGGCCGATCCATGCGATGTCGGTCGGCGCCCGGATCGTGATCGAGACCGGCGGCAGTTTCATTCCGGCCGAGGTGATCGGCTTCTCCGGGAACAATGCGGTGGTGATGCCGTTCGCCGGCCTCGAAGGGGTCAGGCGCGGCTGCCGTGCTGTGATCGCCAATGCCGCGGGGCAGGTGCGGCCCTCGCCATCCTGGCTCGGCCGCGTGCTCAACGCGATGGGGGAACCGATCGACGGCAAGGGGCCGCTGACGCAGGGGCCATCGCCGATGCCCTATCGGAACTCGCCGCCGCCAGCGCATTCGCGCCAGCGGGTCGGCGCCCCGCTCGATCTTGGCGTGCGCGCCTTGAATACGTTCCTGACCTGCTGCCGCGGCCAACGGCTCGGCATCTTTGCCGGATCCGGCGTCGGCAAATCGGTGCTGCTGTCGATGCTGGCGCGCAATGTCGATGCGGATATTACGGTCATCGGCCTGATCGGTGAACGCGGCCGCGAGGTGCAGGAGTTCCTGCAGGACGACCTCGGCGACGAGGGCTTGGCGCGTTCGGTCGTGGTGGTGGCGACCTCCGACGAGCCGGCCTTGATGCGCCGGCAGGCGGCCTATCTGACGCTCGCGATCTCCGAATATTTTCGCGATGAAGGCAAGGACGTGCTGTGCCTGATGGATTCGGTGACGCGCTTTGCGATGGCGCAGCGCGAGATCGGGCTGTCGGCGGGCGAGCCACCGACCGCCAAAGGCTACACGCCGACGGTGTTCACTGAACTACCGAAGCTCCTGGAGCGGGCAGGGCCGGGCATCAGCGCCGGCACCATCACCGGCATTTTCACCGTGCTGGTCGATGGCGACGATCATAACGAACCGATCGCGGACGCGGTGCGCGGCATTCTCGACGGCCACGTCGTGATGCAGCGATCGATTGCCGAGCGCGGGCGTTTTCCCGCGATCAACGTCCTCAAATCGGTCTCCCGCACCATGCCGAAATCGGCCGATCCGGCCTATCTGCCCGTGATCATGCGGGGCCGTCAGGTGATGGCGACCTACGCCGATATGGAGGAACTGATCCGGCTCGGCGCGTACCGGGCGGGGTCGAGCCCGGAGGTCGACGAGGCGATCCGGCTGCACGAGCCGCTGGAAGGGTTCCTGCGGCAGGGCAAGGGCGAAAAAGCAAGCCTCGCCGACGGCTACCAGCAATTGGCGCAGATCCTGACTAGTTTGGAAACGGAACGCTAACTTTGTCAGGCCATCATCGCCGGCACATGAATAGTCTTGCTGGCGGGGCCCCCGGGGGAAGCCGGCTTTGTCCCGCGTTAAGATTGGGACTTCTGGGGAGTATGAGTCGATGAAGTCACGTGAAACGCTGATCCGCCTGAAGAAGTTTCAGGTCGATGAGAAGCGCCGCAGGGTTACCCAGATCGAAGGCATGATCGCTGATTTCCAGCGTATGTCTGTCGACCTCGAGCGCGAAATCCAGACCGAGCAGGACCGGGCCGGGATCCAGGATCCGACCCATTTCGCCTATCCGACCTATGCCAAGGCGGCGATCCAGCGGCGCGAGAACCTGACCCGCTCTGCCGACGAACTGCGCATCCAGCTTGAGGATGCCAAGAGCCTGCTCGGCGAAGCCTTCGAGGAGCTCAAGAAGGTCGAACTGCTGGACGAGCGTGACCAGGCGCGCGAACGCGCCGAGGAGAACGCCCGCGAGCAGGCTGACATGGACTCCATCGGTCTGATGCGCGCCCGCCTCGGCGCCATCGCCTGACGCCTTACCTTCTCTCATCCGATCAATCGACAACCCGGGCCGCAAGGTCCGGGTTTTTCTTTGATAATGTCCACAGACCGGCGTCTTGGTGGCTGGTTTGCTGCAAGGTATGCTAGGAGGGTTCTCGATGCTCCCGGCGTAAAGCGCGATGGGGTATCGCGATTTGGGGGACGCTGAATGCTGACGCCAGCAGAGCTGGTCTGGCTGATTGCCGCTGTTGCGAAGGGGGATGAAGCCGCTTTCGAGCGGCTTTACGCCGCCACGCGCGCGAAACTCTTCGGTGTCGTCCTCCGTATCTTGCGCCGACAGGATCTCGCCGAGGAGGTCATTCAGGAGGCCTACGTCAAGATCTGGAACAGCGCCGGACAATTCAATCCGGCGCTCGCTTCACCGATAACGTGGATGGCGGCGATCGCGCGCAACCGGGCGATCGACGTTGTGCGCAAGAAGACCGAGGCCTCGATCGAGGAGGAGCCGACCGCGATGGAAGTGGCCGCCGATTCACCCGATCCGCTGGCGCGGCGCGAGATGACGGAAGAGTTGAAGCGGCTCTTGGAATGCGTCGGCCGTCTCGAGCCGGACCGGCAGAAGCTGGTGCTGCTGGCCTATTACAACGGCTGGAGCCGCGAGCAGCTGGCCGCCAAGTTCGAGACGCCGGTGAATACGGTGAAGACGTGGCTGCGCCGCAGCATGATGGATATCCGGGAATGTCTCGGGCTTTGAGTTTTGGAATGAGCTGTTTGGAAGGTGTTCTGGACGTTAGATGATGGCCTATAGCGAAGACCATATCGCGCTCGCCGCGGAATATGCGCTCGGCACCCTCGATGCCGACGAGCGCGCGCAGGTCGAAACCATGATGGCCGTCGACACGGAATTCACCGCCGTGGTCCAGGCGTGGGAGTACAGGCTCGGCGTCCTCAACCAGATGGTCGGCTCGGTCGAGCCGCGGCCGATCGTCTGGGAAAACATTCAACGCGCGATCGGACATGCCGGACCGCAGGTGCCGCTGGCGCTGCCGGAAGCGGCCGCTGCTCCGCCGCCGGAAGCCGCCGCGCCGCCGCCGCCGGCGGATTCGCTGATGGCCGAACTGACCGAGGCCGCTGATAATTCCAACGTCGTCCAGTTGTCCGGCCGGGTGAAGCGGTGGCGCAATCTGGCATCGTTCGCAACGGCAGCCGCCGCGGCGCTGATCGCGATGCTCGGCCTGCAGCTCTATTCGCCGGACTCGCTGCCCAACGCGCTTCGTCCCAAGATCCGTACGCAAGTGGTCGAGGTCAAGTCGCCGCCGCTGCCAGCGCCGCCGTCGGCGCAATACGTTGCGATATTGCAGGGGAACGGCGGTTCGCCGGCGTTCATCCTCACGGTCGATGCCGCCACAAAAAATTTCACCGTCCGCAAGGTCGGCGCCACCGCCGAAGCCGGCAAGAGCTATGAGCTCTGGCTGGTCTCCGACAAGCTGCCGCAGCCGCGCTCGCTGGGTGTGATCGGCGGCAGCGAGTTCACCGCGCGTAACGTGCTCGCGTCCTACGACGCCGGCACGATCAACGCCGCGACCTACGCGGTGACGGTCGAGCAGGCCGGCGGATCGCGTGACGGCAAGCCGAACTTGCCGCCGGTCTTCGCCGGCAAGCTGATCGAGACGGTGCAGGGCGCGCCGCGTTAGTCCGTTCCTCATGGTGAGGAGCGCGTCTTCGCGCGTCTCCGGACGATGCTTCGCATCGCCGGGCGAACCATGAAGGCCTATGCAGCATCGATTACGCCCGTGGCCATCCTTCGAGACGCCTGCTTCGCAGGCTCCTCCAGCGATGAGCTTACGCTCACGCGGGGATGAGGGCTACGGTGTGGCGGCGATCGCGCAGTAAGGCCCACGCTTCTTACCCCCATAAAGAGAAAACGCCCGTGGGGAGCGGGCGTTTTCGTAGTCAACTTGGGGGTAGTTGGGGTCTTCTAGTACTTCACGTGGCGACTTTGGGGGGCTGTAAAGAGCCGCGTGAATTCGTGAATTCCTGTTGTTGGCGCAATCCTTGTTTAGCGAACCACCGAATTGCCCGAACTCGTGATCACGACCGGCTTGCCGGCCTTCATCACGCGGGTGCTCGCGGTCTGCTGGTAACCTTCGTCCGAAGTGGTGCGCGCCGAGATGCCGAAGCCGGCGACCAGGATGCCCACGACCAAAGCTACGACCACAATCTTGAGATGGGTCATGCGGTCTGCGCTGTAAATCGAGTGGTTCATGGAAGTCTCCTGCCCGCCTTCCCCTGTGTCGAATTAGACGACCTCATCGACAAACAGGTTCAACGTCTCGGCACAGGAAACGTAGGAATTCGCTGTTTCGTTCCACAGATGCGATCACAAGGCGGTGAAAAGACTTGAACGGCCGCGATCAGCTGAGCGGCGATAGCTGCCTGAAATGACAAATAATAAAACGATTACAAATCATTAGTGGTGCAGTGCCTTGTCGGAACGGAAACTCGGCCACCTTGCCGGATTTTAACAAACAGTTTGCCTGTGGCGAAAACACATCACGGCGCCGTTATTGATTTGCTCGGGGGAACAAACGGCTTCCGTCGTGTGGATAGACCGCCACCCCGGCCCACCCCCGCAAGCGGGAGAGGGGGCGCAGTCCCTTCGCGTTTGATATTCAAGCCAGTCTCATCCCGCTCTAAACGCTGCCGACCGTTTTCAGCCGGGCGCGCGGGTGGATTTCGGCCTGCGACAGCACGGTGGTCTGGGCCCGGAACCGTTCCACCAGCGAGCGCACGAACGGGCGGATCGCCGCCGACGTCACCAGCACCGGCGCCTCGCCTTCCTGGGCGGCGCGCTCGAAGCTGACGCGGACCGCGGTCATGAACTCCGACAGTTTTGACGGCTGCATCGCGAGACTCCGGTCTTCGCCAGAGCCGACGATCGATTCGGCGAATGCCTGCTCCCAGCGCGCCGACAGCGCGATCAGCGGTAGATAGCCGTTGTAGGAGGTGTTCTGGGCGCAGATCTGGCGCGCCAGCCGGGCCCGGACGTGCTCGACCATGGTGGCGGGGTTGCGCGAGAACGCCAGCGCGTCGGCAACGCCCTCCAGGATGGTGGAGAGGTCGCGGATCGAGATCCGCTCGGCCAGCAGCAGCTGCAACACGCGTTGAATGCCCGACATGGTGACCTGGCTCGGCACGATGTCCTTGACCAGTTCGCCCTGTTCCTTCGGCAGGTCCTTGATCAGCTTCGCCACCTCGCCATAGGACAGCAGGTCCGACATGTTGCTCTTCAACAGCTCGGTCAGATGCGTCGATAGCACGGTCGCGGCATCGACGACGGTATAGCCCTTCAGCGAGGCCTCTTCCTTCAGGCTGGCGTCGACCCAGGTCGCGGGCAATCCAAAGGTCGGCTCGATGGTGTGGATGCCGGGCACGCCGACCTGGTTGCCGGCGGGGTCCATGACCATGAACTGGTTCGGCCAGATCTTGCCGCTGCCGGCGTCGACTTCCTTGATCTTGATCATGTAGGTGTTGGCCTCGAGCTGGACGTTGTCGAGGATGCGCACCGCCGGCATCACGAAGCCCATTTCGACCGCGAGCGAACGGCGCAGCGCCTTGATCTGTTCGGTGAGGCGGTCGGTGCCGTCGGGGCCGTTGACCAGCGGCAGCAGCGCATAGCCGAGCTCGATCTTGAGATCGTCGATCTTGAGCGAGTTGGCGATCGGCTCTTCCGCCGCCGCGCTGGCGGCTGCCGCGGCAATGTCGGGCGCGGCGAGTTCGGCAGCTTCCGCGGCCTTGGTGACGCGGTTGTGGTTGCGCGCCTTCCAGGCGAGGACTGCGGCGCCGCCGCCGAGCGCCACGAACGGCAGCATCGGAATACCCGGCAGCAAGGCCAGCACCAGCATCACGCCGGCCGACATGCCGAGCGCCTGCGGGTAACCGGACAGCTGCTTCATCAGCGCCTTGTCGGCGGCGCCGGTGATGCCGGCCTTGGAGACGAGCAGGCCCGCCGCGGTCGAGACGATCAGCGCCGGCACCTGGGTGACCAGGCCGTCGCCGACGGTCAGGATGGTGTAGGTGCGGGCGGCGTCGCCAAAGCTCATGCCCTGCTGGGCGACGCCGATGATGATACCGCCGATGACGTTGATGAAGACGATCAAGAGGCCGGCGATGGCGTCGCCGCGCACGAATTTCGAGGCGCCGTCCATGGCGCCGAAGAAGCCGCTTTCGTCTTCCAGTTCCTTGCGGCGCCGCTTGGCGGTGGCTTCGTCGATCAGGCCGGCGGACAGGTCGGCGTCGATCGCCATCTGCTTGCCGGGCATCGAGTCGAGCTGGAAGCGGGCGGCGACTTCGGCGATACGGCCCGAACCCTTGGTGATGACGATGAAGTTCACGATGACAAGGATCGCGAACACGATAATTCCGATCACGAAATTACCGCCCATCACGAAATTGCCGAAGGCTTCGATGACGTGGCCGGCCGCCGCCGTGCCTTCATGGCCGTGGCTCAGGATCAGCCGGGTCGAGGCCATGTTGAGCGACAGCCGCAGCATGGTCGAGATCAGCAGGACGGTCGGAAACGACGAGAATTCCAGCGGCGCCTGGATGAACAGCGCCGTCATCAGGATCAGGATCGACACCGTGATCGAGATCGCCAGAAACAGGTCGAGCACGATCGCGGGCAGGGGTAGGATCAGCACCACCAGGATGGTGAGGACGCCGAAGGCCAGCGCAAGATCGCCGCGCCGGAGCATGGTGCCGATTTCACTGAAGCTGGGGAATCCGCCGCTTGCCCCCGTGCCCTGACCTGCCGTGACGTCGACCATGCTTGCAGCTCCTCGCGAATGGCGGCCGCGGCCGCCAGACGTCTTCGCGGCGGCCGAAGGGCCGCCGCTCCGTAAGTGAGGCACCGCACTGGCGTCCACGGGGTTCCTCCCGTTCTACGCGGCTGACGACACTCGACTTCACTGGGCAAATTTTGCCCGGTGTATGGTTAGTAAAGGGTTAATTTCCGGTGTTGGGGCCGTCGTTTGGCCGCTGGAGCACCCCTCACACACCCGTGTCATACCCGCGCAGGCGGGTATCCAGTACGCCGCGGCTTTTCGGTTCTTTCGTCATTCCGGGGCGCGCGGAGCGCGAGCCAATCCATACTCACGATCGTGGTTATGGATTCCGGGCCTGCGCCAAGCGGCGCATCCCGGAATGACGGCGTGACTTCGCGATCCCGCGACGCAAAGCGCCCGGGTGGTTCAATCCGTTCCTCCCCAAAACAAGGGAGCAGGGAATGCCGGGTGCGCGCTGCACCCGCGGTCTCGTGTGCAATTGTGCAACAAGAGTGAGCACACGAGCATACAGGGCAGCGGAGAGCATCCGACATTCCCTGCGCAATGGCTTTACGGCTTATAACGCGCTCTCCCCGGCGAGACGGCCTCTATTGCCACCGTCGCCCCTCGGCAGCGTTAGCTCCCGAAAGACTTGACGCCGTTACGGGCGCCAGGACCACACGCTTTCACCGTACGCCTTTGTCACGCCCGTCAAGCGCAACATCGGCGTCCACCACATCCCAACCCGCGTCCGGACGATCGCGATACGCCCCTCGTAGAGGGATGAGACGGGAGAGATATGCAGGTGTGTCGGGGTGGCTGTCAAGGAGAATTTCCGTAAATCAGAAAATGGCTCTCGACCCGGCGCCGGTTCCAACAATCCTTTGAACCATAGCCCGTCCCTGCAGACAGATAGCTACCGGGGGATTGCACTTTCCGGGGCTAGCACAGCGCCACTAAGCATCATTCGGCTTTGGGGCGCTGTTGCGTTAGTGGCCTATTTTGAATCTGCGAGTGGCCTATTTCGGTCACTACCCGTTGCTCCAAAGGAAGGCCTATGACCGAAGGGCGACGCTTCAAGCAAATCGACCCGCTCGACAAAAGCCTGTTGAAGGAGGCCGAGCGTCGCTGGAGAGAGGCTCGAATGGCTCTGCCCGGGGTGGCGGAGCGCGACAGGCTTGCTCGCGAAGCGCGACTTGCAGAACCGGCCTCTAACAAGAGGGTTGCGGCACCCCGCCAGAAGGCTCTGACCAAAGCGTAGGGCCGCCTCTTGGCGGCCGCTTTCTTGGGATCGGAATTTTGCAATCGCTCAATTTCATCAGGGCGGTAGGACGGATTGAGCCGAAGGCGAAATCCGCCGCATTGGTTTCGACCGGACGGCGGATTACGCTGCTGATCCCCCTACCGCCCCGGAACTGTGAACAACCGGTGGACACTCCGTTTTCGCTCAGTGGTTGAACAGCCATCGTGTAAATCGTTTGAGGATTCGCCTGATTCGGCATTTGAGCCTGCCAGAAGGGACACTGCATGACCCGTGACCCAGATTTGGTGTACCGCATCCTGCTCGCGATCGAGGCCAAGAAGACCACCGCGCCAGCGCCGATCGAACTACCCGGTGCGGATAAGCAAAAAGTGCTTAATCACCTCGCTTCGCTGTATGAAGAGGGGCTCTTTAGCGGCCAGCGCCCTCATCGCTCGGGTAGCACAAGGGAGTTTGATCGGGTGGACGTTGGTGATCTCACGCCACCTGGTCGAAGGCTTCTTGCTTCGCTCAAGAAGGTTCGGTCACTCGAGCCGCACAGACCTCAAGCCGTCGAATTTGCCGCGGGCGGCGAGAATAATGCACCTCCACGTTCGCCAGACGTCAACCTCACAGGAGTCCAAGCAGCAGCATCCGCGGGCGAAGTTCGCGCGGCTACTAACAATGGTCCGGCGCCTAGCGCACAGCCAAGTCCAACCACAATCATCGTTACAGCGGTCAGCACCAATAAGGTCGCGTTGCAGCTTACCGCCTTTTCACTTCTCCGAGCGCTCGATGCCAAAATAGATGCTCTCCACCGCGAACGCTCCAACTCGGAAGACGTGACACCGTATGAAAACCTCCGGCAACTGGTCGAAGAGTTTCTAGCCGCTGCCGCTTCCGCGAGCGAAGCACCTGTGGTCGAGAAGACACTTTCGTTGGCTGGCGGGCTCAAGAGTTGGTGGAACAAAGACCATGCCAGCATCTGCAACAAAGTGCTCAACATCGGCCTCTTTGCGAGCGGTCTTTCGATCTGCGCTTTAGCTGGGGCGCTTCCGGTGAGTACTGCGAGCATTGTGACTGTTGGAGCGCTGGTCGGAGGAAAGGACGTCGCTGAGTCGCTCGGTGCCTTAGCGAAGGCACTTACGAGCAAAGAGTGAAAGCCCGCCGTATTGGAACCCGAGCGAAGACAAAATGACAGACACAATTCTCTTTCAGGAGCCAGGCGTTACAATCGCTTTTGACTCGAAACCCGGGACGCTAGCGCCGTACTTTCCAGGCATGCGACCGGATTGTCGCAATCACGGATACATGGGGCGGTAGGGCGGATTGAGCCGAAGGCGTTATCCGCCATTTTGTTTTCCGGTTCGGACGGCGACGCTGTCGCTAATCCACCCTATGCGCTGGGCAGCAGGAGACGCATGAATGGTTGTCAAAAAAGGCTTCGACCGCTCTTGGAAAGCGTGGGGTCACTGGAACAACATCAAAGAGCTTCTTAGTCTCATCGGCTTTTGGCCCCTCTTACCTGGGGGCAGCGGCGGCGCAGCGATGCTCATTTTCACCGCGGATTATGGCTGGTCAGCGCCAGCTGTTTTGCTGGCTACGCTGGCAGCAGCAGCGTTTTGCGCGGTTATCTTCGCTGCAATCCGAATTGCTATCGTCTATCCAAGGGCGTCTTCGGTTCAGCAGATTGAACAAGATGAAGTGTCAGTCTCTTTGCGAGACCAGAACGCAGCCGCATTGGCCGCCATGGGCAGTGAATTGGCGACCGCGATGGACGGCGCTGTGCACCGCATGATCCATGGGTCATCCAGCACAAAGCCGCGCACATATATTGACTACGAAAAGGGCCAGAAACTTCCTGCCATCGATGAATTTCGAGACTTCCTTGAAGGCCCAATGCAAGAAATAATTGATGACGGTCCAAGATTATCGAGCAATTGGTGGAACGCGATTAAGGACCCCAATGGACTTCACCAACGCACAATGAAAACTGGATATCCGAGAGTCCAGCCGCTTCAGATGACAACACCCCCGTCCGGGAGGCGAGCGCGGACGGAGGTGTGTTGGAGGCAAAATCTCCAATCAAAGCGCTCCCGGCGGCGGCTTGGTGAGCGCCAACCCAAAACCTAACAGCCGAGTTCATTGCCGGAAAGGAGATTCGGGAAAACTTGGTATTTGTACCGGGAACAAGTCGCAATCGCGGACGTTGAGGCCGTATGTCTGGAGGAGAGAACGGACATATCAGACGGCCTCAGCGCGCTGCCCCCCGATGTCGCTGGGGCCGTCTCTTTTAAAACGGCGGTTCCGTTGAAACCATGCGGGCGACCAAATCGTAAGATGCGTGTCGGCTATGGCTTCTGTTTGAGGCAGGGCAATTGGAAGTGGTCGATAGGGGCCGCCCGCTTAAAGAACTACGGGCGGCCCCACCATAAGTTTCAAAGTGTCTCACCCAATTAGAGGAGGCCCCCGCGGCCCACGACGGGTTGCCCCTTGTTCGCTCTTACGTTTCAGAACAAGCGGGAGGGCGGCGGGTGAGAGAGGCATGCACCATTGAAGCGCGGCGCTGCATCTACGGCAAATTATCAGCCCCCCTTGGGGATCGAAGCGGGTGCCACTTATTCCCCCATCTATCGCGCGCAAAAGAAGTCTCGCCTGAGGGCCGGCGCCGCCAACCGTGGTACTCCAGAATAGTTCGGAACCACCGAAACAGGTTGCGGTAGCTTGGCGGAACCCGCAGGCAACCGCCATTGCCATGCGGTATGGCGGCCCTAGTTGCATCGCCAGGCGCACTGGGGCCGCCTATCCGCGGCTAATTCGAGACCGCGGGACGCCGTTTCAGATGAACTAAACTTGCCACTTGTTCCTGATTTCAGAACCGATGTTTTAATGGAGTAAGTTTCGATGGGCAGGCGTTGGACCGACGAAGATATTCAGCACCTCAAGCAACTGGCGCGGCGTCACCCTGTTCCGAAAATTGCGGAAATCATGGACCGAACGGTGGGCGGTGTCGTTTTCAAGGCCCATCAACTGAAGCTCTCGCTCAGGAGCCGCCGTCAGGACAATGCGATAATTTCGCGTGTCGATCCAGGAGTCGCGGGCTTCAAGAATTGGCCACCTGAGATTTAGCTGCAGCGGATTGAAACCGCCAACTGGGGTGCTCCGAACTGGTTCGTAAGGCGGACTAGCGACAGCGTAATCCGCCGTCCGGTCGAAAACAAAACGGCGGATGACGCCTTACGCCTTACTCTATGAGCTACGGCGGACAGGTCGGCTCAATCCGCCTACGGCCCTCATTGATTTATAGCTCGCTCAATATCTTGTAGATTCCCCAGAGTACCGTTCCTCCAAGCAACAAATTCGTTGAATCCTTGGTCGAACGATTCACGGGCAGGATTCATTAGAGCATGAAACGATTCAGCCGGAGCGTCCTCCTTAATTGAAGTGGATGCAACGCCATAGTTCACCCTAAAATGATTCATCTTAGAAACAGCGCTATTCCAGTAGGTCGGGTTCGTCGCAGCGTAGATTTCTTCGTGCCGATGATGTTTTTTCCGAAGAGCCTCAACTCGATCTGCGCTTGTATTCAGGTTATCAAAAAACCCCCTTAGTTCTTCGTTGTAGTTTGAATGATTATGTTGGACGAGGAATTCAAGAAGGAGCGCGCCCGAACAGGCGCGGCTTGGCCGATCCCTTCATCAAAGGCGGCTTCTGGATTTGATGAAGACGGCGCTCAAAAACTCCCACAAGGCTAACGCCCGTAGACCTGCAGTTCGAAGGCCGTGGCACTGGATCAGAACGATAGAGTCTGCCGCGGGGCGGATTGAGCCGGAGGCGTACCGCTTTGGTTTCGACCGGACGGATTACGCTGTCGCTATCCGGTCTACGCGCCACGCGCTCCAGATTGTCCCAGCTCTGACGAAAAATGCGACCGGCGCATTTTGACATGAAGCAAATGCCCACCATATCCTTCCCCAGAACCGACAAAGGGCTGTGGCGATGTTTGAGTGGCTCAAGCAAGGCGCGCGAGGCGCTGTCAGTGCAGCTACAAAAGGCGGGACCGAAGCTGCCGCCGCCTTGAAGGCGCTGGCTGACAGCATGGCCAGGCGCGCGGCAGAGGCCGCCGATCTTGGCAAGCTGCTCGACATTCTCGATAAAATCCCGGGCGTCGATTTCGAAAGACGGGAGCCGGATGCCGCCTACCTCGCAACGATGATGGCTGCCTTTCAAATGGGCGAGCTGTCTCTCGTCATTACCTGCACAGGCCCGAAATCGACGGATATCGACATTTTGCGCACGAAGCCGTTGGCCGCTGCCGAGGCCGATGCGCTGGTCGGGTCACCCAAATTCAGCGCCACGGTGCTGGCCGAAGGGCAGGAAGGCCGCCCTGCCGTCCAGATGCTCATGAACAAGGAAAATCTTGCGCAGAACTACCGTCACGTATCGGTGGATGCCCTGATCAAAGGTTTGAAGAAACCTATTGAAAACGTTCCTTTGGTCGGTGGCGTTTTGGCGGCGGCGTTGGGCCTTGTTGCACGTCCTATCGCCAGGCTTATTCTGGATATTATTTTTACACAGGCTGAAAACATCATCCGCTATGCGCGCGGCGGAAACGCCGTTCTCCCCGGTCCGACGGAGGAGCAACCTCATCTCCCGAGTCCAGTCGAGGAAAAACCTGATCTGGTGGCTGGGGCAGAGCAGAAGGAAAAACGGCCATAGGGGCAGATTGAGCCGCTGGCGCGCCAGGAGGTGACAGCCGATGAAGTGTCTTCGGATATACGCAACCCCGGACGGTGAATCTCACTTCGGTGAAGTGGAAATCCCCATGGCGGCAAAGGTGACCGTTGCTCCTGGTGCCAAGCCGTTTCAAGTGTCCAGGCGCTATCTCGCGTCAAGCATGGAGTTCACTCAAATTCCTGCCGGTATGCGACCGGTTGATTGGCACACCGTTCCGGCGCGGGTATTGACTGTCAGACTGACAGGGGCGGTCGAATACGAGACGAGCGACGGCGAGGTGCGGCAGGTCTCTGCGGGCGAGTTCGTGCTGGTGGAGGACACACACGGAAAGGGCCATCTGTCTCGTCATTCCTCAGACGAGCAAACCGTTCTTTGGATCAGGCTACCCGACGGCCTCGATCTGCCGCCCGCATAGGGCCGCAGGTCGAATTGAGCCCAACGGGTCCGCGCAAAGCGCGGCCCGATGACAGGCTCCGGCTTAATCCGCCGTTTTGTTTTCGACCGGACGGCGGATTACGCTGTCGCTAATTCGCCGTCCGAGCTTGATGGCCGACCGACACGCTGAAAAAGTCGAAGATTGAACGACCAGGAAAACCTGGCGAAAGCGTTGCTCTTCTATCGAGGAGGGCAGTGATTAGATAAGGAGGGGGCAACCCAAGGAGTTGCCATGAAAAAGCCTCTGACGATACCGGACGAGCCGCAACCCCGCAACATCACACGCGCTGACCTTGTGATGACGGCGGGCTTTGGCTTGGAAGTCGATGGCCGGATGAAGACGGTGTTTCCAACACTTGAAGCGGCGCAGAAAAGGGCGAGGGATCTCAAAGCCGAGTTTCCGATGCTCCAAGTCAAGGTGTACGACGCTGCGGAAAAGAAGATGCTGGAATTGTCGCCGACTGAGTGACGCGACGGACCATAAAAGTAATCCGCCATTTTGTCGTTGGTTCGGACGGCGGATTACGCTGTCGCTAATCCGCCTTACGCGCTCTGTAGCGGAACCGGATACCGGCCCCTTTCATTAAATCTGCCTTTCGTCCGGAACCCGACATCGGCCGGGGCAGTTAAGTCGGTATCACCGCACGGTCAGTGGCTTACATCGGTGATGAGAACGCCGGTAGCGCTCCCGCCTTCCTCTGGTGGAAAGGAGCGCGCCATGATCACCCGGCGTCGTTTCAAACAAATTCAGACTTTGGAAGAGCGTCTTGTTGAACAGGCGAAGAGCCTTTCTGAACAAGCCAAGTTGGTTGGCCCCGGTCCCGTGCGAGACGAATTGATCCGCAGGGCGCGACAGGCGAACACGGCCTCGCACATGAACGATTGGCTGCGCTCGCCAGGACTACAGCCGCCAAGGTGAATGTTGCTGCGGGCGCAGACAGTCGCTAATCAGTAGGAACCGCGCCCGGGGCAGGTGGTTGGCTAACTATCACAGCCCGGTTCGCGGCTCTTATCTGTGATGAGAACGCCGATTGCGCTCCCGCCTAACTCGAGAGGCGGTACATGGATGTGCGCATTAAAATACGTCAGAGATCGCCATTTCCCAAACCCTGGAAGTGGGAGATGTATGTCGGAAAGCGTCTCGTGACGGCGTCGAATGAGTCTTACGCCTCTCAAGGAGAGGCCCACGGCGCAGCGAGGGACACGCTTGACCGCATAGTTTTGGAATGGGCAAAAAGCCGGAAAGTCCCGGGATAAAGTAAGGCCGCCTCGGGGCCGTAGGGCGATTGAGCCGACTTGTCCGTCATGAAAGAGCGAAGGCGGGAGGCGTAAACCGCCGCTTTGTTTTCGACCGGACGGCGGATTACGCTGTCGCTAATTCGCCCTTCCAGCTAATTCGCCTTGGAACAATCTGGCTTGTCAGAGCGTCTGTTTGAAGCTTCCAGCCAGAAAGGTGCCCCCCCGACTGCTGGAGGAAAACCCGTACCATTCGGGTTGGCGGCCCCCTCGTTGGGGCCGTTTAAAAATTCGGACAGCGACGTTCGTGAACTCCCGCAGTTCTCCTGCCGTGAACGATGTTCCACTAAACGGGGGATACGACCGTTCGCCGCCAACCTAGTTGCGCAACGTTATGGCCTTCCTGTAGGTCGCGGGATCGTCGAGGATCTTGATCATGTACGCGGCCACGTCAGCGCGGGTGGCCGTCGAGGTGACGTTCCAGCGCAGATCGGTGCCGGCCTTCAGGTTGCCGCGAGCAGGCTTGAATGTCAGCGTTGCCGGCCGGACGATCGTCCAATCGCAGTCGCTCTCCCGAACAGCGGCCTCCTGCTTTTCCTTGTCGGCCATCACCTCCTTGAGTGCGAGCTTGACCAGGAAGCCTGCGCCGAAACTGCCGGTGCGGTAGCTCTCACCGACACTCACCGAACTTTCGACGATGAGCCGGCCCCGGCCTCGCGGCATGGCGGCCAGAATGTTCCTGGTTCCCACCGAGCAAACCGGGACGCCGGTCTGGCGTCGACCCCGATCGCCTTTCGCCTGAGGTATCGCCCCCAAAGTGCAGATGACCGCATCCGTACCCTGAACCGCAGATGCCACCGAGGCTGGATCCATTGCATCGCCCTTGACGATTCTGAGTTTCGGATGGGTCAAGGGCATGCGCTTGATATCACGGACAAAGGCCGTGACGACGTGACCCGCGGACAGAGCGGACTCAACGACCAGCCGTCCTGTCGACCCCGTTGCACCAAAGACAACGACGTTCATCACACCCTCCCATCGCGCGGCTTCGAAGCGCGATCGTCGTGCGGAGTGGATTGGTCCGTGAAGCCGGAAGCATCTTTGCGTGCATACTCGGGCAGCAACAGTTCGGGGGCCTGCCGGGCACAGTTCAGGCGTTGTTGCGACAACATGATGGAAAGGGCTCCATGGGATTTGGTTGGCGGCCGCGGCATCGACAGAATTCGCCGCGCTGATACTCTGACGAGGCAGCCTGGTGTTTTGTGACAGCCGCCTGGCTCACGTTTGTCTCCTGCCGACCGCCGCCGCCTTACACGCGGCATCGACGACGCTACGTTGCGGCGTGTTTGCGGTCGATTGGGCCGAGGAAGAGGGCGAGCCATACCAAGGTGTCGGTCCGCAAGGCGGATCGAGCCGAGCTGTCCACTGTCGCTCAAGGGGCGAAGACGGACGGCGTTGGACGGCGTCATCCGCCATTTGTAGTCGGTTCGGACGGCGGATCACGATGTCGCAAATTCGCCCTAGCTGTCGCAAATCCGCCCTAATAGATCGGCCGGACGAAACCGTTTTCCCGGGTCGCGAAGTCGTCCTGAAACAGAGCGCCGCTAGCCTTTTCCCGGTCAAACAAGGGGAAGCTCAAACAAGGGGAACGGTCATGTTAGTTGCCATCCTCAATTCGATTTACCGCCATTTCATCACGGCAGCCATCGTTGGCATGGCAGTGACCCAGGGGAGCCGCCGATGACCGAGCTCGTAGCAGCCCTGTTGGCCTTCCTCAGCATCGGCGTTTTCGTAGCGCACGCGTTGGACGCCTATCGCACCGGCTAGGGCCGTTGGCGTAATCCGCGATTTTGTATCCGGTTCGAACGGCGGATCACGCCGCCGTTAATCCACCTTGCGCGCTGGCGAAGCGTAGCGGCCCGCTCACTCAGAGTGGCTTGTCGCGAGGTCGCGATGCTGCGTGACAGTGGTCACAGTCCGCGGGATAGCGCCGCGGCATACTCGCTCCAGATCAACGGCGACATATCGCCAAACCACGGAGCGGGACCATGCACAGCCAGACCTCGATCTTGAGCGATGCCGAACTCGACTTCGTGAGCGGCGGTGACAAGAACGCCAAAGGTCAAACGGTGCCCCACAAGGAACCCAAGCCGCCTGTTGTCAATACACCGGTCGTGCCCGCACTTTTGATCAAGTTCCACTTCTGACGGACCCCTGCGGGTCACGTCGCGCTTCCTGATTTCGTGATCAGGACCGCCGCCAAAAGTGACTGAACTTGCTTCCCCAGCCTTCCGACCTATCCAAAGGCGCCCGAATTCCCCTCTGCGAGGGTTAGATGGCCGAACTCGTCCTGGAAGTAATCTGCCGCCTTCTTGCGATGCTGTTCGAGTTCGGCATCTATCTGCCACCGCTCAAACCAAAACCGGGCAAGCCGAGCGTCCCGCAAGTCCCTGCAAAAAGACTGTCCTGATTCAGATTGACTGACGTCCTCGGTCAGTACCGGACGCCTGGTCCTGGCCTACTCCGAAATTGCCCGAGAGCCGGATTGACCGGCGGTCGCCGATGCGACATTTTGGTGACATTGATCGAAACGTATTTTTCCCGGTTGTAGATACTGACATGGATAACAGCGCCGAATATTGGCGGCGGGCGCTAGCGGCCCACGACCAAGCGCGACGAGCCACGAATGAGACGGACAGGGCTGCCTGGCGACGGATCGCCGAGAGCTTCACGACTCTCTTCCGGCAGGTTCAAAGTGAAGAAACAGAGGAAGCAATGGCCGTTGTCGACTCCGTTGACGCAGCGACAAGCGACGATGTTCTGAAGAACTAGCGCCGGGGCCAAGTTGTTTCGTCCGGACGGCGGATGACGCCGTCGCTGATCAGCCCTGCGCGCTGCTATTTTTTCTTCCAGAAACGCGCGAGGATTTTGGGCCTGGGTCGCTTGCTGGCAAGTCTGGACCCGCTTGGCGGCGATGCTTGCTTCCTGACCATCCAGCGATGCGTGCTATCGCACTTCGGGCAGTGCAAGGTTTGCAACTCAAATCCAGGCTGATCGGGCTGGGTACGAACGAGGGTCATGTCGCTTTGACAGGTAGGGCAATGCGCCGGTTCTCCAGCCTTCATTTTCCCAAGCCTCCCGAGGGAGCAACAGACAGTACGGTAGACCATAAGAAATTTGTGGCCACATCAAGAATGGGATTTGAGGCCGCGCCAATTTGTGCTGTGTGCACAAGTGGACAGAACCAGTGGCGCCGGCAGCGTATTATCCTTGCATCACCGCACGGCCAGTGGCTTCCATCGGTGATGAGATCGCCGGTTGCGCTCCCGCCTCCCTCAGGAATGGAGCAGCGCCATGCAGCGACGAAGTTTCAAACAGACCACCCCGCCAGATCAACGTTTGACGGAAGAGGCAGAGCGCCTGCGCAAGGAAGCACGAGGCACCCCGCCGGGAGTTGCGCGCGACAAGCTCATTCGCCGGGCCCGACAGGCCGAGACGGCTTCGCACGTGCAGGAATGGCTGGCCTCACCGGGCCTGCAGACCCCGCGGTGACGCCCGAGGCCTGCGTCGATCAAGCCACGGCCTGACGTGCAGAAGCCAACGCCAATCTTGCGCACGCAACGCAGCATCCCGCGCCTAATGTTCACTTTTGAACATTATTTCGGAACCAATCATTTCAGCGTCACTTACCCTGCCGGTGGCTGCAACGCTGCAGCAGGGAGCGGTTGAAGTGGATCATGCGGTGACCATACTGGTCGTCGAGGACGACCAGCTTATCCAGGCCATTGTCGAAGATGCGCTTGCAGACGGCGGGTTCAAATCAGCGATCACAACATCCGGAGAGGAAGCCATTGCGCTTCTCCAGGGTGATGAAGCGCAATACCGGGCGGTCGTGACCGACATCAATCTGCTCGGAAGCCTGAACGGATGGCAAGTCGCTCGCGCGGCCAGAGAGACCGATCCGGCGATGCCCGTCATCTATATGACCGGCACTCACGAAGGGGAGTGGGCATCCAAGGGCGTCCCCAACAGTGTTCTGCTCGCCAAACCCTTTGCCCCTGCGCAGCTTGTCACCGCCATTTCCAATTTGCTCAATGCCGGAACGCCGCCGACATAGGCGATGTGCCGCGGAAGCGGACCGAGGCCCATATTGAAATTGCGAGTGGCTTGATCGGCCGGTACCGTCGATCGCATCATGTGCAATCTCTATTCGATCACCACCAACCAGGAAGCGATCAGCCGGCTGTTTCGCGTCGTCAACCGATACGTCGGCAACCTCGCCCCGATGCCCGGCGTCTTCCCCGACTATCCCGCGCCGGTCGTGCGCAACACCGATCACGGCACTGAGCTGGTGACGATGCGCTGGGGCATGCCGCCGCCACCGCGCACCGGCGGCCCGCCGGTCACCAACATCCGCAACACCTCCTCGCCGCACTGGCGCGGCTGGCTGAAGCCGGAAAATCGCTGCCTGGTGCCGGTGAACAGTTTTGCGGAATACGCGCCCGAACCCAATCCGGAGACGAAAAAGAAGGATGTGGTCTGGTTCGCCCTCCATGACGATCGGCCGCTGTTCGCCTTCGGCGGCATCTGGACCGAGTTCAAGGGCGATCGCGGCACCAAGTCGAAGCCGATCCCCGGTCCGCACAACGTCTACGGTTTTCTCACGACGACGCCGAACGCGATCGTCGAGCTTGTTCATCCCAAGGCGATGCCGGTGATCCTGACCAGCGACGAGGAGCGCGACGTCTGGATGCGCGCGCCGTGGGATGAGGCCAAGGGGCTGCAGCGGCCGCTAGCGGATGACGCGCTCAGGATCGTGGCGCGCGGTATCGACAAGGAAGACAAGGCAGCGGCAGGTTAAGCGAACGCGGCGGCAAGGGCCGCAGCGTGGATCGCATTCCCCAGGGATCAAGCCGCGACGGATTGCGGTTCCGGCCTGGCGGCCACCACACCGGCGCGCCTGATATTCAGAATCTGCCACTTCGAAGTATCGAAACAATCGGCGGCCTTCGTCTCCGCGGCGGCGGCATCCGGTGCCTGAATGGCGATGTGGAATTTCCTCGCACCATCACTCAGCGTCATTCTGAAAACCTGCATGCTCGGGCGCCCTCCATCTGATGAAAGGGTGGCGCGAGCAGGGTTAATTTTTCGTTACCGACGGTTGGGCTGTCGCCGATCTCTCACGCGCTACGGCTTTCCCCGAGTCGCGGCTTCGGTACATGCGCCGCACGAGTTCCGGAAATGAAACTCCGCGTGATCGACGAGCAGCGGAACAAAGCCGCTCCGTCGGCGTAAAATCAGAATGGACGATTTGGAAAAGCACAAGGAAGAGGCCCTGGTCGTGATGTCACTGAGCACCGCGACGCTGATAACGTGCTTTGGTATCGCGCTTGCGTTGCTCTAGCGCCGCGCGCCTCCACCGTATCCTTCTCACAATCCACAAACAGGCCAGAGCGGGACCGCTGGCCTGTTCGGCCTGAGTGGTCGAACTCCATCTTGGCAGCGTCCTTGGCAGCGTCACCCCCATAAGTTGCCTACGAGACAGACGGAGGCCGCAAATGTCTGCTAGATGACATTATCGCCGCGCCGTCCTGGGCATCTTTCGGTGACTGAGAGTTCGTCGCGCTCCCGCCTGTTCCGGAGAGTGCGCCATGCGCGGTCATCGCGAAAATCAACTTTTGTCCCGGCTCGATCGCGCCACGTTCGCGCACCTCGAGCCGCACCTCACCATCGCAGAACTGCGCCAGGGTTTTGCGATCGCGGAAACCCATGCGCATGTCCAGCGGGTATACTTCCCGCATGGCGGTATCATTTCCTGCGTCGTCGAGCTGTCCAACGGAGGCCGGATCGAAACCGGCATGATCGGCAGGGACGGTCAGTACGGTGCAGGCCCCGCGATGGATCACAAGATCTCCCTCAACCATGTCGTGATGCTGGTCGCAGGGTCCGCTTCGGTTGTCGATGCCGACCGGTTGCGCGAACTCACCCAGGAAAATCCTAAGCTCCGGAAGATCCTGATGCACTACGAACAGTTCTTCCTCGCGCAGGTGCAACAGACCTCTGCGTGCAACGCGGTTCATGACGTTTATTCCCGCACCTGCAAATGGCTGCTGAGGATGCAACAACTCGTCGGCAACGACATGCCGCTGACGCAGGAATTTCTCGCCCAGATGATCGGTGTCCGCCGAACCAGCGTCACGGCGGTGGCGGGAAAATTGCAAGACGCCGGATTGATCTCCTATTCGCGCGGCCGGGTTCACATCATCGACATTGCCAGGATTCAGCAGCGCGCTTGCGAGTGCGACGCAGCCGTCAATTCGCACTACGCGCGCATCTTCGACATCTGATAGCTGCCGGCCGGGTGTTGCGATTTTCCCGTCGGTGCAACTCGTCGCAAGCTTCGCGCGCCGGCGAGGGTTTGAAATGTCAGAAACCGGGCAGACGATACGAACGACAGCGGTTTAAAATCGGGCATTGGCAGTTTTGTGAGGAGGGTGCCATGGCCCAGAGGAGGAGGCGGATCAAGCACACGGCTACCTTTGAGGAGCGGCTGGCGGAAGAGGCCCTGCGATTCAAGGAAGCGGCTGAAGAGCAACCTGCCGGCAGCATGGCTCGGGAGCTGCTTTTGCGCCGGGCGCAACTGGCTGAAACAGCTTCACGCATGAACCGTTGGCTGTCGTCGCCAGGGGTGGCGTCGCGCAAGTGATCGAGTACCACGCGCAAACGGGCGGCCCGGCCGGGCCGGGCCCGGCCAGCCTCCCGCGTGGCGACGCGACGTTACCCGGTCGTGAGTTCTACGGTGAGGATGGTTCGGCCGGTGCCGTCGGGGCCGTCCGTGACCCACACCTTCCAGGGATCGCCGGACCAGAGGCCGTCGGTTTTGCCGAGGTTCAGCAACTCCCGGACGGCGCGAACGGCTTCCTCCTGGACCGCGCCCAAATCGGCAAGGTCAATCCCGGTCGGGTCCAGGGTTGTGGTGCCATTCGCCAGGTGGAAGTAATGCCGCGCCATGGTTGTGCTCCGGGGAAGGCGGGAGCGCAGTAGCGTCTCTCAGTCACCGCTAAATACCTGGGGAATCGGGCGATGATGTCCGCACGCTAACCGCCCCTTCGCCGTTGGTCTGCACGCTAAGCGACGCTGGGACGGAAAACTTGCAAGACTCTGTAGCCATTGTTCGCTGACCGACAGAGCAACTTATTGCCAATGTGTATGTTGAGTAGCGTGTTCGCCTTGGTGGTTGAGAACCAGCATGCCGCGATATTATTTTCACATCGATGAGCTGGACACCGATCCCGACGGCACCGAACTGCCCGACCTCGACGCCGCGCGGCGGGAAGCGCTGCTAGGGGCGCGCGAATTGCTCGCCGAGTGGATCGTCCTGGCTATCGACGGCATGCCGACGAGGATTCTGATCGCGGACGAAGCAGGAAACGTGCTGGATACCGTCCATCTGCGCGACGCGCTGCCGCGTGCGCTACGTGAGAAGTAGCACCAGTATCTCATTGCGGCCTTTCATTGAGCCTTGTCAGGCGTCATTGCCAGGGAGGGTAGGGCTTGGCCTGACCGCCTTGAGCTTCGCGCCTGGGAGCGCGGCCACCGGTTCGGCTGCGGCACACGAATTTCACCGTGCGCCAGGATGCAGAACCGTGTTATGTTGGGAGATTAGTGCGACCGGCATTGATTGCAGACAAGTATCGAATTTTTTCCGATGGAATACCGCGGCAAGAATTATCTGGTTTTCGAAGGCGACCAGCCCGATTCGTGGCGATGGGCGGTGACGCTTGACGACCACACCACCAAAGCCGGCGAAACGAAAACGCGCAGCGAGGCCATCACGCAGGTGGTACTGGCCGTCGACCGGGCCCTTTCAAAATCGGGCAGCCGATGAAGAGGGGCGCCAACAGGCCCGCTAGACCGGCTCAGTAACCCCGGCGATAACGCCGCTCGCCTTGTCTCGGCGCTGCCGCACGAGCGTAAAACGGGTTGAGCTGGCACTGCGCAGCGCGGCCGGAAGCCGATGCCGCGCATTGGGCCATCGTATGATAGGTGCAATCTTCAAACGAACCGCCGCCCCACGGAACGACATGCGCACAGACTGGAAACGCCGGGTCATAGGTCTGCGCCGGAGCTTGTTCGGCTGCGGTAACCAGACCAATCGTTAGAAACGTAAAAGCCAGAACGCGCATCGGAACATCCCTCGAAATCGCCAACCAGAACAGCCTCGCGGGTTTACTGTCGAGGCCGCTTGCTGGAGCGTAATATCTGCCGCCAAAGCTTCGGCACAGACGTGCAAGACAGTCACTGATACTAGCGCGCCTTCTCCGGCTGCACGCCCTCCAATTTAGCCGCCTCGGTCAAGGCTTCGTTATTAGGCTTGAGCATCAACGCGGATAAGGCCGCTTCAGCTGGGCGGCCTTTGTGATTCCGATCACATTCAAGAACAGCCTCGGCACACTTGCTCCGGATCAACGGCGAGCCCTCGCCAAGCACCGAGCGAGACGATGCGCAAGATAGTCGGATTCGTGATTCTCGCCCTGCTCGTTGCGGCGGCGATGCACCCCAACAACAGATATCATCCGCCGGCAGCGACCAGCCACGTCCCCTGAACATCACCAGGAATTAATCCGCCCGGGTTGAACTTTTCGAGGGGCTGGCCCGTCTATCTATCGAAAGCGATTGATAGCAATTCAAGGAGTTTCGACCATGCGCCGCAATGTTTCCCTCGCCATTCTGGCAGCCGTTTCCGCCTTGACCGTCGTCGGATCGATGTCGCCAGCACCCGCAGCCGAGCGCATCCAGGATCGCTATTGCCTGCAAGGCCGTCAGTGGGGCTATCCCGGCAATTGCCAGTTCTCCAGCTACCAGCAGTGCATGGCGACCGCGTACGGGACCGACGCCTATTGTGGCATCAACCCCATGCACGCCTACGCCTACTATCCGCGCGGCCGCTACTACGACCGGTACTGATCAGCGCCCGGCCTGTTTCGGCCAGGGCCATAGGGCGAAGTGAGCCCGACGGGTCGCGCAAGGCGCGGCCCCGATGAACAGGTGGCGCCGCCATCCTGTCTTGGGTTCGACCGGCGGATGGCGCTTCCAACTCATCCGCCTTGAGCGCTAGGACGCGTACTCATAAATGCGAGATATCCGCTTCTTGGGGTGAAGCAGACTTCCCCAAGCAACTTCGGGACTTCGCCTTTTGACCCAATTGAGACGTTAGTTCGCCGCCAGAACTGACATCTGCCCCTTCAAGTATGTTAGTCTGAGCCAGTACGGTGCGCGGTATTCAGTCGTGGGGACCCATCCATCAAAAGGGTCACGTCATGAGCAAACGTGAAAATGAAGCAAGCAAGTTCCGTCCATCGGATAGGCCCTTGAATGAATACGAGCAGGAGCAAAAAGCGCTGCGCAAAAACCTAGAACGGCTGAAGGCTGAACGACTGGCGAGAGAGGTTGCCAAGTCGAAGGACGGTTAAAAATCGGAACTCTGTAGCGGCGGGCCGGGCGGCCTCGGTAATTCCTCTATCCCCGGTCGGGCTCGCTTTCGGTTTCTTTGCCTTTACAGTCGCATTTTCGTTCCCACATTATTTGATAGGGCACAGGAGGCTGAGATGAAATCAGAGTTCTTCAGCATGTTCGGAATACCACCCACCGAATGCGAAATCGAAGCCCGCAAAGATGAATTGGGTGTGCCGCGACTGTGGTTTCGATCAACGGGAAATCCGCTGGTCGGCTTGGATTTGACTGGTGCTACCCAGCTTCAGCATTTGTTGACTGATGCCGGCGAAGCCAATCAGGCGAACGAAATTGGTCAACACATCGCCAAAGCGCAGCACCTTCGGTAATTGTTTTTCAGGGGTGATCCTGCAGACAGCAGTCAGCCTGAGGGGGTGCCTTTAGGGCCTCGGGGCATTACGCAACTTCTCCTGGGCCGCCTTATATTCGTCTTCGAGGGGCAGTTTGTCGAAATCGGGCTTGTAGCCGTTCTTCTCGTATGTCGACCTAGGTATCGGGATGGAAACGCCGTCGTATTCAACCTGAGCCGACTGATCTGGTGTTTTAAATAATCCGGTAGGCATGATGCCAGCCTCCTTGCTTTGGCTTAAGCATATCACGAGGACCTGATCGTCCCGGCTCACCCAAACAAAAAGACCGCCGGAGACCGACGGTCCTTTCGTTTACAGTTGGGATTGATGCGCTCGACTTTGCTCTAGCCTTAGACAGTGGCCGCTATGGGTCTCTTATGTCTCTTGTTGGTGCTAGCCGGTGCGAGAACCTATCGATCAAACCTAACCTTCCTTAAAGCTGGGCGAGGCTCAAGGAAGATCAAGTGAGGGATGCTGACCTAGCCCCTTGCCGATGTTGGTGAGGTCAATACCCTTCGCCTTGACGTTGGCTGCTAAGATGTCTGGATCGTTGCCAGTGTCGAACAATCAACCCTGGCGCTTGCCGTCCTCCACACTCACTGAATCTCACTTCCGCTGCGCAACATTGACTTCGCGAATCGCCAGATAAAGGCTGATCGTACCTACAATGACGGGAAGTAGTCCTATGAGCATCCAGGCCCAAGACGAGCCAGCGCCGATCGCGCTAGCAGCAATGCAAAATCCAAAGGCAATGATACCTACCGAGATTGAGAGCGAGAATGCGTCATTCATGATGACCTCCAAAGACCTATGCCTCGGATGAATGCCAGCCTCTCAGTATGTTTCGGCATCAAAGCCAACGGAGGCAATTTAGCCCGGATGTCTTAGTTCGCCCGTGAGAAGCTGGGTGACCTCCGGCAATTCAAGGAGGCCTGTTACATCGCAATCGACGCAGCGGAATTTGCGTCCTCCCGTCTTCACGAGCACAAATCGCATAGGCATGCTGCACTTCGGGCAGATCGGAGGCGGAGAATTCTTGGGCATGGGATCTCCCTTTCACCAAGGCGGGAGCTCAACACTCTCAATCACCGACAACAGTCGAAAGCGCGAAACGGTGATAAATGACCCTGCGCCTTTTAACGGTCCAATAGCGAGTCAATTCCGAGCAATCGACACGGTATTCGGGCACTCCACCATTTCCAGTTTATATCGGCGCAATAGCGGTTTCGTTCGATCAGCCGGGTGAAGGATCGGCTGGCGGCGAAGCCCTAGCGACGCGCCCGGCGGGTTGGCTTGTGACGCCTGGGGGCAATTGCTTATCGTTTACAATTCGCGCTTGATCTCGGGCTTGTCGTACAAGACCGCGTTCAGCAATGAACTGTTGACCTCTATTTTTCCGTTGTAGCTTATGAAGCCGAGCTTGCGGAATCTGTTCATGAAGAAGCTGACGCGGGATCGTGTCGTTCCAATCATTTCGGCCAATGTCTCCTGGCTGATATTCGGAGTGATCGGTTGAGGGCTGCCCTCCTTGCCGAAATTCGCCAGCAGGAGCAGCAGGCGCGCCAACCGTTTTTCACTGGAGTTGAAGAGCTGGTCGATCAGATCCTCTTCTATCCGGCTGTTGCGGGTCAGCAGATAGGCCATGAACAGCTCGGAAAACTTGGGTTGATCGTGCAGTGCCGCGACCATGGCGGTCTTCGTTATCGCGGTCACCAGGCATTCCTCCATCGCTGTCGTCGTCGCGATCCGCAGCGAATGGCCGTTCATGCAGCCTTCGCCAAAGAACTGGCCGGGACTCAAAATGCCGACGACGGCTTCCTTGCCTTGCTCGGATATGACAACGACCTTAACTCGGCCTTTTTGAATGTAGAATACCTCGCTTGCTGCGTCGCCCTGCGCGAAGACGACCTCATCCTTGCGAAACTCAAGGATAGTCTTCCCTTCGCCTACCTTGGCGAGAAACTCTTTTGGATCAAATTTCGCTTGATCGGGATTGTTTGGCATGTCCGGTTCCGTTACCCGCGCGCGCCTACCATATCATTCAGGCCGCCGACGTCCTGAAGTAAAAGTGCCGCACGATGAAGGTTTTACAGCCGGGATGAACGAGGAAGCCCCGCCCTGAGCTATCTCGCGCCTTCATGGAAATGGCACGTCAGATTGAAGCAGCCGAAGAGCATGCGGGGGCGGATGGAGCGGTCAGCAGCGGCCTACGGCTGTTGCCGTTCATGTTCAAGCCTCCGCGCTGACGAAAATATCGAACACCTCGTAAGCCTGTTGCGGCGTCTTTCCTTCCTTGAATGCGTTTGGGAAGCTGAAGATCGCATCCGCCAGAAGGAATTCATCCGGGACAGGAAACAGGGCGCGAAGTTCGGCGAGCCAGTTCGTGTATGAGGGCGGGTTGAACTTGCCCAAGGTGTAGTTATCGCTGAATGCGTGCATTAGTTCGGAACCTTCAGGCCGGGAGATCGCAGCCAGTCGCTCAGGTGCGATCCGGTTTCGGCCTGTCGGGCCTTGCGGATCGTGGCCTCCCGAACCGCGCCAGGTGGAAGCAATTTGGCTTGCTCGCGCAGGCAGTGTGCTTCTTCGGCAAGACGTTGCTCGAGGATTTCAGGTGGTGTGTAGTGCTGTCTTTGCTGCATAGGGCTGCTCCGTTCCATCGAGGAAGGCGGGAGCGCAACCGGGCGTTCTCATCACCGATAAGCGCCAACAGGACGGTGCGGTGACCGGGGGCAATCTGGCATATCCGGCAGCCGAGATATTGGTCAATAAAGCTCACATCGCGAAATAGTTAAACACTCAAATTAGGCCACCGCAGGCCACTCGTATCAGGAACGTAACCAGCGCAGATCTGTTAGACGTTGTTCCTCCTTCCAAAGGAACGCCTGATGGCCGACGACAACACAAGAAACCCGAACAAGAAGCAGCCCGGCGAAAACCCGGAGGGCAAGTTTCACTACAACCCGGGAAATATGGCCGGCAAAACGCCCGGCGATCCGGAAGAGACCGCCGAAAATCGTGGCGAGTTACCGCGCGAGACCGAGAAAAAAGCCGCCGACTAGGTACTTACGAGCTGCCTTACTCTCTCTTGAGCTTGAGTTCGGCGGATTGCGCCATCTTCGTCCATTCGCCCGCGAGCCGCAGCCACGATTCCTTATCGAGCGGGTTAAGGGCCCGCTCGCCTTGTTCTCGGCATTCGTCAGCTAGCTTACGGAACCTGGCTGCATCGTCTGACATGACGCCGACAATGCACCAGATAGTTTGATCCGCCCATCACCCGATAGGCCACTAATCCCTATGAGAACGTCGTTCCTTAGTACGAACGATGGTGATGAGGTTCCGGGTCAATTTTGGAAGTCAGCACGCGTATCGGCAGGGTCTCGTCTCACCGTCGCACAGGCCAAAAGCCGACGACGTTCGCTTCCGCTAGTCGGATAATCTGGGCAGTTTTCATGGTCTCATAGCATCACTCAGTCGGCGACAATTCCAGCATCTTCTTTTCCGCAGCGTCGTACACCTTGACTTGGAGCATCGGAAACTGGGCTTTGAGATCTCTCGCCCTTTTCTGCGCCGCCTGAAGCGTTGGAAATACCGTCTTCATCCGGCCATCGACTTCCAAGCCGAAGCCCTCGGTCATCACAAGGTCAGCGCGTGTGATGTTGCGGGGTTGCGGCTCGTCCGGTATCGTCAGAGGCTTTTTCATGGCAACTCCTTGGGTTGCCCCTCCCTATCTAATCACTGCCCTCCTCGATAGAAGAGCAACGCTTTTCGCGAAGGTCACCGCGCGACCCTGCGGCCATCGCGTATTTCGCGCGCTATGGAGTCGCTAGTCTCTGCCGCCCCCAGCCGAGCGACTTGATGGGGCCCGCTCCAAAGCTCCACCGGGCCACGGGTTGAAAGGCGTTTGGCCTTTTCCATGGCCTCACTGTCATTGGCGCAGACCAGCGGCTCGTATCCGATGAAGTGCCCGTCCTCGCCTACGATGTAAGCGCGATACTCTGGCATCAGAGTGGCGCTTGCAGGCCGGGAGACGTGAGCCATTCATGCATGTGCGAAGCTGTTTCGGCCTGTCTGGCTTGGCGAATGAGCTTGTCGCGAGTAACCCCCGGCGGGGTGCCTTGGGCTTCTTTACGGAGGCGTTCCGCCTCCAGCGTTAGTCGTTGATCTAGTGGAGCGGATTGTTTGAAGTGACGTCGTTGCATGGCGCTGCTCCATTCTTGGGGAGGCGGGAGCGCAACTCGCGTTCTCATCACCGATGGAAGCCGATGGCGGGGCGGTGATGGGACAATCTGGCATGTCCGCAGGTCGACATAGTGGTCAAAATTGCTCACATCGCGAAATCGTTAACAACTCAAATCAGGCCACTGCCGATTTTAGACTAGGCCGTGTACTCATAAATTTCCGATGTCCGCTATGCCACCAATAGCGACTAGAAAGCGGACAATGCTGGATGTCCGAGAAGTGGCCATGAGCTGACATGCCTACCCCAAATTTACCGCGACCCGACCAGAAAAACCACCTTGAAGCCGCTTTCCGCATTAACGTCGAAGCGATAGGTTAAGGCGGTACGCACAGGCATTGCGAAAACGTTGTTTAAGGGGGGTCTGTGATGACGATTGTTCTCGTTCACGGAAATCCTGAAACAGAGGCAGTATGGGACGACCTAGTCCCGCATTTGCGCAACCACGACGTTGTTCGTCTGTCGCCACCCGGGTTTGGCTCCGCAATCCCTTCGGGCTTTGACTGTTCCACCGACGCTTATCGCGACTGGCTCGCCCTCGAACTCGGAAAGTTGGCACAGCCCATCGATCTTGTGGGACATGATTGGGGTGGCGGACATGTCGTCCGCATCGCGATGGACCGTCCAGATCTGATACGGTCCTGGGCAAGTGATATTTTGGGCGCCTTCGACCCTGATTACGTCTGGCACGACATGGCACAGGCTTGGCAGAAGGCAGAAATCGGCGAGCAGGCGCTTGCACAGATGACCAGCATGCCGGCAGAGGCCCGAGTCGAGCGGTACGTGAGCCTGGGCATGACCAAGGCAATCGCTCAGAAAATAATCGCAGGTGCGAACGCGGACATGGGTCGAGCGATGTTGTCGCTGTACAGATCAGCCGCTCAACCGGTGATGCGCGATCTCGGTGCGAGCTTGCCGCGAGCCGTTGCCAAACCCGGCCTGGCGATTATCGCTACGGAAGATTCCTTTGTTGGCGGAGAAACGCTCGCGCGCCGTTCTGCCGAGCGCGCCGGCGCAAAAGTCGCAGTGCTGGAAGGAGCGGGTCATTGGTGGATGTGCCAGCAGCCCAAACAAGGAGCGGATGCGATCAACGCGTTCCTGGCAAACCTCAGCTAGCGTTTATTCGACCGGATCAAGCAATGCCGTCGGGTTGCGACGCGCTACGGCAAGCTGGCTGCCAACTACCTTGCATTCGTGCAACTTGCGTCAATCACGCCACGGCTCTGCGCTTATGAGTCCACGCGCTAGGGCGAGATGTCTTTGGGTTGGTCCGCGCAGACGTCATCCTGAGAGCTTGTGACCCTATGATTTGCGGGCGCGGTATTTGGCGCGGTAGGGCGCTGGCGATCGGAGGCTGCTTTCAAGGTCGATGGTGTCAGGTCATTGGGCTTG
>NZ_JAFCLZ010000042.1 GCF_018130165.1 Bradyrhizobium sp. JYMT SZCCT0180 | reverse complement strand
GCAGCGGTGAACACCCGGCCTTCCCTGCGCAATGGCTTTACGGCTTATGCCGTGATCTCCCCGGAGACGAGTTCTTGTTGACTCCGTCACCACCGGTTCAGCTTGCGCTAAGCCGACGGCTTGACGCCAGCAACGGGCGCCAGGACCACACGGTTTTGCCGTACGCTCGATCCACGCCATCGTCAGACGTAGACCAGCGTCCACCGCAACCCGCCCAACGTCCGTGACGACGGCCGACGCCCTTCTGACCAGGACGGGATGACGATAGATGCGCACTGATTTGGGTCGACCGACAACAAATATATTTTTGATTTACAGAAATTTTCTACTTGACACGATTTCTGAAACTCAGAATTGATTTGCCCGTCGGGTTGTTTTGTCGCAGTCAACCGTCATTGCGAGCGCAGCGAAGCAATCCATGGCACGGCTTGGCGCAATATGGATTGCTTCGCTACGCTCGCAATGACGAGAGAACCGACCAAGCAACGTCCCGCAGTGCGGTGCACCGAGCTGTGAATGGTTTAACCCGCACCTTCCACAAATCTCCAACTGCCGATACACTGCATCGGCGCTACCGAGAGTGGAAAGGACGTACGATGGCCGATGTCACCGTCAACGCCGGTACCCCGTCAAGCAGCGTCGAACCTAGCCTTCACAGGGTCATGGGCCCCTGGCTGCTCCTCCTGTTCATCGTCGGCGACATTCTCGGCACCGGGATTTATGCGCTGACGGGCCAGGTCGCCAAGCAGGTAGGCGGGGTGGTGTGGCTGCCCTTCGTGGTGGCATTCGTCGTCGCGCTGGTGACCGCGTTCAGCTATCTCGAACTGGTCACGAAATATCCAAAAGCGGCGGGCGCCGCCCTCTATACCCACAAGGCCTTCGGTATCCATTTCATCACGTTCATCGTCGCGTTTGCGGTGATGTGCTCGGGGATCACCTCGGCATCGACGGCCTCCCGGGCGTTCGCGGCGAACATGTCGCACGCGATGGGGCTCGGACTGACCGGTTTTGGCATCACCGTCACGGGTCTTGCTTTCATGGCTGTCGTTGCCGCGGTCAACTTCCGCGGCGTCGGCGAAAGCGTGAAAGCCAATGTGGTGCTCACCTGCGTCGAGCTGACCGGCCTCTTGATCATTATCGTCATCGGCCTTTGGGCCATTGGCCTCGGCCAGGGCGACGTTTCGCGCGTGATGCAGTTTCGCACGACCCCTGATGGCGGCATGTTCTGGCCGGTGATCGCAGCAACCACGCTCGCTTTCTTCGCGATGGTGGGCTTTGAGGATTCGGTCAACATGGCCGAGGAATGCAAGGATCCAACGCGTCATTTTCCAAAAGTGCTGCTTGCGGGCCTGGCGATTACCGGTGTCATCTATGTGCTGGTCTCGATTTCCGCGATCACGCTGGTGGCTCCGGAGCAATTGGGCGAAGGCGAGACCCCTCTTCTGCAAGTGGTTCAAAAAGGCGCGCCCGGTTTCCCGCTCTGGATCTTCGGCTTCATCACCATGTTCGCGGTGGCGAACAGCGCGCTCATCAACATGCTTATGGCCAGCCGCCTTGTGTATGGCATGAGCCGCGAGCATGTGCTGCCGCCCACCCTCGGCAAGGTGCATGCGACGCGCCGCACGCCCTATGTCGCGATCGGCTTCACGACGCTGCTGGCCTTCGGACTGATCACCTTTGTCGGCGAGGTGCCGGCGCTCGGAGGCACCACGGCGCTGCTTTTGCTGTGCGTGTTCACGGTGGTCAATGTTGCGGTGCTGGTGCTGCGGCGCGACCCTGTCGATCATCAGCATTTCCGCACGCCAACCATTCTGCCGATCCTGGGGGCGGTGTTCTGCGCCTTCCTGACCGGTCCCTGGACCGGCCGTGACCCGGTGCAGTACCGCATCGCCGGCGTTCTGCTCGCGGTCGGCGTCGTTCTCTGGTTCGTCACGGTCATGGTCAACCGCGCGACCGGGGTGACGCGCGCCGACCCGGATGTGGAAAATCTGGGTCGCGGCGGGCCCGTCAACTAACCGGCGATCCGCGTCGACGATCTGCGGGGCTCACCGACCACGACGAGCATTCAGGTTCCAACGCCTGGAAAGAAGGCATTCGCACACCTACATTGGGCGGTGACCAGATCGAAATGAGGGATGACCTGATGTCGGCCGTGCCGGAAGTGAAATCAGCGGACGCAAGCATCGAGAAAACCGTCATCAGCACCATCGTGCTCGGCTTTGCGTCCGACCCGATGACGCGCTGGGTTTGGCCCGACCCGTCCGAATATCTCAGGGTGATGCCGCGATTCGTCAAAGCCTTTGGCGGCCGCGCATTCGACCATGGCACGGCCGACATCACCGAACGCGCGCGCGCCGCCGCCTTGTGGCTGCCGCCGGGCGTCGAGCCCGACGAAGCGGCGATGGGCGCCGTCATGGAGGGTTCCCTGCGCCCGGAGATCGCCGAGGATGTCGGCGTCCTGATGAAAGGCATGGCCGAGCATCATCCCCATGAGCCGCATTGGTACCTGCCCCTCTTCGCCGCCGATCCGAAATGGATCGGGCAAGGACTCGGCGCGCTGCTGATGAAACACGCCCTACGACGCTGCGACGAGCGAGGCGCCGCCGCCTACCTCGAAAGCTCGAACCCGCGCAATATTTCCCTGTACGAACGCCACGGCTTCAAGATTATCGGCAGGATACAAAGCGGCTCGTCCCCCGCATTGACGCCCATGCTGCGGGCCCGACCGTGAGCCGACAGGCGGATTGGTTCAACGGATCCGCGCACACCCTGCAGAGTTCGTGACGTGGATCACACCCTCGGCTGAGCGCCCGTTCTACCCTCTCCGGCACGGTGGATGAGGCGTCCATCGCTTGAGAGGAGATCAACGGATGCAAAACGATCACGAGTTGAACATCGACGAGTTGTCCGCGGTGTACGGAGGCATGGCTGCGTCCAGGGATGGCTCGCTGCCCTATCCAAAGCCTTCGCCGATGGATCAGCTCATCAAGTGGATTCTCGGCATGTTCAAATGACCACGGTCCGCGGAGCGGACTGAGGCAACAGCCCGCTCCGTGGCCCTCGGCCGGCTTCAAGGCGTCATTCCGATCGATCGCTGGCCGGCTGCCGGATGCGGCGGCCCATTTCCTGTTTTCCCGACAACGCTTTTGCACATTCGGCGCGATAGTGATCACCGCCCCTGTCCATCGTGGCGCGGCAGCGTGCTAGCCTTGCGCCGGCATCGCGGAAAACTGTCGGAGGAAACCCTTGATGGGCAAGCGGATCAGTCGCTGCGTCGAACTGCTGGAGCAGGATCAGGCGATCTATTATGACGGCCCGCACAGCGGCCATGTGCTGACTCATGCGCAGGGCCGCATCGATGCCGGGACCTGGGCCGACTACATGAATGTCGGCATGGAGCACGGCGCCTTCGATATGGCCGGCCTTGCCGAGTACATGCGCGGCATGGTCGATGCCGGGCCGACGCGGTCGGGGCATCGCACGCCGACTGTCATTGTCGAGGCGCCGGTGAATGGCATCGACGCCGCGCATGTGCGCTACAACGCCTGGCAGTTCCGCCAGATCCTCGGCCGCGGCGTGCATGGCATCCTGCTGTGCCAGGCGGAAACCGCCGACGCGGTGCGGGCCTTCGTTGAATCCTGCCGCTATCCGCACAACACGGATGGCGTCGATCCCGAGATCCCCTCGCCGCTGGCACGGATGGCGGGCGCGATACGCGCAAAAGACGGCGGCACCGACGCCGCCGGCCGCAAGCTGCTCGGCATCGGCACGCGGGGGCGCGGATCGGAAACCACCGCGGCACCTGTGTGGGGCCTGTCGACCGAGGAATATATGGCGCGCTGCGATCCCTGGCCGCTCAATCCGAAAGGTGAGTTGTTGCTGGGCGTGAAGCTGGAAAGCCCCGAGGGCGTCGCCAATTGCGAGGAGATCCTTGGCGTACCCGGACTGGGCTTTGCCGAGATCGGCCCGGGCGACCTCAGTCTTTCGCTCGGCTATCGCGAAATTCCAAGCGAGCCCTTTCCGCGGGAAATGCAGGCGGCGCGGAATCGCATTCTGGCGGCCTGCCGCAACAACGGCGTCGCGTTCCTGCAAGGCTGCACGGCCGACAACATCACGATACGGATTGACGAGGGCGTGCGCGTGATCGCGGGGCATAGCGAGGCCGCCGCCATCAAGGGCCGGGCACACCAGAACCGAAAGTTGCCGGTGTAGCTGGAGCCGATTGGGGCGGCCGCTGGATTACGCCGGAGGGCGCGCTTTCGGCAATGGCCCCATGCGGGCAAGCACCTCGTTCGGCACCCCGTAGAGCTTGATCACGTGGTCGATCTTGTTGAGACCGCAGGCCTCGCGCTGCACGACGAAGAGCCAGAGCGCATACCCCGCCTGTTCGACGAGACCATCGCGGATTTTTCGATCGGAGTTGGCGGTCCGCGGACATGCGGCAAGTGCCGTCAGCGCGGCCTCGAGCCGCCGTCCAAGCCGTCCGAGTGCCGACGCCCTCTCCTCGGCGATCTCGTATTGGAGAGTTGCGTATCCGGATTGAAGTAAATCGAACGCCATAGCGGCGCGCTCCGAAGCATGGCCTGCCCACTTTATCTTTTATTATTAGTCGGCGCGGGGCCGTTCAAGGCCCCAATCCCGGTTCGCTAGCGCGCAGGGGAGCTTGGAGTTATGCTGTCCGCGCCTCGCTTCGTTCCACGCTGGTTCGAACGATCTGGGAGAACGCAATTGTCCAAGGCAATCGTGGAGGGATCGGACGGCCCGGCGGGCAAGGGAAGCAAGGGAAGAATGAAAATTGACGGCGCCTGTCACTGCGGGCGGATCAGCTACGAGGCGGATATCAATCCCGACTACGTCACTATTTGCCACTGTACCGACTGTCAGGCCTTTTCCGGCGCGCCCTACCGCTTCACCGTTCCGGTGAAGGCAGAGAATTTCAAGCTCCACGGGCAACCGAAGATCTACATAAAAACGGCCGACAGCGGCAACAAACGTGCGCTGGCGTTCTGTGCCGATTGCGGTTCGGCCATTTACTCCACGTCATTGGATGACCGTGTTGTGTTCAGCCTGCGCCTTGGGACGGCGAAGCAACGCGCGCAGCTGGTTCCAAAATATCAGGGTTGGTGCCGCTCGGCATTACCCTGGGCCATGGATATCAGCGACATTCCGCGGGCACCAGACCCAACCCAATAGCTGTTTGTTATCGGCACGAAATGGACGCGGTATCTTCGACGTGGGCGAGTAATGCCGTTCGCGAGGCTGAAGCCTGCCTTGCGGCGGCGCAAACGCATAACTGAAATCTACCCAGCCATGGTAGCATTACCGCCCTCCTTGGTCGTGAGGCTGTCAAAATGCCCATCAAGCGGCCCGTTGTTACGGAGATGGACCTGCAACGCGCACGTCAGATCGTGTGCTCCTTGGTGCCGCTCAAACGGCTCTCCGACGACGATGCCGAGATCGTCGCCCGGGCAATTGCCCAAGGCATTGCATGCGGTCGCAAACAAGGTTTGGAGATGGCGAAGGTCGACCAGGAAGCATAGGCTCCGCCCACCGTGCAGGGTCCGGAGGCTTCCATGGCCAACCTCTATTTCGAAGAACTGGACATCGGCATGCGCAGCGCCGCGGGCCCCTACCTGCTGTCCAAGGACGAGATTATCCGCTTCGCAAAACAGTATGATCCGATACCCCGCCACATCGACGAGGAAGCCGCGGCACAATCGGTCTTTGGAGGCCTGACGGCGTCGGGCTCAAATACGTTTGCGATCTACATCTTGCTGTCGAGTCAGCTGCAGCCGCATTACCAGGTCTTGATGGGACTGGGCTGGGAAGGGCTGAAACTGTCGAACCCGGTACGCCCGGGTGATCAGCTCGATCTCGAAATGACGGTACTGGAAATGCGCCAGTCGAAATCCAAGCCCGACTGGGGAATCGTTCGCAATCGAAACCTGTTGCGCAATCAGAAGCGCGAGACGGTGCTGGAATGCATCTCGAATATTTTCGTTGCAAAGCGGCCGGACGCACCGGCCGCGAGTTGACGCTGAGGACGGACTAGTCCTCGTTCGCCTTGAACCGGCCCAGCCCCTGCGTCACGAACGGCGCTACCAGCGCGATCAGCGCGATGCCGAGCAGCGTCGCCGACATCGGGCTTTGCAGCAGCGCCATGGGATCGCCGAGGCTGATCGACATCGCGCGGCGCAACTGGCTTTCGGCGATCGGCCCCAGGATCAGACCAACGACGACAGGCGCGATCGGAAAATCGAACCGGCGCATCAGGAAGCCCATCACGCCGAAACCCGCCAGCATCGACAGTTCGACCACCGACGGTTTTGCTGCGATGGTGCCGGTGGTCGCAAACACCAGAATGCCGGCGTAAAGCCACGGCTGCGGGATCGCGAGCAGTTTCACCCACAGGCCGACCAGCGGCAGGTTGAGCACCAGCAGCATGACGTTGGCGATGAACAGGCTGGCGATCAGGCCCCACACCAGATCGGGCCGCTCGGCGAACAGCAGCGGTCCCGGGTTCAGGCCGTATTGCTGAAAGCCCGCCAGCATCATCGCGGCGGTAGCCGAGGTCGGAAGCCCCAGCGTCAAGAGCGGCACGAGGGTGCCGGCGGCGGATGCGTTGTTGGCGGCTTCCGGCCCCGCGACGCCTTCGATCGCGCCCTTGCCGAATTCCTCGGGGTGTTTCGACAGCCTCTTTTCAGTTGAATAGGACAGAAAGGTTGGAATCTCCGCGCCGCCGGCGGGCAGCGCGCCGATCGGAAAACCGAACATGGTGCCGCGCAGCCACGGTTTCCACGACCGTTGCCAGTCCTCTTTGGTCATCCACAGCGAGCCGCGCACCGGCTCGAGCTTTTCTTCGGAGTGATGACGGCGCGAGACGACGTAGAGCGCCTCCCCCACCGCGAACAGGCCGACCGCCAGCGTCGTCACTTCGACGCCGTCGAGCAGTTCGGGGATGCCGAAGGTGAGCCGGGGCTGCCCGGTGAGCTTGTCGATGCCGACGAGCCCGAGCGTCAGCCCGATGAACAGGCTGGTCAGGCCGCGGATCGGCGAACTTCCGAAGGTTGCCGACACGGTGACGAAAGCCACGCACATCAACGCAAAATAATCTTCCGGCCCGAAGTGCACCGCAAAGTCGACCAGCCAAGGCGCCAGAAAGGCGAGACCAATGGTGGCGATGGTGCCGGCGACAAACGAGCCGATGGCGGCGGTCGCCAGTGCAGGCCCGCCGCGGCCGGCCTTGGCCATCTTGTTGCCCTCCAGCGCGGTCGCCATCGATGCGCTCTCGCCGGGCGTGTTGATGAGGATGGCGGTGGTGGATCCGCCATACATGCCGCCATAATAGATGCCGGCGAACATGATCAGCGAACCGCCGGGATCGAGCTTGTAGGTCACCGGCAGCAGCAAGGCGACGGTGAGCGCAGGCCCGATGCCGGGCAACACGCCAACCGCGGTGCCGAGCAGCACGCCGATCAACGCATAGAGCATGTTCATGGGCTGGATAGCGACAGCCATGCCGTTGGCGAGTGCGACGAAGGCGTCCATCAAAACAGCCTTTCCAGTGGGCCGGCGGGAAGGCTCAACGTCAGCAGGCGACTGAAGGCGACATAGATCAGGGTGGTCATCACGAAGCCGATGGCGAGATCGGTGAGAATGGCGCGCCGCCCGAAGGCCGTCGCCGTGGCGACGAACAATGCCGTGGTCGCCGGGATAAAGCCGCCGCCAAGACCGATGATGGCGATCAGCAGCGCCAACCCGCCGAGAATCAGCCACACCGCTTTGGCGTCGGCGCTCTCGCGTGCCGGCAGATTGCCGCGCAACGCCTCGACCAGGTTGCCGATCGCGAGAATGCCGAGCCCCACGGCGATGACAACAGGCATCACGTGGGGCCCCATGCCGTAGGGATTGTTGGATTGCAGCTGGCTCGCGTCCCACACCAGCACCGCGGCCAAGCCTGCGAGCGCGAGCGCAATGACAACGCCCGCGGAATCGATGCGCCGCTCCGCCGCCCCCTGCGGAAGGTCGCTCATGATTTGACCAGGCCGACCGACTTCAGCACGTCGGTGACGCGCACCGTTTCCTTCTTCAGGAAATCCGCGAACGCGTCGCCGGAAAGATAAGCGTCGTCCCAGCCCTTCTGCTTGAGAACCTCTTTCCAGGCGTCGGACTTGACCATCTTCTCCACCGCATCGCTCAGCGTCTTCTTCTGTTCCGCCGTGATGCCGGGAGGCGCCATCACCGCGCGCCAATTGGCCAGCACGAGGTCAATGCCCTGCTCCTTGAAGGTCGGAATATCGCTGCCGGGAATCCGCTTTTCCGAGGTCACGCCGATCGCGCGCAGTTTGCCGGACTTGATCTGACCGTCGTATTCGCTCATTCCCGAAATGCCCGCGGTGACCTTTCCGCCAAGGATGGCCGCCAGCGACTCGCCGCCTCCGGAAAACGGGATGTAGTTGACCTTCTTGGCGTCGGCGCCGACGGCGCCCGCGAACAATGCCGCCATCACATGGTCGACGCCGCCGGCCGAGCCGCCGGCAAAGGTGACCTTGGCGATATCGGCCTTGAGCGCGGCGGCCAGATCCTGCGCCGTCTTGATCGGCGAATTCGCCGGCACGACGATGACCTGGATCTCCTCGGTGAGGCGTGCGATCGGCGTCACCTGTTCGAGCGTGACCGGTGATTTGTTCATGGCGAGCGCGCCGACCATGACGAAGCCGTTCACCATCATCTGGTTACCGTCGCCCTTGGCGCCGTTGACGAACTGCGCGATGCCGACGCTGCCGCCTGCGCCGGCGACGTTGGTGACCTGGACGCTGCGCGCGATACCGGCCGCGACAAACGCCTGCTGCATCGCACGCGCAGTCTGATCCCATCCGCCGCCGGGCGCTGCGGGCGCCATCAGCTTGAGTTCGAGCTGCTGCGACAGCGCCGGGCTGCCTGCCGTGAGCGTCAGCGCGACCGCCGCGCCGATGAGGCGCGTATAAAACGGGATCATGGGAGTTCCTCCAGGCTGATGCAGATGGCTACGCATTTGCCGCATCGTGTCATTTCGTCGCATATCAGCCGGAAAAGCCGCCGCTGTCCAGACGGACTGTTCGCCGTCGTGATGTTCCGCTGCAAAAACGTGGGGGCGGTATTGCCCGCCGACCCGCCCTCGACGTCCGGCTGCGTTTTCGCCGAAACTTCCGCCGCTCAGTCCGATTTCCCAGCCGGCATCACGCCGCCGAGCGCCACCGTGAGTTCAGCCGCCACCTCGCGCACGGTCTGGCCCAGCAACGGCAGGCGATCGTCGGTGAGACGGCTGGTCATGCCGGACACTGAGATCGCGGCCAGCGGCTCGCTGCAATCGTTGTAGACCACGGCGGCGATGCAGCGCAGGCCCATGCAGGCTTCCTCGTCGTCGATGGCAAAACCCTGGCGGCGGACTTTTTCGAGCTCCTTGAACAGATCGCTCGGCCGCACGATCGACTTTTCGGTCAGGCGCGGCATGCCGTGATGGCGGATGATCGCGTTGACGTCCTCGTCGGACCAGGTCGCGAGCACCGCCTTGCCGACGCCGGACGCCACCATCGCGACGCGGCCGCCGACTTGTGTGAGTGACCGCATGATTTCGCGGCTTTCCATCCGCGTCAGCACGACGATGAACTCGTCATCGACGACGGCCAGATTGGCGGTCTCGCGCGTCAGATCGCGCAATTTGCGCAAATATGGCACGGCCTGCGCGGAAAAATTGCGGCGCCGGGCAAAGGTGGCGCCGACCGTAAAGGCGCGCGCGCCGACATGCCATTTCGATTCGGTGCGGTCGAACTGCACGAAGCGCCGGCTTTCCAGCGTCGACAGCAGCCGGTGCACGGTCGAGGTCGACAACCCCGTGCGGATCGCAAGATCGCTCAGGCGATAGCCCTCGTCGTCTTCGGCGAGCGTTTCGATGATCGAGAGCGCGCGATCGACGGACTGCACGCCGCCGTCTCTCGACTCGGCCTCACTGTCCGGGCCCGATTTCGGCTCGAGTGGTTTGCGCCGGATCACGTTTCGCTTCATCGCGACCTGCATCCATCCGTAGGTTGGATCAATACCGCGTATCCGTGGCCTCATGGTTCGAGACGCGCGGCTTTGCCGCGCTCCTCACCATGAGGGTCTAAGGTCTGATCCCGAGCTATTCGACCTCATCCCCGCGTGAGCGCAAGCTCATCGCCGGAGGAGCCGCATAGCGGCGTCTCGAAGGATGAAGCCACCGTTCTTTCGTCAGAGATCAAAATGCCGCTTCGGCGAACCGAAGCGGCATGGATCGTTGATCTCAGAGCAGGCCCGCGCCGCGCGCCCACTTGTACTTGGCGCCCAGCACTTCGACCGGCAGTTCGGTCGAGTACGCATAGGCCGGGATGCCGTTCTGGTAGAGATATTCGGCGGCCTCCTCGACCTCGACGTCGCCGGCGAGCGAAGCCACGATCGGCTTCACAAAGCCCTTGGCCTCCATCTCCTTCTTCACCTCGACCATGTTGCGGGCGAACACCATCGGCGGCGTGACGATGGTGTGCCAGTAGCCGAGGATCAGCGAGTGGATGCGATCGTCCGACAGGCCGAGCTTGACGGTGTTGACGTAGGTGATCGGCGGCTCGCCACCGGTGATATCCACAGGATTTCCGGCCGCGCCGAACGGCGGGATGAACTTCCGGAACGCCGTATCGAGATCCGGCGGCATCGCCATCAGCGACAGGCCGTTGTCGACACAGGAGTCCGACAGCAGCACGCCGGAGCCGCCGGCGCCGGTGATGATCAGGATGTTTTCGCCCTTCGGCGTCGGCAGGACCGGCACGCCGCGTGCGAATTCGAGCAACTGCCGCAGCGAGCGGGCACGGATCACGCCTGATTGCGCGAACACGTCCTCGTAGATCTTGTCGTTGCCGGCGAGCGCGCCGGTGTGCGACGAGGCCGCCTTGGCGCCGGCCGAGGTGCGGCCGGCCTTGAGCACCACGACAGGCTTCTTCTTGGAGACGCGCTTGGCGGCTTCCGCGAAGGCGCGGCCGTCTTTCAGATCCTCGCAATGCTGCGCGATGATCGCGGTGTTCGGATCCTGCTCGAAGAAGGCCAGCAGATCGTCCTCGTCGATGTCGGACTTGTTGCCGAGGCCGACGATCGCGGAGACGCCCATCTTGGCCGAACGCGAGAAGCCGATGATCGCCATGCCGATGCCGCCGGATTGCGACGACAGTGCCGCCGAACCCTTGACGTCATAGGCTGTACAGAACGTGGCGCAGAGATTGGCGGGCGTATAATAGAAGCCGTAGATGTTCGGCCCCATCAGGCGGACATTGTACTTCTTGCCGATCTCGACGATCTCTTCCTGCAGCTCGGGCGCGCCGGCTTCGGCAAAGCCCGACGGAATCAGCACCGCGCCGGGAATTTTCTTCTCGCCGCATTCGACCAATGCGCCGGCGACGAACTTTGCCGGGATCGCGAACACAGCGGTGTCGATCACGCCGGGAACGTCCTTGACGCTCTTGTAGGCCTTGTAGCCCAGGATCTCCGCGGCCTTGGGATGGATCGGGTAGATATCGCCTTTATATCCGCCGTTGATCAGGTTCTTCATCACCGAGTTGCCGATCTTGCCGTCCTCGGCGGAGGCGCCGATCACGGCGACCGCCTTCGGCTGCATGATGCGGTTCATCGCGGCAACGATTTCGTCATTCGGGCGCGGCGCCGGACGCGGCTTGTAGTCGAAGTCGACGACGATGCGGACGTCGGCGGCGATCGCGTCGTTCTTGGTGGCAAATACCGGGTTCAGGTCGAGTTCGACGATTTCGGGGAAGTCGCTGACCAGCTGCGACACTTTGACGATGACGGAGGCCAGCGCCTCGCGGTTGACGGGGTCACCGCCACGCACGCCCTTCAGCATGTCATGGGCCTGGATGCCGTCGAGCATCGACAGCGCGTCGTCCTTGGTGGCGGGCGCCAGGCGGAACGTGATGTCTTTCAAAACTTCGACCAGCACGCCGCCGAGGCCGAAGGCGACGAGCTTGCCGAACGAGCCGTCGGTGATCGAGCCGACGATGACCTCGGTGCCGCCGGCCAGCATCTGCTGGACCTGGATGCCCTCGATCTTGGCGTCCGCCTTGTACTTCTTCGCGTTGGCGAGAATGGTCTCGTAATTCTTTTCCGCATCCGCCGCGGTCTTGACGCCGACCATGACGCCGCCGGCCTCGGTCTTGTGGAGAATGTCCGGCGAGACGATCTTCATCACGACCGGGAAGCCCATATCGGCCGCGAGCTTGGCGGCCTCGGCCGCCGATTTGGCGACGCCCTCCTTCGGAACCGGAATTCCGTAGGCATCGCAGACCAGTTTGCCCTCCGGAGCCGTCAGGCTGGTGCGCTTATCGGCCTTCACCGCATCGAGAACTTTGCGGACCGCATCTTTGGGATTCGACATGGGACTTCCTCCTGGGCAAATTTTATGGCATTTGGTATGCCAGCGTAGAGAAAGTCAAGTCACCTGATGCCCCGGAAACGCTGAAAATACTGCCAACTTGACACGGTGGTATTTGGTATGCCAAAAATATTAGACGTTATTCCTGTTACAACACGTCTCCCACTGGAGGAGACGAATCGTGCCCGCACGCAAACAACCCAAGGCCACGCCTGCCATGGCTGATGCAGATATCGCAATCGTCCGGATTGCACCTGAGACGAGCTTCAAGAACAAGGCTTACGAAGCCTTGAAGGAAGCTATTCTCAAGATGGATATCTATGCGACGCCCGAGCAGGTGATGCTCGACGAACGCGCGTTGTCCGAACGCCTCGGCGTCAGCCGCACCCCCATTCGCGAAGCCATCGCGATGCTGGAGCAGGACGGTTTCGTCAAAACCGTGCCACGCCGCGGCATCGTCGTGGTCCGGCGCACCAAGACCGAGATCGTCGACATGATCCGCGCCTGGGCCGCGCTCGAGAGCATGGCTGCGCGCTTGATCACCACCACCGCGCGCAAGAAAGACATCACGGCGCTGCGCGATTTCTTCAAGGATTTCGGCAAGGACCGCCTGCCGCAGAACCACGTCGACGAATATTCCAAGGCCAACATCGCCTTCCACCAGGCGCTGATCTCGCTCTCGGAGTCGCCGGTGCTGGTCGATATGACCAACGACATCCTGCTGCATGTGCGCGGCTACCGGCAATTGACGATCGGCCGCACCGATCGCACCGCGACCTCGCTGCCCGAGCATCTGGCCATCATCGAAGCGCTGGAAGCGCGCGACACCGAGCTGGCCGAGAAACGCGCACGCGATCACACGCTGGGCCTTGCTTCTTATGTCGAAGCGCACGGTCAAGAACTGTTTAGTTAGAGAATTACCTAGTTAGAACGACCTCACAGCAGAAGACGATCAACTCGTCCGAACCACACACGATCAGGGAGAAAGTGGAATGTCCGTAACCGCAGCCAAGAGCATCGATACCAATCAGGCCGAGCGCGAGCTCACCGACGGCTTTAATCTCATGATCGATGCGCTGAAGCTCAACGGCCTTACCACGATCTACGGCGTGCCCGGCATTCCGATCACGGATTTCGGCCGCATGGCGCAGGCCGCGGGCATTCGCGTGATCTCGTTCCGCCACGAACAGAATGCCGGCAACGCCGCCTCGATCGCAGGCTACCTGACCAAGAAGCCCGGCGTCTGCCTCACGGTTTCGGCGCCCGGCTTCCTCAATGGCCTCACCGCCCTCGCCCACGCCACTACCAACTGCTTCCCGATGATCCTGATCTCCGGTTCGTCCGAGCGCGAGATCGTCGACCTGCAGCAGGGCGACTATGAAGAGATGGATCAGCTCGCGATCGCAAAGCCGCTGTGCAAGGCGGCGTTCCGCGTGCTGCATGCGCAGGACATCGGCATTGGTCTCGCACGTGCGATCCGCGCCGCCGTCTCGGGCCGTCCGGGCGGTGTCTATCTCGATCTGCCCGCGAAGCTTTTCGGGCAGGTGATGGACGCCGAGGCCGGACAGAAGTCGCTGGTCAAGGTGATCGACGCCGCTCCGGCGCAGATCCCCGCCCCGTCAGCCGTGAAACGCGCGCTCGACGTGCTCAAGGGCGCAAAGCGTCCGCTGATCATCCTCGGCAAGGGTGCGGCCTACGCGCAGGCCGATGATGAGATCAAGAGCTTCGTCGAGAAGAGCGGCATTCCGTTCCTGCCCATGAGCATGGCCAAGGGACTGTTGCCCGACACCCATCCGCAGTGCGCGGGTGCGGCACGCTCGACCGTTCTGAAAGACGCCGACGTCGTGATGTTGGTCGGTGCGCGCCTCAACTGGCTGTTGTCGCACGGCAAGGGCAAGTCCTGGGGCGATGCGCCGAAGAAGTTCATCCAGATCGACATCGAGCCGAAGGAAATGGATTCCAACGTCGAGATCGTCGCTCCCGTGGTCGGCGACATCGGCTCCTGCGTCTCGGCACTGCTCGAAGGCATGGGCGCGAACTGGACGGCGGCGCCTTCCGACTGGACCGGCGCGGTGACCAAGAAGCGCGAAGAGAACGTCGCCAAGATGGCGCCGCGGCTGATGAACAACAATTCGCCGATGGATTATCACGGCGCGCTCGGCGTGCTCAGGACCATCATCAAGGAACGGCCCGACGCCATCCTTGTCAACGAAGGCGCCAACACGCTCGATCTCGCCCGCGGCGTCATCGACATGTACCAGCCGCGCAAGCGGATCGACGTCGGCACCTGGGGCGTGATGGGCATCGGTATGGGCTATTGCATCGCCGCCGCGATCGAAACCGGCAAGCCGGTGCTCGCGGTCGAGGGCGACTCGGCATTCGGTTTCTCCGGCATGGAGGTCGAGACGATCTGCCGCTACAATTTGCCGGTCTGCATCGTGATCTTCAACAATGACGGCATCTATCGCGGCACCGACGTCAACTCGGTCGGCACGGATCCGGCGCCCACGGTGTTCGTCAAGGGCTCGCGCTACGACAAGATGATGGAAGCGTTCGGCGGCGTCGGCGTCCACGCCACCTCCCCGGACGAACTGAAGCGCGCGGTCAACGCCGCGATGGATTCCGGCAAGCCGACGCTGATCAACGCGGTGATCGATCCGGCCGCCGGCTCCGAGAGCGGCCGCATCGGCAACCTCAATCCGCAAAGCGTGCTGAAGAAGAAATGAGCTGATCAACCCACCGGCGTCATTCCCCGCGCAGGCGGGGAATCCAAGTAGCCGCCGAACTATCGTGTGACCAGACCGTGCCCGATTGAAGCGATGGTGATTACTGGATGCCCGCCTTCGCGGGCATGACGGCAACAGACAGCAAGACGACAACAGATAGTAACAGGAGAGAAAATATGTCTAAGGCGCTGAAGGGCGTTCGCATTCTCGATTTCACCCACGTTCAGTCGGGACCGACCTGCACGCAGTTGCTGGCCTGGTTCGGCGCCGACGTGATCAAGGTCGAGCGTCCCGGCGTCGGCGACATCACGCGCGGCCAGCTGCAGGACATTCCCAATGTGGACAGCCTGTATTTCACCATGCTGAACCACAACAAGCGTTCGATTACGCTCGACACCAAGAACCCGAAGGGCAAGGAAGTCCTGACGGCACTGATCAAGAATTGCGACGTGCTGGTGGAGAATTTCGGCCCCGGCGTGCTCGATCGCATGGGCTTCCCCTGGGAGAAGATCCACGCCATCAACCCGAAGATGATCGTTGCATCGATCAAGGGCTTTGGTCCCGGACCTTACGAAGACTGCAAGGTGTATGAGAACGTCGCCCAGTGCACCGGCGGTGCGGCGTCGACCACCGGCTTCCGCGACGGCTTGCCGCTGGTCACCGGCGCGCAGATCGGCGACAGCGGCACCGGCCTCCATCTGGCGCTCGGCATCGTGACCGCGCTCTATCAGCGCACCGTCACCGGCCAGGGCCAGAAGGTTACGGCTGCGATGCAGGACGGCGTGCTCAACCTCGCGCGCGTAAAACTGCGCGACCAGCAGCGCCTCGCCCATGGTCCGCTGAAGGAATACAGCCAGTTCGGCGAAGGCATTCCGTTCGGCGACGCGGTGCCGCGCGCCGGCAATGACTCCGGCGGAGGCCAGCCCGGCCGCATCCTCAAGTGCAAGGGCTGGGAGACCGATCCCAACGCCTACATCTATTTCATCACCCAGGCGCCGGTGTGGGAGAAGATTTGCGACGTGATCGGCGAACCCGGCTGGAAGACCCACGCCGATTACGCCAAGCCGCCTGCCCGGCTGTCGCGCCTCAACGAAATCTTCGCGCGCATCGAACAGTGGACGATGACGAAGACAAAATTCGAGGCGATGGAAATCCTCAACAAGGACGACATCCCCTGCGGCCCGATCCTGTCGATGAAGGAGATCATCGAGGACCAGTCGCTGCGCGCAACCGGCACCGTGGTCGAGGTCGATCACCCGACCCGCGGCAAGTATTTTTCGGTCGGCAATCCGATCAAGATGTCGGACTCACCTTCCGAGGTGACCCGCTCGCCGCTGCTCGGCGAGCACACCGACGAAATCCTGCGCCAGGTGCTCGGCTTCAGCGATCACCAGGTGGCCGAGATCCACGACTCCGGCGCACTCGAACCGCCGCGCAAGCAGGCGGCTGAATAAGCCGCCTCATCTCCCCGAATTCTGCCAAAGGCCGCCGGTTTCCGGCGGCCTTTTCGTTTGGGAACCCGAATATCGTCATTCATGTTGCGATGCAGAAGGCTAATTGCTGCTATGCAAACAAATGCATTGTTTCTGGCATCTGGTATACATAAATTCAGTGCAGATCACGAAGCGGAGCCACTCCGCGACTCAGAAAAGGGGACAAAATGTCCAAGACCGCCTCCCTCAGCCTCGCACCCTCCAGCGCTTTCTTCGGCCGCCTGATGGCCTCGATCGACCGCCTGCTGACCGCGAGTGCCCGCATCGCCATTCGCAACGGCGACCTCCCCCGTTTCGGTCTCTGAGCCCGCTAAGGCGCAGTACTGACTGCGTTTTCAGGACTCGACCACTTCAGGTTTCCTCCCAGACTAAAGGCCCCGGTTTTCCGGGGCCTCTTTTTTTGGCGTCGCCTTAAGCACTCCGGGCCAGGTGCCAACTGCGACAAATTAGCCTGAGCTATGCTTTGGCATCATTATTCGTTTGCAGTATTGGCATATCGCATACCAATATGTCTTCCAAGCGTTCCGGCCCAACAACGAACGGAGGCGATCAGGAGGATGGCGGCAGGCTCTTCGGCGCCAAGGCAGCGATATCAGCAGGCGGTGCCGCGGTTCGCAGTTCACACTCATCCGAAAGACGCGGATGCTGTGCCGAGAGGTCAGGCCTACAATTCAATTTCGCCTGCAACCCTGACCTGCAATGCCATCTGACCAAACCTCATGAGATAACCGAACAGGTGGGGAAATCCCGACGGGATCAGAAGTGTTGAGTTAAGAGTTGAGCTAAAGCCAAAGCCGGCAAAGAACGGCGCTTTTAAATTTTACGGGGAGTACGTCACATGAAGCATTCTGTCTTGCATACCGCGTTAGCCGCGATTGCCATCTTCGGCGCGGGCAATATGGCCGCCTCCGCCGCGTGGGAGCCGGTTCGCCCGGTAGAATTCATCGTACCCGCCGGCACCGGCGGCGGCGCCGATCAGATGGCCCGCACCATCCAGGGCATCGTGACAAAACACAGCCTGATGAAGCAGCCGATGGTCGTCATCAACAAGTCAGGTGGCGCCGGCGGTGAAGGCTTTCTCGACGTCAAGGGTTCGGGAAACAATCCCCACAAGATCATCATCACCCTGTCCAACCTGTTCACGACACCGCTTGCGACAGGCATCCCCTTCAACTGGAAGGACATGACGCCGGTCGCGATGCTGGCGCTCGACGAGTTCGTGCTCTGGGTCAATGCCGAGAAGCCCTACACCACCGTCAAGGACTACGTCGATGCCGTGAAGCAGGCACCCGCCGGCGGCATGAAGATGGGCGGCACCGGATCGAAGCAGGAAGACCAGATCATCACGGTTGCGCTCGAGAAGGCTACCGGCACCAAGTTCACCTACATTCCCTACAAGGGCGGCGGAGAAGTCGCGGTCCAGCTGGTCGGCAACCACGTCGATTCAACGGTCAACAATCCGATCGAGGCCGTGGCGCAATGGCGTGGCGGCAAACTTCGTCCGCTCTGCGTGTTCGACGCCAAGCAGATGACCTATGACGAAGTCGTCGCGGACGGCAAAGGCTGGAAGGATATTCCGACCTGCAAGTCGCAGGGCCTCGACATCGAGTATCTGATGCTGCGCGGCATCTTCATGTCGCCCAAAGCCACCAAGGACCAGGTCGAATACTACGTCGAGCTGTTCAAGAAGGTGCGGGCTACGCCGGAGTGGCAGGATTTCATGAAGAGCGGCGCCTTCAACACCACCTTCCTGACCGGGGCTGACTACGCCAAATGGGTCGAGACGGAAGAGAAGCGTCACGAAGCCCTGATGAAGGAAGCCGGTTTCCTCGCTGCTCCCTGAAACCGAGCCAAGTAAACGTCGCGTACACCGGCGAATGCGCAGCGCATGAAACGCTGCGAACCCAGAACCGTGATTCCGGATGGAGTTTGAATGACTACGAATAGCTCGCACGCCGGCCCGACTCACAAGGCCGTGGAAGCCGGCGTCACGATGCTGATCGCTGTGTTCGGCGCAATCGTCGTCTACGGCAGCATCAAGGCCGGAATCAATTGGGGCGCGGAAGGACCGCGCGCCGGTTTCTTCCCGTTCTACATCGGGATCTTCATTATCGCCTCCAGCGCGATCAATCTCTGGAACGGGTTGCGTGACGGGGACGACGGGCTGTTCGCGGAATGGGGACAGCTGCGCCAGGTGCTGAGCGTCGTCATACCGACCGCGATCTATGTGGGTGTGATGCCCTTCAGCGGCCTCTATCTCGCTTCCATCATCTTCATCGGCTGGTTCATGCGATGGCTCGGCAAGTACAGCTGGCCCATTGTCGCCGCCGTGGCGATCGGCATGCCGATCGCGACCTACCTGATCTTCGAACGCTGGTTTCTGGTCCCGCTGCCCAAGGGACCGATCGAGGAATGGCTTGGTCTCTAGAGCATGATCCGGAAAGTGGGTACCGGTTTTCCGAGAAGATCATGCTCAAACAAGAATAGCATTCTCGTGTCGTTGGAATTGTCGTGTCATTAGCTCACGCTTGCAGGACTTGAAGCAATGGAAGAACTCGTCAATCTGTTTCACGGCTTTGCGGTAGCCCTGCAGCCTTTCAACATCATGGTGATGATCCTGGGCATCGTGCTCGGCGTCATCATCGGCGTGCTGCCGGGATTGGGCGGCGCCAACGGCGTCGCGATCCTGTTGCCGCTGACCTTCAGCATGCCGCCGACATCGGCGATCATCATGCTGTCCTGCATCTACTGGGGCGCGTTGTTCGGCGGCGCCATCACATCCATCCTGTTCAACATACCCGGTGAACCCTGGTCGGTGGCGACCACGTTCGACGGCTATCCGATGGCGCAGAAGGGCAAGGCCGGCGAAGCGCTGACCGCCGCCTTCACCTCCTCGTTCGTCGGCGCGCTGTTCGCCGTCGTCATGATCACGCTGGTCGCGCCGCTGGTCGCAAGTTTTGCGTTACGCTTCGGTCCAGCGGAAAAATTCGCGGTCTACTTCCTGGCGTTCTGCAGTTTCGTCGGCTTGAGTAAGGAGCCGCCATTCAAGACCATCGCCGCGATGATGATCGGCTTTGCGCTGGCGGCGGTCGGCCTCGATTCCATCACCGGACAATTGCGCCTGACATTTGGGTCGACTGAACTGCTCAACGGCTTCGACTTCCTGATCGCCGTCATCGGCCTGTTCGGCATCGGCGAGATCCTGCTGACCATGGAAGAAGGTTTGGCGTTCCGCGGCGGCAAGGCGAAGATCGACCTGCGCGTCGTCCTGCAGACGTGGAAGGAGATGCCGAAGTATTGGGTGACGTCGCTGCGATCCTGCCTGATCGGCTGCTGGATGGGCGTGACGCCCGCAGGCGCCACACCGGCGTCGTTCATGAGCTACGGTATCGCCAAGCGAGTCTCCAAGAACGGCAAGAATTTCGGCAAAGGCGAGATCGAGGGAGTGGTCGCGCCGGAGACCGCGGCGCATGCGGCCGGTACCGCGGCGTTGCTGCCGATGCTGTCGCTCGGTGTGCCCGGTTCGCCGACCGCGGCCGTGCTGCTCGGCGGCCTCTTGATCTGGGGCCTGCAGCCCGGCCCGATGCTGTTCGTCGAGCAGAAGGAATTCGTCTGGGGTCTGATCGCCTCGATGTATCTCGGCAATCTCGTCGGCCTGATCGTCGTGCTGACCTGCGTGCCGATCTTCGCCGCCATCCTGCGCGTGCCGTTCAGCATCATCGCGCCGCTCATTCTGGTGCTGTGCGCGATCGGCGCCTATTCGGTCCACAGCTCGACCTTCGACGTCGTGCTGATGCTGGTGTTCGGCGTGGTCGGCTATCTCCTGAAGAAGTGCAACTATCCCCTCGCCCCTCTCGTGCTTGCCATCGTGCTCGGCGACAAGGCGGAGGAAGCCTTCCGGCAATCGCTGCTGGGATCGCAGGGTTCGCTCGGCGTGTTCTTCTCGAACTCGCTGGTCGGCACGATCATGGTGCTTGGACTGATCGCGCTGTTCTGGTCCGCGATCCAGGAAGGCTACAGCCGGCTGCGTCCCCATTCGGTCGCCTGACGGCTAAAAATACCAGACGAAAATATTTTTCAACCTTGTAAAGCCGCCGGATCGCCAAGCGATCCGGCGGCTAAGTCTTTTTACATCCAGCATTTTCCAAAAAGATCGAGAAAGAGACATCCACGAAAAAATCGACTAGCCTGCGACATCTAGTCAAGATTTCTCTTGCCTACTGGCATATCGTATACCAAACTCCTCCCTTAGAGCTGTCGGGCGATAGAACAGCGCACATAGGAGGAATGATGACGGACACAGTTCAAGGAGCGGCCCCTACAGTAGCCCGCGTCAGCGATACCTACCGCTGGACGCAATTGGCGATCGGCGTCGCCGCCATGGTGATGATCGCGAACTACCAATACGGCTGGACATTCTTCGTCCCCGACATCCAGAAAAAATTCGGTTGGGATCGCGCGTCGATCCAGTGGGCGTTCACGCTCTTCGTCTTGTTCGAAACCTGGCTGGTGCCGGTCGAAGGCTGGTTCGTCGATAAATACGGCCCGCGCATCGTGGTTCTCGTCGGTGGCGTCCTCTGCGCCGTCGGCTGGGCGATCAACGCGCAGGCAGAAACGCTCAACGGCTTCTATCTCGGCATGATCATCGCGGGCATCGGCGCCGGTGGCGTCTACGGCACCTGCGTCGGCAACGCGCTGAAATGGTTTCCCGACAAGCGCGGCCTCGCCGCCGGCATCACCGCGGCCGGCTTCGGCGCCGGCTCCGCGCTGACGGTCGCCCCGATCCAGGCGATGATCAAGGACTCCGGCTTCCAGACCACCTTCCTCTATTTCGGTCTCGGACAAGGCATCATCATCGTGCTGCTCGCCTTCCTGATGTTCTCGCCGAAAGCAGGGCAAGTCCCGGCCGTGATCCAGAACGCCAACGTGATCCAGAGCCGCCGCAACTATGCGCCGACCGAGGTGATCCGCCAGCCGATCTTCTGGCTGATGTATTTCATGTTCGTGATCGTGGGCGCCGGCGGATTGATGGTCACCGCCAACCTCAAGCCGATCGCCGTTGACTGGAAGGTCGACAGCGTACCGGTGACGCTGATGGCGGTAACGATGACCGCGGTGACGTTCGCCGCCACCATCGACCGTGTCCTCAACGGTCTGACCCGACCGTTCTTCGGCTGGATCTCCGACATGATCGGCCGCGAGAACACCATGTTCATCGCCTTCGGCATGGAAGGCGTCGGCATCTGGGCGCTGTACATGTGGGGCCACGATCCGATCTGGTTCGTGCTGCTGTCGGGCTTCGTGTTCTTTGCCTGGGGCGAGATCTACTCGCTGTTCCCCTCGACCTGCACCGACACGTTCGGCGCCAAATTCGCGACCACCAATGCCGGCCTGCTCTATACGGCAAAGGGCACGGCAGCCCTGCTGGTGCCAATCGCGAACTACATGCAGCAATCGTCCGGCACCTGGGACAGCGTGTTCATCATCGCGGCGGGCGCCAACATCCTCGCTTCGCTGCTGGCGATCTTCGTGCTCAAGCCGTGGCGCAAGGTGGTGGTCGCGAACGCAAAGGCGTCCACCTAACCTGACCTACCTGATCCGACGACAAGCGCGCTCATCCCCCGGGATGGGCGCGCTTTGTTATTGAGGACATCCGGTCTGGTATACCTGAGGTAATTTCAGACAACCGAGCCAACCCGTGCCGACGGTACGCGCCGAGCGCCTGCGCCGAAAAACGTCAACAATACTGCCTATTTCTATCGACACGTCTTGCCCGTGACCTGCCCTTTTCGTGTTGACTTATGGTATTATGTATACCAGAATTGCGCATAATCCACCCCAAGGAGGTTGCCATGCAAGTCGGAGATATCCTGCGCAAGAAAGCCGCCCGTGTCGCAACGGTTCGCATGAACGAGACGGTTGCCATCGCCGCGCAACTGATGCGCTCCAGCAATATCAGCGCGCTCGTGGTCAAGGATGTCGTTCGCACCGAGGGCAATACGGCGGTCGGCATGTTCACCGAGCGCGACGTCGTTCGCGCAATCGCCGAGTACGGCGCCGCCGGCGCCAATCTCAAGGTTTCGCAATTCATCTCGGTGCAGCAGCTGGTGTCGTGCAGTTCGCAGGATTCGCTCGAGCACGTTCGCCATCTCATGAACAGGCACCACATCCGCCATGTGCCGGTGCTCGAGAATTACAGCCTGATCGGCGTCGTCAGCATCCGTGACATCTCGACCGCGTTCGACGAGGAAGCCAACGCTCAGCTGGCCATTTCGGCCTGACATTCGGCTTCGGATCGCCGCACCGCACCACACGTTTTAGCTCTGTCGCAAACGGCGTTTGTACACCTGCGCCGCAGGAGCGGTGCGCCGACAAAAAGGACCGATGAAGGGGCTTGGGTCTACGCCGTTCCTTCGCCCGCGAAGACCTAAGAGCAGGCCTAGGAGCCTCATACGGAAGTTTCGAGCGTGGCTTCGATTGAAATTCTAGCATCGGTGGAAGAGAGAGTATGGCGCGCAACATTCTGATACTTGGAGCCTCTTATGGCTCATTGCTGGCGACGAAGTTCTTGATGGCGGGTCACAACGTGACCTTGGTTTGCCGGAACAATACCGCCGAACTCATCAATCGCGACGGCACCGAAGTTCGTATCAAGCTGCGTGAGGAGGCGGCGCACCGGGCGATCTTTTCGCGCGATCTGCCGGGAAAGCTGGACGCGGCCACGCCCGCCGACGTCGACCTGTCGCGTTATGATCTGGTCGGCCTTGCGATGCAGGAACCGCAATACTCCGACCATGCGATCAAGGTCCTGATGATCGAGATCGCCGAGGCGAAGCTGCCCTGTCTGTCGATCATGAACATGCCGCCGCTGCCGTACCTCAAGCGGATCCCGGCACTGGCGGAAACCAATCTGGAAGCGGCCTATACCAATGCGGTTGTATGGGAGCGGTTCGAGCCGGGACTGGTATCGCTCTGCTCGCCCGATCCGCAGGCGTTCCGGCCGCCGGAAGAGCCGGCGAATGTCCTTCATGTCGGCCTGCCGACGAACTTCAAGGCCACAACCTTCGAGGACGAGAAGCACAACGCCATGCTGCGCGAGCTGGAAGCCGACATCGACGCGGTGAAGCTCGATGGGTTGGACGTTCCGGTGAAGCTCAGGGTGTTCGATTCACTGTTCGTCCCGCTGGCAAAGTGGTCGATGCTGCTAACCGGGAATTACCGCTGCGTGACGCTGAACGGACCGAGGTCGATCCGCGACGCGGTATACGATGATCTGTCGCTCTCGCAGTCGATCTATGACCACGTCGATGCCATTGCCCAACGTCTGGGGGCGGACCCAAAGGATCAGGTGCCCTTCGCAAAATATGCCAAGGCGGCCGAAAGCCTTCTAAAGCCATCGTCGGCAGCGCGTGCGGTGTCCAGCGGCGCGCCGTTCATCGAGCGGGTCGACCTCCTGGTGAAGTTGATTTCGCATCAGCTCGGCATACCCAATGCCGAGATCGACCGCACGGTTCAGACCGTAGATCAAAAACTGAACGAGGGGATCAAACTGCCGGAACCGGCCCGCAGTGACGCGCTCCAAACCTAGTTCGAGAAAGCGCTCAGCCGGTCTACACGGTGACCGTCGCGATCGACGGCATCGGCAAGCTGACGAACGAATTCCGGCAGTAAAACGGGGCCGCTCTGGCCCAATTGGCATTTGTAATGCCAGCCGACTTGCGATAAGCAACGCCCGCTCCTCGCCCCAAGGGCCTGCCCCGGGTGACGTAAGGCCTGCTTCGTCGCCGCCCCAACGCGGATCGTCGGCGGAAATGCTCAAAGGCCAGCGCGGGGCGGAACATCCAAAGAAAAATCCAGCACAACCGGTGGAAGAGAGAGAGTATGGCGCGCAACATTCTGATCCTTGGAGCTTCCTACGGCTCGTTGCTGGGAACAAAGCTATTGATGGCCGGTCACAACGTGACTCTGGTCTGCCGGAAGAAGACGGCCGAACTGATCAACCGCGAGGGCACTGAAGTCCGCATCAAGCTGCGCGACGAGAAGGCGCACCGGGCGATCTTCTCGCGCGACCTGCCGGGCAAGCTCGACGCAGTCACGCCTGCCGAGGTCGACCTGTCCCGTTACGACCTGGTTGGCCTTGCGATGCAGGAGCCGCAATACACCAACCACACCATCCGGGTTCTGATGATCAAGATCGCCGAGGCGAAGCTGCCTTGTCTGTCGATCATGAACATGCCGCCGCTGCCCTATCTCAAGCGGATCCCCGCACTGGCGGACATGGACCTCGAAGAGGCCTACACCAACGCGCTGGTCTGGGAGCGCTTCAAGCCGGGACTGGTGTCGCTCTGCTCGCCCGACCCGCAGGCCTTCCGCCCGCCGGATGAGGCCGCGAACATCCTTCATGTCGGCCTGCCGACAAACTTCAAGGCAGCGGCATTCGAAGACGAGCAACACAATAAGCTGCTGCGCGAGCTGGAAGCCGACATCGATGCGGTGAAGCTGGATGGCCAGGACGTGCCGGTCAAGCTCAAGGTGTTCGACTCGCTGTTCGTGCCGCTGGCCAAATGGTCGATGCTGCTGACCGGCAATTACCGCTGCATCACGCCGAACGAGCCGCAGTCGATCCGCGACGCGGTGCATGGTGATCTGAAACTGTCGCGATCGATCTATGACCATGTCGACGGCATCGCGCGGCGTCTCGGCGCCGACCCGACCGATCAGGTGCCTTTCGAGAAATATGCCAAGGCGGCGGAAAGCCTGCTCAAGCCGTCATCGGCGGCCCGCGCCGTGGCCGCTGGCGCGCCGTTCATCGAGCGGGTCGACTTGCTGGTGAAGCTGATTTCGCATCAGCTCGGCGCGCCCAACGCCGAGATCGACAACACGGTGCAGGTGGTCGATCAGAAGCTGAGCGAGAAGATCGTGGGGAGCGGGTCCGGCTCGGCGTGATCGGCGTCGTCGGCTGGTGTAGCCGCAGGCTTTGCGCGCGCGCCTCGTCAGGCCCGCAACGGCAACCGCTCTTTGTAGCAAAACTCGTCATGCCCGGCCTTGTGCCGGGCATCCACGTCTTGGCTTCCACCAAACAAGAAAGACGTGGATGGCCGGGTCAAGCCCGGCCATGACTGAAGGTAGGTCAAGCTCTTAGAAAATCGGCGTCGGATACGGCTGGCCGATCCAGGGATTCCAGGTGACCGTTCCCGGGGGATAGCCGCCGAACGGGGGCTGCGTCGTGCAGCCGATGATGACGACCTTGTCGCCGAACAGGCCGCCGCCGATGCGGCCGCCGCTGACGCCTTCGAGTTGCGCGAGGCTGAGGATTTCGCAGTCAGCGCCCGTGTTCTGATTCAGGGAATTGCTCATGATCATCCTATCCGTTCGCTAGAGGTTGGTTGATGTTCCGGGCATTCGCGGCCCGTGATCGCAACTTGCCTCAGTGCGCCCGGGTGATCCGTGATTTTGATCACCTACGAATTGAAGGCGGTTGCCCGGGCTCCGGTGGCCGGGTCCTTTAGGGAATAAGCGCCGCCGGCATCGGTCCCGTCGGCAGGGGTTTGAAATGGCGCTGATGTCCCTGCACCATCGCCAGGAGCGCTACAGCAAACGTAACAGCCATCAAGAGCTTGAACATGGGCATCAGAAGCCGATCGGGTCCGCCAACTCTTCCTGATTCAGTTTTGCCGAATGGCGGTCAATACATGCAGGCGGAAGAAACCAGCACCGTAAACATGTCGAGCTCAAATTCCGATTCCAGGCTCGTTCCAAACTTCTTTAGCCATTTGTCCTGTGCCATGTAGGCGACCTTCTCCCGCGCCATCGGGCATTCAAACTTGAGGCCTGCAAGATTTTGAAGGTGATGAACCATTTCATGAACCAGGATCGATTGGCCGGCTGGTGATTTTCCGGTCCAGTCGTCGGGCAGAAAGATTGTTTTCAGATTGATGTCGTAGACGGCAACGACACGACGCGGAGCTGGTTCATCGCCCACGGCACCCTGCGTCAAGCCTCGCGAGAACGCACGGTCCTCGGCGCGCATCGTTTCAAGCCTCGACTGCGAGACGAAAGCGACGGCCGGATGATCTGCCGCGGCGGGCAGATCAAAGTTCGAACCGAGCCAGGTCACGATTTCATCGAGCAGATCTCTTGTCGCCCGGGTTGCTTCTGACTGAGGCTGAACAGCAGAAGCGTCAGCCGTCACTCTCGCGGCCGGGTCAGCATGACAAGCGGATTGAAAGGAACCAACAAGAGCCGCAACCAAAAGGAATTGCTTGAACATAAGCGCCTCCGGTCTCTGACTTGTTTTTAATCAAATTGCTCTTCTTCAGAGCAGTCGCTTCAATATCTGCAACGCTAACACGGAGAGCGCGACGCGGCTGTGAAGCCACTCACAGTCGTGCCGCGCGCCTCGCGCAACGGAACAGCTTCATTGCACTCTCGCGTGTTTGTGATCGCGAACCGACGCGTAGACACAACAAACACCTTCGGTATGTGAGCCAGATTACGTTCGCAATGCGGATTGCAGGCGTAATGAGCTGATGATGATCCAGCGTCGATTGGACCGCAGGCAATGCGCTGTTGCGGACGAGGGACAGCCGACATGAATCTATCGTTGATCGATTTGTCGTTGATTGACGTTCTCGGCTTCGTGGCAGCGCTTAGCGTTCTCGCGAGCTTCTGCATGACGACCATACTGGCGCTTCGTTCGTTTGCGTTGCTGAGCAACGTGCTTTTTATCGTCTACGGATTGTTGTCTCAGGTTTACCCGGTGTTTTTCCTGCACCTTGTGCTGCTGCCGGTTAACATCGCCAAGCTCCGCCGGCTTCAGATGGAGACCAGATCGCTGCCGGACCAGCGCAACGGCATTGAGCGGAACAAACTGCCTGCCCGATGAAACCAGGCAACACCCTCGCCCCGACGCGAGAAGCCGCAAATTGTCCGCCCCACGGACAAAAGCCCCGCTTTTGCATGCTTGCGATGCCCTGCCTTCTGCCGTCCCCCGGTAGACTTTTGCGCCTGCTGACGGCATCCTGCCGCTCGAAATCCAACAAAAACGCGCGTGGCTCCGCCCGCGCCCGGAAAACAAAGGGCAGGACATGATCAAGACGCGGTTCACCGAAATGTTTGGCGTCGAGCACCCGATCGTCCAGGGCGGGATGCAATGGGTCGGGCGGGCCGAGCTCGTCGCGGCCGTCGCCAATGCCGGCGCACTCGGTCTGATTACCGCGCTGACGCAGCCCACCCCGGAAGACCTGACAAAAGAAATCGCGCGCTGCCGCGACCTCACCGACAAGCCGTTCGGCGTCAACCTCACGATCCTGCCCGCGATCAAGCCGCCGCCTTACGCGGAATACCGCCAGGCCATCATCGAGGCCGGCATCAAGATCGTGGAAACCGCCGGCAACAAGCCGCAAGAGCACGTCACCGAATTCAAGAAACACGGCATCAAGATCGTCCACAAATGCACCAGCGTCCGCCACGGCCTGTCGGCCGAGCGGATGGGCGTCGACGCGCTCTCGATCGACGGCTTTGAATGCGCCGGCCATCCCGGCGAGGACGATACCCCGGGCCTGATCCTGATTCCGGCGGCCGCCGACAAGATCAAGATCCCGATGATCGCCTCCGGCGGTTTCGGCGACGGCCGCGGTCTCGTCGCCGCGCTCGCGCTCGGCGCCGAAGGCATCAACATGGGCACGCGCTTCATGTGCACCAAGGAAAGCCCGATCCACCAGCTGGTGAAGGAGCGTATCGTCGCCAATGACGAGCGCGAGACCGAGCTGATCTTCCGCACCATGCGCAACACCTCGCGTGTCGCCAAGAACGTGATCTCGACCAAGGTGGTGCAGATGGAAAAGGAAGGCGCAAAGTTCGAAGACGTGCGCGAACTCGTCGCCGGCGCCCGCGGCAAGATGGTCTACGCGTCAGGCGATGCCGATGAGGGCATCTGGTCGGCCGGCCAGGTCCAGGGCCTGATCCACGATATCCCGACCTGCGCCGAACTGGTGTCGCGCATCATGCGCGATGCGGAGGCGATCATCCGCAGCCGCCTAGAAGGCATGATGTCGGGCGCGGCGCGTCAGGCGGCGGAATAAGGCGCGGCTCGCGCCGCGAACTCGGTCACCTCTCCCGCTTGCGGGGGAGGTCGACGCGCGAAGCGCGGCGGGTGGGGGCTCTCTCCCCACCAAGAGTCTGACTCGCGGCACCACCCCCACCCCAACCCTCCCCCGCAAGCGCGGGAGAGGGAGAAAAAGAGAAGCCCATGAAAGCCTACGTCTACGGCGCCAACGGCGCTGAAATCACCGACGTCGCAAAGCCCTCGCCAAAGGGCACGCAGGTGCTGGTCAAGGTCAGCGCCTGCGGACTCAACCGCGCCGATCTCGGCATGACCAAGGGCCATGTGCATGGCGCGGCCGGCGGCGTCGGCACGGTGCTCGGCATGGAATGGGCCGGCGAAGTCGCCGAGCTCGGGCCGGATGCCAAAGGCGTCAAAATCGGCGACAAAATCATGGGCTCGGGCGGCGCGGCGTTCGCCGAATATACGCTGGCCGATCACGGCCGTCTGTTCCGCGCGCCCTCCAACATGAATTTCGAGGAAGCCGCCACGCTGCCCGTCGCGCTCGCCACCATGCACAACGCGGTCGTGACCAACGGCGCGCTGCAGGCGGGTCAGACCGTGCTGATCCAGGGCGCCTCCTCCGGCGTCGGACTGATGGCGATGCAGATCGCAAAGTACAAGGGCGCCAAACTCGTGATCGGCTCCTCGACCGATGCGATGCGCCGCGGCCGCCTCAGGGAATTCGGCGCCGACCTCGCGGTGGATTCCTCTGATCCCGGCTGGGTCGATGAAGTGCTCAAAGCGACTGGCGGCGAAGGCGTCGACCTGATCGTCGATCAGGTCTCGGGCTCGGTCGCGAACCAGAACCTCAAGGCCACCAAGGTCAAGGGCCGCATCGTCAATGTCGGCCGGCTCGGCGGCACCCATGCCGATTTCAACTTCGACCTCCACGCCGCGCGCCGCATCAACTATATCGGCGTCACCTTCCGCACCCGCACCATCGAGGAAGTCCGCGAGATCTTTGACGAAGTGCGGAAAGACATCTGGCCGGCGGTGGAATCCCGAAAACTGCAGCTGCCGATCGACAAGGTCTTTCCCTTCGCCGAGATCGGCGCGGCGTTCGCGCACATGGAAGCCAACAAGCACCTCGGCAAGATCGTGGTGACGCTGTAGGACGCTTGTAGGGTGGGCAAAGGCGTTCTTCACGCCGTGCCCACCATCTCACGCTTCGATTTTGCCTAGTCGAATGGTGGGCACGCTGCGCTTTGCCCACCCTACGTGCTAGCCAAAGGCCACCGCAATGACCTCATCCACCCCCCACACCATCCACGACGGCGGCCGCTACTTCGAAGGGCCGCGCTGGCATGCGGGGCGGCTGTGGTTCGTCGACTGCATGGAACGGACGCTGCTCAGCCTTGCGCCCTCAGGCGAATGCCGGCAGCACGCGAAATTCGACGACACGCCGTGCGGCCTCGGTGTGATGCCGGACGGCAGGCTGATCGTGCTGACGATGTTTCAAAAACGCCTGCTGGCCTTTTCCGACGGCGAGCTGTCGCCCTACGCCGACCTGTCAGAGATCGCGACCGGCACGATCGACGACATGATCGTCGACGGCCTCGGCCGCGCCTATGTCGGCGATCTCGGCTTCGACCTGCCGCCGCCGCCGGATCGCGGCGCGCCCGGCCGCATCATCCTTGTCATGCCTGACGGCGCAAGGCGCGTGGTGGCGGAGGGATTGCGGTTTCCCAACGGCATCGCGGTCTCGCCGCAAAACGACCGCCTCGTCGTGGCCGAGATGGACGGCGCGTGCCTTGCCGATTACGACATCGCACCCGATGGCGGTTTGAAGCTTCGCGGCCGCTTCGGCAGCATGAAATCGCCTGACGGCATCTGCCTCGACGCTGATGGTGCGGTGTGGGTCGCCGCCTTCGAGGAGGACGCCTTCATCCGGCTGGACCGCGAGGGCCGCGAATTGCAGCGCATCGAAGTGCCCGGTCGCCGGGCGCTTGCCTGCGTGCTCGGCGGGCCCGACCGCAAAACCATGTTCTGCCTGAGCGCCGCGACGTCGTATGAGGAACTGCGGCAACGGAAATCGTCGTCGCGGATCGATGTGGTCGAGGTGGAGATTCCGGGCGCAGGTCATCCCTGAGCGCGGAGCCGCGCACCGAACCAACGTTCAAGTGGGCTGAAGCTGGATCAAACCACCGGAGCGGCGATCCTTTCCTTCAGTTCGCTGCAGGTCTTGCGGACCTCCGCCGTCATCAGCGAACAGTCCTCGATCTGAACGAAGATGCGCTTGGCCTCCTCGCGGTAGCGGGCTGCGGTTTCCCTCATCTCCAGGGTCACGGCGAGCGCATCGCGGGTCATCGCCTCGCATTGCTTGACGCGCTCGATCAGTTCCGCGCCCATCGCCTCGATGTCTTTTGCGGCAGCTTCGTATTCGCGAACAATGGCTTCTGCCGTCAGCTTGCCGATTTCCGTGGCTCCCTCGCGGTGCTCGACATAATCAGGCATCGACGAGGTGTCCGCCATCGACACGGTCGGCTCATGCACCCTTGGCGGCGTGAAAATGACAGGCCGCCGCTCGTGGACCGGCGGACTTCTTCGAAACTCCGCTTCGATTTCGCCCTCCAGGTCAATGACGCTGGAGACCCGTTCAACTATAGACTGTACCATCACTACTACTCCCTTTGTCCAAAAGTGAGTCTTCGTAATCGAGTTTAATCAGACTCCACCTCTTTGGGCGCTGAGCGCCCGCGCTCTTGCTTGAGGGCGAAGAGATTATCGCCAAAATTCAAGCAGTTCTACTGCAACCGATACCCTCTGTTCACTAAACGTTCCTACTCCTGAATTGCCGACTACGTTGCTCACCTTGGGTTTCGGCGGCACTGGATTTGCAGAAGCTGCTGCACTCCCCGCGAATGCCTTGCACGCCGGCCGTGACCTCGGTGGCACGCGCTTCCCGGTTGCCGGACACGCGAAACCGCGCCCGATGCTGCCGCAGGGAACCACACCACGGGCAAGACATTGACCTTCCATGAAAATGGCCAAGGCAATCCGGCAGCAGGCAGCCACCGCGGAGCGTGTCGCGGCGAGCGCCGTTGACGCCTATGCCGCCGAACAGATGAGATCGCTGGCGCACGCCTTCCGAGCCCAGGCCGAGATCATCAAGAAGAAGCAAAAGAAAAAGAAGAAGAAATGAGCTTTTCCATTAAAGCCAAGTGCCAGCACGGCGGACTGATCCATCATAGGAAGACCGCAGAAGCGGCGCTCAAGAAAGCGCGGGAAATGTCGCGAGCCGGCTGCTACGACATCTGCATCACCACGCCCGAAGGACGCGATTACCACTCCTCCGAGTTCGCGGACCTGCCTCGCACGCCCAAAGTGCGAGCCGTTCGAACGTCGCATCCCACTCACAAGCCGGATACGCCGTGATGCGCCCGGGCCGAATTGACTCCGATCCTCCGGCTTGCGCGCGGCGATAAGGAACCAATTGCCGGCGGATCGATTGGCTGGGAATGATCCGGAGTTCAAGACATGACCGATGACGCCCCCACCCAGCCGTTTATCTACGAAGGCCTGGATCCGCTCCCCGAATCCAAGTCCACGATCGAGGAAGTCTCTGACGCTGTCAAAGGCGCGGCCAGCCGGGTTGGCGACGCCATCGAGACCGGCCGAAAGCCCGGCATGCCGCTAAGCATCCTTAGCAACATTGCCCGTGAAGCTCCGCTCGGCTCTCTTCTGGTCGCCTTCCTGCTGGGCGTCGCGGTAGCCAGGCGACGGTGAGGAGAAAGTCATGTCCGACAAATCAACCTTTACCGCCGACGAATGGAAAACGCTTCTGGAAAGCGTGATGGCGCCCGGGCTTGCCGTAACGGCCGCCGAGCCAAGCGGGCTTTGGGGCCTGCTCCAGGAGAGTTTCGCAAGCGGAAAAATGCTGGCGAAGACGAAGATGGACGCGGGCTCCAATCCGCTCATCAAGGCCGTGGTCGATGATTTCGCCACAAGCGAGGGGCGAACCGTGGCGCGCGACGGCCTGAAGGAAAGCCTGAGCGGCAAAAAGCCCTCCGAGGTAAAGACCGCCTGCATCGAAATCCTGCAAAAAGTCGATGGCGTCCTAAGCGCCAAAGCGCCCGGCGACGCGGCTGCGTTCAAGAACTGGTTGCGCGAGATCAGCCAACATGTCGCCGAGGCATCCACCGAGGGTGGATTTCTCGGTATCGGCGGTGTCGTGGTCAGCGATACCGAGAAGGCGACGCTTGCGGAAATTTCCAGCGCGCTGAAGCTGGCGAGTTAAGGCACGCAGGCGGATAGGCGTAGCTTCAGTTGAAATTCAGCGGCGGACTACGCCTTTGCGCTACGCACTGGTAGTGTCCGCGTTATGAAGAATCTGTTCGTCGTCACCCACCCGGAATCTGTTCATCACGTCGAACACCTCGTGGGAGGCTGGTACGATACGGCATTGACTTCAAATGGACGCGCGGCGGCGAAGCTGCTCGCGGAGCGCCTGTCATCGCTTGTCGGTGCTCAACAAACTGAAATCTACAGCTCTGATTTACTTCGTTGCTCCCAGACGGCCGACATCCTCGCCGAGCGGCTCGATGGCCCGATTGTTCAGACGTCGGACCTGCGCGAGATCAGCTATGGAGTCGCCGAAGGCAAGCCGCAGGCATGGCTCGACGCTCACCAGACCGCCGCCCCTGATGACAACCGCCTGGACCACCGAGGCGGCATCGAGAATGCCGAGACGCGTCGAGAGTTCGCAAATCGCATCTACCGGGCAACCAATATGATTGTGGCTCGCCCATGCAACAATCAGATCATCGTGACCCACGGCTTCGCCCTGACCTTCGTCGTCGCGGCATGGATCAAAATGCCGATCGACGCCGCCGGCTACGTAAACTTCGCAAGCAAGCCCGGCAGCATCACTCATCTGCAGCAGGACCAGTTTTGGAAGAGCCGGACGGTGCGGACCCTTGGTGACGTCGCACATTTTGCGGATGGCGGGGATGGGATCGGTAGGGTTAGTAGGGCGGATTAGCGTAGCGTAATCCGCCGTCTTGTCTAAAATACAGCGGCGGATTACGCCTTCGGCTAATCCACCCTACGAGTTCTGGTTTGAACGCAGCGGCGGATGCCCTACGCGCTGAATCGTTGCCGCAGGATCGGGTGAGGTTCTATCAGGGGGCAGAGGCAGTGAGTGGTGGGGCGGATCAGCGACCTGTCGGCCAGACGCGCAATTCCAGAAGTGTCGATGCAGGATAGGTTCGTGGATGAAACGCCAGATCGAGATTCGACCCGCAACGGAAAGCGACATCCCCACCATCGCAAATGTTCTCGTTGACACCTGGCGATCGACGTTTCGTGCCCTGCTCCCTTCTGATTTTTTGGACGGCATGTCTCATGCCCGCCAGTCAGAAAGACATCTGCGGATGTTTCGAAAGCCCGAGACCATCTACCATGTGGCGACCGATCCCCAGGGCCACATCGTCGGGTTCGCATGTGGCGGGCCCACCCGGCATCCCGACTTTCAGTACCAGAACGAACTTTATGCGATCTACGTGCTGGATTCCCATCAAGGGTCGGGCGTCGGAACGACACTGTTTCGGACGCTGGCGGGCGATCTCCACCGGTCAGGCAGAACCGGGCTAATCGTGTGGGTGCTGATCAACAATCCCAATCGTCGTTTCTACGAAAGGCATGGCGGAACGCTGATCGGACGCCAGCCGATTACCCTGGGCTCTGCTACCATCGAAGAGCTCGCTTACGGCTGGGACGACGTCCTTGCGGTGCGTGATCGATCCTAAACCAGGACCCGCCGGGCGAATTGCTCCCTTGTCCGCTGCGTGTGAAAGAATTTCCGTTTTACAGAAATTTTTCTTGACGCCACCCCCAAATCACCTGCACAGCTCATCCATCCCGTTCCAATGAAAGGGGCGCTCGCGATCGTCACGAACGTGGGACGGGGTGCGGTGGACGCGGCAGCGTCGCGCGCGATAGGTGGCTGCAGGGTGAGATGAACCTCATGAGCGGCGCACGACGCGCAAGACGAGCGATGCCAACGCCCGGATGGACCTGACAGCGACGACGGGCCGCGCCCGGCGAAGCCGAAGGCGAAGACGGGAATGCTGCGTACGGCAAAACCGTGTGGTCCTGGCACCCGTTGCTGGTGTCAAGCTGGCGGAGGCAAGTCGAGCCCGACCGGGTTTCGATGCGCCGATAATTCGTCAGCGACGGTGACAAAAAGGAACTCGTCGCCGGGGAGAGCACGGCATAAGCCGTAAAGCCATTGCGCAGGGAATGTCGGATCGCCTCCGCTGCCCTGTATGCTCGTGTGCACTTTTCTTTGTGCAAACCGCACACGAGACCGCGGGTGCAGCGTGCATCCGGCATTCCCTGCGCCCTCTCTTGAGAGGGCGGGAAGATTTCAAGCAAGACTCGGGCGCAATGCGTCGCGGGATCGCGAACACATTTTCAGTTGTCGTCACCCGCCCGAGTGCGCACTTGCGCACGGGGGGACGGGTGACCCAGTATGCCAGAGACGTCGATGATAGAACCGAAAGGCCGCAGCGTACTGGATACCCGCTTTCGCGGGTATGACAGCATTGTGTGGGGGCAGCACCACCGCCCCTTCAATTCAGAACAATTCGCAACAAACCTGCTTCTGCAAACCAGTTGCGACTAGCGCTGTGGATGGGCGCTTGATGTTGACGGACGCCCTGCTAAACCGCCGCTCATGACATTGACCCACGCCCGCGTTTCCAGCCTCAAGACCAACGTCGCCGCGATCTCGATTTTTGCCAGCGCCGGCATGGCCGCGGCGAAGTTCGCGGTCGGGATCGCGATCGGCAGTTTGGCGCTGATCTCGGAGGCCCTGCACTCCTCGGTCGACGTGGTCGCGACCATCATCACCTGGCTGGTGGTGCGGGTCTCCGATCAGCCGGCCGATGCGGAACATCATTACGGCCACGGCAAGTTCGAAAGCCTGTCGGCGCTGTTCGTCATCGCGCTGCTCTACGTGCTGGCCGGCGGCATTCTGGTGGAATCCTGGAGCCGGCTGCGCGACGGCGCGCCGCCGCCGACGCTGTCCGCCATTCCCTTCGTGGTGCTGGTGATCGACATCGGCGTGAATTTCTGGCGGGCGCGGGCGCTGCATCGCACCGCGCGCGAAACCAAGAGCCAGGCGCTGGCTGCGGACGCGCTGCATTTTGCCTCCGACGTGCTGGGTTCGATCGCCGTCATCATCGGCCTGGTGCTGACCGGCTTCGGCTATGCCTGGGGCGACACGGTGGCGGCAATCGCGGTCGCCGTGATGATATCGCTGCTGGGCTTGCGGCTCGGACGATCCACCATCGAAACCCTGCTCGACCGCGCCCCGGAAGGCGCGGCGGAAAAAGCGACCGCCGCCATCCGCGCCGTGCCCGGCGTGGTCGGCGTCGAACGGCTGCGCGTGCGCATGGTCGGGCCGACCCATTTCATCGACGCCATCGTCAACGTGCCCCGCACCTACCCGATCGACCGCGTCGAGGCCATCAAGCGGATCGCGCAGGCGGGGGTGAGCGAGGCGCTCGGCGACGCCGATCTGACGTTCACCGCCGTGCCGGTGGCGCGCGACAATGAGAGCGTGCGCGAGCGCATCATGGTGATCGCGCGCAATTCCGGCCTCGCGGTCCACCATGTCACCGTGCACGATCTCGGCGGCCGGCTGACGGTCAGCATCGACCTCGAGGTTGACGGCGAGATGGCGCTGACCGCGGCGCACGACATCGCCCATGAACTGGAGCGCAGCATCCGCGAGGACTTTGGCGAGGATGTCGAGGTCGACACCCACATCGAGCCGCTGGAACCGGAACTGCCCCACGGCACCGACGCCTCACCCGAACGGGTGGAAGTCATCAAGGCGGCGCTGGCGGGCTTCGCGGCCAATGGCGCCATCCATGACATCCATAATGTGCGGGTGCGCGACACCGACGCCGGCGAGATCGTCAACTTCCATTGCCGCGCCGCGCCCTCGATGAGCGTCATCAAGGTGCATGAGAACGTCGACGAGATCGAGCGCGCGCTGCGCCGCGCCTTCCCGACCATCAAGCGCGTGATCAGCCACGCCGAACCGCCTTATCTGTGAGTTGGACGTAGTACTACGGGCGCGTTCCTGTTTCGGACTCTTTTTGGAGTCCCCGATTCCCCGTTGGACAAGATTTATTTGATATTAACGAATCGTTGACTCTCGACAGCCCGGGAAAAACCGATTCAAATCGCTGTGATTCGGAAGTCGAGGGCTCTTCCGAAACGATGTGCAAAAATGAATTTTCGGTGGGGGTCTATTAGCATGGCGCGCGCGCATGCGGCGAACGCGTGTGTCCAATCCGATTCGATCAAGGGATTGGCGCAATCGATCGCTAAACCGGCTTACCACAGGCTGCTGATCGCCGAACCGGCGCTGCGACGCGCCGTGCCGACCCTGATCATCGCCTTCCTGATCACGATCTGCCTCGGCGCGGTCGTGCAGGTGATCGACCAGACCCGGCAGAAGCGCGCCGCCATGAAGCGCGACCTCGCCGCAGTCACCGACCTGATGGCCGAACGCATCGATCGCCTCGCCTCCGTCCGGCAGGATCGCGCCCTCACCATCGACCGGCTGCAGAGCCTGCTGCCCGAACTCATTCCCTCCTGGGGCAACGCGACCGGCCGCCATTTCATCATCACCGGTGTTGAGCATCGCGTGCTGGCGCGGATTCCGGTCGAGGGCCTCAGCGGAAGCGACCGCGTGCTCGACGTGATCTCCACCGCGCAACTGCTCGCCGCGCCGGCTCAGCAGGGAATCATCAACGACATGACGCTACCGAGCGGCAACGGCGCGCTGGCGATTTCGCGGCTGGTCAAGGCGCTGCCCGGCCAGGTCATCGTGATCCAGGAGAAGAACGATCCGCTGTGGGGATCGGACGCGGCGCTGTCGATGACGCTGTCCGCCACCACCGGCTTCGTCGTGCTGATCCTCGGCTTTGCGTTCCACTGGCAATCGACCCGCGCCCGCGAGGGCGACCTGATCAATGACGCGGTGCGCGGCCGGATCGACACCGCGCTCAACCGCGGCCGGTGCGGCCTGTGGGACTGGGACCTGTCGCGCGGGCGCATCTTCTGGTCGCAGTCGATGTTCACGATGCTCGGCCTCGACTCCCGCAACGACCTGCTGACGTTCGGCGAAGTCAACGCGCTGGTGAAATCCGACGACATCGATCTGTTCGCGATCGCCGACCAATTGATCTCCGGCAAGCTCGACCATATCGACCAGACCTTCCGCATGCAGCACACCGGCGGTCACTGGATCTGGCTGCGGGTGCGCTGCGAACTCAGCCAGTCCGCCGCCGACTCCGGCCTGCATCTGATCGGCATCGCGGTCGACATCACCGAACAGAAGAGTCTCGCCGAGAAAACGGTCGAGGCGGATTTGCGGCTGCGCGACGCGATCGAGACCATTCCGGAAGCCTTCGTGCTGTGGGACGCGGAAGACCGCCTGGTGCTCTGCAACTCGCATTTCCAGCGCCTGCACAAACTGCCTGACTCGGCGGTGACATCGGGCACCTCCTATGAAACCGTGATCGAAGTCGGCAGCATGCCGGAGGTCCGCACCAGACTGCAGGAGACCGGCGCGCAAGCGCCGGGAGCGCGCACCTTCGAAGCCCAGCTCGACGACGGCAGCTGGCTGCACATCAGCGAACGCCGCACCAAGGACGGCGGCTACGTCTCTGTCGGCACCGACATTACCCGCATCAAGGAACACGAGCAGAAGCTGGTCGAAAACGACGCCCGGATGCGCGCCAACGTGCTCGACCTGAAGCGCTCGCAATCCGAACTCGCCGACCTCGCCGAAAAATACTCGCAGGAACGAACTCGCGCCCAGGAAGCCAACCAGGCGAAATCAAAGTTCCTGGCCAATATGAGCCACGAACTGCGCACACCCCTGAACGCCATCATCGGCTTCTCGGAGATCATGGGCAGCGGCATGTTCGGCGTGCTCGGCTCCGACAAGTACCAGGAGTACTGCCACGACATCCTGACATCGGGCAAATATCTGCTCGAAGTCATCAACGACATCCTCGACATGTCGAAGATCGAGGCCGGCCGCATGAAGCTCGACATGGAGCCGCTCGACCTGTCGAACATTCTGGCGGAGTCGCTGCGCGTGGTCTCGGGACGCGCGGAGGACAAGCATCTGACGCTCGACGCCGACATCGAAAGCACCATCTCGGTCATGGCCGACCGCCGCGCGGTCAAGCAGATCTTCGTCAACCTGCTGTCGAACGCCGTCAAGTTCACCCCCGACGACGGCCGGGTCACCGTGCGCGGCCAGGTGCTGAGCGATTCCATCGTGCTCGTGATCGCCGACACCGGCATCGGCATCGCCCCGGATTCGCTGCGGCGGCTGGGCAAGCCGTTCGAGCAGGTCGAGAGCCAACTGACAAAAACCTATCAGGGTTCGGGCCTCGGGCTCGCCATCGCAAGATCGCTGACCAGTCTGCACGGCGGAACGATGCGGCTGCGTTCCAAGCTCGGCACCGGAACGGTGGTGCGGATCAAGTTGCCGCGCGAGCCGCAACAGCCGAACGCAAAGCTGTCGGTCGCGGCGTAGCCGGCCCTTAGGTCGATTCCAGCGTCGGCGCGACTTCGCGGGCGATCTGCACCAGGGCAGCGATCAGCGGCGTCATCGGATCGCGCTGCGGGACTACCATGCCGATGCTGTAATCGACCACGGGATCGACGATCGGAATGCTGCGGACGGTGTCCGCGAGCCCCAACGTCTCCGCCAGCTTCGCCGGCATCACGCTCGCCCAGCGTCCGGTCTTGACGTGGGTATAGAGCACCAGGAGCGAGTTCGACGTCAGCGTCGGCATCGCCTCGGCGCCGACCGACGTCAGCGCGCGGTCGATGATGCGGCGGTTCTGCATGTCCGGCGTCAACAGGCACAGCGGCACCTGGCCGACTTCTTTCCACGTGACCTGCTTGCGATCGCCGAACATCGCGTCCGGCGCCGTCAGCAGGCGGTAGCTCTCGTTGTAGAGCGGGATGGTGCGAACCTTGCCGATCGGCTCGTTCTCGATATAGGTCAGCCCGGCGTCGACCTCGAGATTTTCCAAGAGCCCCAGCACCTCGGCCGAGGTGCATGAGCGGATCTGGAAACGCACGTCGGGATGGCGCGCGCGGAACGGCGTGGTGAGCTGCGCCACCATGCCGAGCACGGTCGGGATTGCCGCCAGCCTGATCTCGCCGGAGAGCTTGTCCTTGAGGCTGTTGATCTCCTGCCGCATGGCGCGGGTGTCGCCCACGATCCGCCGCGCCCAGTCGAGCGTGCGTTCGCCCTCGGGCGTAAAGCCCTGAAAGCGCGAGCCGCGCTGCACCAGCATGACGCCGAGGATTTCCTCGAGCTGCTTGAGGCTCGTCGACATCGTCGGCTGGGTGACGCCGCACGCCTCGGCGGCGCGTCCGAAATGCCGCTCCTTTGCGAGCGCCAGCAATAGTTCAAGCTTATCGAGCAAGAAGGCCTCAGTGAATCTGGTCGGTTAACCCCATGGTCCGGCGGTTGACAAATACCACGGCCACCGCTGGACCTATACGTCAAAAGCCGGGCTCCGATCACGCGGTTTCGGCGCTCATTGGATACCGATATCGCCCGATTTTCAGGGCTTATCGGGCGATCGGCATGGAACGGGTTCCCAAAGATTTGGAACAATTCCAATTCCGGTCAGGGCGCGGGGCCGGCCGTCATTTTCGCCTCCCCGCCCCTTTCGGGCGCAGTGCGACCCACGGCCTCAGGTCCTGACATTGCCTTGCGTCGCCGGCTGGCCAGAACTATTTATGCTGATCGAACTTCGGCCGACCGACTTGGCCCCGCCCATAGTGCGCGTGACTGACGAGCCTCAGCCCATTCTCGACCAACATCGTCGGGCCCCTCAGCGGGTCTTAACCGGTGGATGCGATCATCGCTTCGCCCATCAACCGTGAGTCATGCCCGGCAGCGGCCGGCATGCGCCAGGGAGCCAAGTACGCACTTCATGTCCGACAAGCCAGACAATGCCGACGCCCAAACCGCCGACGCGCATGACGACATCATGTACCCGTCCGCGCTGCCGTTCATCGTGCTGCACCTCAGCGCCTTTGCCGCGTTCTGGACCGGCATCACCTGGCAGGCGGTTGCGATCTGCGTGACGCTGTACTGGCTGCGCATGTTCGCGATCACGGCGGGATATCACCGCTACTTCTCGCACCGCTCCTATGCGACCAGCCGGCTGTTTCAATTCGTGCTGGCGTTCCTGGCCCAGAGCACCACCCAGAAGAGCGTGCTGTGGTGGGCCGCCAAGCACCGCCACCACCATCTGTATTCCGATACGCAACATGACGTGCATTCGCCGCGCCACAAGGGCTTCTTCTACAGCCATGTCGGATGGATCTTTTACCGGCAACACGACCTGACCGATCTGGTCAAGGTCGCGGATTTCGCGGCCTTTCCGGAATTGCGGTTCCTGCACCGGTTCGAGCAGCTGCCGAGCGTGATCCTCGCGATCATCTGTTTCGCGATCGGCGGATGGTCCGGCCTCGTGGTCGGTTTTGTCTGGAGCACGGTGATGCTCTATCACGCGACCTTCTGCATCAATTCGCTGGCGCATGTTCACGGCCGCAAGCGCTACGTCACCGGCGACGATTCCCGCAACAACTGGCTGCTGGCGTTCTTCACCATGGGCGAAGGCTGGCACAACAACCACCACGCCTACCAGAGCAGCGCCCGCCAGGGTTTTCGCTGGTGGGAAATCGACGTCACCTTTTACATGCTGAAGGCGCTGTCATTCGTTCGCGTCGTGCGGGACCTGAAGACGCCGCCCGCGGAAGTGCTGCGCAACGAGCAGCGGCTCGGTTCGCGCGTCATCAATCGCGCCGCCGACGAACTCGTCGCCTGGTTCAATCCCGAGCGGATTGCGCTCGCCGTTTCATCGGCGCTGCACTCGTCCGAATTGGTGGCGTTGCAGGAGACGCTGAGCCAGGCCCGATCGCAAACGGCCGAGATTTTGGCATCCTTCCATCCGAGGATTCCGACGCGCGACGAGTTGCTGGCGCAGGCGCAGGCGATGTTTGCGCGCACCCGCTCGCTCGACGAAATCGTCGATCGCGCGCACCAGCTCCTGCTCGGTGCGGTCGGCACTCAGCTGATTGCGGTGCCGGTGCGGGCGTAAACGCAGCCGTAGGGTGGGCAAAGGCGCACTGGCGCCGTGCCCACCATCTATCTGCATTCCGACTAGTGGGCACGCGGAGCCTGTCATCGGGCGCGCATTCGCGCGACCCGGTGGGTTTGCCCACCCTACGGGTCCTGCAACCCATCAGAATCCAATGGGGCCGAGCGCCCTGACTGAATCCATGGTCAGATAGCCGGGAAACGGTTTCCACCAATCCGGCGCACCGGTGCCGGAGCCCCCGGTGGTGGTGGTCGTCGTCGGCAGCTTATCAAACGCCGATTTCAAGCCGCCTCCACTGATCAGATCCAGCTCATCGATGCGCAGTTCATGATTGACGTTGGTCATGGCAAGTCTCCATCCGTTGGCGCAAGCGATCATCGCTCGTTGTGATCGCAACCTATGCCGGCAAGGCCAACGCTTCCGTGACTGTCGTCACGTCGTTGAAGGGCGGCTCGGCAACCAGGCCGGAGGACGGTCGCGGCTGTGCGCGCCGTCACGGACATCACTGGTTGCAGCAGGTCGCGTCGCCTCGCTTGCTTCGCGGTTCCGATTTGAATTTCAAACAGCCATATCAACGTCATTGCGAGCGCAGCGAAGCAATCCATTCTTTCTTCGCGTGGCGGCATGGATTGCTTCGCTACGCTCTCATGCACAAACGCTCCGCGTTTGTTGCAGACAATGACGTGGAAACAGTTTCGCATTCTCGCGGCGCGATGCACCCGAGTTTTGCTCTTGAACTTCCCGCCCTCTCCAATCAGAGGGCGCAGGGAATGCCGGATGCGCGCTGCACCCGCGGTCTCGTGTGCGAATAGTGCAAAGAAAGCTGCACACGAGCATACAGGGCAGCGGAGAACATCCGACATTCCCTGCGCAGTGGCTTTACGGCTTATGAC
>NZ_JAFCLZ010000041.1 GCF_018130165.1 Bradyrhizobium sp. JYMT SZCCT0180 | reverse complement strand
GCCAGCATATTGCTATGACTGAACGGAATGAGCTTTGGCTGCGCGGTCGTGCCCGACGTCTGCAGGATGAAGGCAGGCGAGCCCGGATCAGGCTCGGCGTCGATCGCAGGGGAGTTAAAGACCTGCACGACGATATCTAGTCCAAGCTGACCGTGTCCGATCGGAGCGGCTTCAATCACGGCAAGCCCTCTCCGCTCAGCCGCCTGACGCGCATCAGAGGCACTGCCTTGCGGCACGAGAAGAGCGTTCAGGCGCAGCATGTCCAAGCGTTGATCAATCTCCGCCCGGGGCAGTCGCGGATCAAGAGGAACCGCGATGCTGCAGCAGGCTACCGCCACGATGGCGAGAACCGCCTCCGCGCCGCTCGGCATGAGTACCCCGATCCGGGCCTTGCAATCGAACCCGGCCAAACGAAGCTGCCGTCGGATGCCGTCCAACTGGCGCTGAAGGTCGCGGTACGTCAGCGGCGCAAACTTGGTGGAGACGATAGCAGGCTGGTCCGGGAATCGGCTGGCAGTCCAACCGATGACCTGGCCCAGCGTGCACTCGGAAGCGCACGAGGCGGTTCCACCGCCGGTAAATTCTTCTCGCCGCTTCAAGTCGTAACGAACTACGTCGAGCGAAACCGGCGTTAGACCGTCCATTGGCTGCTCCTTCAGCGCTAATCAACTTAGCGGGAAAAAGTGGCAAATGGCGACAGGCTAGAGGACGTACTCCTTAGTTTCCAAACCCGGAGCTATGCGTACTTGGGGAACAATGGGCCGCCTAAAAAGGCTAGATCGGCTAAAGGGTTCAGCATGGGGACGAAAGGTGCACCGGCCGGGCGGCAGGCCGGGCCCGGGTCGTGAAGGGAGAAACGGGCCAAGGCTGGCCAATCTGAAAGCTGCCCTTGCTTTCCGCCGGAAAACGAAATGAGACGGCACCCGTCCGCATTCTCCGTTCACTTTTATACATAGGCGGCGGAACCAATCCGAGACGATCGCGTGATATTTCTTTCGGCGCTGGGAAACTCGAGTGGAAACTGTACTGGTCCTTATCATCGAAGATGATACAGAAGTTCAAGGGATCCTTGACGAAGCACTTTGCGAAGGAGGCTACGAACCTGCTTTAGCAGCATCCGGCGAGGAAGCCGTTACCTTGCTGAAGGGCAGGAAGTTGCCGTATCGCGTGTTGGTAACGGATATCAACCTGCTTGGCAGAATCGACGGTTGGGAAGTGGCCAAACAGGCGAGAGAGATTGACCCGAATTTTCCCGTCATCTACATGACCGGTGCTGCCGCCGACCAATGGCCGGTCAACGGCGTGCCGAACAGCGTCCTTCTCACCAAGCCATTTGCGCCCGCGCAGCTGGTAACCGCAATTTCCACTCTGCTTAACGCGACCCCGCCTATCGCCCCGACAAATTAGGGCCGCCTGAGTTTGGCGCCCCCTTGAGCCGTGGATAGGCGGCCCAGGCTTCACCGCACCGGGGCCGCCCCAACCGCCGGTAACGGGGTTGCCACTGGGGTCAGCACAGCACAATTGTCGCAACTAGACTGATCTTTTCACAGAGTACTCAGTTGGCAGCTTGAGGACGAAAAAAACGGTCTCAGCGCCTAAGGGGACGAGCGCTGAGACCTTTTAAGTCACGATGTCTAAATTCCATTAGACGGGTATTGTAACTCGGTCCGATTGCCACTTGTTCCCGGTACAAACCCCAACTCTCCCGAATTTCCTTTCCGGCAACGAACTCCGCTGTTAGGTTTTCGGTTGGCGCTCGCCATACCGCCGCCCAACGCTTTGGTCGGAGATTTTTCTCTGACACGCTCCCGTCCGCGCTAGCCCCCGGACGGGGGTTTGGGGCCTGTTTTCCAGTACCAACTTGGCCACGCGATCACACGGATTTCGCTCATACAGGCAGCGAAGCATCATTGCGACGGCTGTAACGCCGCACACGATGATCGCTATAATGATGCCGACTATAAGACCGGTGCTTGGCATCGCTCACGGATGAGGGCCGCCCAGCAAGAATGCCAACAATCTTTTCATCATATCCTCCCCTGTAAAGTTCAGTTGGACTTTGTCAGGCATATTTTTGTGCGACGTTGCTCGCCGCTTACGTCGGCTGAAACAGCCGTCGGCCGCTTCGTGTTTTTAGAATAGGTTCGGTCCGCCGGTCCCCCAGCCGTTGCCTGTATGGCAGCTTTTACCTTTTGAAACGCCCGCAGCTCAATCTGCCGGACGCGTTCCCGAGATATTCCATACTCAGCCGCAAGCGTTTCAAGCCTCAGAGGATCATCTGTTAGATGGCGCGCTACAAAAATGTGACGTTGACGTGGGTTTAGCGTCTGAAGGGCCTCGTTCAGAACTCGGTGGCGATGGGTAGCTTCCTGCTCCTCGGCCAACCGCAATTCCTGAGTGGGTGCAATGTCGACGAGGTAGTCCAATGCATCTCCGGTCTCGCCCTCATTGTGCATCGGGGCGCTCAATGAAACGTCGGGCCGCAGACGGCCGTTCATGTCGGCCACTTCTCGTTCAGGTACTTCGAGGTGCTCAGCGATTAATTTGACCTGTTCCGGCCGCAAATCGCCATCCTGAAGCGCCGAGATCGCGTTCTTGGTCCGGCGCAGTTTGAAGAACAACTTCTTCTGCGTAGCGGTTCCGGCGATCTTTACGAGTGACCATGATCGAAGGACGTACTCCTGGATCGTCGCCTTAATCCACCACATCGCATAGGTCGCAAGGCGAACGCCTCGATCGGGATCGAACCGCTTCACAGCCTGCATTAAACCAACGTTGCCCTCGGAAACGATGTCGGCGACGGGCAAGCCATAACCCCGATACCGCATGGCGATTTTCGCAACCAGTCGCAAGTGGCTGGTCACCAAACAATACGCAGCATCGCGATCACCGTGCTCGCGCCAGCGCTTGGCATACGTAAATTCTTCCTCGGGTGTGAGGATGGGGAATTTCTTGATTTCGGTCAGATAACGAGACAGTCCGGCTCCGACCGATGGTATGGGAAGTGCGGCAGTCGGGTACATTGGTAAGTCTCCAAGGGTTTTCCAGTCACAATAGCCAGAGCAGCGGTCGAACACCGCTCAAGATGATGGAAGCGATGACCGTCAGACTCAGGAGGCACCCGGTCATCGCGAGCACTTTCTTCACGTCCGGTCGTTCGAACAGCATGTTGTTCGCTCCTCATCGCAGGCGACAGTTACAGGGGTGGGGCCTCTCCGGATTCTTGAGGACTTGAGCGAACGCCAATGCGTTGAGTGGGACCACCCCTGCCATCCAGTTCGGAATCCAGAACACGCAATGCGTCCATGATGTCGTCGAACTTCACGGGGGCAGCGCCGGAAAGCTGGCGAAATTTCGGGAAGTCCTCCACCGCACAGGCATCTGATGCCCAGGACGACAGGATCGCGCGCTTCTCGTACAGAGAGAGATGGGTGTCCCGGACAACGTCCATGGGATGGCTGAATGCGCGCGCTGGGTGCAGCAGCGCGTCAATCTCTACGGCAGACGTAGGTGAAATAGACATCGTTCCCTCCATTTTGTTTGAAGGGGCGGTTCGAGCAGGAGGTAGAACCGCCCCGTACCCGTTCGTTCCTAAGCCGCGTTTAGCGATTTCATCGGTTTGGAGCCGCTGCCGACTGCGATCTTCCGAGGCTTCATCGCTTCGGGGATCTTGCGAACCAGATCGATCTGCAGCAGGCCGTTGTCGTAATTTGCCTGCTCGACTTCAACGTGGTCTTCAAGATTGAAGCGGCGCGTAAAGGCTCGGGCCGAGATGCCACGATGCAGGTACTGCTGGTTGTCCTCATTCGCCTTGCGGCCTTCCACCGTCAGGAGATTTTGTTGGCTGGTGACCGTGATCTCGTCGGGTGTGAAGCCGGCGATTGCTACCGCGATGCGATAGGTGTCGGCGCCAGTCCGAACGATATCATACGGCGGGTAGCCGCCTTGATCTTCCGCCAACTGCGGATTGTTCAGAAGGTCGAACAAGTGGTCGAAGCCGATGCTCGACCGCGCGAAGGGAGTAAAGTCGAAAGTCCTCATAGCCACATCCTCCGTTGAGCAACATGGATACAAGCAGCGCGTCGGACATCCGCCGACGCCCGCACCGGACCATTTGGCATCCGGCGACAGCCAAATATTTTGGGCCCAAAAAAGTTTCAAGAGGCCCTGCAAATTTTTTTAGGGCCGGGGTTATGGTGCCTGAGTTTGGTGCCCCCTTGAGCCCTGGATAGGCGGCCCAGGCTTCACTGCACCGGGGTCGCCCCGACCGCCGGCAACGTTGCCACCGGGTCAGAACAGCACAATTATCGCAACTAGACTGAACTTTTCGAACGAGTTCAGAGTACCTCAGTTGGCAGCTTGAGGACGAAAAAAACGGTCCCAGCGCCGGGCCCACAGCCGAGAAGGCCACGCTGCCGCTGCGCCACCGAGCGCCGCAATGAAGTGACGCCGCTTCATTCAACAACCGTCGCCAAACTCAAGCGCGTTGGCGGCCTTGAGATAAATTAACTCACCAGAGCAAGTGGGCTACCGGAACGAACGCTTTGCGGTTTTTGGTTTGGCATCCAACCCAATTATGAACTTGAAGCTCGTTGTGAAGCCCATCGCCGGTTTCATTCATGAACGTCGCCCAAGCTCCGTTTGCGAGCTTGAGCGAGGACGGTTCCTGTTCCTCTAGGGATTGTCTCGCGATCCCAGTCACGCTGAAGCTGATTCCGCCGTCACCACGATAATGGCCGCGCATAGCAACGCCCCTTTACGGCGGTAACTGTGCGGGTGAGCGCAATCGAAATACATCGAGTCGCCCTGGCCGAGCGTGAAGTCCTCTCCCTCCAGGTTCACCACGAGCTCGCCATCCAAAATGTAGATGATCTCCGCGCCGGGATGCTCGTGCGGCTCCGACTGCTCGTCTTCCTCCCCAAACTCAACGTAATAGCCGTTGAGCTTTCGGTCGCTGACAGGATAGTCGAGCGACTCGAAGCAGTAAGCGGGCGAAGTCCGCCCTGCCTTCTCCGGAAGACGAATGCGGTCCGCCTTGCGCACAAGGGCATGAACCGGCCGGTCGCTGTCCTCTCTGAAAAAGTGATCGAGCCCGACGCCGAACACCAAAGCGATCCGCAACAAGGTCGGTAGCGTCGGAAACAGATGCCCCCGTTCAATTTTCGACAGCATCGCCGGCGAGAGACCGGTGTGCTCGCTTAGCTGGACCAGCCCCAGCTTTTTGCGCAATCGCAGCCGGCGGATCTTTGGGCCGATGGCATAGCCCTCAAGGGCCGTGATCAGGGTTTCCGACAGCATGCTTCCGGCCTCATTTCATCCCAGTCCAAAGATAGACGCATTTTCTATCCCCACGAAAACTACTTTTCATATCACGTCAATGTGCCCTTGAAGAAAATCAGTTTTACCACCATTCAACAAGGTGCGAGGCGAAACGCGTTTTCTCCCCTTCCTCGAAAACGGAACGCCGGCCCAAGCCGGCCCCATCACGTCACAGGAGCTAAAAGATGAGCAGACTAGGTATTGTGTCGAAGGCCGCGGTCGTTCTGGCCGTTGCAGCTTTGGCGATCGGCAGCAATTTCGCGCGCGCCAGCAATCAGGACATTGTCGACACGGCGGTCGGTGCCGGCCAGTTCAAGACGCTGGCGGCAGCACTCAAGGCGGCCGATCTGGTTGCTACTCTGAAAGGGCCCGGACCGTTCACGGTGTTCGCACCGACGGACGAGGCATTTGCCAAATTGCCGGCCGGCACGGTGGAGAACCTGCTGAAGCCCGAGAACAAAGCGAAGCTGACGGCCATCCTCACTTACCACGTGGTGCCGGGCGCGGTGAGAGCCGAGCAGGTAACTAAGCTGGACCAGGCCAAAACCGTCAACGGCGCAATGGTGAAGGTCACGACCAAAGGCGGCAAGGTGACGATCAACGACGCCACCGTCGTAAAGGCTGATACCGCGGCCTCGAACGGCATCATCCACGTCATCGACAAGGTCATCCTGCCGCCCCAGAGCTGATCGGCCATATATCCCCACAAGCGATCGAGTGCCGGTCCGCTTTGCTTCCAAGCGGACCGGCACCTTCTCGACGAGGCACCCCACAGGAGATGCGATCGCTGCTGCTCCAAGAGAACCACTGACATTCTTTTGCCGAACAACAGCAACGAAGACCCATTCGAATGAAAATGCGCGCGGCCGAGCTCGGCAGTTTAGTCTTGTTTGTTGCGCTCGTTCTTGGTGGCGGCCTTATCATCGGTTTCGCTACCGCCCCCGGTGCATGGTATGCGGCGCTAAGCAAGCCGCCTTTCAGTCCGCCTAACTGGATCTTTGCCCCTGTTTGGAGCACGCTCTATGTCATCATCGCGATCGCTGGGTGGCGTGTTTGGAGAAAAGGCCGCAACAACCCACCAATGAAGCTGTGGTGGGGGCAGCTGGCTCTGAATTTCGTTTGGTCACCCATCTTCTTTTCAGGCCATCGCATCGATATCGCCCTTGGCGTGATCTTGCTGCTCCTGATCACGATCATTGGCTTCATCATGATAACGCGGCGACAGGATAAGATTGCATCTCTCCTGTTCGCGCCCTACGCCGCGTGGGTGGCGTTCGCTTCGGTTCTGAACGGCGCCATCTGGCTGTTGAACTGACTGGAGGTCGGATGCGCCGCAGCATCGTGATCGTCAGCGACAAAATGCAGAGAGGCTATCGCGATGTATTCTGCGCCGCCGTGGCCGCGATTTTGACCCGCAATTCCGGCCCGATTTGGCGCCCAGGCAGATGCTCGAACTCGGCGTGTTCTGAGGCAAATACCTCACCGATATTGTCGTGACGAGTTTCGGCCGCTCGCTGCAGGTCTGGACCCTGTGGGATCGCGCGATCGGCCCGAAATCGATCGGCACCATACTTAGGATGGCATCGATACCCCGCATCTGATATCTGGTGGGAGGCAAAGCCAACAGAATGTGCAGATGAAAGCGCTATCGGAACCAGGTGCCGAGAGTGACGTCACCTCCGAGGAAGCCCTCCGAAGAGCCGAAGATTTCTACGATGTCGCCAACAACCTTCCGACGCTCTGCTGGATAGCTGACCCTAACGGAAGCATCTTTTGGTATAATCGTCGTTGGTACGAGTACACGGGAGCCTCACCTGAGAGTCAGCACGGCTGGGGCTGGACCTCGGTTCACGATGCCCATCGGCTGCCTGATGTGCTGAAGCGATGGAAACATTCCATCGCGACGGGCGAGCCATTCGAGATGACGTTTCCTTTGAAGGGAAACGACGGGATTTTTCGTCCGTTTCTAACACGGGTGGTTCCGCTGCGAGACCCGGCGGGCTTAGTCGTTCGTTGGTTAGGCACTAATGTTGATATCTCCGCGCAGGTTGCCGCCGAAACTTCATTGCGTGAGAGCGAGGCGCTTTATCGGTCCGCCCTGACCGCTGGCAGAATGGGCACCTGGCAAACCGATTTGGTAAGTAAGACACGGCTCTGGACGCAAGAAGGTATGGCCCTGTTCGGCCTCAACCTTGCCGATGGGCGCGGCCACGTGGGGGGTGATGATGATGAGTATTGGTCCGCATTGCACCCGGACGACCGTCATTTGATGCATAAATTCCACGAACTTGCAGACAAGCAGGACTCATTTACGTCGGAATACCGCGTGGTATGGCCCGACGGCTCAATTCTCTGGCTTAGAGGCCACGGCCAAGTCGTCGCTCGCACGCCCGACGGAAAAGCTCACCGCATGGTCAGCATTGTAGCCGACGTCACCAAGCGCAAGGCCACAGAAGATCATATTCAATTCTTGATGCATGAACTATCGCATCGATCAAAGAATCTGCTCACCGTAATCCAGTCGATTGCTCGCCGGACAGCTCGGACGGTCGCGACGATGGAAGAGTTTGAAAGCCGGTTCGGACGGCGTCTGCAGGGCCTCGCGGCGTCGCACGACGTGTTGGTTCTTAACAGTTGGCAAGGAGCCCCTCTCGCCCACCTTATGCGCAAACACCTTGAGCCCTTTGTGGACGTTCAAAGTTCTCGCCTTGAGCTTAGTGGGCCCGACATTGTCGTCAGCGCGGAAGCCGCGCAGGCAATTGGGCTTGCGATCCACGAACTGACGACGAACGCCATCAAATATGGGGCTCTGTCGGTACCGACTGGAAAAGTCAAAGTGTCCTGGGCATTCGATGGTGATGAGGACGCGCCGCGCCAATTGCTTTTGAACTGGATCGAGCAAGGTGGGCCGCCGGTCGTCCCTCCATCCCACAAAGGGTTTGGCCATGTTGTGTTCGAGGACATGATTGAACGCTCTCTCAATGGCAAGGTCGCTGTGGAATTTGCGGCTTCCGGACTGAGCTGGCGCGTCTCAATTCCGGCAGCGAACCTGAAGAGCGACGATCAGAAGACGGCCCCAGCTCCGGGAAGGAACTGAGGCGTCCTTTGCTGAGCTTTGAAATTCCCGTGACCAGCAAATCAACATGCCGCTGAAACCTGCGCGGAAAAAAGTGAAGAAAATCGAACGTAAACGAGCCTAACCGGCGGGGCCGTATTCGGCTCGGTACAGCCTGAACTCTATGGAGAAGTCCCGCCGGAGCCGTCTGCCTTCCGAATATCTTCTTCGATGTCCGCGATCAGCTTGTTGAGGTTCTGAACGGTCTGCTGGTCGGACATTCGAGACACAATGCGCCGCGCTTGTTCAAGACGGCGCTCCAGCTCTTGCCTGTGACTTCTTGGGTTCAACGGACGCCTCCCAGCGTTTGGAAGGCGCGTTACCGCTCTTTACTGATTTGGTTTTATGGTCGAAGACGGCAACCTTTCGATCCAGCTGCCACAGCTCAACGTCATGCCCGTCGAGCACCTGCTTCACAGCTGCAATGGCGGTATCGTCGTCGGGACAGTCCGGAAGAGGGATGGAGCCCTGAAAGTGTCCGTCGTGTCCGAGGGTGTAGATACGATAGTCTGGCAAAAAATACTCCCGTGAGAGGCGGGAGTACTACCGAACTCGCAGTCACCGATAGAAGCCTTGGGCGGGGCGGTGATATTGAGACAATACACCAGTGCCACATAGGTTGCTACGGGACTTCTGCCTCTTATGCAGGAAGTCCGTAGGGGCTAACTGTCCGAGGCTCACGCCTATCTCTCAGGCAGATGATGGCCGCGGATCTTCCGAAATACTTCCGAAGGTCGCAAAGACGCGGTCCAATCAATCGGACAGCGTCTCGAAGTTCGTGCGGTTGGATAAGCATATCCTTGGCCCAGTAATGAATCTGGAGATCGCTCGAGGGGTCAATCACAACTTCCGAGAATGGAACAGACTTTTGCATGTGCGTTACTCAACAAGTGTTCAACCCCAGTAACCACCATGCAAAATCCGAGTTCCTGTATCCCGAAGAATTGTGCAGTGCGCGGGATAGGGAACCATTCATTCTACCGGGGTTTGTCTAGCATCACCGGCCGAGGCTCTGACCGTAGGCGTCGGTGACTGAGAGATTGTTTACGCTCCCGCCTGCTACTGGAGGCGATATGCGCGATCTTTCCGACGACATTTATAAAACCCCGGAACAAATCGAAGAGCGCATTACCAAACTTGAGCAAGAAGCTCAGTTGTTGCCGCCCGGCCGGGTTCTGGAAGTTACGCTACGGGAAATTCGCCAATTGCGGTCACTCGCCGTGGCGAAACGGTGGATGATTTCGCCTGGCTTACGGTGCTGCGAGACTAAGGGCATTCCGGATCGTCTGGTCTAATTGTGGCGACCGACGATGGATGCCATGCGCCGCCGCGCGAAGATTTAAACCCTCGCCTATACAACGCCTGCGCCATTGCTCGCAGAGCCGTGGGCTCCACTGATACAGGGCGCCGACTGAGGCGGCCTCGCTCTTTATTGCAGCCGCCTAGCGTCAGGTGCAGGCACCTTGCCGAAGGCCGACTGCTTGACCGCCTAATTGATGGGATCGGTTTAAGATTCCTTCGTTTCGGGGCTCTGACATTTACTCCCCTTAAGAAGCGCGCGGCCCCTGCTCCGAAAATCGCAGGCATTCCGCGCGCCCACATGACGACCTCCTTGGAGGTTAAGGCCGCGATACTATCGTTTGTTTTCCCGCGCGAGGCGCTCGGCCTTCAATCGCTCAAAGTTTGACCGGAAGGCGTCATCCACCTTCTTGCGCGCAGTGAGGTTCTGCTCCGCATCCCAGCGCGCTTTTTCCTTCTTCGCCACACGCTCTTCCTTAGTGGGCGGCTGCTTGTCTTTGTAGACATATTCCATGCTAGCCACACGACGCGAGTTGGAGCGGATTTTGGCAGTGACGGAAGCTTTCGATCGCGCGGTTCGAGAGCATGAGTGTCCGGCTCTCGCCTTTAAGTACTTGAGATTGAATATTCCTGAGAAGGAACTCGGCGGTCTGCTGTTGGTCAGCAAGCTCGCCAATACCGTCCAGGTAATCCCAGGCGATTTGAAGCGAGTTTTCGATAAGAACTGGAAGTGGTTCGGTCATAAAGCAGAAACACGGCCCAAGGCTTATCGTTCCTTTTTGCTCAGTCCTTTGAACGAGCTTTGCCGGCGTAAACCTTCTGAGGTGATGTCCCGGTACTCAATATCCGCCATAAACACCGGGTCCACCCAGGTAGCACGCGGCTTCTTCACCTGCTTGGTGAGCTTGGACTTCGGGCTCACCACGGTATCGAGCTGCTTACGGATTTGACTGGAGACGGTTCGGGTCCATCCCGTGCCCACCTTATCCATATAGACCAGTTCCTTGCCTTCCTTCTTGCCGAGGTACAGCGCGGCAACGCCGGTTGGGCTGTTCACGGCGGACCAAAGGGTGTGGCGAAAGCGCGACTCGCCTTGCAACTTATGAAGCGGACAAGAGTTGCCGCTTTTTCCCGACACGAAGCATAATGAATTCCAGCGACAAAACGGCCTTCGAAGTGCCGGTGCCCCCCAGCGGCCAGAGGCGAGAGCAAGTGATCGTCGGGGTGGCCTTCTTTGTTCCTGTTGTCCTCGCAATGGCAGGTTGGCTCTACTTACTTAGCAAGCTCATTGCGACGATTTACGTTTGGCTGATTCAATAATTTTGACCTAGGGGGATGCAGAGTGCTCGAGCGCTCCAGCTGTGTGGGGGGCATTTTCTGGCGAGGCTGAGCCGGAAATTCCCGCCTATAAAAAGCTCTCACAGCGGGACAATAGATTAGCCACCGACGATGGGTACCAGGTTCCCCCTCGCGGCGATTTAATGCCCCGACGATTGAGTGCTCGTGCTATCGACCTAAGCGTAATTGCTCCTTCTATTCGAATTGAGCGCAGGGTCGGCGCGAGCTTCTCCGCAAGGGCGTCTGCGCTTTCGGTCAAGACGACGCGCCCCAGGGAGCCGGCCTGAGCCAAATTGTGCGGATTGCCCAAAGCCGCTCCCGCCGCCTTCTTTGCAGCCAAGGCCGCCTTTGTCCGCTCCGAGATCATGCGCCGTTCCTTCTCGGCCAGCGCGGCGTAAAGATGCAACATGAAGGGATCTGCATCTCGGCCGAGTTCGGCGACGATGAACGGCACTCGTTGGGCCATCAGGCCGGCCACAAAGGCCACGTCGCGCGACAGGCGGTCGAGCTTGGCAACAACTACGCTGCACTTCGCAGCCTTTGCCGCGGCCAGCGCTGCGGCCAGCTGCGGCCGCCTGTCCAGGGCGTCCACACCCTTGCCGGTTTCGGTTTCAACATACTCGGCAGCGATTGTGATGGCTTCGCTAGCCGCGAAGCGCTCAATGGTGGCTCGTTGAGCGTCAAGGCCGAGACCAGAGCGTTGTTGGCGTTGCGTCGAAACCCTTAGATATGCGATCACCCGCTCCATGACCAAAGGGCATACCACCGTATGCGGATTGGTCGTAGCGCAAACAAGAGCAACATAGTTGCTGTTTTCATGTTGCAACAGCGCGGACAATCACTGTCATTTTATGGTGCTTCGCAACGTACATGAAAGGATGGCCACGCAGCGAGGCTTCCGCTGTCGCCGGGCGGCGCGGCGTATCAGCAAATGAGCGCACCATTCGCCCATTGTGGCCGTTTAATCGCGCACGCTACTTTGGCTCGCATAGCGGTGCACCCATTCCTCAATCGTTAGGCACTTGCCGGGCACCAGCACGATTGGCTGCTGCATCAGCCGGCATACCGCCAGGTGCAGCCGCTCCTCTGCGGTCGGCGGCTCGCTGAGATGGATGACGTACGGAAGTTCTCCGCCGGCACTTGCCCTGCTAGCGCGTGCACGCCGGATCACTTCAGCCGCAACATCCTGGGCGATAGCGCTCGCATTACGCTTTGACTGACGGCTCACGTTCCGGATACTAAACGCAGTCGGTTGCCGTCACCGTCATCCTGCACTACCGGCGTCGCGTCGCCCCTATCACCGGAAGCGCCAGGTCCGAAAACTGCCAACAGATATGCGCGTGCAGTAAGGCCGGGAGCAATGCCTAATTGACGGGAGGATCTAAATTGTCGCGCCTAGTCGCGGCTGATCCAACTCTCACTCCCTCGCCGTGGATCAGGAAGCAACAAACTCTCACTTAAGCAATACCTCGGAAATAGGCGTTGGTTGCTGCGGTGCGCCTAAGGCACCAAACGTGTGAGTTGGAAGCATCGGTATATATCCCTTCATCACCTGCATGACAGGAACCGAGCCTCAACAGCTTGCGTTATTCATTTGTACTATTTGTTTGTGAGGCCGTCCCATGCGCCCTATTTTTGGAATAGTTGCAATCGTATCAGTACCGGTTTGGTTGTGCGTAAACGTAGATTCTGCTTCAGCACAGACCTTTCTTGATCGATGGTCTATCATTCCAAAAGCGCACGCAGAACCGGCACCCGAGGCACAGGACCAGCCCAGACAGGATCCTCCGCTTGAGCAACCTCCGACCGGAGGGGAGACGGCTCGTCGTCCGGAAGAGCGCTCAGCCCCTCGATCTTCAAACCGGGTTTTTTCTGGAAAAGCCTCTTACTATTCATATCCGACAGGAAAAACAGCGAGCGGTGCCCCGTTCATTCGGAATTCACTGACCGCTGCCCACCGCAACCTACCGTTCGGTACAAGAGTTCGTGTAACTGATCTTGCGAGCAGCAAGTCCGTAGTAGTTCGTATCAACGACCGGGGACCCTGGGTTCGCGGCCGGGTCCTCGACCTTTCACTCGGCGCTGCGCGTCATTTAGGGATTACGGACCGTGGCGTGGCGCAGGTTCGCGCTGAAGTATTATAGCTTGTGTCCGCTAGCCGGGCCGAAGCTTTGGCGACCGCTCTCAGGTGGCAGGATCGCGGCAGGACCGATGGGTCTGTATTCATAAGCTGATTATGGTGGTTACGGGGTAATTTATCCGGAGTTTCCCAGATATTCGACCCCAGGTCTCTGCTGTTCAACGCTTGCGCCAAGCGACGCCGGTATAGCCGACACGAGCTCCGGATGGCCGTGTTATACCCATGCCGCCAGGCATAGCCGTAGTAGCCCGAGTCCCCCTTTGCATTCCAACCAAGCCGTAGCCGATTTCGGACGCTCTGCTTGGTGATGCCGACATAGACCGGCTTACTGTCGATGCTTGCGATGTAGAGTTTTGGCAAATCCGACGTAGACAACCCAGAAAACTTATTCGTTCCCTTGGCGCAAAGGACGGTGAAGGCTTCAGGCGTGAAAGTAAGTTGGTATCGCTCGGGTCCGTCAATTCGCATCGCGCACCTCTCACCACTTGGACAATCTGCGCTTCAATCTAAAGAAACGACGGACCGCACTCCGACAGGAATTTTGCCGTTCCGTCGTAAAATGCTGCCGGACGGGTAGCATCCTCGGCATCACCCTCCGGAATATAGATCACCAGGCCCTGCCTGGCGCGCGTTAGAAGCACACGATATGCATTGGTCAAATAGACTTTCCTATTTTCGTCATTCACGTTCTGCCACTTAGTACCTGTGAACCTATGGAATGCCCATCTTCCGTCAATCGACCGAAAATCGGCATCCCAGCAGACGCCAACCCAGTCAAGTTCTAATCCCTGGATGTCAAACTCAGTCGCGGGGTCTTCTAGGTAATGCGACGAACGCACATCGTCTTTGCCATTCAAAAACCAATGGGTGGCGTCTATCTTTTCGCGAACATTGATTCCGAGCGGCTTTAGTCGCGACGCGCCAGAGGACGCAACAAGTCCTACCCGCTCGCTTCCCCGCGCCTGTACTCGGAGCCAAGCCCGCGCAGCTGCAAGATCCCGAGTCAACTTGATTGGATACGTTGTCTTGATCTGCTCGTAGAGCGCACGCGCCGCCTCCACTTCGCCCGCCACGACGGCGCCTACGAATTCGGATAGCTTTTCTGCGCGAAATGACCGGATTGATACTGCCAGGTGCAGATGTTCGTAAACAGTAACGTCGAGCTTACTCAACATGGCCGCAAGATCTTGCCCCCAATGATAATCACGGTGGGCCAATTGGCGAGATGTAAACACCTTCCAGTCGGTAAATCTTGCCTGAAGTGCCGAGAACCATTCCGTGAGCCCAGCTTCGCCAGCATTGATCTCCTGACCGCCTCCGATCAAGCAAACCACTACGCACCAGCCCTCGTGGCGATCCATCACGCTGACCAGGAACGCCGGTTCCGACATATCGAAGTCTGGAAGACCCTTCTTGCGTGACATGAAATTGGCGAGATGGTCGCGATCCCAGGCCCGTTGCGCCTCATCGAACACCGCGACGCGCTCAATCGGCGCATTTGAGCTTGTCAGACTGTCATCGCGGAAATGCATGATATTCTGAATGAAGCTTTTCACTTTCCGCGCTGCGTCGGCCTTGCGGATCGTGGACCCCGTCAACTTAGATTGCGCATGCTCGTCGCGAGCAAGGGCTTCCCGTAGAACATCGACGAGCGGCCCGTTGCCCGATAGAAAAACGGCGTGTTCATCTTCGTGCGCGCTCGCGCGCTGGGTCACAAGGTTGAGACCCGCCAGCGTCTTGCCGGCGCCGGGGACGCCCGTCACAAAGCAAATGGCCTTGTGTCTGTTCGATTTGGCATCTTCGATGACCTGCGCAATGCATTCCGCCGTTTGGCTTAGGTTGATAGCACCCGCGTCCGACCGCGTGATCTCGCCGACCTTATGCCCTTGATAGAGCGCTTGCGCCGCTTCAATGATGGTAGGCGTTGGCTTATAGCCGCTGCCTAGCCACGCTTGGACGTCAATGTCGGAGCCGGTCGTCGCCTGATCCGAAATGTCTTTGATTAGCGCGCCCAGCCCGACGCCATTACTGAGAACGGGTTTGGCGACGTTATCGTCCGCCCAAATCAGGGAATGGACGGCATCTGGCGCGCCCGTTGCTACGACGACCGGCACGATGGGTCGGTCGTGACTGCCGCTGTGAAAATTCTTGAGGTCGAGCGCATAGTCGACCACTTGATCCAAGGCTGCGTTATCGAATTGCTCGGTTCCGACCTTAAATTCCAAGACAAAGATGACGCCACCGACCAGAACAATGTTGTCGGCGCGCTTGCCCATCCGCGGGATCGCAAATTCGAACGCTACCCACCCCGACACCAAGCCAGAGAGTTCACGCTGCAGCATCAATATTTGGGTGAGCCAAGCATTGCGTTGCAGAGCCTCCAGCGAAAAGGAGTTCTGTCTGGCGAGATGTCCAAGGATCGTTTCAGGTGATTGGTCGACAAGATCTTTGACCGAGCTAGAATAAAAGGAACTATTCATCCTGTTTTACGCCGATGCCCAATCTGATCTCATGGTCGACCCTATGCCATCTGAAGAAGTCAATCTAGCCGCGATGGCCGAGACGCTCGGGAAATCCACCGACTACCGGGTGCTTCGTAGGCTCGTACCTCGCACTGAATTCACCCCGTGCGATGGTCAAGCAACCAGGAGCGGCATCATGCTGGACGTCGAGACGACCGGTCTCGATACCGCGCGAGATGAAGTTATTGAGCTCGCAATGGTGAAATTCACCTACCTGGCAGACGACCGGATAGCACAGATTACGGATGTTTTTTCGTCGTTTAACGAGCCGCAGAATCCAATACCCGCAGAAATCACCGACCTCACCGGCATTACCGATGAAATGGTCCTCGGGCATCGGATTGATTCAGAAGCCGTTGCGGCATTTGCTGCCGGCGCGGGGATCATTATCGCGCACAACGCCAACTTCGATCGCAGATTTGCCGAACGCTATTGGCCGCTGTTTCAGCAGAAGGCATGGGCATGCTCGGCAACGGAGGTGGAATGGCGCAAGCATGGATTTGACGGATCGCGGCTGGGGTATCTGCTGGCAGGCGTCGGGTTGTTTCACCAGGCCCATCGAGCCATCGACGATTGCCGTGCCCTAGTTGAAATCTTGGCTTCAAACCTTCCGAAGCCGAATCGATCAGCTCTCGCTGTTCTCCTGGGCCGCGCGAGACGCAAGGCGATGCGCATTTGGGCCGAGCAATCTCCCTTTGAGCTCAAGGACGAGTTGAAGAAGCGGGGTTATCGCTGGAGTGACGGCGCTGATGGGCGGCCGAGGTCTTGGTACATAGACGTTGACGAGGCCGACGAAGTGACCGAAATCGAATTCTTGCGAACTACCATATACCTAAGAGACGTTGAGCTGCGCGTGCAGGCGATGAATGCGATTAATAGGTTTTCAGTTCGAGCTTGACGGTCTAGCGGGCTCAGCGCCGACACTCGGTCTGCGTTGGGTCCCTCTCGGCCGCTTTGGGGATGGTGGGTAGTTCGCACCCCGAGATTTCGGTAGTCGCAAGTCCAAAACGTTACCTTAACAAACTTAACACCTTAACACATGAGCTTAACTTCTCCGCGCTTTCAAATTTATGGACCTTTAGCCTGACAGCCTTGAATGCGATCCACGTTTCGCTGAGCAAATAAGCCGTTGACCTGCCCGCGTGGAAGGGAGCCTCAACATCCGCCGACGTTAATAGCGCAAACAGACCGAATGATGCATTGAGCCGGCACCTCTCAAAGCGACCATCAGTAGGATGCAGCAATGTCCGCACTTGAGGAGGAATCGCCAGTCTGACGACAAACTTGCGTGTCGGGCGTACGCTATGCGGGAGCCTAGGCGTTTCATGTGAAACCGCTCATTTGCGGCCAACCACGCTCGTTTCCTCCTGAGATCGCTAATCATCGCGCGTAATCATTACGTCAGCTTAATCCTGCCGGCTATTACCGCAGCTCGTAGCGGCTCATCGTGGTCCCTCGCAACTCATAGGGATCTAAGTCATGCTGCACAATTACTCACCAACTGCTCTCCTCACCGAAGAACAAGCCGCCGAACTCCTCGCCCTGTCGGTCCGAACCCTTCAGGCATGGCGGCTGCGGGGGGCCGGACCTCGCTACGTCCGAGCGGGTCGCGCCATTCGGTACCAGCAAATTGAACTTGTCGAATGGATTTCGGCCAACACGGTCACTCGCTAAGGCCAGGAACGATGAGCTTCAAAGACGTGCTCAATGCTCTTGGGGTGGGTCTCAAGCCGACGCATAAATTAGTTCTTGTCGTCATCGCAAGCTTTGCGAACCACAAAACCGGTAGATGCAACCCGAAAATTCGAACGATAGCGAAATGTGCCTCGATGTCAGTGCGCAACGTGTATCGCATCCTTCGTCCGCTGGAGGAAGGAGGACATCTCATCATCAAAAGAAACTACAAAGGTAGGGTACGGGCGCCTAGTGGCTACATCGTAGTCGGCCTGGCGGGAAAGAGCGCCGGTAACGCAGACCCCCGGGTGGAGGGGCAGCTTAGAACGCAAGCCTCAAGTGGCATAAGGGGTCATGACCCTATTGGCAGGACAAATAACCACAACTTGAACCAAGCATATAAGAAGATCGATCGAGAGAGTTTGAGGGCTCGGTCAACCCACTGCGGTCCGGAGCATACGCGTGATCAAGCTTGTCAGGTTGAGTTAGCCCGCCGACTGGATCCGAGACTGGGTTGGGAGATGCTCATGGAATCTGAAGACCAGTTGGACAGACTGGCCATAAAAATAAAGCTGGGCACGATCACGGCAACTGATCTTGAGCGGGTGCGCCAAACGTACTGGCTCAAAGTCGGCAAGCGGTGAGCGCTTCTGGCCATTTGGGCACCTCCATAATATCCGTTTGTTTTGGCGAACCAGGCGCAGACCAAGCCGGCGCACGGGACTTCTTGACGGCATTGTACCAAGCGCCGACGAACTGCCTAAGAGAAAGAGTTAGCCATTTTTCCTTTGCCCTGCCAAACCATTTGCGCTGGCTAGAAATCCTCCTTTCTCGATTAGCTCGCATCCAATCCACGAGCCAACGTTCGCAAGCCGTAATCTCACTTATTTTTGCTTGAACTTTACGGACAGCTTTCGCGCGCTTGGTCTTTTCTCCCATACCGACGGCGCTCGTTGCATCCAAAGCGGCAGCAACCCTTTTGGAAATGCGAATGTCGTATATGGTAGTTTTGGTCGACCGATCGAACGCAGTAGATTTTCGCCAATCTCGAAACCAAAAGTGCGCCCAAACTGTAGGCGGCAAAACATCGGGGGCGGCTATTGGCGTTCCATAGCGGCCAGTCGCTATAAGGTCACTCTTCAATCGTGTGAAAAGATGATTTTCAACGGCGTATCTGCTCGTTCTGACTCGACGATCGCTGGCTAGATATTCCGGATACCTAGGATTCATCCCATTGCGATCGCTAATTAGACGGCGGCGAGGGATCTTGCCTGCCTCTTGGCAGGCCAAGTCGTGCTCGCGAATGAGCTCAGACGGCACTTCAAGGGCAATGGCTTCGTAGATAGTCCAACTTTCGATCGCGGCATGCATAGCCATGGCCCTCCAGCGAATCAGTTTGGCAAGTTTCGACTGTATTTGTCGTCACGGTCTCGGCTTGATTGGATTTTCCACATTTTCGTCTTACGACCTTCTACGATTCGCCTCGCGCCTTATCGCTCCACTACATGTACGCGTTAAACCACTGGACGGCAGCATCAGCTCGCGCAGTGATAGCGGCATGAGTGACTGTCATTTCCATTCAACCGTCGCTGAAATCGCCGAGCTGTTAGCGTTGGCCGTCAGCCGTATTCAGGCCCGGAAGGCAAGAGAATTATCCGATCAGGGCGGAGAGAGTTCACTCGACATTTTGGCTGGTCAGAGCGGACATCGAACGTCTTCGAAACGGAGAATGACCGATGCCTGATGGCATTTTAGCGCAGATTTCGGCCCTAAAATCAGCCCCTGCCGGCGCTTTAAAGGCCCGCTGGCGGGAGCTCTTCGGGACCGAGCCGCCGCCCTATAATCGGCGCTTCCTGGAAAGCCGGTTGGCCTACCGCCTGCAGGAGTTGGCCCATGGCGGCTTATCGGCAGACCTTCACCGCCGTCTCAAAGCTGCCGCTGGCGATTTACCCGCCAAAGGCTCGAAAGCCGGCAAGCGTGCCTCCGGCGATCGGCCAGTTTCGGGCACTAGGCTGATCCGCGATTGGAAGGGCGTCGAGCACCAGGTGACGGTACGCGACGCGGATTTCGAATACCAGGGCCGCCCATACAAGTCGCTCTCGGCGGTCGCCCGCACCATCACCGGCACCCGGTGGAATGGCCTGGTGTTCTTCGGATTGAAGGCGCAGCGGAGCCCTGCGCGATGAGGCCAATCGTTCGGAAGATCCGGTGCGCTGTCTACACCCGCAAATCCAGCGAGGAGGGGCTGGAGATGGAGTTCAACTCGCTCGATGCCCAACGGGAGGCTTGTGAGGCCTACATTGTGAGCCAGCGTGCGGAAGGCTGGATCCAGGTTGACGACCGCTATGACGACGGTGGTGTTTCCGGTGGGACGATCGAACGCCCAGCCCTCAAGCGATTGTTGGCGGATGTTCAGGCCGGAAGGATTGATGTTGTGGCAGTTTACAAGATCGATCGGCTTTCCAGGTCTATGCTCGACTTTCTCAAGCTGATCGAGCTTTTCGAGCGTCATAAGACAACGTTCGTTTCCGTCACGCAGTCGTTCAACACGACCGACGCCATGGGGCGGATGCACCTCAACATCATGATGACCTTTGCGCAGTTCGAGCGGGAGGTCATCGGCGAACGCATCCGCGACAAGTTTGCGGCCTCCCGCAAGAAGGGGATGTGGATGGGCGGTTGGGCCCCCTTCGGGTACGAGGTTAGGGATCGCAAACTAGTGGTGAACGAGGCCGACGCCGCGACCGTCCGCTCGATCTTTAAGCGATTTTTGGTCCTGAAGTCCGCCACCCTCCTCGCACATGAGCTGCGGCAGAAAGACGTCCGCAATCGGTACGGCCAAGCAATCGATAAGGGCGTGCTTTACAGGATCCTCAAGAACCGGACCTACGTCGGCGACGCCGTGCACAAGGGCACTGCCTATGCCGGCGAGCATGAGGTTATCATCGACCGCAAGCTCTGGGACCGCGTGCATGCCATCATCCAAGAAAGCCCCCGCGCACGGGGTGCGAATAGTCGAGCGCAGACCCCTGCCCTGTTGAAGGGTCTCATTTTCGACGCGACCGGCGCCGCGATGTCGCCGACCCATACCCGTCGCAAGGGTCGGCTCTATCGCTATTACATCAGCCAGCGGCTCATTAAGGCCGGGGAGCCCGCTGGCGCCCCCTCCATGCGTGTGCCAGCAGGCGAGATCGAAGAGATCGTGGTCGGCCAGTTCAGACGGATGGTCGCTTCTCCCGAAATCATCGTGGCAACGTGGAAGCAGTTACGTGGGACCCCATCGCAATTGACTGAGAACGAGGTACGCGCGGTGCTGGTGAGCTTCGATGAAGTCTGGGACGAACTGTTCCCGGCCGAGCAGCAACGCATCACGAGCCTCCTGGTCGACCGGGTGGTGGTCTTCCCAACCAAAGTCAACGTGCATCTCGTGATCGCAGGCTTCACGTCACTGGTGACGGAGATGAAAGGTTTGGCCGCCGACGTGGCCACAGCCGCATGAGGAAGTCCGCCAGACCCAGCAAAACGGTTGAGGATGCTGTAATGGTCATTTCAATCCCCGTTGCCTTCATGCAGCGCGGTGGCCGTAAGCAGATTATCGTTCCGGCAGGCGCAGACAACTGGCAGCCGACGGCCACTCGCCTTGCGAATAGCCTGATCAAAGCCGTCGCGAAAGCTCACCATTGGCGGCGGCTGATCGAAACCGGCAAGTACGATTCTGCCGCCGAACTCTCAAAGGCAGAAGGAATCAATGAATCCTATCTGTGCCGCATCCTGCGATTGACCCTTTTGGCACCCGATATTATCGAGGCTATCCTGGACGGGCGGCAGCCAAGGACACTTGAGCTGCAATCCCTATTGAAGCCGCTACCCCCGGACTGGGGTGCCCAGCGCAAACGCTTGGCTTTATCTAAACCTTGGGTCCCTCTGGCAGTCCAGCCGACCGCGGGTGGTTCGGACCCCGGCAGTTCGGTAGCCGCAGGAGGAAAAAGTTAGGTTGACTAAGTTGACTAAGTTGACAGCCGGTTGACACCGCGTCGGTCGGCGTATTGGAACAACTCGTACTTCGCGGGGACTGGAAACTACTGTCTCCTCGGTATTCGCGTTGCCAATAGTCTCGGAGTCGTCTCGGCTAAGGCATTGTTTTCACTTTCACCAAGGAAAGCGAATATGAGCAGAAACAATCCTGCTTTGCGAATCTGGAGAGCCTATATCTGCACGCCGCGGGGATCGTGCACGGTCTCCTTAGATCCATCTGAGGTCGATCGATACAATGCCGATCCCGATCTATTTGCCGCTCGATACTTCCGATTATCAAAGATCGAATATCTGCAATGGCTGGATTTCCAAGGGGCGCCGCTTTGTGGAGCTCGAACGAGAGGCGGCGATTTCTGCAGAAATTTGACCGGGCGCACCCAACTGTCAGCGGGCGACTGGAAGACCGCGCATCGGAAAAACCTATGCAGCAGCCACTCCACTCAACGGCAGATCAGCTAGCTGTATTTAGGGGCCATCGGGAGGTCCAAAATTCGCAAATCGAATGTTATGGAACATACGGTCAACTGATAAGCTTCGTGTAATTCTCTTATCCGTCCTCGGCCATCCGCCCCAGCGAGCCCCCTCTCCCATTTCTTCTCGAGCACTCGCCATCTCCTCCTCCTTTTATCCGCTCTTTCCTTCCCCTCGCCTCCTGCTTGATCGTTGAGTGTTTAGGCTTAGCGACTCCTTGGGCCTTCCCGCCGCATTGCCGCTCACGCCCTTGGGGAAAGGCTTAGCTCCCTCCGGCGTTTCTCCTTTCTTGAACGTCAACTTCTGATAGCTTTCTCTTCGTTCAATTATGGGCACACCCCTATTGTTTTGCCAACAAGGTCCCTGCGATGGCCGACGACTTCCTCATCTTAACCGAATATCCTCACATTCAGAAGCTCGTCGCAGACGGCATCGAGGAAGGCCTAAACCTTGACTACAAAGCCTCACCTGCATTGGCGCGGCACGACAAGCAGATAAATGAAATGTGCAAGGATGTGTCCGCCTTTGCCAACTCGGCGGGCGGTCAGCTCATCTACGGCGTTGAGGAAGATAAGGCGACCCGTAAGCCCACTGAGAACGATCCTGGCGTCACCGACCTCAAAATAACGCGGGAGTGGATCGAGCAGATTCTGAATTCACGGGTTCAACCACGCATAAGCAACATCCGCACGGCTCAGCTCGACAATCAAAGAGGCGGATCAATCTTCGTGGTAACGGTTCCCGCAAGCCAGACCGGGCCGCATCAAGCACCGGACAAACGTTACTACAAGCGTTTCGACCTTCGATCGGTAGCGATGGAGGATTATGAAATTAAGGATGTGATGAGGAGAGCGACCACTCCAAATCTGCAGATCCGCCTTGGCTTTACGGATCGAAAGCTGTCAGTCAGGATTGAGTTCGACCGGGACGCAGAAACTTCACGACCGATAGAGCTTCGTCCCACAGCTGTTAATTTATCTAGACAGCCTGCTGAATATGCGATGGTCGATATAGGAATTGACTTAGGCCTGAAGATACTTCGCTTTGGAGACTACAGTACAATTGGTAGGAGGGATGACGGCCGGGGAATTCAATTGCAGTGGGCCCGCTTTGCGTACCAACCTCCGCGGATGCCAATTTTCAAAGAATTTTCTCCAGGCCTCGCCACTATTCCCCTTGAACTGGGATTCCCTTCACACTTGCTGGTCGGAGAGAAACTATTCGACTTCGCTGTGATTGTCGCCACCCCTGGATTTCAAGAGCGCACGTACTGGGCGGCACACTCGCGCGGATCTACCCTCACCCTCTACCCTCCAGAACACCAATTTACGCAAACACGCTAGGTGATGTTGCGGCTTCACTAATCAAGGTGGTCTATGCCTTGGACCTTTGCGACCGGCGTGCGCATTTTCCCAACGAGAACCCACATTAGGAGCGTGGTCGATTCAACGAACTGGTGTTGGACCTTGTACCCTTCACCGCCCTTCACGTCTTTCAGCGCGTTCAAGCTTCTCACGATGCTGGCTATTTCCGGCAGCTCAAACGTGAGGTGTCGCGCACTATGGGCGAATGCGTTGCTCAACTCACGCAACTTCTCCAGGTCGTGACGGGTCATAGGACCGACAACCCCAATGGCGTAGGCAATCTTTATCTTGGCCGAGAACGTCGATAACGGCGCCGTGCCCTCAAATAGCTCCTTAAGCTCATTCTTGCTGAGGTGGCTGAACGTGTGAGATATGGCTCCTTCAAGCACATCTTCAATCAGAGAAGTGCCGGCCAGGATGCTCCCTCGTGCGCCATCATTGATCATATCGTGGAATAAAGCCCCGACCTCCGCATCGGAGGGCCGCTCTTTGAGTAACTCTTTAAGGTTTTTACTCACGTAACCTCAATTGGGTCTAATCAGACGCTTCAGATCATCGACCTTGAGCTCCTTGGCTTTGCCCAGCTCCAGCAAATATCGTTTGAGTATTCCGTATTCGATGCCGATCTCAGCCACAACCTGGTCAATGTCCGACAATTGGTCCTCCTTCTTTGCTTTGTTCACAATCGCTGAAACTGAGCTGCGGTAGTACTCAAAGAGGTTGATCACAAGAGAGTCCAGATAACTCGGCACACGGCCGGCGTGCACCAAATTATTTCTAGCACGATAGATTCTATGGATTTGCCATTCCACTCGTTTTTCATGTGAAAGAATGGATGCTAAGGCAGATGCAGGATCTGAAAACTCACGATGGAGCCGATAAAGTCGATGCAAAACCAGTGGATTGGCGGAGCACACTTTGAGCAGTTCTTTTCGAATTGGATCATGCGCGGGCATCAGCATCACCGATGCAAATCTTGAGTGCATGTCGACGCTTGAGCCTAGCATGGCCTCGCGGTAAATCTGTGATGCGTATTTTTTGCGATACGTGACCAGCATCTCGTCAGATACTGCGGCAAATAGTAATCGGACATATCTCAGACAAATCACGGGGATAAGCAACTTCGTGTAGTGAACAATCCTCGCCGTGTTCATAGGAGGCTCGCTAAGAAGGACCTCTACCGCCGACCAAAGCGATATTAGCTTGTTTTCCAGGCTTGGCGACGTACGCGCGAGCGCGCCGGTATTGATGGACGCGGTCAGGCGCTCCGTCGATCTTCCATCGAAGTCGTTGAGAATCCGAATAAGGTATTTTCTGATGCTTGTAAGCTGATGGCCGCTGGTCGCATTGGTTCTATTTCTTTGAAAATTGATTGAGGTGATGGTTTCAACAACACCCGCCGATGCGCTGCCCTCCCTCACCACGTACATTTTTGGATTCCAATCCCACTGCCAAACCGTGGGCGCCAGATACGTGAACGCCCCCACCGAAGTGAACGTTTCATTTAGCGACGCGACCGCACTGCACGAATCGAGGGCGTCACGATCAGCCGTGACGACCAATGGGTATAGGCCGTCCGGATTTATGAGCGCTGCGATCGACGGGTCTATGGCCCACATAGCTTTCACAATAAAACCTAGCGGGGCCAGAAATCTACCGAACTCTTCAGCAACGGCGGCATATATCTGATGTTTCGCTGTCGTCTCTTGGAACCTGCCGAAAAATTCGCGAAGTGTATTGGCGTCGGGACTTGGGATTGGCGTCGCGTAGAAGTGCTCTTCCACTACCCGGGCGATGAACGTTTTTGCGAAACCGCGATTTACTAGATGACTGCAATAAAACGCAGTCGTTCTGCGAAACTCATTGCGCACGCCCGAAGTGCTGAAAAGATCCAGAAGGAGGGTTTCGAGTCTTGCCTTATAGTCATCCTCGTTAAGCTTCAGCAGCAGAACAATGTGGGCTTTCAGTTCGTCGAGAGAATATTGATTACCCGCAGTTAGTCGCGCAAACGAACCAAGCTCCGCCGTACACCTTTTACTTACAATCGGGTCGCGCGTGAGCGACCAGGCTAGTTCAGCTACGACGGGATGCAGTGCCAAAGCATTAATTCGACCATCTTTCACGTCGTCGATCACAGACAGCGCTTCGCGCAGTCGGGAGATGGTACAAAGCGTATAAGCTCTGTAGCTCTCGTAGCTGGTCGGACTTAACATCTCCGCCATCTGCTGAGCGAACATGAGAATGCCCCGGCTCGCATCGTCATTGGGCCACACGTGTTTGGGCAGTCTCATTCTTCCCCCATCGAGTTTCTTGAGCTGCGACTCTTCTATCTAAACCAAAGCTTGTACAAGATGGTTACCGCTACCGTCAAAAGAGCAGCCACACCTAGAGGCCCCCGACTGGTTTTCAAAACAGCCGCCAGGACAAGAACACTTCCAATAATTCGGCCATACGCCTCACTGAGAGCTGGCCCGTGTGCCAAGACCTGACTTAGGTCAGATTCAGGCCGAGCGTCACCGTTCACCTTCACGGGTGTTTTGCTAGTTGCCATGTCCAAATCCTCAAGCAGAGGTCGTGCCAGACCTACTTATGCCGTGGATGATTCATCTGCCTTAGCGATCCCTCGCCAATCCCTCTGTTATCCACATATGGCCTGGAGGCTCAAACGTTCCTATATTGTTCTCGCCTTTACTTAAATCATTGATTTGCACGACCAGTCGAGTCGTATTTCTGCTTTTCCGAACGACGTTCAAATCAGTTAGCGCCATGTACAACATCATGGCTTTTCGTTCCAACTGACAATCCGCGAGTCGACGGCCGGTACAGTTGTGCAACCGCAGGTCTTAAAACTCAATGGGAGAGCACCCCCGGCCAGGCTTATATTCCCAAGTGCCAACAATGGGTTACGGCCCTCGCAGCGCCCTCCTCGAAGACCCTATGTATTTCATGAATTTAATTTCAAACCGCGCTCGTAACATTACGGGATGTACTCGTCCGACGAGTCATCAGTAGGCCCGAGCCGTTCAACAATTACTTCGTCCACATTCCTCACTTTCACTTGTTACTATCGCACGTCCCAATCAGCGTGCCGTTCTCGTCATAAGTTTTCGTCACGTTTCCAACTTTCTCGATCCACCCTATCCCGGCCTGAGTAAGCTTGCGCTCCTCCTCACATGCCTCTTTTTCCTGGTCAGTTTCCGGCTTGATGGATGAAGACCCGCGAGGATCCCGTCGCAACTAGGCATCGCCGTGCGTTTTGTGGATCGCGCCTTTGGCTATCTGATCCATGGTCATCTTCGGCTTTTTGATCAACATCTGAGGCTTGTAAGTCTCAAAGAACCGCTGCCAGAATATGAGCACATGCTCCAGGATCTGCGATACGTCGATCCAGTGGACCTCGTTGCCATCTGGAAATCCGACATCGAGCGAGCGACCAATGTAGTCGTCATATTCATGTCCTCCGGCCTCGAACCTGAGCACCTGGGTCATAATACCTTTGGCATTGTTCATGCTGAAGTGCTTGGTCCCGTTGGCTAGACTCTCAACAACCTCAAAGAAGGGCTCTGCCGGCGCTTTTCTTCCCTGCGTTGTGGATCGCGATCAGCAGGGCATCCTGCCGAGCCAGATCTAGGGCCTGAAACCTTTCGCGCTACTCGCGCTCAGGTATAGTCATAGCAATCTCCACCACCTTCATATGGCGGAGAATACGGACCGCATCACAATTTCCAACATCGATTGAAGGGCATAAGGGGGCGTTCATGGGGATAGTCAAAGCCCGAGTTACGGGGCATCGGAAGCTTCACATCCACAACACGTTGGAGAACTTCGCAGGCTTCACGAAGGGCGTCATTGAGGACAAGATCAAAAGGAACGAGCGAGACGGGATCGGCTTCGACTACATGACACTGGGCATTATGTTGGCCTTCGATTTCGAGGCCAAAGTGAACTTCATGGGCGTGCGATACGTTAAGCCCTGGAACGAAAATCAGCGTTGGAAAGATAAGCTGAAGCTAGTGTTCAAGACCCTGGGCATGTCCGTGAATTGGAATAAGCGCCCCTATACTTCCCTGGTGAAGATGAAAACCTTCAGAGACACGATTGCCCACGGAAAGCCAGTTGACGAGTCGGTGGATTACGAGACCACTGACGAAGAGGCGAACATCAAGAAGACCTTCAATCTCAAGCAGGCTTGGGAAGATATGGTTACGCATGACGAGATCATGCAGGCTTATGACGATACCGAGGTTGTGTGGAAGGAGATGTATGAGAAATCGGGGATCGACGTCAACGAGCTACTGGACCAGGCGGAGTTCGCCATTGAGATCCGCGAGCGGCTGAGTAAATAGTTGCAAATTGAGCTGTGAGATTTGCCGTGGAGCGCAGGTGACGCCGGCATATCGTGAAATGTATCGCGTTCTCAAGCCGGGCAAGTTCTGCGTGACCTTCTACCGATGGAATAAGGCCGACGTGTTTTTGCAAGCTTTCCGCACCGCAGGCTTCCGCGTTGACATTTGGGCTGCGCAGCAGTTTTCGTTAGGGCGCCTTCAGCATTTCAACTTGGCATGGGCCTGGCGGAGAACGTTCTTATTGCCGGGTACCTCGACCAGCACCTCGGTGGTTGGCTCGTCTTCCCACACGTAAAATCTGAACTCTGCATTCGCAGGAAAATCCGCATCGAGAAGCACCGCAACTAGTGTTGCTTTGTCGTTCAAAAGTTCTGGCGTTCGACCTTGCATGAACTCGTTGAAGCGTAACATTCTCCCGCAAGCGAGATTTCTTCTGAGGGGGTTCCTTCATTTCGCACCTCGGTGTTTACGTTTCCTGGGCCCCCCTGGCAGAACGCAGGACTGCCTGGCTGGGGCAAAAGGTATCGAGCCTCCATATGGCGATTTCGAAGTCGGTTGACCTCGCCTGTTCGAGTGGGCTGACAGAACCCCACCGCGTTGGCGTTCATAAGCCTCTCAAAACACTCTAATTTGGAGAACCGTACCGAATCTGCGCAGTCCAGAGCTCCAGAGAGAAACGGGCCATTTGGAGAAGAACTAGCTGACCTCGCCTAATAGTCGACCAGCGCCCGAATCAAAAATCACTGCTAATGTTGGGCTTTATTGCCAACCAAGTTGCGCAGAGAATAGACGATTGCGGCCAAGCTGGCGGAGAGAGTGGCCGCCTTTTTAGCGTTCGGCAAGCCCCGGAGAGACCCGAAAAGCACCGGCGGCCAAACCACAAAAACCCTTACGCTGCAGTGATTTCCTCCCTTGTTCTTGCCCGTTTTGATCCGATATTGGTCGGTAGGTGCCGGTATGGCCGGGCCGGGAGTCGAGCCGGGGGTCTAGTTTCGAGGCGGAGGGGATTGTGATGGCGCTTACCATGCGGCAGGTCGCCAAGCTCACTGAGCCAGGCCGCTACGGGGACGGCAGCGGCCTCTACCTACAGGTTACGCCGGCAGGTGCCCGCTCGTGGCTGCTGCGTTATGAGCGCGGTGGGCGTGAACGCGCGATGGGCCTGGGACCGGTCAAAGACTTCACGTTGGACGAAGCCCGCGAGCGCGCCCGCAGGGCACGGCAGCTGCTGAAGGACGGCATTGACCCGCTCGAAGCCCGGAACGAGGAGCGCGCCAGGCGAACCTCCGAGAGCGCTCTGGCAGCGGCCTCGAATGTCACCTTTCGGGAATGCGTGGAGCAATATTACAAGTTTCATTCACGCAAGTGGAACAACGCAAAACATAGCGCCCAATTTCTCTCGACGATGGACATGTACGCGCACCCGGCGCTTGGAAAATTGCCGGTAGCAGCGATCGACAAGGCGCTCGTCCTCAAGGCGATCGAGCCGATCTGGTACACCAAGACCGAGACGGCAAGCCGAGTGCGCGGCCGTATTGAGGCCGTTCTCGATTTTGCGAAGACGCGCGGCTATCGGACGGGAGAAAACCCGGCCACGTGGGACAACAATCTTGTCCATGCGCTGCCCGCCCGCAACACAATTGCCAAGGTCGAGCACCACCCGGCATTGCCCTTTGCTGAAGTACCCAAATTTATGGCTGAACTCGCAGCTCGCGAGGGCATAGCCGCGAGGGCCTTGGAGTTTACTATCCTCAATGCCAGCCGCACGGGTGAAGTCATCGGCTGTCGCTGGTCGGAGATTGATCTGGGTGTAAAGCTGTGGACCATCCCAATCGGGCGCATGAAGGCAAAAAGAGAACATAGAGTGCCACTGACCAGCACTTCACTTGAAATTTTAAAGGCGCTACCGCGCGAGGGCGATTTTGTATTCCCCGGCGGTCGCAAGGGCGTTCCGATCTCAAATATGGCGATGGCTGAGGTATTGAAACGGATGGGTCGGCGCGACATCACCGTCCATGGCTTCCGTTCCACATTTCGGGATTGGGCGGCGGAGCGGACCAGCTATCCTAATCACGTCGTCGAGATGGCGCTCGCCCACGTAGTCAGCAACAAGGTGGAGGCCGCCTATCGACGAGGGGATTTGTTCGCCAAGCGCATGCGGCTCATGGCCGATTGGGCCAAGTACTGCATGACAACGCCGGTGAAAAAGGTGGCAAGCAACGTCACTCCGATTGGAAGGGCGGTGCAGTGACTAAGAAGGGCGAACCACTGAAGAGAGCCTCTAAGCCAAAGGACAAAGGAAACCTGCAGCTCCAAGCGTGGCTTTCAAACAAGAAAGGTCCTATCGAGACGGCCGCTTACATGGAGGCCAAAAGGCGTACTCGCAACGCTTGGAAATCTTCGGATTTTCAAACAGCAATGCACTATGCCGTGACCCTCAAAACATTGGAACCACTCGCGAAATTTCTTGAGTCAAAAGCCCTACTCACGCGAAGCGACAGGCTGACGCTCGCCCGCTTCGTTAGATCGCGGGAAGTACCAAAAGTGGGGCGGCCACGCGGCCCTTTGTCGGGCAACGTAGCTCAGCGAAACGCGGTTTATTGGGTCAGACTTGGCCAGCAAAAGTGGCTGAAGGAAAATGGACGCCAGCGGGTTCCAACATCGGTCACCGTTGTACTGATCGCAGATGCCATTAACTTGGCCTCAAAGGCATTTCCCTTGTTACCAAAGCCCCGCGCCGACGACGTTAGAGCGCTGGTGAACAAAGCTAGTCGCAAAATAATCGAGTGAATTATCGCCGACTAACCACTTAGATTTTCCGGTTCAATCCGCTTCGACTCGGCAAGCGCCGAGGGGTAATAACGGAGCGCAACATGACCCAGACATATCGCCTGAACCGGCTGTTTCGCCTACGCGACCTTCCGGAGTTTGTTGGACTGCGTCGCACGCAAATCGGCGAATTGATCAAATCCGGCGATTTCCCCCAACCGGTACCTTTAAGCGATTCCGGACGCGCCGTTGCGTGGTTGGAGTGCGATCTGGTCGCTTGGCAAAATGCGCGAATTGCCGCGCGCACTCGAATTGCCGACGAAGCCAAGGTGGAGGCTTCGTGATCCATGACCTCCCCCAAAACGGCGAGGCCCGCCACTGCAAGCGCAGTGAACGGGCCCCGGGATGATGATCGCTTCGCAGGCGAGATCGTAACAACGATACCATCAATCAAGGCCCCGACGCAACAATCGTTCGTGCCAACACAGGCCATACCGGTAGTTACCGGCATTCGACGCAGGTCGTACGGCAAGCCCGCGTGGCTGGTGACGATCGAAGGCGTCTGCAACGAAGAGCCCATTCGGGATCGGAAACTGCACCGATACCGCAGGTTCTGCGCCGCCATCGAATGGAGATTCGGTGTCACCTTTCATCCGATGTCGCAGGCTGATTGGTTGGCCATCCTCGAAAAGGCGATCGCTGCGGACGGCGGTGCGTCATGAGTGCCGGTACTGGGCCCATGCTCAGCATCGCGCTGGATTATATAGTGCGAGGGTTTGGTGTTGTCCCGATCGGACATAAGCGAAAAGCGCCGAATATTAAGGCATGGGAAAACCTCGACATCACGACCGACAACGCTGCCAAGTTTTTCAACGGCGGTGAGCAGAATATTGGCGTTCTGCTGGGGGTCAGATCAAACGGCTTGGCCGACGTCGATCTCGACTGTGCTGAGGCCGTCAGTCTGGCCCCCTACTTCTTGCCGCCGACTGAGGCAGTGTTTGGGAGAGCTAGCAAGCCGTCATCCCATTATCTTTACTATATCGACGATGCTCGGGAAAAGGCGACCGAGCAACTCAAAGACGAGAAAAAGCAGACAGTCGTTGAATTGCGCATGGGTGGCGGACGCGCGGCCGCGCAGACGGTCTTTCCAGGCAGCACACACCCGAGCGGAGAAGCGATTGAGTGGGCAAAAAATGGCGAGCCCGCAAAATCGAACTACGGGACACTAAAGCACGCGATTACGAAGATAGCTATCGGCGCTATGCTAATACGTCAATGGCCAAAGGGTAGCGGCCACGAGGCAGCCCTCACCGTCGGCGGCGTTCTCGCGCGATGTGGCTGGGAGGGGGAGGAGATCGGTGATTTCGTCGGCATCCTTACACGCGTCGCTGGTGAACAACCAACCGAGGATGACAACAGACGGACAGCAAGAGACGCCGCCGAGGCTCACGCCAAGGGAAAGCATTCATACGGCTTTCCGAAGCTCGTTGAGGACTGGGGCGAGAAGTCGGCCAGGGCGATCGGCAAGATCCTCGGATACAAGGGTGATAAATCGGCGGACCGAGCAGTGTCGACGGGAGGCCTTGAATGGCGCGAGCGCCGAAAAGACGGCTCGCCATTGCCGACCATGCACAACGCGAGACTCGCCATAACTGCGCTCGGTGTTCAATGTAGCCGGGACACCTTTCATAATAAGACTCTATTTGGGTATAGCGGCGACAGCATGCGACATGAGCTGAAGTCACTGGTGGGGGAGGTGACGGACGACGGCATCATAATGTTGCGTCAGATGATGTCGGAACACTTAGGCGTCGATCTTGAGGACAAGGCGACCCGCGACGCGGTCAAATCGTTGGCGCTCGAACATTGTTTCGACCCTGTGCGCGACATGCTCGATAATGCTGAAAAGAATTACGACGGCGAACTACGCCTCGACCGAATGGCCGTCGATTATTTTAATTGCGACGACACGCCGCTCAATCGAGCCATAATACGCAAAACCATGATCGCCGCCGTGCGTCGTGCGCGAAGCCCCGGATGTAAGTTTGATACTATCACCGTTATGGAAAGTCCCGAAGGTTGGAACAAGTCGACGGCCTGGCGGATACTTGCGGGGGACGGAAACTTTTCCGACGAGAGCATTCTTGGGCGAGGTAGCCGCGAGGTGCAGGAGCAACTCGCAGGCGTCTGGATACATGAGAACGCCGACCTCGCCGGCATGCGCAAAGCAGAGGTGGAGCATGTGAAAGCCTTCGCCAGCCGCCAGGTTGACCGAGCGCGGCCAGCCTATGGACATTATGTTTTCAACCAACCGAGACACTCGATCGAAATCGCAACGACCAACAGCGACGAGTATCTGCAATCGCAGGATGGAAACCGACGATTCCTGCCGGTGGTGGTGCGGAAGGCAATCGACCTCGATCTACTGAGACGCGACCGCCAGCTATTGTGGGGAGAGGCTGCAAAATACGAATCTGCGGGGGAGAGTATCACCCTGGATGAAACGTTGTGGCCAAAGGCTCGCGATGAGCAAGAAAAGAGGCGCACCAGACACCCGTGGGAGGACGTCCTCACCGATATTCCCGATCGCGTCGTGGTAGATTTAGACGCTGCCGTGCAAATTATCCATCGCCTCGAAGGTCAGGAACGCGTGAAGAGTTCGGACTTGCTCACCTATGTATTGCGAGTCCCCGTGGGGCAGCAGCGAAGAGATCACAGCATGACGCTTGCGACCATAATGAAGCTAGCCGGTTGGGAGCGGCACCCAAATAGCAACAAGGTCACTATCGGCGGTAAGCAGGTTCGGGGGTACTTTCGGACGGTCGACAAGGCGCTTTAGTGCTAACCAACCAACCCAACCTGGGGAGCACCTGGAAGCAGACGCGTCTCAGCATGTTGGGGTAACCATTGCCACAACGGTCCGATCGCTACCCCTAGCCGATATCTGCCAAAAAGGTTGGTTAGGTTGGTTAGGTTGGCTAGATTGGTTGAGTTGCTGCGGTCATTGACAGACCTGAAAAACAGCAAGGTTGGCTAAAACCAACCTCGCCTGCAGTGTCGGCCTGCTGAGCCCAATCAATGGCTGTCACCGCAGTCAACGCTGCCCGGGCGAGCTCGCTTACAAAGCCCCATCATTTGGTATAAAATCACAAACAATCAAAGGGATCGAACTGTGCCCAGAGGTGGAAAACGCGTTGGTGCTGGACGGAAGCGGGGGTCTAGGAACGTCCGACTAGCTGCGCGCGAAGAAGCCATGCGCGTTGCGGGTATCGAGCCTAAGGCATTTCTGCTTCAGGCGCTCGCGCATCAGCACAAGATCATTCAAGAGGAAGTAGCAAAGGAGAAACCAGATGCGGCTGCTATTGCAAGGGCATATGCAATAGGGGCTGAGTATGCTTCCCGTGCTGCGCCTTATTGCCATCCACGACTCGGACAACTCGATATAAGGGATCGCAGTTTAGAGCGCGTATTACCAACGCAGATCACGATGACGATCGCCGACGCGATGGAATCCTACATGCGGATTCTGAACCGACCGGCCGAACAAGTTTCTGTACCCACTGTTATTGAACATGATGCTGCAGAACACTAACTGGCCGCCAGATTATGTCCGCGTCTGGCTCGATCGTCAGACTCGCTACGAGAACTTGATCAGCTCCCCCGCACACATCGTCGGTGCGATCGAATATTACAGGACGCGCCCGGTCGAATTTATCGAAGATTGGTGTCAGACGTTCGACCCACGTAATGCCGGCACTAACAAGCCGACACGGTTGCCACTCATCTTGTTCTCCCGCCAGCGCGACTTCATCGAATTTCTGCATGAATGTTTGAAAGGAGAAACTGGGGGTCTCGTTGAAAAATCCAGAGACATGGGTGCAACGTGGCTGGCTGCTTCATTTAGCGTTTGGCTGTTTCTATTCGTGCCTGGCGCAACAGTTGGCTGGGGCTCGCGCAAGGAAGGACTCGTTGATCGCATCGGCGATATGAGTTCGATATTCGAGAAGATCAGGTTTCAGCTCCGTTCCATTCCCCGACAATTCTGGCCGGTCAAATTCACTGAAGACAACATATCGTTCATGCGTATTTGGGCTGCTTCAGGTGAATCAATAACTGGCGAATCCGGGGACGACATCGGGCGCGGTGGTCGTACGCTCATCTACTTCAAGGACGAATCAGCGCACTACGAGCACCCCGAGTCCATAGAGGCAGCGCTCGGCGACACCACGCGTGTCCAGATCGACATCTCCAGCGTCAACGGTCTCGGCAACGTATTCCATCGCAAGCGCGAGGGCGGCGTCGAATGGAACCCAGGCAAGCAAGCGGTTCGCGGTAAGACCAACGTCTTCATCATGGATTGGTCCGACCATCCCGACAAGACGCAGGCTTGGTACGACGAGCGCCGCAACTTAGCCGTGGACGCCGGGCTGTTGCACGTGTTCGCGCAGGAAATTGATCGAAACTATTCCGCTTCCGTCGAGGGCGTGGTGATCCCCGCCGAGTGGGTGCGGTCCGCGATAGACGCGCACGAGGGGCTGGGCTTTGGTGATGAGCGCAAGCACGCGTGCTACGCCGGACTCGACGTGGCTGATGGCGGGGGCGACCGTAACGCAATGGCGATACGGGAAGGAGTCACCCTGCGGTCCGTTGAGCAATGGGGAGAACGAGACACGGGCATCACCACTCGCCGAGCCCTTGATGCTGCTTCGGCCTACGCGCGTAAAGGGCGACGTATAAAACTTCAATACGACTCGGTGGGCGTGGGAGCTGGGGTCAAGGCCGAGGGCAATCGCCTAAAGGACGACGGCCTGATGCCAAAGTTCGTCAACCTCACGTCGTGGAATGCTGGTGCTGCGGTGCTCAACCCCGACGATCGCGTGATCCCGCACGACGACGAGAGTCCGCTTAACAAGGACTTCTATGGAAATTTGAAGGCTCAGGCGTGGTGGCAATTGCGTCTGCGCTTCGAGCGCACGCACCGTGCGGTCCGGGACGGCGTGAAGTACGACCGCGACGAACTGATCAGCCTGCCTTCCACGCTTCCCCTGCTCCGCACGCTCGAAAAAGAACTGAGCCAGCCGACAATGGGTAAGAACTCGCGCATGAAGCTAATCATCGACAAGCAGCCCGAGGGCACGCGCTCGCCGAACCTCGCGGACGCAGTCGTTATGGCGTACTGGCCGGTCGACGAGCTGGCGTACGACACTTCGCTCGAATGGGTTTAATTTACAGCCCCGCGGCGCCGCTTGAATCGCAGCGCCTAGCGGGGGCTTGGATTATAAATTCTCTAGTAAAAACAATTGCTTGCGAGCGCGGTCACGCAAAGTGCCACCCGTATAGCGTACTTTGCTGTCCGTGGCGCCCCCTTAGCAAACTCCGGATTCTCCGCGCCAGCGGCGCCGACAACCGGCCTCCGGGCCCGATCCAAGTGGGCAGCGCGCAGTGGCCGCTTCCAAGCCAGAGGCCCTTTGCCGGTACAGCAGCGCCCGCACGTGCAATTTTTTGGCCTTCCCCTGAAATTTTGCCACCGAGCCTAAAGGCACGCCGCGCCCCCCGCGCGCACGACAAAATTTACAAAAAGCCATTCATTACAGTATGTTATCTGGATTGTAACAGGCCAACGCCGGTTGCAGTGTTGTGCGTTTTAGGATTATAATCTCATGCCCAAGACCGCCATTGCATACATCCGCGTTTCGACCGTGCGACAGGGGAAGTCAGGCCTTGGACTCGAGGCTCAGCAGGCGGCGCTCGCCAGGTTCGCCGAAGCCGAGGGGTACGACATAATCCAGACTTTCAAGGAGGTCGAAACAGGCAAGGGTGCGGATGCGCTCGATCGCCGACCGCAACTCGCGGCGGCGCTGAAGCAAGCCCGGAAGCTCAAATCGCCGATCATCGTTGCCAAGCTCGATCGGCTGAGCCGAGACGTTCACTTCATTAGCGGGTTGATGTCGCAGAAGACGCCTTTCATCGTCGCCGAGCTTGGCGCTGACGCCGACCCGTTCATGTTGCATCTGTACGCCGCGTTGGCTGAAAAAGAGCGTGCGATGATCTCGCGACGCACTCGGGATGCGCTCGCTGCTAAAAAGGCTCAGGGCGTTAAACTGGGCGGGCTCAACGCGAGGGGCATTGCGAACCGCGACGAAGCGATGGAACGCGCCGAGCAGTTGCGTCCGATCCTGACTGAACTCGCGGGCCGATCCGCGCGGGCCACGGCCGCGGTGCTAAATGAGCGAAAGATAGCGACCCCAACCGGCGGGAAATGGCACGCCGCTACCGTAATACGCGTTCAAAAGCGGATTGGAGAAAGGCACTCAGCCTGTCGCGCCGCAGTTTAGTTCGAGCGCGCCGAACCTCGCGGACGCCAGCTATGGCGGGCTGTGTAGGCGACTAGCTGGCGATTTGAGCAACCGGGAGATTCGCAGCGCAGGCACAGCAACCGGCCCCCGGCGCCGTCCAATGGTGCACCCCACCCACTTAGCCAAACACTGCCATATGCCAACAGGCCGCCCATCAGCAAAACAGCGGCGCGTGGCGGTAAGGACGAATCGACCATGCGCCAAACGCGCATGACGAATGGCCAAAAGCGTAGCCGGTGTGATTGCTACGCTGCAGGTGCGCACGGGTACGACCTCAATGCAATGGATCGGCGGGAACCGAGCCCGACCAGGCCCCCCGCTGTGGCAGAATCCCTACTTTCTTTTCCAACGAAGATGATGACCAAGGCGGCGATCGACTACTCGGCCGCCATGTCGATCCGACGGCAGAAACAGGACGCTCTTATCGGATTCTCCGCCCGCGCCTGCGCTAAGTCGAGCCGCTGCTTGATCAAAGCCGTCTCGACCTTTTCTCCTCGACGGACCAGGCATTCGTGCAGCCCGTGCAGCGACCACAGATTATCGGGGTGCTGGCATGCCCGGCTCAATTTGCCGTCAAGGCCGAGATCAGAGCGATACACCTGCTCGGCCTCCTCGATCCGTCCCTGTTCGAGGAGAAGTGCTCCGAGTGCGTGACGGGTCGGCTGCATCCATCCCCAAGGCTCGTCATAGGGCAGCGAGTCGCTGAGCTGGACTGACCTGCGCAGGTGGGCGAAGGCTGCGTCATGATTGCCCTTTCGATATTCCAGTTCGCCATTCAGCATCGCCTCGGCCACGCTCAGCAGACTGACGACAGTATTGTTGTGGACGCGGCGGCTCTCGGGCACCCGGGTCTTCGCCGCCAGGAACAACGCCTTCTCAATCTCGGCTTCGGCGACATTGCCAAGCGCCGAATGAGCGACCGCCTTGGCGTAGTGCAACATGGCGACAACCGAGCAGTAGAGGTCACGATCTTCCGGTAGCGCTTGTTCGATGATTTCGCGCCATTTGCCGAAGCGCACGAGGACGTGCTGCTTCATCGTCAGGTAGCCCTCGAGGAAATCCGCCATCGGAGGCGATTCAATGCGCAACACCGCCTCTGGGATTGTGGCGATCAGTTCCTCGGCCGCCGCGATTGCGGGTTTGTACTGGCCAAGAAACATTGCGCCATAGATCGCGAAGTGGAAGTCGTGGATGACGTAGACCAGATAGACACCCGGATCGTCGGAATAGGCAAGGAACCTGCGGTCGGTCGCCAACGCCTTCTGATTGTAGACAAGGACGTCATTATAGTGCCCACACAACACGTCGAGATGCGTCGACATGTGGATGAGGTGACCGGAGTCGGGGACGATCTCGCGCAACCGATCACCGGCCCGCAGTGCCCGCTGCGGAAAAGGCGACATCTCCATCAGGTGGACATAGAGATGCAGTAGTCCCGGGTGATCCCATGCAGCCGGAAGTCTGTCGAAAGCGTCTTCCAGCACCGCCCTGCATTCCTCGGTACCCGCACCCTCCGCAGGCGCGCCGGAGGGCAGGTCCCACATCTGCCACGGTGTCTCGTTCATGAGCGACTCGGCAAAGACCGCTCGGACCTCGAGATCGTCGGGAAAGGCAGCGAAGACCTTGCGCATTATCCTGGTGTAGGCTTTGTCCCATGGCGCCATATCATCGATCGCCTGGCGCTGGGGATAGCGCGCGGTGAGGGCCTGGATCATCGCCCGCTCGAGCGCACTTGCCTTCCGGGCGTGCGCAAGCGCTTCCTGCAGGGCATCGTAAGATGCCGACAGCGCCATCTGTCGGCCATGCGGGTCATAGCGGACCCAAGGCAGGTTATAGTTGGGCCCCGAGGCATAGCTTACGCCCCAGTGCGCCATGGCGCATTCGGGGTCGTGCTTCAGCGCCTTCTGAAAGCACTTGATAGCCTCGCCATGGTTGAACCCAAACAGCCAGTTGAGACCTCGGTCGAACCAAAGCTGGCTATCGGGCGATGACGTGGTCACTTTGCGGCTATACGGACCGAGATCAAAATAGGTCATGCCCATTCTCCATGATCGCTTCTACCTTGAGCCGCGTCGCTGATTGGTTCGGGATGCAGCGGCTGGCTTGGTGTCGCTTAGCCTAGCGCTTTTCCGACGGGACGACGAATGAGAAAAATCGAGCGCCCGCGAACTTCTGCTCTCCCCCTATCACGGGAAGCGCCCGGTCCCCTCGCCGTGGATCAGGGAGCAACAAACTCTGACTTAAGCGATAACTCGGAAATAGGCGTTTGTTGCTGCGGTGCGCCTAAGCACCAAACGTATGAGTTGGAAGCATCGGTATATATCCCTTCATCGCCTGCATGACAGGAACAGAGCCTCAACAGCTTGCGTTATTCATTTGTACTATTTGTTTGTGAGGCCGTCCCATGCGCCCTATTTTTGGAATAATTGCAATCGTATCAGTACCGGTTTGGTGGTGCGCAAACGTAGATTCTGCTTCAGCACAGACCTTTCTTGATCGATGGTCTATCATTCCAAAAGCGCACGCAGAACCGGCACCCGAGGCACAGGACCAGCCCAGACAGGATCCTCCGCTTGAGCAACCCCCGACCGGAGGGGAGACGGCTCGTCGTCCGGAAGAGCGCTCAGCCCCTCGATCTTCAAACCGGGTTTTTTCTGGAAAAGCCTCTTACTATTCATATCCGACAGGAAAAACAGCAAGCGGTGCCCCTTTCATTCGGAATTCACTGACCGCTGCCCACCGCAACCTACCGTTCGGTACAAGAGTTCGTGTAACTGATCTTGCGAGCAGCAAGTCCGTAGTAGTTCGTATCAACGACCGGGGACCCTGGGTTCGCGGCCGGGTCCTCGACCTTTCGCTCGGCGCTGCGCGTCATTTAGGAATTACGGACCGCGGCGTGGCCCAGGTTCGCGCTGAAGTATTATAGGTTGTGTCTGCTAGCGGAAAGTCTCGCAGCAAGATGGATCGAGCTACAGGGCCAATGTATACTAGCGTCATTCGCGTCGGTTTGGCCGGACCACGGCGACTTCCGGTCTACCCCGGTGAACGGACAATCTCAGGACCAGGCAGGCATGTCTGCCAAAAACAGACATGGGCACGCTAAATGACAAGGCTCAGACGCCCTTTTCCAGTGTTTCGAGCGCGCGGCGCAGCGTATCCGCCGCCGCCTTGCGCTCGTCCCCGGACATGCGGTCGGCGTCGAGCTCAAGCCGAAGAAGCGCCGTGCTGGCCTGTTCGGCGTCCTTTGCTCCCATCACCGCATAAGTCGCGACCGGCTGCGCGATTCCCTTGACCTGCACGTGGCCGCGCTCCTCGCACCGCGTCTCGTCCTTCACGAGCGCGTAGGTCTCGAAAGAGATCAGCACGCCGCCCGGCGGTGCTTCATGCTCAAGCCGTGACGCGAGGTTCACCGTGCCGCCGACCATCGTGTAGTCCATGCGGTCGTCGCTGCCGAAATTGCCTACGGTGCAGTAACCGGTGTGAATGCCGATCCGGCAGCGAAGCGGCGTCTCAATGCCGGTGTTACGCCAATCCTCAGCCAGCTCGCCGATGCGTTTCTGCATCGCGATCGCCATCTGGACGCAGGCTAGCGCATCCTCCTTCACGCCCAGCGTCGCCGGATCGCCGAAGAACATGACGATGGCATCACCGACATATTTGTCGATCGTGGCACCGTATTGCAGCGCGATCTTCGACATTTCAGTGAGATAGTGGTTGAGAAGGTGAGTAAGATCTTCCGACTCCATCTTGTCCGTGATCTCCGTGAAGCCGACGAGGTCGGAGAAACACACTGTGAGTTTCTTGCGCGTGCTCACGATCTTGACGTCTTGCCGACCGGTGAAGATCGAGTCGTACACCTGCGGCGCGAGGTATTTAGCGAGTTTCGAGGATAACGCGGTGAGGGCGTTAGACTTCTCGGTCAAGTCCTGCTCGCGCTGCTTGAGTTCCGTGATGTCGGAATAGACCGCGACGGTGCCCCCGTCCTCGGTGCGCCGCTCGCTGACCATGACCCACCGACCGTTGTTGCGACGCTGCACCTGCGGCTCGCCGGGGTTGCGATGCTGGCGCAGCCGCTCCGCTACCCACTCTTCAACGCGGCCTGTTGCATCCGGGACGTAGCCGCGCTCCGCGGCGTTCCGAATGATACTCTCGAACGTCTTTCCCGCGCTCAATTCGATTTCCATGCCCGGGTATAGCAGATTGCGATAGCACGAATTGCAGATAACCAGCCGATCCTCGCCGTCGTAGCAGACGAAACCTTCCGAGATGCTTTCAATCGCTTCGCCGAGTCGACGCTCACTGCGCAAACGCGCCTGTTCCGCGCGACGCAGCGGCGTTATGTCGTAAAGCCAGAACAGTCGTTTGCCCCCGGACACAGCGACGTGGCCGCCAGCGTAGGCGACCTGGACATAGGAAATGAGCAGAGTGAGAAGCTCACCACGCCTGGTCTTCCAGACGACCTCTTCGTTGAGCAACTGGCCGCCGCGCGCTCGCAGCAACTCGATGATGCGCTCGCGGTGGCCAAGGTCGTGCCAGAAAAGCTTGGTATCAAACAGCTCCAGCTCGTACTTCTCGTAACCGAGCAGATCGCGCATTCGCCAGTTGTGGAAGAGGATCCGCCCTTCCTCATCGACGACGCATACGGCCGCCGGGCAATAATCCAAGATTTCGCGAAGCTGGCGCTCCTGCTCGACGACCTGAAACTCGTGCTGGGTCAGCGCCGTGACGTCGTAGACCCACAGTACGCGCTTGCCGCCGACGAAGCTGATGTGGCCACCGCGATAGGCCACCTGTGCATAGGTCAGCAGCAGATGGAGGAGTTGGCCGCTCTTGGTGCGCCACACCACCTTTTCGTTTAGAAGTCGCCCGCCACGGTCGCGCAACGACGCGATGATCTGGGAACGTTGATCGAGGTCATACCAGAACTCGCTGGTGTGGATGCGGTCGAGCTCGTCTTTCTCGTATCCCAGTAGGTCGCGTAGCCGTGCGTTGTGAAACAGTAGCAGTCCCTCCTCGTCGACCACCAGCAGGGCCGCCGGGCTGTACTCCAGTATTTCGCAGAACTGACGCTCGTGCTCGGCAGCTTCTGTGTCGGCGGGGCGGCCGTCATTGGTCGCCATCGATCCGTTCTCTGTCGTATCAGAAGGCATGCGGTTTCAATCGGGCTGTTCTGGCTAACCCTAGCATCATCTCGCAGACAGCGAACGAAGACATTCCGTCGCGCACGGCCGTTGCCGGCCCCGGGTGTCCGAAATAAACCATTTTCGGAAGTCGACCTGCACCAGCGACTTCCGATCTTCCTCCATGAACTGACGTTGGCCTTTGCCTAAATCTGGTGTGCCTCAACCGCATCCTCGTTCCATTCAATGCCAACCCCTGGCACGTCTGGAATATGCAGGTGCCCGTCTCTGATCGCGTATGGCTGCTGCAAGATTGGATCGGCCCAATCCTGCCATTCGAGCCAGTGCGCCGTCTCAGTAACCCGCATAACGTGGGCGGCCACCTCCGGATAGAGATGCGTAGACATGGGGATCCCCGCCGAACCCGCAATGGCCGCAGCCCGCATCCAGCCAGTGACTCCGCCAATGCGCATGAAATCAGGCATGACAAGGTCGCACGCCCGGCGCTGAAGGGCCTTGTGCATCTCGCGCGGGCCGTAGAAGTTCTCCCCGATCTGCAGCGGCGTCTTCAGTTCGGCCGCGAGCTGGGCATAGCCGTCGAGATTGTCGTAGACGATCGGCTCCTCGATCCAGGCTAGCCCGTGGTCGTCGATCACATGGCAACGCTGAAGCGCCTCGGCCAGGGTTAGCCCCTGATTGAAATCGACCATCAGATGAATGCCGTCGCCAACGGCCTTCCGTACAGCATCCAGCGTCGCAAGATCATCGGCAATTCGTTCGCGCCCGAGCCTGAGCTTCAGGCCTGCGAATCCGCCCTCGTCGCGCAATTCGATTGCTTCGGTGGCGACGGCCTCCGGTGATTTTAGCCACAGACCATTGCTGTTGTAGGATTTCACGGGACCAACCGTGCCTCCGAGCAGCACGCAAAGTGGCTGGTTCGCCGCCTTGGCCAGCGCATCCCACGCTGCCATGTCGAGGCCAGATGCGGCGATCATCGACAAGCCTTCGTAGCCGACGAAATGCAGCGACTTGCGCGCTGCGTCGAACAGCTCGACCGGAGCGAGCCGGTGTCCTTTGAGCATGTCGCCGAAGTCATGCAAGGCGGGCACCAGGTAACGCATGGACTTCACGACATAGGGTTCGAGGTAGCTTCGGCCCGTGATCCCTTGCTCAGTCTGTAAATCGATCAGGATAACCGGCCACTCGGACAGTGTGGCGATGCGAGCTACGACTGGCCGCTTGAGCTTGAGGACAATGGCGCGAGCGGTGATGCTTCGTATGGTCAAAGGATCGTGCGACATGCCGGGCACCCGGGTTTGATGTCTGGGATGAGCACCTTTCATCTTAGGCCGCCGTCGTGTAAATTCACTATTGAGTATACTTTAGCAAAGGCGGTGCCGTGCCAAGGTCAGCGGGGCAGACACGAGGACGTGTCCTGGAAGCGGCTTACAAACTCTTTCGTCGCCAAGGGTACAACCGCGTCACCATGGACGACATCGCTGAAGCGGCGAAGCTCACCAAGCGCACGCTCTATCACCACTTTAACAGCAAAGATCAGCTGCTCGCCGATGTGCTCGAATCTCAGCATCATTTGGCGTTGCAGGCTTTCCGCACCTTCGGAGACAATCTCTCCGGATCGGCCGAGACCATCGTCGAGGCCATGTTTCAGGATCTTGCCGTTTGGGCAGACAGCCCAAGATGGGCTGGGTCCGGATTCACACGTCTCGTCATCGAACTCGCGGACCTGCCGGGTCATCCGGCAAGGCTGATTGCTCGCCGACACAAAGCCCAATTGGAGAAATGCTTCGCGGAGCTATTGGCTCGATCAGGGGTCGCCCGCCCAAACGAGCTTGCCCGAGCCGTCTGGCTCCTGTCAGAAGGCGCGGTCTCTCTGATTCTCGTCCATGGTGATCGTGGGTATTCGGCTGCAGCGTGTGAGGCCGCAATCACCCTCGTTCGACATCACTTGAAGGAGTGAGCAATGCCCCGACCGGTGCCGTCGACGGTCGAGACGAGAACGTCTCTTAAGGGTCACACTGAGACCTTGCGCCGCGTTTAGTCTGGGTCCGTTCATCCTCCGACAGCGGACATGTCGGACTAGCGGGAACAGGTCGGTTTCGTGGCAGAACCAGACATGCACCGCAGCAAAACTATTCGATCACCTCGTCGGCGCGAAGGAGCAACGAGGGCGGCACAGTGAGACCGAGTGCTTTGGCAGTCTTCATGTTGATCACGAACTCGAATTTGGTCGGCTGCTCTACCGGCAGATCGGACGGCTTGGCGCCTTTGAGTATCTTGTCCACGTAGCCGCCTGCACGGCGGAACAGATCGGCTACATCGGGGCCGTAGACGATCAATCCGCCATTGGCGAATTGTCGGGAGAAATGAATCGCAGGCAGATGATGTTTCGCCGCAAGCGCGACAACTCGGGGGGCCTCGACAACGATCAGAGTATCGCCAAAAATAATCATTGCATCGGCGCGCTGAGCGGCAGCCGAGGCAAAGGCAATGTCGAGTTCCTCGGCCGTAGTCGCCTCGACTATCGGCAGAGCCACGCCTAGGTTGCGGGCCGTGTTGGGTACCTCCTCAGCTAACAGCAGCATGTGCATCGGGTTGTCCCGATTGGCTAGGATCGCAATTTTCGAGGCGCCGGGCACCAGTTCCCGGAGGATTTCTATTCGTTTTGCGACGAAAGCTCCTGGCACGTAGGTCGCAAGCCCCGTGATGTTGCCGCCTGGACGCGATAGGCTTTGGACGAGGCCAAGTCCAACGGGATCGGCCACAGCCACGAATACAATCGGAATGGTGGCAGTTGCCGATTTCAGGGCTTGGGTTGCCCGTCCTACCGCAGCGACGAGCACATCGGGGCTAAGAGCAATCAGGTCGGCGACGGAAGCTGGCAGTCGGTCCGGGGGCTGGGAAAAGCGATATTCGATAATCAGGTTTTTTCCATCCATCCAGCCGTGGTTTCGCAGCCCATCAAGCAACGCAAGTTCGACCTGATTGAGGCCCTGTCCGCTCCCGTCACCTATGGCAAGAAAGCCAATCCGACGACGTTGCCCTTGCGCCGACGAACGTCTTGGCAAAGCGAGCAGCGCCGCAGTAGCCGCTATGAACTCCCGCCGCTTCATTCGATCCTCATCGCAGTTTGAGGATGACGGGGCGCAGAGTATCACGTCTCGATGGTCGTCGCACTACGGGTACAAATGTTGCGTCGCGAATGCGGCGTGCGGCAGAAGACCGTTATGGGTCATTCGCGTCGGTTTGGCCCGATCACGGCGACTTCCGGTCTACCCCGGTGAACGGACATTCTCGGGATAGGCGGGCATGTCTCAAAGATGCCAAACTCGGACTCATGCGCCGCAGCAAGCAGCCCGCCTATTCAATCACCTCGTCGGCGCG
>NZ_JAFCLZ010000040.1 GCF_018130165.1 Bradyrhizobium sp. JYMT SZCCT0180 | reverse complement strand
TCTATCGCCATCCCGTCCTACTCAGAAGGGCGTCGGCCGTCGTCACGGACGTTGGACGGGTTGCGGTGGACGCTGGTCCACGTCTGACGACGGCGTGGATTTAGCGTACGGCAAAACCGTGTGGTCCTGGCGCCCGTTGCAGGCGTCAAGCTGTCGGATAAGCGCAAGCGGAAACGTCAGCGACGGAGTCAACCCAGAACTCGTCTCCGGGGAGAGCACGGCATAAGCCGTAAAGCCATTGCGCAGGGAAGGCTGGGTGTTCTCCGCTGCCCTGTATGCTCGTGTGCAGCTTTTTTAGTGCAAATCGCACACGAGACCGCGGGTGCAGCGCGCACCCGGTCTTCCCTGCGCCCTCTCGATGCGAGGGCGGGAAGTTTCTGGCAAAGCTCGGGCGCATGGCGTCGCGAGAATGCGGACACATATTCAGCTGTCATCACCCGCGCATGCGGGTGATCCAGTATTCCAGAGACGCCGATGATAGAACCGCGAAGCCGCGGCGTACTGGGTCCCCCGCTTTCGCGGGGGACGACAGCGTTTGCGGAGTTGCGACTTATCCGTCGCAATGACGTGGGGAACCGCGGTGCTAAATCCGCACGGTTCCCATGCCGCAATGCGGGAACCATGCCCCGATGGGGACGTTGTCTCCCGTGGCGGGCATCACGTCTGCCTTAATTCGGGCCAAAGAACCTTGGGGCTGGGGCGTTCCGGGTGTTTTTTCATTGGTTCAATTCCCATGGGTGTGCAGCTGACAGGGAAACGTTCGGCAGCGAATGATCCCGCCGCCGCAGCCGTGCGGCAGGATAATGATCGCGTCATCGAAACTTCGATTCCGGCGCGGCTCGATGATCTCAGCTGGAGCGGATTTCATACCCGCGTCGTGCTGGCGCTCGGGATCACCTGGATTCTGGATGGGCTGGAAGTCACCCTCGCCGGCGCCTTGTCCGGTGCGTTGAAGGAAAGCCCGACGCTTCGGTTCTCGAATTTCGATGTCGGACTGGCCAATAGTGCCTATCTCGCCGGTGCCGTGCTCGGTGCGCTCGGCTTCGGCTGGCTGACCGACCGGATCGGCCGCAAGAAACTGTTCTTCATCACGCTCGCGGTCTATCTCACGGCGACCGCGGCAACCGCGTTTTCATGGAGCGTGGGAAGTTACGCGCTCTTCAGATTCCTGACCGGTGCCGGGATCGGCGGCGAATACACCGCGATCAATTCGACGATCCAGGAACTGGTGCCGGCGCGCTATCGCGGCTGGACTGATCTCGTGATCAACGGCAGCTTCTGGCTCGGGGCGGCGCTCGGCGCGGTCTGTGCGATCGTGCTGCTCGATCCGGCGTGGTTCGGGCCTGATACTGGCTGGCGGCTCGCCTATATGACCGGCGCTGTCCTCGGCCTCGTCGTGTTCGTGATGCGGATGTGGATTCCGGAAAGCCCGCGCTGGCTGATGATCCATGGCCGTCCCGATGAGGCACACGCGATCGTGGATGCAATCGAGAAGTCGGCGGGACAGGTGCGGGATGGGACGAAGGGTGTCCTGCCGAAGATCAGGTTGCGGATGCGCAGCCATACGCCGCTGCGCGAAGTCGCGCACACCCTGTTGACGGTCTATCGCCAGCGTTCGCTGGTTGGTCTCGTGCTGATGGTCGCGCAGGCGTTCTTCTACAACGCGATCTTCTTCACCTTCGCGCTGATCCTGACCGATTTCTTCAACATCCCGGCCAATCATGTCGGCTGGTACATCCTCCCGTTCGCGGCGGGTAATTTTCTCGGTCCGCTGCTGCTGGGCCGGCTGTTCGACACGCTGGGCCGCCGCAAGATGATCACGCTGACCTATGGCGTGTCGGGCGTATTGTTGGCGCTGTCGGGCTACCTGTTCTCGATTGGAGCTCTGACCGCGCAGACGCAGACGATCGCCTGGATGGTGATCTTCTTCTTTGCCTCGCCCGCGGCGAGTGCGGCGTATCTCACCGTCAGCGAGACGTTCCCGCTTGAAGTTCGCGCACTGGCGATTGCGATTTTCTATGCGATCGGCACGGGAATTGGCGGCGTGGTGGGACCCGCGCTGTTCGGCGTGCTGATCGATACGGGATCGCGCACCAGTGTTTTCGCCGGCTACCTGTTGGGGTCGGCGCTGATGATCGTGGCGGCAGGAGTGGCGTGGCGCTATGCCGTCGCCGCCGAGCGCAAGTCGCTCGAATCTGTCGCACCACCGCTAGCCTTTGTGGAGTAAGATGAGATGAACGAGGATCTGTTGGAAATGCCATTGGAAGATGAGATCGTTGGCGAGGAGGAGGGGGCGCCGGAAACCGTTCCGGTGCCGCGCTCGCTGGTGCCGCATTTGAGCGAAACCGCTATTTTGCTCGACATCGACGGCACGCTGCTCGAATTGATGCCGACGCCGCGCGAGGTCTGGGTGCCGCCGGGGCTGTCGAAGACGCTGAACCGCCTGGTGACGCGGACCAACGGCGCGCTGGCGCTGGTCAGCGGTCGCTCGCTCAACGATATCGACTTGATCTTCGCACCGGATCAATTCCCGGCCGTCGGCGGCCATGGCGCGGAAATGCGTATCGATCCCGAAAACGAATCGGTCGACGCCCATGCGCCGCCGATGGACAGGGAATTGAAGCGTCGCCTGGCTGCGATCGCCAAGCTCAGCCCTGGAATATTGCTGGAAGACAAGGGCTACTCGCTGGCGCTGCATTATCGCCTGGCGCCGCATGCGGAGAAGGCGATCTATGCCGCGGTGTCGCTGATCAGGGCCGACCTGCCGAACGCGCCGATCGAAGTGCTGCCGGGCAAATGCGTCTGCGAGATCAAGCATTCCGGTTTCACCAAGGCAACCGGCGTGCGCGAGCTGATGACGCGTGAACCGTTCAAGGGCCGCCGTCCGCTCTTCATCGGCGATGACGTCACCGACGAAACGGTGTTTGGCATCATGCCTGATTACGATGGTCTCGCATTCTCCGTCGGCCGTCGCGCGCAAGGCGTGCAGGGACATTTTGATTCGCCGAGCGATGTCCGTGAGTTTCTTGCGCATCTGCTCGACGACGAAAGAGACGCGGCGCTGCCATGATCGGCGCACGATTCTACAAATCGTGCCGGGTTTAGAACACAGTTCCCTGACGCATCACCATCATCTCGCGGAAAATTTTCTTTTTCGTGAGTTCAGGTGAGTTCCGTCCGCGCCAGCCCGAATTTGGTTTCAATTCGTTGAAAGGTTGGCCAGGAACCATATTGATGAATGGTTGTTAATTCGCGGGTGCAGCAACAGGAGGGGACCTGTGAACCTCGTCGTCGTCTCTAACCGCGTTGCGCGCGGAAAACCCAATGAACCCATGACCGGAGGTCTCGCGGCGGCTTTATTGCCCGTTGTCGAGAAATCCGGCGCGATTTGGGTAGGTTCCAGCGGTCGCGTCCGTGACGGGAACCAGAAGGAACCTTTCGCCGAAATTGAGGCGTTGGGCGCGGGCGCGCTTGCCATGCTCGATCTGCCGGCGGCGCATTACGGTGGCTATTACGAGGGCTTTGCGAATTCGGCGCTGTGGCCGGCGCTGCATTCCCGCGCCGACCTGATTCGCGCTTCCCAGGATGACTACCTCAGCTATCGGGAAGTGAACGCCTTCATGGCGCGCGCGTTGCTGCGCTTCAAGAAGCCGGACTCCGCGTTCTGGGTTCAGGATTATCATTTTCTCGCGCTCGGCGCCGAGCTGCGTGATCTCGGCGTGACACAGCCGATCGGATTCTTCCTGCATACGCCGTGGCCGACGCGCTCGGTGATATCAGGCGTGCCGCATCATCGCGATCTGATCGAGGCGATGCTGGCCTATGATCTCATCGGCTTCCAGACCGAAGAGGATTGCGAGAATTTCCTTTCTTACGCGCAGTCCGATCTCGGGCTCGCCGTGCATGATGGCGTCGTCGTCTCGCGCTATGGCCGGACGCGCGCTGCGGTATTCCCGATCGGCATCGATCCGCAGAAATTCGCCCAGCAGGCCACCAAGGCCACGACGCATCCGGATGTGTCGCGGCTGCGGCGCAGCCTGAATGGCGAGAAGCTCGCGATAGGCGTCGACCGGCTGGATTATTCCAAGGGCTTGATCAACCGCATCAAGGCGTTCGACCGGATGTGGACGCTGCATCCGCAGCTCTCGCGCACCGTGTCGCTGCTGCAGATCGCGACCCCGTCGCGCGGCGCGATCGAAGCCTATGGCAATCTGCAGAGCGATGTCGCCAAACTCGTCAGCGACGTCAACGGCGTCCACGGCGAAGTCGACTGGACGCCGATCCGCTATCTGAACAAGGGCTTCGGCCAGGCTGTGCTCGCGGGGCTTTACCGCACCGCGCAGGTCGGCGTGGTGACGCCGCTGCAGGACGGCATGAACCTGGTCGCCAAGGAATATGTCGCTGCCCAGAATCCCGCCGACCCGGGCGTGCTGGTGCTGTCGAAATTCGCCGGTGCCGCCAACGAGCTCGACACCGCCTTGCTGGTGAACCCGCACGATATCGACGGCATGGCCCGCACCATCTCAACGGCGCTTTCGATGCAACTGACCGAGCGGCGGATGCGCTGGGAGGCGATGATGGAAAAGCTGCGCGGCGGCACGATCCAGCAATGGTTTGCCGATTTCATCGACGCGTTGCAGGAAAGCCAGCTCGATAGAGGCCCTTTGGGACCCGTCTTGGCTGATGCGCCGACCCGCTGGCCGCTACGCTCCGTCAATAATGGCGCGCGGTATCATCATTAAAGCGTTTTCAAGCGAAGTGGCCGCCGGTTCGCGTCAAGAAAACGCGTCAAAAATCCAAAGCCTGCTCTCAGTAGCAATAGGAAACGCCATCCAGCACCGGGCAGCGTGCCCGGCGCGGATCGCTCGGATTCTCCATCGGCACCACGCCGTTGCCCTTGCCGACGAACACGCCCTTTCCAACGATGACGGACGATTTGTTGCCGATGACGACGCTCGGATGCGGCGAAGCCAGGCTCGATCGCGTGCCGTCGGCCCAGATGATCGTTTCCCCCGAGAGGATGCCGCGCCTTCCGTCATCGCAACTCACATCGACGCCCTGACGGGTGCAGGATTGCGCCATGGCGGGGGCCACGGCGCCCGCGACCAGCGCCGCTGTCAGGGTGACGAATGAAAGCGCTCGCGTGATCATCATGCCGTTCTCCGCCCAAGGTTGCCCTCATGGTCGTCGGCGATAACCTGATTCCGGTTCAAGGCCTAGCGTCAAGCGATTACCCCGGCCAACATTAGGGGCAAATTATCCAATAAATTCAGACAATTGGGGAAATTTCGACGGGTGCGTCCACGGTCCCTTGCAAAATGTGTCCTGCCCCTTCAAGAGAGGGCCTCCGGAGAGATGGCCGAGTGGCTTAAGGCGCACGCTTGGAAAGCGTGTGTGCGGGAAACCGTACCGTGGGTTCGAATCCCACTCTCTCCGCCATATGCGTTTGAATTTATTGATGTATTCTATGTTAAGTTGGATAAACCCCCGGATCGACCCCCAGTCCGGCGACCTGTCTACGCTGCCCATTGAGGGTGTTAGTCATCGGAAAATCACGCTGGGCGGCCTCTCAATACCGACCAAATGCCAAACAACCAAGCTCCGCAAGAGGCGCGCCTAGCGGGCAGTCGCTACGCATCCGCAAGGGCGCCTCTGGCGCGGCTGCAACCAGCACGGGTGTGGTCGCCTCGTACTAACGCCGAAGGTGGCGGGCTCGCGATTTCCTAAACCGTAGGTCGCATGTTCGAGTCATGCCGGGATCGCCAACGGTATCAATCACTTAGCGCGATAAGCTTACTGGCAAGCACCGCGGTCTGGACGCTGGGGTAAGCGCCGGGGTAACAGTTTGGCTGGGTAAAGGCAGATAAGCCTCTCTCCCAAGCCGCGGGTTTTTCCATTACCATCGGACCTGGGTTTCGAGTGAGTTGGTCCTGCCCTCTCAAGGCTGAAACAGGGGTTCGATTCCCCTAGGGAGCGCCAGAATCCACCAGCAGAAACAAGCTCTTATTTGAAGATAGACGCCAAGTTCCTAGGTGGGCTAATTTTGGGCTAATATACGGGTCGCCCGCGTGTGGGTCGGCTTGGGTGCCCGAAAAGTCCCGAGGGTAATCCTGCGCGAACGTGCACCAGGCAACAGCAGCACCTGCTAAGGCAGGCGGGGGGCGCACGCAGAAACGGCCCGGCCTGTAAGTATGACTCCCCGGCAGCCGGTCCGTAGCAGATTTGCGAGCAGCACCGCGCGACCGTCGGGCAACAACCTCAAGCACCACGACCCTCATTGTGAAAAAGGCCGCTATTGCGCAACGGTCTTTTATTTGAATCGGAAGGGAACGCGAATCCCCTATAAGTGCAACCTGCACTGGAGAGGGAATGACCAAGAAGCGAACCATGACCGACGCTGAAGTCGGGCTCGCCCGCACTATGCTGGCGAAGGGCATGAAGAACGATGCGGTGCACTTCTACTTTAATCGCGTCGATCGAATGATCAGCTCCGGACGCATCGCGCAGATCAAGGACGGCAGCTACGCCAAGGATGTGGCCGCCGCTAACGCTGACGAACTGGCAGCATTCCTCGAGAAGTGGGAGGCCCAGCACGCCGCCGTCTACCCGAAGGGGCCGGACTCGCCGACCGACATCGAATACATCGAGGCGATGTTTGAAAAGCGAAAGACGAGTTGGCACGTTCGGGGCGGCGAAACGGATGTCGTCGAGTGCAAGTTGAACTATGCCGTCAGCGCAAAGATCATCAAAGCCATCGCCGGGCTCGCCAACAATGGAGGCGGGCACATCATCTTCGGCATCAATGATGGAGGCAGCGCAGTCGAGGGTATGTCCGACGACAAGTTCGAGACACTCGATCCCGCGCTGCTGAGCGCGCATCTTGTTAGCTGCCTCGACCCCGTGCCGAAGGTCACGCATGTCGCTGCTACGATAGGTGGAAAGAAGGTCGGCGTGCTGCACGTCGAGAAGCACGAGCGCGGCCCCGTGATCGCCCTGAAGAATATGGGCAGCGATCTTAGGGAGGGAGGCGTCTACTTCCGCTACGTTGGCGAGACACGCCTGATCAAGCCGGGGGAGCTTCGGGCTATCATGGAGGCGCGCGAGGCGCGCGCAGTAGCTGAGTTCGCCCGCCGTATGAATCGTGTCGCGAATGGCTCAGAGGCGACAATCGACCTTGATACAGGCGAGGTTGCGGGAAGGACTGGTGGGTTTGTCATAGATAAGGACCTGCTCTCGTCCATACAATTCGTCCGAGAGGGAGACTTCACGCAGATCAAGGGTGCACCCGCACTGCGAGTTGTCGGCGACGTGCAGCCGATCTCGGCTGCGGACCGCGAGAAAATTAAGATCGTCCGCGAGAATGTGACGCCCGACTCGATCATCGAGAATTTTCTGCTCGGAAATTCTGTGCAAGACCCGCTGGCCTACCTGCACTCGCAGGCTTACCATCAACGCAAGTGGATGCCCGTCTGGCACTATGTCCGTCAGCTTTCCATGAGCGTTGATCAAATAGTTGAGGACTTGCGGCGCTTGAACGCGAGCATGCCTGCCAGCCGGGACGCGGTGGTGCACCGACTGCGCGGCACGGCCACGGCGCGGAAGCTCTACACGGGTAAGCCGAAATCCATGCTGGCGTCATTTCAGCCTGGAAAGATCGCGATTCCAAAGAATGACGCCGATCTCAGCGCCTTTGCTCACGCGCTGCACGGCCTGCCAGATGATTTTCAAAAAGTTGCGGATTTGCGGCCAGTGCTGATCGAACTCTTCAAGCGCGACACTGGAGCGAAAATTCGGACTGCGATCTACCGCGCAGTCTCCCGCGTGGACGAGATCATGCACCATCAGAGCAAGGATGTTTAAGAGTCCACCTGCAGTGCCAAGCGAGCCTTCACGCCACCACTTCCAGATATATGTTGATTTAGGGGGAAATTTTCTTTCACTTGGCGGCTGTATCGCCATTATTTCCGGCAGAGAAATTAACAACTTGGCTGCAGCGATTCGCTCCGCTGCTACTCCTTAGCGCATGAAGGGCGCACGTCAGTACAATGGAACCTAACATCGAAGCGCTCGAGAAGCGGCTGTGGACAGCGGCGGATCAGCTGCGCGCCAATAGTGACTTTGCCAGCAACGAGTATTTTTTGCCCGTTATGGGACTAATCTTCCTCCGCCACGGCTACAGCCGTTATCTGGCAGTGAAGCCTGAGATCGAGGCGGGTCTGCCTAACCGAAGTCACCGGCCTGCTGTCATCGTTCGCGCGGCCGGGAGTTCTGCAGAAAATCTTGATCGCACTGAACGTCTCTTGCGTGTGCTGATCGCGACGACGCCGAAGCCTTCTAAGTCAGCAAGGAGAAAAGCAGCGAAGCTTCGCAAACAAACATGGAACCTAGGGCCTCCTGAGTAGTTGGGAGCCGGTGCCACGGTACTCAGGGTGCTTCATCGGTGACTGCGCTTGACTTCAAACTCTTCGAAGACACGGCCTGGATGCAGGAGTATCAGGCCTTCATCCTCAGCGCGGATCGTCAGATCATCAGACGTATCAAATTCTCATCGCCCGATGACAAGACCGCCCGGCTGCATGCTAGGCAATCCGTCGATAAGCACGACGTTGAGCTTTGGCAGCAAGAGCGTTGGGTAGGTACTTTTACGCCTGTTGAAAGTCCCCCGCTACAGAGCGAATGCGATACTGAACCCTGCTTGCTCGACACCAACGCGGGAGTACCGGTTCGCTGCGATGTCCCGAGTTGCTCAAGTCGCGCTGCGGTGGCTTTAGAGACCTAAGCCTCCCGAGCAATCTAGAATTACATCCCACATCCATGAACCGATAGACCGGCGATGATGCGACTGAAATCGGTAGTCCGCTTAGCACTCAGCATGGCGGTTTGTCTCGGCGTGGGCATAGTCGAGAGTTTCGTAACGAGGCCGGAGATACCAACTTGGTATGCAGGGCTCGTCAAGCCATCCTGGACCCCACCGCCCTTGGTATTCCCCATCGCTTGGACTGCACTTTACATTCTCATGGCCGTGAGCTTCTGGAGGCTCTGGGAGCACGAGCCTCGATCTGCACCACGCTCAAGCGCAATGTCCTGGTTTCTATTCCAGCTCGCGCTTAACGCGGCTTGGTCGCCGATCTTCTTCGGATGGCATGGCACCAAGACTGCCTTGGGTATCATCGTGGCTCTGTTGTTCGCCATCGGCATCACAATCCGATTTGCAGCGTATCTGCTGGTTCCTTACCTCGCATGGGTGGCGTACGCGACCACGATCAATGCTGGCGTTGTGGTGATGAACTAACAGTCGCCTGTGATGCCCTGAGGCGAGACACGTTCTCGAAATGCATCAGATGACGTGCCAGTGGCCTAGTTTGAGTTGTGTTCACTGCTCGACGGACCTTTCGATGACGGCGTGCGTTAATGAACTACCGCAGACCGGACCCCGGCTTTCATCTGTGATGAGAACGCCACTTGCGCTCCCGCCCTTCCTCTCAGGAGCAGCGCATGTTCAAGCGCCGTTTCAAGCAAATGAAGCCCTCAAAGACCGTCTACTCGATGAAGCACGTTCCCTTAGGGAGCAGGCCAATCTTCTGCCCGTGGGAGCCGTGCGGGATGCGGCCTTGAGGAAGGCTCGTCAGGCCGAAGTGGCTGCACACATGGATGAAGGGGTGGCTTCGCCGGGTCCGCAGCCTCCGAAGCAGACCGACGTGCAGAGTCCGAACTGACGGAACAAGTGAGAGCTGGAACTGTTGCCTGCCATTCGGCCTATACCGGCCAAGGGTAGATTGTAGTGCGTTTTCATTTTCAGGTCCGGACCGGCACCTTGACCGAGGTGGCGGACTTATCGGATACGAACCATGCGCGGATCGATGCTGCCAAGCGCATCGGATTGCTTCTTCACGAACACGCCAGCAGTCCTTTTCGTCATCAATATTTCCGCCATGAAAAGCTCGGCAACTGCCGATCCCGCAGCAAACCTGAACCTGCGCCTAATTGGCGGGTTGACTCGTCGTTCCTGTTTCGTTCTAGTTCGGCCCTCACGTTTCACAGGGCGGAAGAGCCATATCAGGGCTGAGATTGAGCACATGCGTGTGCAAGTCAGCCGTCACCGCAAGGAAATGCTCCAGCTTGAACGGGCCGGGATATCGACCGTGGCTGCGGAAGCGCTGCTGCAACGGATGCTCGATAAGATCGACGGGCTTTGTCAGCAGCGCGACGAGCTGAAGAAAGAACAACCCGCAAAGCGTGTCGGGGCGTTGGGAGGGCGGAATTGGTGAGCCAGCCCCTGAGATATTTTCATGAAGACCCGCACGCCGACGCTTGGCTAAAATCATTGGACGAGACCCGCCGTCTCGCGACCCGGCAGGGCTGGTGTTATCAGCACGTCCAGGCGCTGATCGTCGCCATTGACCAATATGCAGAAGCCGCCACCGGCAACCGATCATATTTCTTGGACAAACCACAGAGCATCGGCGGCGGTCGTAGGAACTCTGATGTCCCGTGATTGTTAGGGACTCATAACGTCGCAGAGGTTTAAACTACACCCTGTCGTCCGCTCCCCCTGCGGCGGCGGGGCTTTTTGTGAGTTGCGTGTGATTAAGCGTATCGAAATGCCGAGGTTCATTAAGCCCCAGCTTGCGACCTTGAAGTGCAAGGCTCCTAAGGGTGAGCAATGGATTCACGAAATCAAATACGACGGCTACCGCGTCCAGCTCCACATTAATGCTGGCAAGAAGCGGGCGTTCACGCGCAACGGCCATGACTGGGTGAAGAAGTTTTCCCTCATAGCCGGCGCCTTCGATATCTCGGGTCAAGCCATCATCGATGGTGAGGTGGTCGTCATTCATGAGGGCCGCACCAACTTCTCCGAACTCCAGGCTGAGCTGGCATCGGGCGGGCAGGACAGACTGGTGTTTTACGCCTTCGACCTTCTCTGGCGGAATGGCGACCTTCGCAAGCTCCCACAGCTCCAACGCAAAGAGATGCTGGCGGACCTCATAGGCGAGAACGATATCGACATGCCAGTGCTCTACAGTGAATACCTGACTGGCGACGGGCAGGAGATGTTTGAGCATGCCGCCAAGTTGGGATGGGAAGGGATCATATCGAAGCGAGCGGATGCCTCCTACCGATCGGAGCGGACGGAAGCATGGCAAAAAATCAAATGCGTGATGAAGGGCAGATTCCCGGTCATCGGCTTCGTGAAAGACCCTACCGGCGTCGCCGCGCTTTACCTCGGGAAGAAGGAAGGGAAGGAGCTGGTTTACATGGGGAAGGTGGGCACGGGATGGTCCCGCACCGTCTCCAGCCAAATCCGCAAACAGCTCGATACCGTGGTGAGCCCAAAATCCAAACTGACGAAGCCCATCAAGAAGCCGAAGGCAACGTGGGTTGAGCCCAGCTTTGTTGCCGATATCGAATTCCGGGATATCACGTCCGAAGGGCTGTTGCGCCAGAGTTCGTTCAAAGGGCTGTCGAGAAAATAACCGGAACGATTTGTCTAAAGCTGCATTTGTCAGAGCATTCAGAAGCAACGATTGTCCACTAACGTACTTAAGGGTCCTACAGCTGTGGCCTGTAAGTGCCCACCGGAGAAGTGGGAATGGCTACTGTTCTGGTTGTTGAAGACGAAATCCTGATTAGGGAGCTTGTCTCGGAAGAATTGGAAGAAGCCGGGTTTACCGTCGTCACAGCCAAGGACGCCGACCAAGCCATTTCCATCCTGGAAGCCCGTCAGGACATTCATCTCGTTTTTACCGACATCGACATGCCCGGTTCGATGGATGGGATGAAACTGGCCGCAACGGTTCGGGACAGGTGGCCTCCGGTCCACATCATCATCACCACCGGGAAGGTGAGACCGCTGGAGATTCCGGCCAACGCGCTTTTCATTCCCAAACCGTACGTCTGCCAAGCCGTGGTTTTGGCAATGCGAACCTTCGAGAACATGGGCTGACAGGAACTACGCTTGCGACGGCGCGTTGATCGGCATGACTCAGTTTGCTGAACCCCGCGACGAGCAAATCCTCAACCGCGCCTATAAGATATGGGAAGACAACGGCAAGCCCGGGGGCCGCGAAGATGAGTTTTGGCAGCGGGCTCAGGAAGAGCTGCGCCAAGGGGCCAGTGGAACGAAAAGGGGCGTTTCATGAGCGTGTACGCCCTGATGGAAAATTCAATTCAGATCGCCTGGGACTACCTAGAGCGAACGGGTCAGATTGATGACCCAGAGTTCACAAGCAAATTCCTCCTGCAATTCGTGGAGCACGCGGTTCGCATGGGTGAGCGCCGGCAGTTGATGCTGACCAACCTTGCCATCTCAGCTTACGAGCGCCTTAGGCAGTCCAAGGCGGCATAATTCGGCCTTCTGCCTCCAAGGAAGGTCGTCGGCGCGCGGTATTCCTGCGGTGTATGGAGCAGGGCCCGCGCGCTTTTAAGGAGCCGAGCCAGTCTGACGTTTGGAGCTTGCGGGTGCCTGCAAAACAGTGCGGGCTTTTCGGTTCTCGGAGCCTTGGGCATAGTCCGAATGCCAGGCCATCTCACTTCTCCTTGCGCACGCCCTTGAATTTCTTGGCGCTCTTCTTGACGGCCATGAACTGACCGCCGACCTTGTTGCGCTTGGTCGAAGTCTTTGTCAGCGTGTTCTTGAGTTGGGTCCGCTTCTTCACCGCGCCCTTGCGTGCGTTGTCGCCTTTGGGTTTGTTGACTGCCATTGATGCCTCCAAAAGAAACACCAAGTGCTGAATCAGCAGGTTTGTTCCGAACAATACTGGGCGCGCCCATGAAGCTGTTAGCCTCGCTCGAAGACTTGACCGTCGCCCTCGTCAGGGTTTTCCCGCGCTGTCCAGCGTAGCCCTAACGTCCCGGAGTATTTGGAGCACGCTCACTTCAAATAGTTCCGAAAGCATGACAACCGTGAACGAAAACACAGGCTCCTCGCTCTCGGTCCAATCGAGACACTCGCGCCGGATCGGCCATAGGATCGTTGCCAGCTTGCTTGCCGAACTGGAAGCCGAGAAAGCCGCCCTGCACCCAGAGTAAGGTCGCCTCAGTTGGCGGCCTCTTTCTTGTCGCAGGTTGGCACGAAGCGGAAGAGCCGATCTGGCGATATCCGTTGACGGGGGTGGACCGGAAGTGGCTGGCCTAGGGGCAAACCGACGCGATTGATCCAAAGCAGACCTTAAGCCGAGCTTAAGCCGTTTCCCAAAGGCTGTGAATACAGCCGGAAAGATTGGGCTGGCTATGTTCGAGGAATTGGAAGAAGGTCCGATCAAAGAAACAACATCAATAGGATATGGCTCAACGTGAGCGGCTCGGGGTCTGACGAACATTTCCCGTTTGGCGGTGGTGAAAATGGCGCTCTTATTCGCGCGCTCAATTGGTCTAACACCAGCTTGGGGCCAATCTCCGAGTGGCCAGAAAGCCTGAAGACCACGGTTAGCATACTGCTGCGCTCACCAGTCCCCATCGTGCTCCTGTGGGGACCGGAAGGCATCATGATTTATAATGACGCCTATTCAATCTTTGCAGGCGGACGCCATCCCCTCCTATTTGGGTCCAAGGTGCGGGAAGGTTGGCCTGAGGTGGCCGACTTCAACGACAACGTGATGCAAGTGGGCTTGGGTGGGGGTACGCTTTCGTACCGCAATCAAGAACTAACACTCCACCGCTCAGGCGTTCCTGAGCAGGTTTGGATGAACCTCGATTACAGCCCAGTGCTGGGCGAGAATGGTCGTCCTGAAGGCGTTCTTGCCGTTGTCGTGGAAACAACGCAACAGGTTCTGGCGGAGCGAGCTTTGGCGATAACCGAGGAGCGACTACGTCAAGCTCTGAACGCTGCTGGGATGGTGGGTACGTTCGCTTGGCATGTGCAGTCCGACACCTTTTATTCCGATGCTCGATTTGCGGAAATGTTCTCGGTAGATCCAGCCAAGGGAGATAAGGGCGCACCGTTGTCGGACTACCTTGCGGGCGTCCATCCCGAGGATGTTCAGCGGATCGCTGACGCTGTCAACCATGCTGTGGTCACCCGTGAAAAGTATGTTCAAGAATACCGGCTGCTTCAGAAGGATGGAAATATCCGCTGGGTCGAGGCGCGGGGCGAGTGCTTGTACAACGAGGACGGGCAACCGGATCGCTTCGTCGGCGTGGTGGTGGACGTAACCAATCAGAAGAATGCGCAAGAGCGTCAGCGGTTGCTTGCTCGGGAAGCCGATCACCGGGTGAAGAACATTTTCGCCAATTTCCACTCACTGATCAGTCTGAGCGCCCGGTCTGCGGGGAGCCCGAAGGAGATGGCCCAAGCTCTTCGTGGTCGATTGGACGCGCTGTTGAGGGCCAAGGATCTTGTCCGTCCAGGTATCTTGGGCACTGAGCACGAAAGCGAACGGACAACGATGGCAGCGCTGGTGCGCACTGTGTTGCAGCCCTATGAAGATGGCTCCCCCGACCGTATCGTTCTAAACGGACCCGATGTGCCTGTCGGAGCGAGGGCCGTGACGGGCCTTGCTTTAGTGTTGCATGAGACTGCGACGAATGCGGTTAAGTACGGGGCTCTCTCTCGGCCGGATGGTTCGATCCGTGTCACATGGGACGCGAGCGGTGAGGACTTCCGTCTTGACTGGGACGAAAGCGGCGGTCCCGAAATCAATGTGAAACCGCAGGCTCGCGGCTTTGGTAGCATTCTTACCGAGCGCAGTGTGACCGGTGAATTGGGAGGCCGGATCGAGCACGACTGGCGGCGAAATGGCCTTAGGCTAAAGCTGAGTATACCATTAGAGCGCCTCGCGGTTTGAAGGTGCATAAGCGCGATCCAAATAGATCAGCCAGCGACAGACTCGGCTGTAAAATGTCCCTCATCGTGATTGATGAGATGGGCGCGCATAGAGAGTCACTGGCCGATAGCAGCGACGAAACCTGCTCGAAAAATTCTCACTCGCGCGACGTCGGCTGTTGGCACCTTTGAGACATGCCTGCCTATCCTGAGAATGTCCGTTCACCGGGGTAGACCGGAAGTCGCCGTGGTCCGGTCACACCGACGCGATGACCCGATCCGGACGTTTAGCCTGATCAAATATCTCAGGCCGATTGGGAGCAAATTCTCCCTCGCGGTTCCATCGCAAAGTGCTAGGCTTTAGGTATCGAGGGCACATGCGTCGTCGCGAATTCATCTCTCTTCTTGGTGGCACGGCGGCGACGTGGCCGCTCGCCGCGCGCGCGCAACAGCCAGCGGTGCCTATCATTGGTGTGCTATCCGCCGGTTCACCCGACGCGGAGCTCGCCGATATTGAGGCAGCGTTCGAAAGAGGTCTCGCGGAGAAAGGTTACGTGGCGGGAAGGAACGTCACGATAGTACGTCGGTGGGCAGGAGGAAACTACGACAGGCTTCCCGAGCTCGCACAAGAGCTCGTGCGCCTTAACCCTGCCTTGATCCGGGTGGGAGGCAATGTGGTTGCGCTCGCCGCGCGGCGAGCTACTACAACAATTCCAATAGTATTCAGCATTGCCTCAGACCCGGTGAAGCTCGGCCTAGCGAAAAGCTTCGCTCGCCCCGGGGGCAACGCCACCGGTATATCTATATTGACGGCAACGCTCACCCTCAAGCGGCTTGAACTAATCCGCGAGCTTCTCCCGCAAAACGCGACCTTGGGCTTTTTGGTAAACCCGGACAATCAAGACTTGCTGCGGGAAATCGAAGATGTTGCCCGTTCGACCGGGCAGTCCTTGGAAGTCGCCAAGGCGCGTAACCCGGCTGACCTCGAACCAGCATTCGCACAACTTGTTAGAGCTAAGGTCGGTGCGGTGCTCGTTAGCAACGATGCGCTCTTTCTGAGCCAACGCGTGCAACTCATCGCATTGGCCAAGCGTCATTCACTTCCGGCGACTTACGAATTCCGTGAGTTTCCGGCGGTTGGCGGCCTGATGAGCTACGGACCCAGCCTTCCCGAAACTCTTCAAAAAGTCGGTACCTACGCGGCACTCATCTTAAAAGGTGCTCAGCCGAGCGATCTGCCTATTCAGCAACCTACGGCATTTGAATTAGTCATCAATTTGGCGACAGCGCGTTCCTTAGGCATCCCAATTCCTCCCTCTTTCCTCCTTCGCGCCGACGAGGTGATCGAATAGTTTTGCTAGGGTGCACGAGTCGGGTTTTGGCACTAAGCGGACCCTGAATGCTGCCTAATTCACTTCCGTTATTCGCTCCAAAGCGGACATGGAGGCTGCTTCCCATCTGCGGCCAATTCCAGCGCGACACACCCCAGCGTTCAGCCGAGCTGCAGCGCTGGGTTTACTCCGAGTTTTTGAAGTTTGTTCTGAGCAGATTGTAAGGATTTCAAGGAGCAAAGGGGACCCAAAGAACGCGTTGACCCGGAGAAAACTGCGCCTTGATCCAAGGCCACGATACGTTCTCATGGACCCCAGGTACTGGCCTGTTTCGGCCAGTGGCACAAACCGACACTAGCTCTGCAGAAGCCATAAGGCCCGGCGGCGCATTCAGCAGGTCAACAGGAAGTCTTCCAAGTCTTGATGATTGAAGTCGGTGCTGATCTCGTCGGGGCGGGCGTATGGATTGACGACCGCATTCCGGTCGTTGTCGGTGAGATAATACAACCCGAAAGCCTGCCTGCGGAGTGTCCAACCGAACCCTTCGGCCATCATGGACAAGTGTTCAAAACTGAAAGGCTGATGCATGGGCGCGCGAAAGCGCTGAGGTAGTGGAGTTTTAGACGTTGGAATGTGTGCAGCAGCAGCGGTCAGGTGCGTGGATGTTCCGGCTAGGTAGTAGGAGCCAGCTTTCTTCTGCTTTCGTTCAACCCAGCCAGCGTAGTACTCGGCTTCAGGCACTGCCTTTTTGCGGGCTCTACGGCGCATTGACTTGAGGGCATCGCGTGTAGGCGGCGGCACCCCCGTCTCATCGACATGGACCTTTTTCATCGCCGCCAAAATTACGTACGAGAAGATGAACGCTATGAACGCCAAAAAGCCAGACATCTGGGAGAGCCCCCGTCCCCGACTTGAAAATGGAGGGGCATCTGGCCCCTTTTGAAAAACGTCACTTCACAATCGCCGCAGCCAGAAAAACCCATGATAGGGCGGGACGGCGGAGTTCGCTAGTCGGGCTTTAAGCGGACACGCGTCTGATGCCAACGGCTGGTCCAAATCTGGTGGCAGACACCGCAGCTCTCAGCTAAGCAGCAGCGGGTGTAAAGCACCAAGATTTTGAAGCCGTCTCTGGGGAAATCCTGGGAATTTCAACCCCGCGATGGGACCCAAATCTATCTGCGGACCGCACGCCTCTGTAGGGAAGGAGGCCACTTGGGTGTCGTAAGTCCTTGCAAGCTCGAGATCACCTTTGAAGATGCGGGGGAACAGCATCTCAAGAATATCGAGCGGCCAGTTCGTGTCTATCGAGTAAGAGCCACCGGCGCGACGTCGGGCGCGCTGCAGCCGGGCGTTCCTTTGCCGGACAAACCTTCGATTGCGGTGTTACCCTTCCAGAATATGAGCGGCGATCCCGAGCAGGAATACTTCGCCGACGGGATAGTGGAAGACATCATTACGGCGCTGTCGCGCTACCACTCTTTGCTTGTCATCGCGCGCAATTCGAGCTTCACCTACAAGGGCCGCGCCGTCGATGTGAAGCAAGTCGGACGTGAACTCGGGGTACGCTACGTGCTCGAAGGCAGCGTGCGCAAATCCGCCGATCGGGTGCGCGTAACCGGACAGCTCATCGACGCCTCGACGGGTGCACATCTGTGGGCCGACCGCTTCGACGGTGCGCTGAAGGATATCTTCGATCTGCAGGACGACATTACATTGCAAGTCGTGGGCGCAATCGCTCCGAAGCTCGAGAATGCCGAGATTGGTCGGGCGATGCGCAAGTCGACCGAGAGTCTCGACGGCTACGACTCATATTTGAGGGGATTGTGGCATTTTCATAAGGCCGGAAGGAACGATATCGACGAGGCCCTCCGGCTATTTCTCAAAGCCATCGAGCTCGACGACCATTTCTCCTCGGCCTATGGCATGGCCGCATGGTGTTATGTTCGTCGGAAGATGAACGGTTGGGTAGACCCAGCTTCATCGGAATTTATTGATGCGAAGGAGATAGTTGCAAGGGGTATCGAGTGCGGCAAAGACGACGCTGTTGCCCTTGCGTGCGGCGGCCTGGCGATGGGCTACATGCTCGACGATTTTGAGCGCGCGGTATCATTGATCGACAAGGCGCGAGCACTGAATCCGAATTTGGCAATGGCCTGGCATCTGGGCGGCTGGATGAGGACCTTCATCGGTCAGCATGATCTTGCCGTAGAGGATCTGGGCCGGGCTATTCGTTTGAGCCCGATCGACCCGCAGCGACCCGGCACTCAGGCGGCAATTGCGACGGCTCACTTTGCCGCAGGACGTTTTGATGAGGCTTCAGCAATCGGAAAAGCCGCTCTGCTGGAACAACCGAACAACTTCATTGCGGCACTGGTTGCGACAGCGGCTGGCGCGATTGCTGGAAACAATGAGGTGGCACGCACCTCATTGGCGCGGGTGCGCGAACTCGATCCGAATTTGCGCGTGCAGAACATCAAGGAACGGCTTCCCTATAGACAAGCCGAGGTACGTGCCCGGTGGGAAGACGCTTTGCGCAAGGCCGGCCTAGCGGAGTAACGCCTGCTCCGAAGTTGTCGAGTGGTGCGTGATACATCGGAGCCGAAGATAGTTCGACCGGCAGGTGGAGATTGTCCCAGCCAAAATGCAAGGGACGTTAGCCTCGGTAAGGCAATGTCCGCTTTGGGTCATTCGCGTCATTTTGACAGTCTGACCGGGGCTTCCGGTCTTGCCTCGGAAGCGGCCATCCTTACGGCCATCCGCAACTGCCAGGTCGCCACGGATAATGAAGGCCACTCGCTCTCAGAGCATGCACACCCACTGCGTTCGGTGCATCCCAATCGCACGAGCGGCGCCCCGAGATAGATCAAGTGTAACCCCGCGGGTAAACGGGCCGCGGTCATTAATCACCACTGTGACAGAGGTGCCGTTCCGAGGGTTTGTCACCGTAACGCGCGATCCGAACGGCAGCGTGCGATGCGCCGCTGTAAATCCACTTGGATTGAAGGGCTGGCCACTCGCCGTCCGCCGCCCTGAGGCATAGAAGGTCGCGACTACCTGCTGCCCAGCACAAGTTCCTTGGGGTCTGGAGTTCGCGAAGAACCAAGCGAAGCCCCGACTATGAGCCACTGTGGACGACGCCATTAGCCACGCTAGAGCCAACCCAAAGATGCAAGAAGATCGACGCATCGACCCCTCCGCCTGCCCCCTTTAGGAGTGAGTGTGCTTCCTCAGCCGCAACGCCAGCGCGACGAAGATCGCGCCGATAACCACGGAATAAGCGCCAATTACCCAGACGAGCGCGAGCGCACCGGCACCCGGAGCCAACACCATACTGACCCCGAACAGCACCGAGATGATACCACCGAGGATCAAGAGCCACTCGTTATCTATCTCCTTCCGGAGCTTGATCGCACCTATGATCTGAAGCACTCCGGTAGCAATCGCCCATCCGGCAATAAAAAACAGAAGCACGATCGCGGTGAGGCCGGGCATCATGAACGTCACGAGCCCGGCGGCAATACCAAGCAGGCCGATAATGGCCAACCACCAGCGCGATCCCGGCGCACCACCGGTTATAGCTGCAACGACTGCGAGCGCACCATCGACAAGTGCAAACGCGCCGTAGAACAGAATTAGCGTGACCAGGGTCAAGCCAGGCCAGGCAAAGGCTAGCAAGCCGAAAACGATCGCCGCAATGCCGCGCAATAACAGCAACCACCAGTTCTTTGCCAAGGCGTGCACCATGGCAGATCCGAGGCCAAGCCCGGGACGCCGGTCAGTTTGCATCGTGCTCATGGAGACCCCTCTCGATTAGTTGGAAAGCGTTACCTAGCGTAATCGGCAGCTAGCCAAAAGCAAACGATTCCCTCAGAACTGGGAAGCGAAACTAGCGCGCGAGATAGATGTGCAGGTGCACTCTTCCATCCAGAGCTAGCTGCGTCGTCATTCTCGAGCATCCCCTCGAACTTGCAATAGAGACAGCGGCGTTTAGTTGGTTCAAGCCAAATAGGCAGCGAGAGAAGATCCGGATGGATCGCAAACAACATGAAGCCAGGGATCGGCGCCTGTTGAAAAACTACCTGTCTGCGGATGGCCCGTCGAAAGCAGCAATATACGAACTGATCGCTGGAGCAGTTGCAGGGTGCCAGCCGGATGTTTCTGACGCGAAATTGGACGGTGTGCGGCTCGCTCAAGCCTCTGCCCAAGTAGCCCTCAAGGTCGTTCGGATGCGTGAACACCAAGCATTCGATGACAGCGATAAATTGGCGGCATTGATCACTGATGCTTACGCAACAGTAGCCATTGCATACCGCCGTGCCTCCGCCGCCTATACGGTTGATGAGGAGATGCAGAAGCTAGGGACTGCGGCTGTGTATCTTGTCACCATAGCAACCTCATACCTGGCCGCCCATTCGGATGACATACTGCAGAAATAATACTGATCGGCTTAAAGAGCGTTGATCGTGTAATGCTTCGTCCGCCTTACAAACTGGGATGTTATTTTGTTAGGCAGGAACGTACGGAAGTGGACACTTGTTGAGTGAGCCGAAGGCTAAGGGGAAAAGTTGATCCAGCGCAGCGCGTGTTCATATGAACGTTCACGCGCTAGACAGGATGTTTCAATCGTCGCAGGCCTAATGGGCCATCGTTCCAATGAATACACTACGCCGGAAACCGTAGGGACTAACTGCTCTAGGTTGGCGCCTGTCTTTCAGACAGATAATGGGCGCGGACTTTCCGAAGTACCGCCGGAGGTCGCTGAGACGAGGACCGATCAACGCGACGGCTGCTCGGAGTTCGTACGGTTGAAGCTGCATATCCTTCGCCCAATGATGAACCTGGAGGTCGTTCGTAGGGTCGATCAGAACCGACGTGTATGGGACAGGCTTGTGCATGGCGTTACTCAACAAGGGGTCAGGCCCCGATAACCCGCAAGCAAAATCCAGGTTCCTCCTTCACAATGGAAATGTGCGGTGCGCCCCCGTGAGACTTCGCCGTCTTCAATCCCTGCTCATCGGCGGGTGCGAGGCAGCTATGGTAATGCCGTTCTGCTGATGCCCGATACGCACACAAAGATAAGCCTAAGCCCACCAAAGCAGAGGGTGCGGCAAAGAAAGAGAACGGCCCGACACTCGTATCGCGGACAACCGGCAAGGCGATGTCAGCAGTCAGAGGCTGACACTTGTTCCGCCACCGACGACCTGACGGTGGGACGATGTGATCAGCTAGAAAAATAACCTGGGTTGACATGGGCTCTTGAACGGTCCGTCCGGACATCCATATACCATCCAGTTAGATGGTCGATGGATGGTGAAAAATGCCTGCAGATGTTCGCGAACTCAGACCAAAGCCCGCCGCCGATACCGAAAAAATCACGATCAATCTTGGTTATGTCGACCTTGGGCATGTGGATCTGATGGTGCAGGAGGGGTTCTACTCAAATCGCACCGATTTCATTCGAACAGCGATCCGTAACCAACTCGAACGCCACGCGGATGTAGTCAAACAGTCCACGGCCCGAAAAAGCCTGGAACTCGGTTTGCGAAACTACAGCCGCGCGGATCTCGAAGAGGCGCGCCGGACCGGTGAGATGCTGCACATCAATGTTCTCGGCCTTGCCAGCATCGCTCAAGACGTCACGGCCGATCTCGCCCGCGCCACCATTGGCTCAGTCTCCGTGCTCGGAGCTTTGCACGCCAGTCCCGCCGTCAAGGCCGCCCTCGCCGACAGAATAAGGTAAACCAGATGCTGAACCAGGACACACTTCGCGAAGCCACACGGCTGACGCAAGCAGGCCAACTTGCGGAAGCCACGGCGTTGCTTCAGCGCATGCTCCGCGGGGACCGCGCGCCCGACGCGCATTCGCGCACACCAGGGCGCATTGCCCTTCCAGGCAGCGAGCCGCCCACCGTCGATGCGAAGGCCAATGATACAGAGGAGACTGGTGGCGCGCACCTGACGCAAGCTACATCCTCCTCATCCCCCAGGCTTCAACCATTATTCCGACGAGCAAAGGATGGCTCTTGGCTCGGAATGCGAGGCGCGAAGCGCACCCCGCCGTCCGCGTTGGACATCGCGCCCGAGGGCACGAAGTTCATTGAAGCTGTCTACAGCAACCCGGCGGGAAGCCGCGCTTACAAGCTCTTCATCCCGAGCGGATATCAGGGACAGCCGCTTCCTTTGATCGTGATGCTGCACGGCTGCACTCAATCGCCCGACGAGTTCGCTGCCGGTACGCGAATGAACTTCATGGCAGAGGAACAAACGTGCTTCGTGGTCTATCCTGAACAGCGCAGCGACGCCAACCAGTCGAAATGCTGGAACTGGTTTCGCACAGCCGACCAGCATCGTGGCGGCGGCGAGCCCTCACTTATCGCGGGCATCACCCGCCAGGTCATGCGCGATTATTCGGTCGATCCAAAACGCGTCTATGTCGGCGGACTGTCGGCCGGAGCGGCCGCTGCGGCTATCATGGGAGCGGCCTACAACGATCTCTATGCGGCAGTCGGGATCCATTCTGGCCTCGCTTGCGGGGCCGCCACCGACATGCCTTCCGCATTTGCCGCCATGCGGCAAGGTGGAGGGCACGGTCGGAGAGTCATTTCCTGCAACGCGCCGCCTGTGCCCGCAATTATTTTTCACGGCGACCGCGACACCACCGTGCATCCAAGCAATGCCGGTCAAGTTGTTGAACAGGCCATCGGCCAAACGAGCACGCAAATAGCGCTGCATCGCGGCCAGATCCCTGGAGGCCATGCATACACCCGCACTACTCATACTGACGCGGACGCACGCAAAATCCTAGAGTACTGGAACATCCACGGCGCCGGACACGCATGGTCGGGCGGCAGCCCTGCAGGCTCGTACACCGATCCCCGGGGACCGGATGCAACGAGGGAAATGCTTCGTTTTTTCCTGGATCATTCGCTCCCAGCGAAGTAGAGCGCGCTTTGGAGATGCCGGGATTTATCGATGCGATCATGTGTGCAGGTGTCATTTTTCGGACCCTGACGACGCATCTGATCGGTGGCATTCGCTAATCGGGTAGCCTCAAGCGTAAACCCTGACAACTTATGGCCCGCACTGGCTACGCCGCCCTCGTCAGCACAGCGATCAGGACCGGGACACGCAGCGTGTGATACGTTCTCCACACCCTCTGGTACGACGCAGCTTGAGTCCGCGCGCTAGGGTGCTAGCGTATGCACGTCTATCGCGTGCATAATCAGCCTAACTCGGTTTTGCGTTGCTGTTTGATGATTGTTTTCGTTTCCTTTGCTGCGATACCACGCCGCTGGCGGCGGTCGATGAGACGCATCACCGGAGTAACCGACACACCATGCAATACGATTGAGATGAGTATAATGAACGCGGTTGTGCTCCAGACTACATCGACCTTATGGAAGGTCTCCTTCTGAAGGGCATACGCAAGATAGTAAATCGACCCTAGTCCGCGAATACCAAAGAAGCTGATGACCGCACGCTCGGTTGACGGACAGGCCGTACCTGCCAAGCAAAACCAGCCTGCCAGCGGTCGCACGATAAATATTGCCAATAAGGCATATCCGACAGAACTCCACGTGAGTGCATCTAGAAGCCCGCCGCTGGTGATGGCTCCCCCAAACAGAACGAGCAAGATCATCATTAATAGTCGTTCGAGTTGCTCGGAGAAATCATGAAGGGTTTGGTGGTACTTATGATTTCGTTCTGCGGCCCGGAGCGCCAAGCCTGAGACAAAAACTGAAACGAAGCCGTATCCATGCAGGGCTTCGGCAATGCCGTAGACAGCAACCGTTATTCCCAGCGCAACAAATCCGTCCCCCGTCCGCGAGAGTTTGGCCCGATTGGGCATTCGAAACACCAGCCATCCCAAAGCAAAACCAAGGAGAACACCAATGCCGACCCCTACCGCTAAACGCCAAACCACCTCCACGCCCAGCCAACGAAGAACCCACGGATCGCCGGTGCGTCCGGCTTCGGCTATAGCGATTGCGCACATGATGAAGGGGAATGCCAGTCCATCGTTCAAACCGGCCTCAGATGTAAGTGCAAACCGCGTGTCGTCTTCCTGACCGGATTTGGGCGGTCCAACCTGTACGTCGCTTGCTAATACGGGGTCTGTTGGAGCAAGGGAGGCGCCTAGTACCAATGCAGTTGCGGCGCCCAATCCCAACATCGTGTGACCAAGCCAAGCAAGTGCAAAAATCGTGATGGGCATGGCTATGGCCAGGAGGCGCCATGTCATCATCCAGGACCTCCAGCCGATCTTACGATCGATCTTAAGGGCAGCCCCCATTAGCGAAATGATGATGACGAGTTCTGTCAGCCGCTCCACAATTGGCAGGTGATTTGCGGGATGAGGAATTGAAACATTCAAAGGAAGGGCGAAAACCGCCGCCCCAATCGCTACGCAAGAAATAGGAAGCGACAGCGGCGCTTCACTTAAAACCATCGGCAGCCATGCGGTCAAAAGGACCAAGGCGCCAAAGCCGATCAGCAGAAAAATGTAAGGGTCCAAAAATCTACCCGCCCTGCAGGTATTATGCGCGTTGCTCCGCACTAAACCGTAGCGACAATTGTTACGGCCGGAATAAGGTTCCCAATCATTGCGCTTATAATTGCGCCTCGTGAGGGGCGATAACTTGTATCTGGCAGAGGCCCGGTCGGGGCTGATTTGCTCGTTCGGGCGCTTCCAACGAACCGAGGGCTTCAGCCACCGCCATCGTCAGAATGACCTTGTCCTGGCTACGGGGACCGGGCCGCGGGGCCTAGCGGGCAAACTGAATCGTCGTACCCTCGTGTGGCCAATTAATAGCAAAGGGTCGGTGGGGGCAGGCGACACTCGGGCTTTTCGAGCGTTCTGAATGCGTGAATCTAAAGCTGATTGGCCCGTAGGCCCGCGGCTAGTGCCACAGGCGTCACCGTGGAACCTTCGTTTGAAGCCGCGGTTAGGCCCTCAGGGATTCAAGGAGGATTTGATGACTACAGAAGAACGAGAAACAGTCAGTTTAATCGGAAGCGACAAGGTCGAGGGCACTTCTGTTTTCGGAGCGGACGAAACGCAAATCGGTTCGATTGAGCGCGTGATGATCGACAAGCGGTCCGGCAAGGTCTCGTATGCGGTCCTGAGCTTTGGCGGCTTTCTTGGTATAGGCGACGATCATTATCCTCTGCCGTGGCAGTCACTCAAGTATGACACCAATTTAGGTGGCTACCGAACGGGCATCACCGAAAAGCAGTTGCAAGGCGCGCCGAAATACAGCAGCGACAACGATTGGAGTTGGGAAGATCGAACCCGTACTCGGGGCGTCGACGATTACTACGGTGTCATCCCTACCTGAGCCAGTAAAACGTGCTTCTGTCGCCTTCATTTGCATTCGCTGGCACCGACGATGACCGTAAAAGCCCGAGTTGTAGAGGCAGGATCGGTCGGATCTTCCGATCCTGCTTCCATCGAGCGATCATAGTTGCGCAAAAAGTCTTCGACGAATCCGTTCATCGCGCGCTCCTCATTTAGTGGGATGATCCGGAGCGTGCAAATGCCCCGAAGGGTGCTGTGGCGATGTGATCTACATCACTAACGATAAGCACGGACCACGATGTCTGCCGAAGCTGACAGTCGATGCAAACTTTCGGCGGGATTGGTTCCGCTCATACCGGGTATCCTGCGAGGAGTGGGACCGTCTCGGCCAAAGGCCAATGCGGTGCCACGCCCGCGTGGCCTTGGTCATCAGGACCGCCAACAGATGTGTAGACAGCTTCGCTGAGCCGGTTCTATGTCTGCCCAATGCTAACGATCTAGTTTAGTTAGTTTTTAGATGTTCGGCCGAGGCTCGAACGATGATCGAGCGCCGAACAACGCCCAGACACGAAGTTCATAGAACAGGGACCATTGAGTTCGCTGGTGAAACGGTCAACTGCACCATCCGAAATATATCTCCAATGGGCGCGGCGCTCGAAGTGGCGCGCGCGTGTTCAATTCCGCACGAGATCACCTTGCGGATGGCTGACGGTCATCTCAGGCAACATTGTTACGTTATTTGGCGCAAGCCGACGTGTGTAGGCGTAACGTTCGACCGCCTGAGTGAACCGGACCTTGGAAGCTGAGCAACCTTCTCACTCCTTGACCGGTCCGATAGTGCGTCGTACGGAGCCATGTCCCAAAATCATTTATGCTCAATAGCGTCGCGTCGGAGGCTTCGCGGACCTCACCGATATGCCAAGGTCGCGCAGTGCGCTGCGGAGTCCCGTGGACAACCGGACCTTGTCATCCGAAAGCGCAGAGGTAGGATCCAGATAAATCATTAGCTCAATTCCTCAGCCTACCACTGACTGTCGTTTAGATTTGGACTTACCAAACCGAAGTCCCATCTTGTAAGCGCGCCCGAAAACAGCAGCCTCCGTTCGTTTCATCTGGCCCGCTATCTGTATTGCGCTTTGGCCCGCCATCACGAGTGCTCGAAGCTGCTCCTCTTCCGAAGCGGTCCAGGCTGGGATAGTGTGGCGCTGCACTTGATGTAGGCTAACCCCCAATCTACGCGCTGCCTTCCGAATGGCCCTCGGCGCTCGACCTGTACGAGCGACGACCTCTTCAAATCACTTTGACAACGCAACTATCTCCATGAAGCGGCGCTCCTCCTCAAACGACCACCGGCTCATCAAAGCATTTAGCTCGACGTCATGGCCGTCCATAGCTGTTTGGCGGCTTCGTCATTCTCGCAGACTAGATCGATGCGGTTCTTGATGCGGCCGTCCGGACCCAAGAGATAGGCGCGGTAGTCTTGCATTTGCTGTCCCCAGGAATTGAAGACACCTAGCCCGTGCCGTCTGTCCGATTCTGTACACAACGCCAAACGGGCGCTGCACGGTGCAAAGACCGCATGGCATTCGCGCCATGCGGTCAAGATCCGCCGATCGCAGCCCGCCCTTATGGCGTGAATAGGTAACGAGGTGGAGTCGAAATTGTGGGCGTGATGCGACGAACCGACTAGTGTTGCAGAGACGCGACATAAACGGCCGCAATGCTGACGTTCATCGGAAGAAACGAAGCCGCCGGGCGCAATGATTGCCCGACGACTTCGCCGCGCTCGACCCCCGGCTAACGGCGATGCCGGATGATTGACCCTCCTACGGGTCGCGGATGTGCGCGCAACGACACTCGATTGCTAAGCTAACCAATGAACCTTACCGAGCGGACGGAGGAAACTGGAGCCGCCCAGGAACGGAACGCAAAGCCGCGGGCATTGGCGCGCTGCGGCTCGCCAGGTTTTGAAAATGGATATGTATGAAAGACTGCCAGGCCCGATACTTGAAACAAAGAGCGAAACGAGACGAGCGTAAACCATATTGCGCAGTTCCCAAGCAGGAACGTGCATTCTGTTGCTCATCGGCCATAGCATCTAACAACTAGGAGTGTGACGGCGCGGACGGACAACTTCAATGGTCCGTTCATCAACCGCATGCCAAGGGCTTAGTCGGACAATTCGTTAACATTTTAACCGCAGGGTACGGTCTTGCCAGAGATCAAAACGAATGCCTACCCCCGACGAACTGATCACATACCCATCGGCGAGGAGAATGCAATTTCTGCTCTCGAAATCTGGAAGCGCGTTTCATTGTGGTCGCATGTCACCGTCAAAGAAAAATTGCGAGGCATGGCCGCGGAAGGTTTAATCGAGCGAAAGAAAGTTTCGAACGCAGGCCGGGAGGCTACCGTATATTTTCGACGTAGATAATGTTTACGAGACCGCTCTAAGGCCATGTTTGATCCACTGACGGATGCTGGGCAGTGATTAAACGCGCTTAAGAATGAACAGCGCGAGGAAGACTGTTCCTGAACTCACGAACACCAAAGCCATGTTGACCAAGTTGCGAGTGACCACTGAGATAGCCGAAACATAGCGGGAGCATCCGAGCTGCTCCCGCGCTTAAATCGATTCGTTGCCTTGCGCTTCTTTGACATCTCAATCCGAAAATTAGCGGGTCAGGCCGCGTTTTGCGTGCCCGACCCTGACGCTTTTCCTGTCGAGTTTGCCCCGATCTGCAGCGACATTCGCACGTGCGGTGACAAGAAAGCCTAAGTGTTCTGGTAAACCAAACCTGAGCGTCGCGTATGGTTTACGAAGTTGGGAGCTTGCTAGGTGATGTGCCGCTCTCGCGCCCTGCGTCCCGCACTAGACTGAACCCGCGAACACGGCGGGTTTCGACCGTGTGATATTGTCTCGCCCGCCGCATACCGTCTTACGGCCTTGTCGAAAGAGATACTCCGAGCTTCGCGGCCATTACGCTCGTCGCGCCGGGGGTCCGCTTCAGTGTTTTTGAGATTGTTGTGACGCCTGCCTTCGACTTAGCCATCGTTTTCATTTGCTTATGTCGTCCTTACTCCAGGCGCGACGAACGATATTCTTCGTTTTGGCCATTTATTCTCCGAGTGGTTTTGTGGCGAGGGTGGCTTTAATCACGGTGAAGGCGTTGGCAACTGACAAGCTATTCAATGTGACCGTCGGGCTACTCGAATAATGTCTTCCCCGGCTCGGGCCGGTCGAATGTCGCGACTGCGACGTCCGTTCGCTTGCCGAACCCGAGCCCGATCGACAGGTTTTCGGCAAGTTCAAGCACTTGTTGCGCAAGGCCGCCGCGCTCAGCCGAATCTATCTCCGTCATAATCGGCGAAATTCTCCGAGCATCTACGCCCCCAATGCGCCAACCATTTTCCTGCGGGAGCCCGCAAGCATCCTGCAGATCCTTAAGAGCGAGCCGCCCGACTGCAATCGCTGGGTCCTCACTGTTTCCGGTAGAGTATTCCCGAGGGATCCGAAAGAGTCGCGATCAGTACTTCGGTCGCGTGTAAAAGAGTTGCGGCCGCGCAGCTTTGACGCTGGACTTTTGACGTCACGTCGCAGCGGTCCACCTCCGGCACTCGGAAACGGCTTACTTTTGCTTCTTACGATGGCTCAGTTGGCCCTGCGGCGAAGGAAGGCCGGGACATCGAGGACATTTTCCTCGACCGAATTGCGAACAGGAGGGGAGCGGCCGTACGGATCGAGGCCCTGCGGAGCCGTATGGCGCGCATATTCCGGTCGCCGTTCGGGATGGCGGGCCGTCGGGCGGAATGGTGGACTCTCTAATTGCGGCAGCGGTGCACTGCGCTCGATCCGGTCGGCGATGCCACTGCTGTCGTTGCGCAGCCTGCCGGCGAGTTCCGTGAGTGAGCTTTGCGCTGGTTGAATCTGGCGTGCCGGTTCCAGATTATCGATGCCGGTCGCCACCACCGAGACGCGGACGATACCTTCCAAGCTTTCATCGAAAGACGCGCCGACGATGATGTTGGCGTCCGGGTCGGCCTCTTCACGAATGCGGGTAGCGGCTTCATCGACCTCGAATAACATCAGGTCCTTGCCGCCGGTGATGGAGATTATGAGGCCACTGGCGCGCTTGATCGAGGGGTCGTCGATCAATGGATTGGAAATCGCGGCGACGGCGGCGGCGAGCACGCGCTTATCACCAGAAGCCTCGCCCCTGCCCATCATGGCCTTGCCCTTCTCACGCATTACGGCGAGAACGTCGGCAAAATCGAGATTGATCAGACCTTCCTTGACGATAAGATCGCTGATGCAGGCCACACCCGAATAGAGCACTTGATCGGCGAGGGTGAAGGCATCGGCGAATGTCGTCTTCTCGTTGGCCACCCGGAACAGATTCTGGTTTGGGATGATCAACAGGGTGTCCACCACCTTCAGCAGTTCCGCGATCCCGGCTTCGGCAAAGCGCATCCGCCGCTGACCCTCGAAATGGAATGGCTTGGTGACGACACCGATGGTAAGAATGCCGAGCTCGCGCGCGGTCTTGGCGACAATGGGCGCTGCCCCGGTGCCGGTACCGCCGCCCATGCCGGCAGTAACGAACACCATGTGTGCGCCGGTCAAATGATCGCGGATCTCATCGATTGCCTCTTCAGCTGCGATGCGCCCCACCTCCGGTTGCGCGCCGGCGCCAAGGCCTTCGGTCACATGGGTGCCCATCTGGATGATGCGCTGGGCCTTCGACATGGTGAGCGCCTGTGCGTCGGTATTGGCGACGATGAAGTCGACGCCTTGCAGCCCGGCCTCGATCATGTTGTTGACGGCATTGCCGCCGGCGCCGCCGACCCCAAACACGATAATACGTGCCTTCATCCCGCGAATATCGGTGATGTTGGTCATTTTTGCCTCACGTTGCTCCAGCAAGCTGGAAATGAGAGAACGCGGATTGCTACCGACAAGCCTTGCGGTCTGCTTCCACTATGGTCGCGGCTAGATGTCCCAGTCGGCTTGCAGCTTGTCCGTAGCTGTCGATCGAGCCGCCGGCTCGCCCACGGGTTCGCAGAGCCGCCACCTCATCTTCAAGCCGTGCCGTCACCTCCTTGGCTGCCATAGTCTCGGCAGTTGCCTGCAGCAGCTCAACCGTCAGGCGATCGGCGCGCTCGCAATCTGCCCTGTGATCAGCTGCCCCCGCTTCGAGCCGCGCGATCTCCGCCTTTAAAGTCTCGATCTTTGCCCCTAATGGGGCGATGTTGCCTTCCCCGGCGACCACTTGGTGGCCGGGGCGTATGCCGTATTTCAGCGAGATCAACGCTTACCAGGGCCTTGCCATCATCCGAAAGTGAGCGCGGCAACCGGAGGCGCTTGGCGAGCGAACGGGCGGCTTCTCGCGAGATTTTGAGGCGCGCACCTAGAGCGGCATATGTCAGCGGCTCAACGGACATCGGCTGTTCTCCTCGAACGAACCGGGCGGTAATCGGCTGATGATGACCGGGCGATGACCGCAGGCTAGGCTGCGTTGGTTAATAGACTGTTAACGAGCGAGCGGCGATCTGCCACTGGGCGCGCACGCCGCGCTGGGAACCACCGCCGACGGTGTGCCAGTCGGCATCGGCTGGTGCGGTGCGCTCGATCTCGGCGAACGCGTGCTCAGGTCGCTGCACACGCGCGAACAACTGTAACATGGAAGAACCTTCGGCCCGATGGAAGCGTCGCAAGGCAGTGGCGGCAGTCGTACAACGTTGTTCGCTTCGCCGAAGGTTGGCGCATCCTTGCTACGACATTTCACCTAAGCGCGGTGTCGACCCAGTGATTTCCGCTTTGGGTAAGTGGCGGACGCAGCGAGAGCCTTGCCCAATGCCAGTTTAGGCCAACGGGTGGTCACCTCAGCCAACTATCGGCCCGGTTGGCCTGCATGGAGGTTCTTGCACGGAAACGCCGCGCCGGGTCTGCTGTATAGTTCACCCTTTCTGTTTTTCTTTGGCGCTTTTTCCATCGGAGCTTTTAGAGCGTTCTTCGAAGCGATCAGCGCCCTTAGCTAGATCGTGCCCCGTCTTGCTCTCGTTTTTCGCTTCTTCCTTAGTAGTCGCCTCGCGCAAGCCTTCAGCGGCCCGTTCTCCCGCTTTTGATGATTTTCGTTCGTCATCCATTTGATGCTCCTTCCCTGGTAACACGCTTCTCCAGGAATACTTCTTTGTCTATCCCAGCTAAGCCGTAACAATTTCCAATCAGTTCGCTTGGACATTGTTCCAGTTCCCTTGATGCTCGTGCGCCTCTGGCGTAAAGGTGACCTCAGTCGAGGCGCGTCGGTCCATGTCCGCTAAACAGCGGAAAAGCCGATCAGGTCGCAGACACCGGGATATTTACCTCGCGCTGGAAGCGGTAAAAAACCCACAGGACGAGCGGACAGATCAGAAGAGCTGCCGCACCGAAATCGAAGGCCGCGCCTGCGCCGCCGGCCCACGTTGCGTACTTGCCTCCGAGGGCGGGTCCCAGCACCAAACCGACGTAAGAAACAGAAGCGAACACTCCCATGCCAATCGCCCGAGTTGCGGGCTGGAGCACAAGAGTAGGCAAACTCATGATCGGACCGACCACCAGGCCACACAAGATCCCTAATCCAATAATGCCCGGCATGACCGCTTCGGTTCGGGACGCAAATATCAGCAGTGCTGCAATTGCAAGGAAGCTTGAAAGCATTACTGCATCGGGACGGCCGGTTCGATCGCCGAGGATGCCACCAAAAGGAGTCGCCAACGCGGTTAGCCAAAGCGCAACGCTCATCGCTGATCCCGCCGCTGTGATCGACCAACCGCGCTCAACAAGCATTGATGGACCGAAGCTGAAAATCATCGCGAAGCCAATGTTGAACAAGCCCCATATCAATCCTGCGGAGACCAAAGCCATTGCGGCCTGTAGTCCAGGACGCCCGCTCGATCTCGCCGTTGAGACCGACGGCGAACTGTACGAACTCGCCAAAAGAAGACTTGCGCCGACTGCGATTAGGGCTGCCACGACTAGATGCACCACGCTTGCACCATAGACCACGCCAATTGGCGGTAACGCCAACAGGGCGATCCCGATGCCGATTGGCCAAGAGCTGACGAAGATCGCCATGGCCGTCGAAATCTCCTTACCGCTGAAATAGTCTGCGACCATCTTCATCATCAGAACGCTTATGAGCACGCCGCCAATTCCGGCCACGACCCGCCCCGAAATCTGACCGCCCCAAGACGGTGAAAACGCCATGATCAAGCCGCCGACAATCATCAGAGCGAGACCCGCGAGTACTGTGTTCTTGTCGCCGAACCTCTGCCCAATGATGCCGCTAAGCAAAGCAAGTGCGATGCCAGGCACGGAATAGAGACCAATCAAAAGTCCAATATCTCCGAGGCTGAAACTGAGGTCGGTCTTGAGAAGCGGAGCAACCGTGGCGACGCTTTGAAATTGAACCGCCATAGTGGTCCGAATTGAGAAGAGAACCGCAAGCACGACCCAACGATTGCCCATCGCTTGGCTTCCTGACCAGTTCAGTATGAATTCGCGCTTCAGCGTAACTCACATGGATTTTTCTGGAAACGCATTTCTAACTTCGCTGGGACCCGTCGGTCGGCTTCGGGGTCACAAGCTGACGTTAGGAGTGTGAACGCAGCGCTCGCCTTCTTGGTAAATAATCGCTCGCAGACCGCCCCCTCATGTTCGCGGAGCCGTTTGCGCGGTCGATCGCGGGGAATTTGAAAACGTCCCGGTCGAACACACGCGCCGGTCCAAAGCCGTGGGCATTCTACGATGAACGGGAGGAAGGCTACTGGGGTACCGATCGATGGCGTATGGTGACGAGTTCAGGAAAAGGATGCAGGATATTCGTTGTGCAAAGTGCATTATGTCACTTCGAGCAATCCTTTGCCAATTCCGGGAGCGGCAAGGAAGCTGCGCGCGGTATTTGCGACAGCCGATTTGCGCGTCTGCGGATCAATTGTGTGTTTTGTCCGTTGTACGACTTATGATCCCGGGAAGATGATACGGCTCGGCCCATTACGATATCTGATCGCTGGAGGTTTACATGGAAAAGATCCCACCTGGCGATCCGTCCGCATATCTTGAAAGCTTGATGAAGGCGGGTCAACAATCGATGAAGCAATTTGACGACGGGCTTGCCGCTGCCCTCGGAGTCCGAGGCAAGGGGCCGTCGCCGATTGGCCAGAGCTTTTCGCCGTTTACTTTCGCAATGGACATGCAACGCGAATATCTTACGCAATTCTGGCGCTTCTGGAACAAGTCTCTGGTTAGGACGCTTTCGTTCGGAATGAACGTCACCACCCAGCCGGCGCGCGGCGACAAGCGATTCAAAGACGACGCCTGGCAGGAGACTCCCTATTACGATTTTCTCAAGCAAAGCTACCTGTTAGCTTCAAAGCAATTGTCCGAGTTCGTAGATCACGCGCAGGTTGACGACAAGACCAGGCTACAGCTTCGATTTCACGCGCGACAATTTATCGACGCGATGAGTCCGTCGAATTTTCCTGCGACGAACCCGGAAGTTATTCGCACGGCAATCCAAACCCGCTCTGCGAGTCTTTCAGCCGGGATCAAAAACCTGATTGAAGATATTCAAAAAGGACGAATTACGCGGGTGGATGAATCTGCCTTCGAGGTGGGAGGCAACCTTGCGATTACTCCGGGCTTTGTTGTCTTTGAGAACGAATTGATCCAGCTGAGTCAGTACACGCCCCAGACGCCTGACGTGGAGAAGACGCCACTACTGATCGTACCGCCGTGTATCAATAAATACTACCTTCTCGATCTAGGTGCGGGCAATTCCTTTGTCGAATATGCAGTTGCCCAGGGTCATCATGTTTTCCTAATTTCCTGGCGAAGTGCGGTGCCTGAGATCGGACATCTCGGTTGGGATGATTATTTGAGGCTTGGCCCACTCAAGGCGATCGATGTGGTACGCGACATCGTCAATGTTGACGAAGTTCATGCGCTCGGTTTCTGCGTCGGTGGGACGATTTTGAGCTGTGCAGCAGGGGTCCTTGCCGGGCGTGGCGAACGCAAGCTCGCGACGATCACACTATTGACGACCATGCTGGACTTTAAGGACACCGGCGATATCGGCTTGCTGATCGACGAAGGCTCAGTTGTCTTGCGAGAGGCGACGATCGGGAGAGGGGGCATTCTACCCGGCAAGGAACTGGCTTTCACGTTCGGAACGTTACGCGCCAACGATCTGATCTGGCGCTATGTCGTCGACAGCTATTTGAAAGGCGCAACGCCGGATGCATTTGACCTGTTGTACTGGGACTCTGACAGCGTCAGCCTGCCAGGCCCGATGTATTGTTGGTACACGCGCAATACGTATCTGGAAAACAACATCAAGGAGCCGGGTAAAACCACTCAGTGCGGAGTTCCTGTCGATCTTTCCCGTGTCAAGGCGCCGCTCTATATCCTGGCCTCGCGCGAGGACCACATCGTTCCGTGGCAAAGCGCGTACCTGTCGAAAGACCTAATCGGAAAAGACCCACGTTTCGTTCTCGCAGCGAGTGGTCACGTTGCCGGCGTCATCAATCCGCCCGCCCGCAACAAACGGAGCCACTGGCTGAATGACGATCTTACTTGCGAAGCAAAAGATTGGTTGGAAGCTGCAGAAGAGAAATCCGGAAGCTGGTGGCTCGACTGGGATTTCTGGATCAAGCGGCATTCGAGCGGGAGGACTCCCGCCCCGGTGCAGGCCGGCAGCGCGGGCTATCACATCATCGAGCCAGCGCCGGGCCGTTACGTGAAGCAAAAATCAAACTGATTCGATGGGTTGCGATCAGCACTGCGTGTGAGTCTGGTTCGAACCGCGAAATTCCCTTTCACTGGCCGTGATGAAATCACGTAGCCGAAGATCGTGCGCGTCAGACTTCACACCAGCAGCTTTTGAAAGTACGCCTTGCTCGCCTCGAACGACGACTTGGCGAAGTCGGTCTGGGCAGTTGTGATCGCGGTGAGATGCTGCTGAACGCTAGAAAAATCGGCCATGTCTAAAAGTCCTTAGTCGATCATTCTGGAGGCGATCCCCCGACCTAATTGATCTGGATGCCATATAGAGAATCCGCTGCCTAATAAGCAAGCAAGGTTGTTGCACCGCAGCAATGAGAAATAGAGCACCGCGCTTTTACGGGGCTCCTTTCTAGGCAGCTGCATCGAGACCTGTTGCATAGCTTCGACATGTCTCGATGGTGAGGTTAGCGCTAAAGAGCAAAAACAACAGCGCAACACCCTCAACCTATCAGGCCCCGGCATACGTCCACACGGACCGCCGGGGTTTTCTTTGCAAAGTAAAGCGCCTCTCTGGCATAGGATATTGTGGTCGTTACGGGATGGAACGCTGGACGAATGCATTCAGGAGTTTATGTCCAAACCTGAATTGCAACATACCTTGTACGAGATTCGCACAGCTCCTCAGCCTCCATTAGTAACTGAGGTTTTGTGCGCAGAACAGATTTTTGAAATATCACGGCTACGGGATTTTCTTTGACATCAATTGAGATGAACGCAGCGGTTCAATCCCATCGTTCACCGACTGCACTTTATAGGTTCGTTGACGCTCCTGGCTCAGAGGAGCAGGTCAGGTAGCCATGCTCTCGATTGATCCAAAATCGATGAAAGTCTGAAACGCCGAACTGGCGCCCGGCTAAGTCCGTAATATGAACTTGCCAACCGGAGCCTTCCAGTAGGCGAGCTTTATCGACAGCAGCATCTGGGCTGATGCGAACAGTGACGACGCTCTGTCCGTCTTTCGATCCGTGAATGGCGAATGTCATGGCACCTCACCGAAAGACAACCATACACTATCCTCCAAGAGTTTAGAGGCGTCGTGATGGCGCAGGCCTATCGCACTACATAATGATGGGTCATTTGACCGGTGAACAGATGCTCCTAGTACCTTTAGCAGATTGCGGGAGGCTGCTATGTTGCAACGCAACTAAGTTGATTCGCTTTGATGTAAGGGGTTCAACGATGCCACACCTCTTTAAGTCTGGCGATCTCGTGGTTTTGAAATCGGGTGGACCAACCATGACGGTCGATACCGTCAACACCAATATTTTCGACGACGATAAAATTACGGGAATGCTCTGCGTCTGGTTCGTCGGGGAAAAACTGGAGCGAGTGCGGTTCGACCACAGGGCCGTAGAACATGCTCCGTTAGAGACAACCGATCCCAGAAAAGCTGAAGGACCTTCGCAGCAAGCCTTGGGTGACTACAAGGTGGTCCTTGATGAAATGGCTGATGCGATGAACCGCCCAGCTGCGGACTCCTGCGCTGCATCCAAAGCAAATCCCACAAAACGAAAACCCGCGAAACCCCCGAAAAACGACATTGTCTTCACTAGCTAAAAACTGTCTTCGTACCCAGCTATCGGCGCCGATAGTCTAGTCTGCTGGAGCGTCCTGCCGTGCGGCGCATCTAGCGAGAGACCAGCAAATTATAGAAGCGGCTCACCTAATTGCTTGGACGTGATGGTAGCCCACCGAGCATTCCGAAGCTACGCCGTTCAGCAAGTGCAAGGTTACGTTAGTTTAAGCTTGGCTTTTGCGCCAGCACGGCGGAAATAGCTAGGCTCGAAGGAGGAATTCCGTATCAAAGCAGAAGTCCGCTACTCGCCGGGACTGGCTCGACATAATATTTGCGGTCGGCCCGTGAATCAAAGCTTAGTAAGATCATGCTGCCCTGTTACTCGCTTTAGGCGCCAGTTTGATGCATCGATAAATGCGTTCTGGGCTTTCTCATTGGCGCGAGATCCCAAATTTTTGGCGCGTCATCACAAGACTTGGTGGCCAGCGTCGATTTAGAAGCGTCGGCACCACATGCCATTGTTAGTTGAGCGCATGCCTGTCTGGCGCTTTTGGCCCCTCTACCTCGAATAAAACGATCGTCCTGGTCGCGGAGGCGCCGTTCGACTTGCTCAGGACCGGGTTCCGATGATTGGTCTAGTGCTTGTGACCCATGGACGCCTTGCCGACGAGTTCAGGGCGGCGCTCGAGCATGTTATGGGTCCGCAAAAGCAAATTGAAGCCATCGCGATTGGGGCCGAAGACGCCGCCGATTTGTGTCGAGGCGATATCATCGAAGCGGTGAATCGTGTCGACAGCGGCGATGGTGTCGCTATCCTCACCGACATGTTCGGCGGCACGCCCTCCAACCTCGCGATTTCCTGCATGAGCCGCCCAAACGTGGAAGTGCTCGCGGGCATCAATCTTCCCATGCTGGTCAAATTGGCCAAAGTGCGCGAGAGCCGCTCCCTGCTGGAGGCTGTAGACATGGCTCAGGAGGCCGGTCGCAAATACGTCACCATCGCCAGCAGCGTGCTTGCCGGGAAATGAGGGACGAGGGGCGCTCTAAATGCGACCCCATCCCAAGGACGGACCCGACCAACCGGGCCAATGATGTCCGTTGTTCAAGGTAACCCGGAAGTGGCCGACCGACCGCCAAATCGGCGCTTTCGACCCAACTGAGAAATTGGCGTGGAGGTTTGCGTTTAGGACCACGACGGCCCTTCGCTCCCCCGGCCGCCTCGTGGTGGATCGCGACACCCGCCGAACGCAACCCGGTCAGCAATACAGTTCTTAGAGAGGCAGGATCGAATCCAATGTCCTTGGCGTTTGGTGGATGTGCTTCGCTGCCCTTCAATCGGAGCGCCAAGTGCAATCTCGCAAAGGTGCTGAACGATGAGATTGACATGACCGTCAGTCATGGGAAATCTCCGACACTTTGGACTAAACGCTCAACCAAAGATCAACGCTTTGAACCATAGGGCCGATGAGGAAGTGGCCCAAACAAGGCGGTTTGAAACGTTGTTCCGCTTCTGGCACGAACGGGACGAACCAAGGTGGTCCGACGATGTCCGATATTCAGGGTGAACCGGAAGTCGTAGTTCGGAGTCATCCGGACCGTTTCTGACCCGGAACGGACATCAAGCCAACTAGTCCCCGACTGTGGTTCACAAGGTGCTAAGGTTGAACGTGTTGGCTGCTCGACCCTTCGGAGGCTCTGATGCGACGACGCGAGTTTATTTCGGTTGTTGGCGGCGCGGTGGCTGCGTGGCCGCTGGTGGTGCGTGCACAGAAAACGCTGCCTCGTTTTGGGTGGTTAGTATTTGGCGACGCCAAAAAAATGGGACCAGTCGATCAGTCGTTGAAGGACGCACTCGCGCAAGCCGGACTCCTTGAGGGCCGCAACGTCGAAATCGTCTTTCGCTATGCCAACGGTATGCCGGATCGACTTGCGGAATTGGCCACCGAACTTGCCGCGCAAGGGCCAACCCTTCTCTCGGGTTACAGGCTCGCGAAACGGATAAGTTTAGAATTAACTCTGATCGGGGGCGGTCACCGGAAAACTTACCGGAAGTACCTTCAGTCTGACGCTGGGCGCGGTTCGTTACACTCATCTGAGAACGCACAGGTATTGGCTGCCCACCGACTACCAGCGGAAACCAGCTGACGGCCGACCGCAGAGCGTCACCCATGTCGTTGTGACAGATTTGAGCCGCGGGGAATACATCGAAAGGCCGCCGAATTATCGGCGACTTTTCATCATCCGGACTTCAAGCCGGAACAACCGGGCCATTACCAGCGATACGCGCGATAGTAGCGAGGGCCGCCGTACGCATAGGCAGGACGAATAACGCGGCGGTATCGGGGACCATAATACGCCGGAGTATATCCGCCGTAGTATGCCGGAGCGTAGCCATAGCCGTAAGTTGGCGCGTAACCGCCGTAGCCGGGGGCATACCCGCCGTAGTACCCGTACCCCGGACCGCCATAATAGCCGTAACCCGGGCCATAAGCGTAAGCGTTGGACGCTATGCCGCCGATGACGGCGCCAGCAATTAGCCCGCCCGCAAGACCAGGACCCCAGCCACCGCCGCCCCAGCCACCCCCCCGCCACCTTGCTTCGGCAGGTGATGGGATCGCCAAGGCAGTGACCGCAATGGTGGCAGCCGTAGCCAACGCCAATACTGCTCTTTTCATAACTAAGCCCTTCCCATGGATCGGACCTGAACCGTCGTCCAATGTGGATTTGTTTCTCCGCGAGCGTGGTTTGCAAGGGCTTCCAAGAAATTTAATATTGATGAACGGTTTTGCCTCGGTCACTGCGCGACGCGATTGAAGTCATTCGCTTGTAAATTTAGGCGGGGCAAATTGAGTAGCTTGAGCCGCTTCCATCGTTTTGTTGTAATATTCTTCTCGTTCTCGCTGAAATTTCTGCTGGTTTTCTCTGAATTTCTCCACTCGCCGTTGCATCATCGCGCGGTCAATCGCAAGTCTATCTTTCGGTGATAATACCAAGGACAGTGCATCACGAAGAACCGCCTGCACACCCGCGCTTGGAATCTCTGCCTTGAGTGAATCGGCAGAGAAGTCTTGAACGATCGAAAGGGTCTCATCGATTAAGCTATTTCGTGTTTTTGGCCGTTGATCACTCACAATAATTGCCCGTTACCAATTTTCGGAAGGGGCTGCATCCACACTTATAGTAATTTTTCCAGTGATGGAGCAGTACCGCCACGTTGAAACCCTAGTAGGTCGAGTGAAGGCGGCTCATCGCCAGTTAGGATCGTTAAGCAGGCATGACATTGGCCTCGGTGATGCGTTTGGTGGTTGAAGAGATGAAGCAGAATGTCCGCGAGGGGCTGAAAGTGCGGCATTCCAGATGTGGTTCGATAACGATGGGAAACGGACAAACTGGCGTCGTCGTAGGTATCGATCAGTGCAATAATCCGATTGTCTTCAGCGATACGAGCCTGAGTTAGTTCCTTGCGATTGTCATATAGAATTTCGTCAAGTTGGTTCGGATGATCGCCTTCACCCGTCAACCGCTTCATCCACAGCCGGTCAGTCAGGAGCAGATGGTTGAGGGTTGCATGAAGGCTTCCAAAGAAGACGCCGATGTGAAGTCGATACGCTTGGTCGGATAGATCAAATGCTGCAGCGTACAGGCGTGAATTTGCCCAGCGATTATATGCAGCCAATTGACGAAACTGAGTGATCACCCGGCTGGCTCCTAACTAATCATCGGCTGGAAAGGGTATTGCTGATCCTTGTTACAATCGCATCCCACTGACGCTTTTCTGATGCGGGATAGGAAATAAGCACACAGTTCACAAGACGGCCTGAGAAATTGCAGCGGTTGTACCAGATATTGTCATTGCGGAAGCTGGACACTGCAAAGAATCGAGGTGTGATTTTCTTGTAGACGATGTTAGGTGGCGGGTTTTTTTTGGCCAAAAAGACAGCAGGTGAATCGCGCGCTACATTAGGAATCGACTGCACCGTCAGTTTTGCGCGACCATCCGATGTCTCAAAAAGCCGCCCGTATCCACTTTCTGGTTTTCCGGCCTCTTTCGAAAAAACCGCCGTCGGGATATCCACCACCGCGCCGCTTTCCGGAACAACGAAGCGCTGCCAGTCAACCGACTGCGCCATTGCTGCTGATGGTAACCAGACAAGCATCAGCAAGAAATAGAAGCCGCGTTTCATCAATCTTTCCCGAGTCTCGCGGCACTAATCTGGCCAGACCAGATTAGTTCCAGTTGTCTACAAAGAATAGCGCTGATAGAAACTCGGTTTTTTCCAATGACGTTACCCATGCCGCGATGTGGTATGCTTCAACCTGGATTTAGCGTGGTCCTGAGCCTCCTTGGAGGGCTGCATGAGACGGCGCAATTTCATCAGTCTTCTTGGCGGTGCGGCGGTGGCATGGCCGCTCGCTGTGGCGGCACAGCAGAGCACCAATCGCAAGCGTCTTGCTATCTTCAGCCCAGCGGAGCCAAGCGCGGACTTGCATGATCATAGCGAAAGCAAAAAGTCCCGAGCCTTTTTCGCTGAGCTTCGGCGGTTGGGGTGGATCGAGGGACAAAACCTCAAGGTCGAAAGTTACGGCCGAGAGCAAAATGCGTCCGGCCCCGAAGGCCTGGCGACGGAAATTGTTCGGAGCAACCCGGATGTCATCCACGTCGTTGGCCCTGGCGCAGTCATCTTCAAAAAGCTAACATCGCGTATTCCGATCGTAGTGATAACTACCGACCCCGTTAAGCAAGGGATCGCCGAAAGTCTGGCTCACCCGGGCGGCAATTTCACGGGAGCCAGCATCGACGCCGGTCTGTCCATTCATGGAAAACGGATTGCACTATTGCGCGAGATGGTTCCGACGATGTCGAAACTTGGCTGTCTCGCTCTTCGATTCCAATGGGATGGGGCGAGCGCAGGCGCTTTCCGCGCAGCTGCCGAAACGGCAGGCCTCCCTCTCGCGGTGTCTTTACTGGAATTCGGTACCAGCGAAGCAGACATTCGGACGGCGGTCGAGAGCATCTCCCGCGACGGTGCAAATGCGGTCATGGTCCTCGATTCGCCTCAGATCCTTCAAAACAGCACGTTGATCGCTAAGCTGCTCGGCGACGCGAAGCTTCCGGCGATTTTCACATTTACCGAATCCATCGAGGCCGGGGGCTTAATGGCCTATTCTTTCGATCTGATCGAATTGCATAAGCGCGCCGCCAACAATATCGACGCAATTCTCCGAGGAGCAAAGCCCGGCGACATCCCGTTCTACCAAGTAACCAGATTTGAGTTGTCCATCAACCTCAAGACAGCCAAGCAGCTGGGGCTTTCCGTACCTCCTGGGCTCGTCGCGAGTGCCGATAAGGTAATTGAGTGAACAAGCAAAGGTCCGGTTGTGGCACTTTGAGACATGCCGACGGGCGGGCAGAGTGTCCGCTTATTGGGTAGAAATCGGAATTCGCCGTTCGATAGTCGAAACGACGCGAATGACCCTGAGCGGACCCGACCCTGGGCAGAGGGATCGAATAATCGTAAAGTGAAATAGGGCAGCGGTTCACCTCGATTATAACAATTCAGGTCTGCCCGAGGACTTGCCTGGCCGGTCTGTGACAGGCTGACCGTGCGGCCGACTGCACGGTTCCGTCGGTTGCTGGTGGTTACTCCAGGGCTGGAGGAAGCCGCGATGCTCGACATGAAGCGACGCGAGTTCATCACGCTTCTCGGCGGCGCGGTCGCTTGGCCGTTAGCGGCGCACGCGCAGCAGCCGGCCATGCCGGTGGTTGGTTTTCTCCATGGCGGGTCAGCTGGGATGCGGACTCAGTTTATCGCCGCGTTCCATCAGGGCCTGAAGGAAACCGGTCATATTGAGGGCCAACACATCGAGATCGACTATCGCTGGGCAGACGACCAAAGTAATCGACTGCCCGCCCTTGCGGTCGATCTGGCGCGCCGTCAGGTGTCTGTGATCACGACGTGCGGCGGAGAACGGGACGTGTTTGCGGCCAAGGCCGCGACCTCTAAGATTCCGATCGTCTTTATTGTCGGTGGCGATCCGGTGAAAGCGGGCTTCGTCGCCAGCTTGGGTCGCCCGGGGGGCAACCTAACCGGCGTGAATATGTTCAGCGTTGAGATGCAGGCGAAGCGCCTGGGAATACTCCACGAGTTAATCCCGCCAACCATGGTCATCGCCAACCTAGTTGACCCAAATTTCCCCCCAACTGAGGCCGCGGTAGCCGAAGTGCAGACGGCGGCTCGCATTCTCGGGCGACAAATGCTGGTGCTTAAGACTAGCAGCGAGAGCGACATAGACGCAGCCTTTGCGACCCTTATGCAGGTGCGAGCGGGAGCGCTCCTCGTTGGCCCGGGCCCCTTCTTCAATACCCGGCGAAATCAAATAGTGGCGCTGGCGGCACGCCATGCCATTCCCGCGATCTACGAGTTTCGCGATGCCGCGAAGGATGGCGGCCTCGTCAGCTATGGAACTAGCCTTGTGGATGCCTACCGGCTGGTCGGTGTTTACACCGGCCGGATTCTCAAAGGCGAGAAGCCCGCCGACCTCCCGGTCGTACAGCCGACCAAGTTCGAACTGGTGATCAACCTCAAGACCGCCAAGGCGCTCGGCCTCGAAGTGCCGCCGTCGCTGCTCGCCATCGCCGACGAGGTGATCGAGTGAAGGCGCGATTTGCTGCGGCGCATGAGTCCGCTTATGGCACGAAGCGGAAGAGCCCGGCCGATCTGGCGACGTCCGTTGACGGGGGTAGACCGGAAGTGGCTGGCCGACCGTCAAACCGACGCTGATTGACCCGAAGCTGGCATGAGCCGGGCTGACATCCCGCAGCGCAACCGTCTCCCGGTATCCCGAGGTGTGCTATCCTCTCAGTCGGAGGCGCCGCCTGCGCCCACCTCTATTCAGGCCCTCCTGGCCACGAGGTGATCCGATGAAACGACGTGCATTCATCACGCTGCTCGGAGGCGCGGCAACCGCGTGGCCGCTCGCGACGCGTGCACACGTTTCGTCCAAGCGGCCGCTCATCGGAGTTATGGTGGCAGTCACGCGCCCAGGTAATCCGGTGCTTAACGCGTTTGTCCAGGGCTTGCGAGAGCTGGGCTACGTCGAAGGCCAGAATATCGATATCGCATGGCGTTTCGCGGAGGGCCGGATGGATCGATTTCCTCAACTGGCCGAGGAGTTGGTACGCCTTACGCCAGACGTGATCATGGTCGCCGTCACGCCGGCCGCTGTCGCGACAAGGAAATTGACGCAGACGATTCCGATTGTTTGTCCATTGCTTGCCGACCCGATCCGCTTTGGTTTGATTGCGAGCGAGTCACGACCAGGAGGCAATGTCACTGGTCTACTATTCCGCATTGAAGGCCTTGCAGGTAAACAGATCGAGCTTGCGCTCGACTTGATTCCAAATATGACCGCAATCGGGTTGCTGGTGAACGTCGCCAGTGGGGTGATTATCGATCGTCAAGAAGCTGAGAGTGCAAGTCGGAGGCTGGGCATCAAGTTGGTTCCCGCCGAAGTTCGGGGCCCCAGTGATCTGGACACGGCATTTCGGGCATTGGCAGAGGACGGTGTCCAGGCAGTCATCGTGCTCGTCGATGGTATGTTGTTCAACGAACGGGATCGGGTCGCCGCACTTGCTGCGGCCACAAAACTGCCGGCCATCTACGGCTTTCGCGATCATGTCGATGCGGGCGGCCTACTCAGCTACGGGGTCAGCCTGGCAGACAATTTTCATCGTGCGGCGGGCTATGTTGTCAAAATCCTCAAGGGCGCCAAACCGGCTGATCTGCCGGTCGAATTTGCCACCAAATTTGAAATGGTCATCAACCTCAAGACTGCGAAGGCGCTCGGCCTCACTGTGCCACTGACGCTGCTCGCCCGAGCCGACGAGGTGATCGAATAACCGTGCAACCGCGCACGTCGCTTTGCGGTGCATGTCCGGAAATGGCACAAACCGGCGTTTAAAGGTCGGGCAGAGTATGTCCGCTCTGCCCGGGTATTTCAGACATCAACTTGTTCCGCTATTGCCAGGGCGTCATCAACTTCGATCCCGAGATATCGAACGGTACTTTCGATTTTAGTGTGCCCGAGCAAGAGCTGAACGGCTCTCAGGTTGCCCGTTCGCCGATAAATCAGGGTCGCTTTTGTCCGTCGCAGTGAATGCGTCCCGAACAGCCTTGGGTCCAGCCCGACGCTTCCGATCCACTCCGACACGAGCCGGGCATATTGGCGCGTTGTCACGTTGCGGTCAGGGCCGCGACGGCCGGTGAATAAAAACTCGCCGGGCCGTTTGCCGGTGGACTTTAGATAATCATCGACTGCTTGGCGGGTCTGCTCGCTCAATTCAAATCTGACTGGCCGCCCGGTTTTCTTCTGCCGCACCGTTGCGCGATCCGCTGTGTATCCACCTGCGGCTACGTCCTCGACGCGGATGGCGACGACATCACAGCCGCGAAGCTTGCTGTCGATTGCCAGATTGAACATGGCGAGGTCGCAAGCGCGGCCTTCGATCTGGAGCTTGGTCCGGATCGACCAGACGTGTTTAGGTCGCAGCGGTGGCTTTGCACCGGTGAGCTTTCCCTTGTTCCACGGCACTCGCTTATGCTCAGGGGTGCCATTCGCTTGATCCTGCATGGCCATACTCCTCGGCTAGGTTACAGAGGGCGAGAAGCATGTGCCACCGGATCAGGCTTTGGAATTAGGTCGGCTTTCGGGTCTAAGCGGACTTCGCGTCCAGCCCAGCGGCAAACCACGTGTAGCGCTTGACCCACACGGGAAGTCGCCCCTTTCGATGAACCTCCGCTATCATATTGGGGTCGCAAAACATATATTGCACCAAACCGCTGTCGCGGTAGAGCACGACGGCTCGATGCCCGCGAGTAGGGAAGTGGCTCCGCGGCCCGGCGACAGATCGGCCCGGGCGGGCTCTGCCAGCCTTTAGCTGCGCATGGCGGCGCGGAAGCCGACGAAGCTCAACGCGCTCGCCACGGTGACGGCAATCCAACTCGCCCAGAACGGCACATCGACGCCATCCAAGGTGACGGACCACCCCATCCATTGGCGCAAACGGGCACTGTTTTTATGGTGTCAATTTGTCTGCTCGACACAGCGCATAAATCGCCCGATAATTGACATGTGAAAGTAGGGACCAGCGGGGACCTGCCATGGCTAATATCGAAGAAACTCCGCGCAAGCTCGTTTTGAAAGCAGGCTCAACGACGCTTACACTCGACAAGGATTCCGGCAAGGCAACGCTGCAGCAAAAAATGCTGCTGTGGAACAGAAAGCCTGTCGCGTTCGCGCTCTCCGATATCGACGACATCGCGGTGAAGTCGGATGTGGACGGCCTTTCAGGCGCGGCAATCCATCACAGCGTCTTGCACAGGCGTACTGGTGAGATCACCGTCCTGACAACCGAGGAAGCCAAGGACGCCGCCGAAACGGTGAAAAAGCTGCGTGGATTTATTGGACAGTAATGGCGAAGTCGTCAAAACTCATTGCGGCAAAGCGCGGGCGGATTTTGTTGGTTAGAAGAAGGCGCGACCGCTTATGGATGTTTCCCGGGGGCCGTAGGCGTGGCCTGGAAACGGAAAAAGATTGCCTGCGCAGGGAAATCCGGGAGGAGCTTCCAAAGCTCAAACTGGGGCGCTTGAAGCTCTGGAAAGAGGTCAAGGGCCAGGAACCCCACATCAGGACGGAAGATGAGCGATGCTATATTCATCGCTAATAAAGTGTCCGGTCGTCTCGCCATCGGTGACAGGAGGGAAATAGACAAGGCGACGTGGCGTAAACCGCGCGGCATCCGGTTAACGCCGACCTCTCGTTACATCCGCGACAAGCTGTTCCCCAAGCGAGGCTAACACTTCCGCGTTTGGCACTTTTGAGACATGCCGACCGGCCCTGACGATGTCCGCTTCCGGGGGAAAACCGGAAATAGTCTGACGACGACCAAAGTGACGCGATTGACCCATCTCGGACTGACGGTTATTTCGCCACTCAACTTTCAAAATTCCGTGTTACGGGCCCATAATGTGGCGGTGGCGCGCGCCGCGAGGTGACTGAATGAAACGCCGCAACTTTATCACGCTTCTCGGCGGCGCGGTGGTCGCGTGGCCACTCGCAGCCCGCGCGCAGCAACCAGCGGTGCCACGGGTCGGCTACGTCTGGAGCGGCGCCCGCGGGACGGACGTGTACAACCAGACGGGATTCCGTCAGGGACTTGCGGACCGGGGGTACGTCGTCGGGCGCAACCTGGTTTTGGAAGAACGCTACGCCGACGGAAAACCGGAGCGCGTGCCTGCGCTGATCGCCGAACTTCTCACGCTCAATGTCGATGTCCTCGTGACTCCAGGCACCCCCACTTCGCTGGCTGCGCAACGTGCAACATCCACGGTGCCGATCGTCTGCATGAGTGGAGATCCCGTCAGAATGGGTCTTGTGGCAAGTCTTGCTCGACCGGGCGGCAACATCACCGGGCTGTCGCCGCTCTCCGGCGAATATGGCGTCAAGTGGCTGGAACTGCTGAAGGAGGCGGCACCGAAGGTGCATCGTGTCGCCGTGTTGTGGAATCCTGACAATCCCACGAATGCTAACCAAGTCGAACTCGTGCAGAAAGCGGCACCCGCGCTCGGTCTCGAGCTGACAGCCCTTTCGGTGCGGCCGGCGGACATCGAGAACAGCTTCGCCGCTCTGGCAGAGACGGGCCTCGACGGCCTCATCGTCACCGACGATCCGTCTCTGATACCCCTCATCCCCCGGCTGATCGCGCTCACCGCAGAGCGGCACCTGCCGGCGATCTATCCATTCATCGACTCGGTCCGGCGAGGGGGACTAATGTCGTACTCGGCCAACCTTTTCAAGCTATGGCAACGCGCCGCTGGCTATGTTGATCGCATCCTCAAGGGGGCGCGTCCGGCGGAGCTTCCCGTCGAGCAGGCGACGGACGTCACGCTGAATATCAACCTCAAGACCGCTAAGGCTCTCGGCCTCGACATCCCAATGACGTTGCTCGGCCGCGCCGACGAGGTGATCGAATAGCGACGATATTAATTGCTGCGGTGCATGAGTCCGTTCCTGGCACTTTTCGGACCTGACAAGTCGGCTGCCCACGTCCGTTCTTGAGGGTAAAGCCGACTTCCCCCGTCGTGCACCCGGACTTCTCAGTTTGACCCACAACGGACGTCACCGGAGGACCGGGCCGCCTCGCGCTCAGTATGGCCTGGCCTCGATGACGTTGAGACTAGCCGCTGGCACAACGCGCGTCAGTTCGAAGCCAGACCTGGCAAGCAGGTCAGAGAACTCGTCACGAGTCCGCTCCCGCCCACCCGGCAAAGCCAACATGTGGAGATCCATGAATTTTGTCGCCGGCACTTCGTTCGCAGGCGCGATAATTCGCTCGATGAGAACCAACTTCGCCGTCTCCCGCATCGCACGCCGGCACGCCTTCAAGATGGCGATCGCTTCGTCATCGTCCCAATCGTGAATCACCACCCGCATCACGTAGGCATCTCCGCCTTCAGGTACCGATTCGAAGAAACTTCCGCCCACCATTCGGCAACGGTCGACGACGCCGTGCGCCTCCAAAACCGCCTCGGCTCCGGCAATGACCCCTGGCTGATCGAACAACGTGCCTTGCATCCGGGAATGGGCGGCCAGAATGGCTGCCAGCATTAAACCGCGCCCGCCACCCACATCCACAACATGATGGAAAGCGGAGAAATCATACGCGCCAATAACTGATTCAGCGCCACCGCGCGAAAACTCCGTCATAGCGCGATCGAAGACCGCGCTCTCCTCCGGACGTTCGGCGCGATAATTCCAAACGTCCTTACCGTTGAGACTTTGAAAGGCATTCTCGCCGGTTCGAATGCTGTGCAGCAGATGGCCCCATGTGCGCCAAACGTAAGGACTCCCGACGCACTCCGCCCACGCGCCGATCGGTGTCGCGGAGTCAGTGCGCAAACAATCTCCCATTGGTGTCAGTGCAAACCTTCGGTTTTCATCTTCCTCAAAAACGCCCACTGCGGCGAGCGCCCGCAGCAGTCGGTAGAGAGCGCCTGCATGGCTTTGCGTTAAGAGCGCCAATTCTTCTGCCGAACGAGAACCGCCTTTCAGATGGTCTGCGATACGAAGAGTTGACGCGACATGAATTGCCTGTGTGACCTGAAAGCCGTTGATCAGTCCCAGGAGATTGAGCCAAGGGTTGGATGTCACTGAAGAACCTCCGTAGGAGAGGAAGCGAAGACTTACTGTGCTCGGCGGATGCCCGTTGAACAAGTTTCCTTATGGCACACAGCGTCAGTTCTCGCGGTGCAAGGCCATGCCCGAAGTTGGGGGTAAAGCCAACCTGCGGGTTGTACGCCCCGACTTCTCAGGTTGACCCAACTGCGACATCACCCCTCCGGCACCCCGGCCATGCGCAGGCCCTCATACATGCGCTCGCGCCCAGCAAGGAAATTCGGATTGTCGCTGAATCCGGCAGCACGGAAGCGGCGAACGGTGAAGCCTGGATTGAGCGTCAGTCCGGCCTGTGCGGCAGCACGCGCCTCATCGAGCAGCCCGAGTTGCGCTAGGGCGGCCGCGAGATAGAAATGCGCTAGGGGGAAATTGCGGTTGGCGTCGATGCCCCGGCGGTACCAAGCGACCGCTTCCGCGTAAGAATTGAGTTGAACCTTGGCGAGGCCGACCCACATCATCCAGCGAAAGGCGAAGATATCCCGTGGCGAGAGGTGGAGCGCCTCATGGATATGGCCCTCGGTCTCTTCGCCCCGACCGAGAAAATATTTGGCAAGACCGATTAACGCGTGCGCGTTGGGCAAGTTGCGATCCAGCGCCAGCGCCTGTTCGCATTGAGCGATGCCTCGGTTCGCGCGGTTCGTAAAAATCTGGACATAACCCATATGCATGTGGGCCTGCGCGTAATGGGGGTCCATGGACAGAACCTTAATCAAGGTCGCCTCGGCCGCCGCGAGGCGCGCGGCCCAGTCAACGGTAGAAAAGTTAGCCCCCCTATTGAGGTCAATTAATGCCACGCCAACCAATGCCTCGATATTGCCCGGATCGAGAGCCAAGGCCCGTTCAAAAAAGCCAAGCGCTTGCGCCATGTGTTCGTTGGTCAGCCCCTTGTGCATGCGAGCGATGCCTTGAAAATACAAATCCATTGCATCGGAGTGCAGCGAACGTTCCGCTCGGCACGCCTCGGCCGCGATCAGCTGGGCGTCCAGCGTGTTGGCGAGCCGGGAGACAATTTCGTCCTGCATATCGAACAGATCGGTGATGGAATTGTCGAAGCGCTCGGCCCAAAGGTAGTTGCCAGTTTCCGCGCTGATAAGCTGCACGTTCACCCGAAGCCGGTTACCACCGCGCTGCACGGAGCCTTCGAGCACGTAGCGAACGTTCAGCTCGCGACCGATTTGCTTGAGATCAACGGCCTTGCCTTTATAGGTGAACGAGGTGTGTCGGCCGATAACGAACGAGCCTCTGATGCGTGACAAGTCGGTGGTGAGGCTCTCGGTCACGCCATCGGCAAAGTAGTCTTGGTCGGGATCGCCGCCGATATTCGCGAACGGTAGAACCACGATGGAAAGACGCGGCGCCGAAGTGGGGCCTAGCCTGGCGCGCTCGACCAGTGTAGCCGAGCTATGCCCATCCCGAACCATGGCATAAGCCCGCACAGGGCGGTCGATGTTCTTGAGATTTTGCTCGCCCATATCAACGAACTCGGCCCCGACCTTGCCTCGAACATGGTCGTAGGCAGAAGACGAGATGCAGATACCCCCGGGCTCTGCGATGCTCTCGAGCCGGGCCGCGATGTTGACGCCATCGCCAAAGATATCGTGCGCCTCGACGATCACATCGCCGATGTTGATACCGACACGGAATACAAGGCGCCGATCTTCTGCCTCTCCGGCGGCGAGATTTCGAATGCTGTCTTGAAAATGCCGGGCCGCTCGCACCGCTTCGACCGCGCTGGGGAACTCGGCCAGAAACCCGTCACCTGTGTGCTTGACCACGCGACCGCCGTACTCCGCAATAGCTGGCTCGACAATGCCCGCTAGAAGGGCGGTCAGACGCGCATGTGTGCCCTCTTCGTCGTAATGCATGAGCCGCGAATAACCGGCCACGTCGGCGGCCATTATCGCCACCAACTTCCGCCCGACCCGCCCTGATTGCTCCTGCGCCATGACCGCTACCACAACCCACAACCCAGTGTAGAACGGATCAGAAGGCCGTGCCAGACGCGCCTTGCTGCCTGAACAAGATTAGGTCCGGTGTTGGCACCTTTGAGACATGCCTGCGTATCCTGAGATGTCCGTTCCTCGGGATAGAGCGGAAGTCGCCGTGGTTCGATCAAACCGACGCGAATGACCCTAACCATCGATGCAGTGCGCGCTAGGTCGTCTGTCCTGCATGCGGCTAATTGCATCACGTTCACCCTATTTGGAAGCTGGTAGGCTCGGTCCGCTCTAGGCGTGGTCCTTGAAAGGGAGGGACGCATGCGACGGCTTGAGTTCATCTTGCTTCTAGGTGCCGTGGCGGTTTTCTTGGCCGCTTAGCGCGCTCTCCCAACAGGTGCGGGTACGACGGATCGGCGTTTTGATGGCATACGCTTCGAGCGATCCAGCCGGACAACTGCGTCTGAATCAAATTGTGTAAGGCCTTGAGCGGGTCGGTTGGACAGCAGGTCGTAACGTGGAAATCGACGTTCGCTGGCCCGGTCCTAACATCGAGCATATTCAAAATGCCGCGAGAGAGTTAGTTGCGGGGCAACCCGAGGTAATTGTGAGCACTTCCACGACTACGACGGCGGCGGCTCGACGGGAAACCGCGACCATCCCGATAATTTTTACGATCGTTTCCGATCCCGTAGGCGAAAGCTTTGTTTCGAGCTTGGCACGACCCGATAGCAACATCACCGGCTTCATCAACTATGAAGCTTCAATGTCAGGCAAGTGGCTTGAATTGCTCAAAGAAGCCGACGCTCGAGTCGTACGGGCAGCAGGTCTGTTCAATCCCGAATTTGCCCCGCGCAAGGGAGCGTTTTTCGCCGCGCCATTCGAAGCCGCCGCCCGATCCATGGGCGTATTGCCACAAGTAACTCCGGTTCGTAGTGAGGCCGACATTGAAGCGGCGATCTCGATGCTTGGCAGCGAACCCGGCGGGGGGCTCGTCATGATGGCGGACAACTTCATGGCGACCCATCGGAAACGCTTCGTCGAACTTGCGGCCTTCTATAAACTTCCATCAGTATTTCCGTTTCGCGCGGGTCCTGCAGACGGTGGGCTGCTGTCCTATGGAACTGACTTCTCCGAATTTTTTAAATCAGTTGGCCCTTACGTCGATCGAATTCTCAAAGGGACAAAGGTAAACGAGTTGCCGGTTCAGATGCCGGCAAAATTCGAACTGGTGATCAATCTTCGAACCGCTAAAATGCTTGGTTTAAGCGTGCCAACGACACTACTCGGCCGGGCGGACGAGGTGATCGAGTAGCGCCTGCTGTTTACGGCGGCGCGATGTCCGCTTGTGGCACATAGCGTTAGTTTGTGGTGTAAGCGGCATTTCCGGAGCTGGGTGCAAACCGGAAGTGAACGGCACAGCCAACGTGACGCGTTTGACCCAACTGCGACATCAAGGCTGATCGCCTTTGGGGCGAGATGGGTGTCATTGTTCTCGCTGACCGCTCGCAAAGTGCTAGGCTTGAGTATCGCACGAAGCTTTCTCAGGAGGCACATGCAACGCCGCGATTTCATCGCGATTCTTGGCGGCACAACGGCGTTTTGGCCGCTTGGCGCACGCG
>NZ_JAFCLZ010000004.1 GCF_018130165.1 Bradyrhizobium sp. JYMT SZCCT0180 | reverse complement strand
AACGGGCGCCAGGACCACACGGTTTTGCCGTACGCTTAATCCACGCCATCGTCTCAGCGTAAACAAGCGTCCACCGCAACCCGCCCAACGTCCGTGACGACGGCCGACGCCCTCTGAGTGGGACGGGATGGCGATAGATGCGCACTGATTTGGGCCGGCCGACAACAGAAATATTTTTGATTTGCAGAAGTTTTCTGCTTGACACGATTTCTGAAACTCAGAACTGATTTGCCCGTCGGGTCGTTTTGCCGCAGGCAACCGTCATTGCGAGCGCAACGAAGCAATCCATTCCTCGGCTGGACGCGCCAGCCGAACCTCCCCACTCACACCGGCCGCTCGCCCTTCACCGTCACCCGCGTGCCTGACCGTGTATGCGGCCAGTAGTCCCACATCGCGCGGTGCTGGGCGCAGCGGTTGTCCCAGAAGGCGATGGCGTTTTCGGTCCAGCGGAAGCGGCACTGGAACAACGGATTCTCCGCGTGCTGATAGAGATAGGCCAGCATCGCGTCGCTCTCGTCGCGGGGAACGCCGATCAGGAAGCGCGTAAAACCGCGGTTGACGTAGAGCGCCTTCATGCCGGTGACAGGATGCGTGCGCACGACCGGATGCTCGGCGCGGGGATATTCCGGACGGTCGGCAACGCCGTAATTGGCATAGAGCCCGCGATAGGTCTGCTCGCCGTCATGCAGGGCGGTGAGCCCGTCGAGATAGGCCTTCATGCGGTCCGACAGCGATTCATAGGCCGCATACATGTTGGCGAACAGCGTGTCGCCGCCGCGCGGCGGACACTGTTTGATGTAGAGGATCGAGCCCATCGGCGGCTCGACGTCGCAGGACACGTCGGTGTGCCAGCCCTCGCCATTGGCGCGCGGCGAATCCTTGTCGGCGTAGATTTTCATCAGCGCGGGATCGTCGCCCTCATGCGGCGCGGCGGGATGGATGTGCAGCTCGCCGAACTGGCGGCCGAACGCCAGATGCTGCTGCGGCGTGATGTGCTGGTCGCGGAAGAAGATCACGAGGTTTTCGGCAAGCGCGCGATGGATTTCGTCCATCGTGCGGTTCGACAGCGAGCTTGAAAGATCGACGCCGGAAATCTCCGCGCCGATGATCGGGGTCAGCTTCTCGACGCCGATGGTCTCATAGGGTTCGCTCTCGCCGGCGATGTGCCGATAGCGGGGGCCCTGTTTGCTGGAGAGTGAACTCATGGGTGTTCTCCCAATCATTATTGATTGGGAAGCATCGTAGCCCGCTCAAGGCAAAGCGCAATGCAGTTGGTGTCGTCCCGGCCTTGAGCCGGGACCCATACGCCGCGGCTTATCGGTGGGGGCGCTGGCGTTAGATATTTTCCGCAAAATTAGGGCCGCGGAGTATGGGTCCCGGCGTTCGCCGGGACGACGGAGAGAATTACTCCGCCGCCGTCACCGGCGTCTTCGCGCCCGCGCCATAACGCTGATCGATGTAGTCGATCACCAGCGCCTTGAAGTCGGCGGCGATGGAAGGGCCGCGCAACGTTCGGAACTTCTTGCCGTCGACGAACACCGGGGCTGCCGGCGCTTCGCCGGTGCCGGGCAGCGAGATGCCGATATTGGCGTGCTTGGATTCGCCGGGGCCGTTGACGATGCAGCCCATGACCGCGACGTTCAGGGCTTCGACGCCGGGATACTGCGTCTTCCAGCCCGGCATCTCTTCCCTGATGAAATCCTGGATCGAGCGCGCCAGTTCCTGGAACGTGGTCGAGGTGGTGCGGCCGCAGCCGGGGCAGGCCGCGACCAGCGGCACGAAGGTGCGGAAACCCATGGTCTGCAGCAGTTCCTGCGCGACCTGGACTTCCAGCGTGCGGTCGCCGCCGGGTTCGGGCGTCAGCGAAATGCGGATGGTGTCGCCGATGCCTTGCTGCAACAGGATGCCGAGCGCCGCGGACGACGCCACGATGCCCTTCGATCCCATGCCGGCTTCGGTGAGGCCGAGATGGATCGCGTAATCCGAGCGCTCCGCGAGCACCTCGTAGACCGCGATCAGATCCTGCACGGCGGATACCTTCGCCGACAGGATCATCTTGTTCTTGGGCATGCCGAGCTCTTCGGCGCGCGCCGCCGACAATAGCGCCGACTGCACCATCGCCTCGCGCATCACCGCCCGCGCATCGCGCGGGTTCGGCAAGAGCATGTTCTCGTCCATCAGCTTGGTGAGCAGTTCCTGATCGAGCGAACCCCAATTGGCGCCGATGCGGACCGCCTTGTTGTTCTTGTTGGCGATCTCGATGATGTCGGCGAACTGGGTGTCGCGCTTGTTCTTGAAGCCGACATTGCCGGGATTGATGCGGTATTTGTCGAGCGCCTCGGCGCAGGCCGGATAATCCGCCAGCAGCTTGTGGCCGATGTAATGGAAATCGCCGATCAGGGGCGTGGTGATGCCGCGCTGGCGCAGGCCGTCGCGGATATGCGGAACGGCGGCAGCGGCCTCGTCACGGTCCACCGTGATGCGGACCATTTCCGAGCCGGCGCGCGACAAGGCTGCGACCTGGGCGATGGTGCCGTCGATATCGGCGGTGTCGGTGTTGGTCATCGACTGCACGACGATCGGCGCACCGCCGCCGACGGCGACATTGCCGACCATGACCTGGGTGGTTTGATGCCGGGCGCTGGGGCCGGCGATGTCGTCTTGCGGCGGTTTTTCGGGCTTGTTCATGGCGTCTCGAATATCAGGTTTTGGTGACATTCACCAAGGGGACCGGGACGGGCCAGCCGGCCGCATCCGAATTTGACTTTTATCTCTGTATTTTCAATGACTTAATCCGGCCATTGCGGTTCGAGGTGGGCGATCAACACTCGGCCTCCCCTGTCAGCTATATTGGACAGGAATCGCCGGATTGAAAGAGCTGCTTGCGCCGGGCAGCCCGGCTTTTCATCCGTCGCCGCACACCCTAGCATTGTTCAAATTAACGGGAGGTCAGCATGTCGGAGCTCATCAGCACGGTGGAACTTGCCGGCATCCTGGATCGGCCCAATCTGCGGCTGTTCGATTGCACGACCTATCTCGAACCGGCGCCCGCGGGCAGCAACGCGCCCTACATCGCCGTGCCCGGCGACCAGACCTTCGCGGCCGGCCATATTCCCGGCGCCGACTTTCTCGACCTGCAGGGCGAATTCTCCAAGCAGGGTATCGAGCTTCGCTTCATGATGCCTGATATCGCGCAGCTCGAGGCGGCGTTCGGGCGGCACGGCGTCGGCCCGGACAGCCGCGTCGTGCTCTATTCCATCGGCACGCCGATGTGGGCGACGCGGTTCTGGTGGATGCTGAGATCGCTGGGCTTTGACAATGTCGCCGTGCTCGATGGCTGCTTCGACAAATGGAAGGCCGAAGAGCGGGAGATCGAGACCGGACCCGCGAAGGGATACAAGAAAGCCAAGTTCAAGGCGAAGCCGCGACCCGGCTTTTTCGTCGGCAAGGACGAGGTGCTCGCTGCTGTCAGGGATCACAGCGCCGTCGTCGTCAATGCGCTCGGCCCGCAATTCCACAAAGGCCTGGAGCCGAGCCGCTATGGGCGGCCCGGCAGAATTCCCGGCAGCTGCAACGTATCAGCCGCAACCTTGCTCGATCCCTCGACGCGGGTTTTCGTACTGCTCGCGGACGCCGAAGCGAAATTTGCCACGCAAGGCCTGCGCAAGGACAAGCAGGTAATCGCCTATTGCGGCGGCGGCATCTCGGCCACCATCGATCTGTTCCTGCTGCACCGGCTCGGCTACGAGGACCTCACGCTCTACGACGCCTCGATGGGCGAGTGGGCCAAGGACGAGGCGTTGCCGATCGAGACGGATTAGGGAGAACTTCTCCCTCTCCCCGTTCTTTACGGGGAGAGGGTCGGGGTGAGGGGCTCTCTCCGCGAGCGCAGTCGATTGTTAGACCGGTACCCCCTCACCCGGATTGCTTCGCAATCCGACCTCTCCCCGCAAGCGGGGCGAGGTAAGCCCGGCACCGCCTCAACTCAAAATCATTCCCCTCACACATTCGGATCCGGCGCCACTTCCGCCCTGGCCGTTTCGGGCCGGTTGACGAGATAGAGCCCGGCGATGACCAGCAGCGCGGCGACGCCAAACGCGATCGTCAGCGTGTCGTGCAGGATGAAATACGCGGCCACCACGCCGAACAGCGGCGTGATGAAGGTGAAGGCCGACAATTTGCTGGCCGAATAGGTCTTCACCAGCGCAAACCACAGCAGGAACGTCAGGCCCACGACCCAGAACGCCTGATAGGCCAGCAGCGCCAGCGACAGCGGTCCGGGAACGTGGGTGATGGTTTCGCCGGAAATCCACGCGGCCAGCGCCAGGATCGGGATCGAGATCGCCACCTGATAGCCGAGCCCCTTTTCCGCCGGCGCCTTGATCAGCGCGGTCGCCTTGACGATCAGCGTCGTGGTCGCCCACAGCGCGCCGCCGGCGACGATCAGGAGATCGCCTATCAACACATTGGCATCGACATTGGCCTGGGGGACGCCGATCGCGAGCGCCACGCCGGCGAAACTCAAAGCGAGTCCGCCCCATTGCGAGGCGCGCAGCCGTTCGCCGAGAAAGACGTAGGAGCCGAGGGCTACGAAGAACGGCGCCGTGTACAAAAACACCGCGGCCCGCGACGCCGACGTCAGCAGCAGGCCGCGATAGATCAGCACGAATTCAATCCCGAAGATCATGCCCGCAATGACGCCCGGCCACAGCGTGCCGTCGCGCTCGAAGAATCTGACGCCGCGAAACCAGCCGATGATCAGCAACACCGGCAGCGCGCCAAGCGAGCGAATCAAGGCCTGCAGCATCGGCGGCACATCAGGCAGAACCAGCTTCACCGCGATCTGATTGAAACCCCAGCTCAGGCACAGCATCAGCATCAAGGCGATAGCGCCCGGGGTGAGGGCACGCCCGGCGGCAGAAATCACAGGATTGGACGACATTTATCCTCGTGGCCGGCTTGGCGCCGTGTTGGTTACTGGCATGATCCCGAAAGGTGGCCTTCCGGTTTTCGGATGAGGACCATGCCAAAAAAATCTAAGGAGCTTTCTGACAATGCGCGCAGGTGCCGGCAATCTCGACGACGGAAAGCTTTGGCGCAAAGCCGGAGGCGCGCGCCGCCGCATTGAGGCTTTGCGCGACCGGGGCCGCGGGAATTTCGCCGACCGAGCCGCAATGGTCGCAGATCAGGAACGCCACCATCGCGGTCGCGTCATGGTCGTGCGCGCAGGCAAGGAAAGCGTTGCGGCTTTCGATGCGGTGGACGAGGCCGTTTTCCATCAGGAAATCCAGCGCCCGGTACACCGTGATCGGCGCCGGCCGCGGCATCGTCTTGGCGAGTTCGTCGATCACCTCATAGGCCCCGAGCGGGCGGTGGCTGGACAATAGCGCCTGCAGCACCTGACGCCGGATCGGGGTGAATTTCTGCGCCCGCTTGGCGCAAACCTGCTCGGCATGCGCGATCGCGTCCGCGGCACAGCGGCCGTGATCGTGGTCGGGTGCGGGAAAGGTGGGTTTTGCCAGGGTCATTGCGTCGGGTTTGTAGCATTTTGGCGCCCAATCCCAAAGCCCGCAGGTTCCGTAAGAACCAGCCATGTTCTGAGGGCGGAGCTGGTAACTGCTAACCCGGCATGCGAAATTCATAAGCAAGCTTATAATATCCAAAGCTTATGGAGGCTGGCGATGCGCGGTTCCGTTGATATGAACTTCCTGTTTACGCTCGGCGAGGTGCAGCGGATGATGCGCGCCTATGCCGACAAGCAGGCGGCGCGCTATGGCATCACCCGCGCGCAATGGGCGGTTTTGGCCAAGGTCGAACGATCCGAGGGTCTGAAGCAGACGGAACTCGCCGAACTGATGGAAATGCAGCCGATCACGCTGACGCGGCTGATCGACAAGCTCTGCGACAATGGCTGGATCGAGCGCCGCGGCGACGAGACCGACCGCCGCGTCAACCGGCTTTATCTGAAGAAGGCCGCGCGCCCGCTGCTCGGCAAGCTCTCCGGCTTGCGCTCCGAACTCACCGCGACCGCGCTTGAAGGCATCAACCCCGCCGATGCCCACCGCCTGCTGTCGCAACTTGATCTGATCAAGGAAAACGTTCGCAACGCGGTCCAGAATCCGCCCAGCGAACCGCCCCGAAAGGAGCAGCGTTATGGCTGATCCCGTGCTCAAATTTCCCCCGGAACAGAAGGGCGCCGAACCGACCCCGCGCCCGAAACTGGCGTCGGAGCCGCGCCGCCGGCTGATGGCCGGCATGCGCCGCTATCGGCGTTTCCTGCTGCTGGTGGTGCTGCCGCTGGTGTCAGCGACGGCCGGCATCACCTTCTATCTCAATGGCGGCCGCTACGTGACCACTGACGATGCCTATGTCGGCGCGCAGAAGGTGCTGATCACGTCGGACGTGTCGGGCAAGATCATCAATGTGACCGTGAAGGAAGGCCAGCAGGTCTCGACCGGCGACACCCTGTTCCAGATCGACCCGGTGCCGTTCCGGCTGGCGGTGGCGCAGGCGCGCTCCAAACTTGACGACGCCAAGGTCAGCCACGACACCCTTGTCGCCAATGTGAAGCTCTACGGACAGACCATCGAACTGGTGAACGCCGGCATCGCGCTCAAGCAAAAGGACGTCGAGCGCAAGAATTCGCTGGTCAAGAGCCAGGCCGGCTCGCAGCTCGATCTCGACAACAGCGCCACGACCCTGGTCACCGCACAGGCGCAGCGCCAGCTGGTCACGCAACAACGATCCAACGCCCTCAACCAGCTGCTCGGCGATCCCGAGCTGCCGCTCGAAGCGTTTCCGGCCTACATGCAGGCCAAGGCTGCGCTCGACGACGCCCAGCGCAACCTCGATTTGACCACCGTGCGCGCGCCGATGAACGGCGTCGCCACGCAGGTCGAGCAGATCCAGCTCGGCCGTTTCGTGATTTCAGGCGCTCCGGTGTTCTCCATCATCGACGTCGCCAACCCCTGGGTCGACGCCAATCCGAAGGAATCCGATTTCACCTATGTCGCGGTCGGCCAGAGCGTCACGCTCGACGTCGACGCCTTCCCCAACCACGTGTTCAAGGGCACGGTCGGCTCGCTCTCGCCCGGCACCGGCGCGCAATTCGCGATCCTGCCGCCGCAGAACGCCACCGGCAATTTCGTCAAGGTGGTGCAGCGCGTCCCGGTGCGAATCTACTTCGACAAGAACGACAAGTTCGTCCGCAAGCTGAAAGCCGGCATGAGCGTCTATGCCAGCATCGACACCAACCACCGCCGCTCGCTCGCGCACCTGCTCGGCCTGACGCCGGCCGCGGCTAACCACGAAGCCGACTGACCATGCCGGCGCCGGGCCCGACACAAGCTGCGGTTCCCGGCCTGCGCCGGAACATGGTGACGATCTGCGCCATGACGGCGACGATCATGCAGGCGCTCGACACCACCATCGCCAATGTCGCGCTGCCCTACATGCAGGGATCGCTGTCGGCCTCGCAGGACCAGATCAACTGGGTGCTGACCTCCTATATCGTCGCGGCCGCGATCATGACCGCGCCGGTGGGCTGGATCGCCAACCGCTTCGGCCGCAAGCGCATCTTCATCATCTGCTCTGGCGGCTTCACGATTGCATCCGTGCTGTGCGGCCTCGCGCAAGACATCAACCAGATGGTGCTGTTTCGCCTGCTGCAGGGCGTGTTCGGCGCGGCATTGGTGCCGCTGTCGCAGGCGGTGATGCTGGATTCCTACGCGCTGCATGAGCGCGCCAAGGCGATGGCGATCTGGGGCATGGGCGTGATGATGGGTCCGATCATGGGACCCTCGCTGGGCGCGTGGTTGACCGAAACCTATTCCTGGCACTGGGTATTCTTCGTCAATCTGCCGTTCGGCATCTTCACCGTGCTCGGCCTTGTCATCTTCATGGACGAGACCAGAAAGGACCAGGACCTGCGCTTCGACTGGTTCGGCTTCACGGCGCTGGCGATCTCGATCGGATCGCTGCAGCTGGCGCTCGACCGCGGCGAGCAGCTCGGCTGGCTGGAATCCAACGAGATCATCGCCGAGTTCATCATCGCCGGCATCGGCTTCTATTATTTCCTGGCGCATTCGTTCACGACCTCGAAGCCATTCATCCAGTTCGCGCTGTTCAAGGACAAGAATTTCGTCGGCGGCTGCGTGTTCATGGCGGTCATGGGCCTGGTGCTGTTCTCGACCATGGCGCTGTCGTCGCCGTTCCTGCAGAACGTGATCGGCTATCCCATCATCACCGCGGGCGTGCTGCTGGCGACCCGCGGCTGCGGCACCTTCGTCGCCATGATGATGGTCGGGCGGATGATGCGCTTTGTCGAGGCGCGCAATTTGATCATCACCGGCCTCAGCATCACGGCTATTTCGCTGTTCTACATGACGGGGTGGACCGACCAGACCGGCGTCACCGAGATCGTCGTGATCAGCGTGCTGCAGGGCTTCGGCTTCGGACTGGTGTTCGTGCCGCTGTCCACCGTGGCGTTCCTGACGCTGCCCAATCATTTGCGTACCGACGGCACCTCGATGCTGACATTGATGCGCAATGTCGCGAGCTCGATCGGCATCTCCGTCGTGATCTCGCAGCTGACCGAGGGATCGCGGCGGGTCTATGCGGGGCTGTCGGAAAATATCAACCCGTTCAACCACGCCCTGCAGATGCCCAATGTGCGCGGCATGATCGATCTTGGCACCGATACCGGCCGCGCCATGGCCGACGCCATGGTCAAGGCGCAGTCGCAGATCATCGCCTTCTCCCAGGACTACCAGCTGGTGATGCTGTTCGTCCTGGTCTCGATCCCGCTGGCCATCATGATCGGTTCGACCAAGGCGACGCTGCGCGCGCAGTCGGTGGCGCCGGATCATGCGGTGATTGAATAGAGGCTATCTCGCCTCGCGTGGTTTGGCCTGCAGGCACAAATACATGCCGCCAAGCGACAGCGCGCCGCCGATCAGATGGACGATCGTCGGCGCCTCGCCGAGAAAGAGGATCGACAGGGCAGCACTGACGACCGGGCCGAGGTAGAGGCTGAGCGAGGTCGATACCGCGCCGAACCGCGCACCGAGAAAGGCGTAGGCGGCATAGGCAAACAGCCCGGGGACGAGGCCCGCGAAGAGATAGACGAGCGCGGCGCGACCGGTGAATGCGGCTGATGGCGTCTGCCAGATTTCATGAACCGCAAACGGCAGCGAGAACAGCGCGCCGGCCGCCGCGAACAGGCCGATCCGCGCCAGAAAACTGACGCCCTGTCCGACGCGATTTTGCATCAGGGTGTATCCGGCCCAGCCCAGCATCGCGAGCAGCGCCAGGAGATCGCCGGTGGAGAGGCCCGGCCCGACCGAGGCCTGTCCCTTGGTGATGATCAGGAGCGCGCCGGCCAGCGCGACCGCCATGCCGATGATTTGCCTGCGGGCAATGGATTCCCGCCCCGTGGCAAAGGAGAACAGCAGCACGACGATCGGCGACAGCGCCATGATCAGCGCGAGGTTGATCGCCGACGTGGTGATCCCGGCGACATAGACCGGGCCGCCGCAGATGAACATGCCGAGAAAGCCGGCCAGCGCGATGCCCGGCCACTGCCCGCGCAACGCTGCGGGCTTCTCGCGCAGCGCCATCACGACGACGGGCAGCAGGCCAAGCGCCACGATGCTCCAGCGAAAGAACGCGATCGAGAACGGCGGAACGCTGCCGGCCACGCCCCGCGCGAGAATCATGTTGGAGACCTGGGCGGTGGCGACCAGCAGAAAGCCGAGCAGGCCCAGCACTTCGTGCGTCCGCGCGCCTGCTCCGGTTTGTGGTTCGCCCATGGTCGCTCGTCTCTGACGGTCCCGGCGGCGCGATCAAGCCCCGCCGTTCCTATCAGCTACCACACCGACCCGCGTTGCTCTACCGGCAGCTGAAGCTGGTGGCCTGCGTCACTGGCCCGCTGCCGTTCCACGTCGTTTTCAGCGGATAGACGCAGATCGGATAGCTGATGCTCTTGTCGCGCGACGTCAGCAGGATGTCGCCGGGCGCTTCGCCCTTCTCGACCCAATCGACCAGCGCGGTGAAGAACTGGTCCTGCTCACGCGTCGGCGTCTGGTTGGCATTGCCGGGCAATTTCGGCATTGGCACGGTGTCGTTCTTGCCACCGACGGTGTAGGCCCGGCCCTGCGAAGAGTGCGCGGCACCTGGCACCAGATACATCCGCATGAACTTCGCCACCTCGGCGTGCCCGCCCATCTGAGCCAGCACGCGCTCATGATAGTTGATGTTGCCGGCCGGCGGGATCGCATCGTCGACGAGGCCGGTAAAGATCACCACCTTGCGGCCGAGGTCGCGCAGTTTTGCAAGATCCGCCTTGTCGGTGATGAGGTTGCTGAACTGCGTCGGCTGCAGCGCGACGTTCTTGGCGACGGCATCGGCCAATCCGGCATAATCGAGTTCGAGCCATTTGTTGCGCACGGCTGTCGAAGCATTGGTGATCGGCACCGCCGATGTCGCGCTGGCATCGGCGGCATAGCTGACGTCCTGCATCGCCTGGGCCACGGCGTCCGCACCGGCGCTCGTGATCTGGCCGCCAATCGCGGTCCCGCGGGTGAACCCCCACCAGACCTGCTTGGGGCCGAGCGACTTGCCGCTACGGCTGTCGGGTGTCTGGGCGGCGTCGAAACTGCCGTCCGGTGTGGCGCCGTACCAGATTCGGTTCAGCGCCATCGCCTCCTTTGCACTCATGCAGGTCGCGGCATCCGGATTGCTGCCGGTCACGCCCTCGCCGTTCGCACCGGCACACAGCGCGGCGGCATCGCGCGCGGGATTGTAGTTGCAGGCAAACGGATCGAGCAGGAAGCCGAGCCCGGCCGTATCGCAGGCGGCGACGGCGCGCTGGTTCGCGGCGGCGACCTTGGCGGCAAAGGCCTTCGCCGCGTCCTTGTTCACTGACGTGAAGCCGAGTTCGGTCTTCATCACGATCTGCGGATACAATCCGGACGTTCCGAACTTCGCGATATTCGGCGCGGGCTGCGCGATCAGATAGCCATCGTAGAGTTCAGGGTATTCCTGGAAGACCTTCATGCCCTGTCGGCCGCCCTGGGAATGGCCGTCATAGTAAGTGTATTTGGGCGCCTTGCCGTAATAGACGTTGACCAGTGCCTTGGTCTTGACTGCCTGCTCCACCATCGCGCGCACCGAGAAATCCCGCAGCGACTCGGCATTGAGCTTGCCGTCGGAGAGGAACGTGAACGAGCCGTCCTGGTACCAGGGCTGACCGGCATCTGTGGTGCCCGACGCATAGCCGATATTGGCGTTGACGATCGCCGGGACCTTGCTGCCGATCTGACCGGCGATGCGATGTCCGCCGCCGACCCAGCCGCCGCCGCCATAATTGCGGATGCGCTCGTTCCAGTTGGCAGGCGCCGGCAGCCAGACCTCGATGCCGATACCCTCGGAGTAGGAGCGCGCGGTCTTGTCCTTTTCCGCGATGGCGCCGGGGCCGACCAGCAGCTTCACCAGGCAGATGTCAGCCGCCGCCGTTATCGGTTGCGGCGAATCGGGCGCCTTCAATTCTTCGCCCTTCTTCACCTGCCGAACCGCGACAACCGTCGTGTCGGCGTCGGGCTTGAAAGCCGTCTTGATGCCGTCGTCGCAGGCAAGCTGCTGCGCCGACGCCGGCGTGATCTGGCTGCAGGCAGCGAGCAACAGGATCGCCCAAATGCGTTTGCCCGGTGTAATCGACATCGTTCCGTTCCCCCAGTGATTTTTGTTGTAGTTGTCGTTTATGCGGATGGCTGATCGATAGCGCCGCCGAGAAAGAGCTGGCCGACGCGGGGATTGCTGAGCACCTTGTCGGCCCTGTCGACGAGGCGGGTCTGGCCGAGTTCGAGCACGATGCCGTAATCCGAGATCTCGAGCGCCGACCGGGCGTTCTGCTCGATCAGCAGAATGGAGACGCCGCGGTCGCGCAAATCCTGCAGGATGCCGAAGGTCTGCCGGATCATCAGCGGGGAAAGCCCGATCGACGGTTCATCGACCAGCATCAATTGCGGATTGAGCAACAGCCCGCGCGCGATTTCGAGCTGCTTCTGTTCGCCGCCCGACAGCGTGGACGCCTGTTGCGTTGCTCTCTTGCGCAGAATCGGGAATCGATCGAGCGCGGCTTCGATGCGCGCGGGCAGATCGGGGATATCACGTCCCGCGACCACCGCGCCGAGTTCGATATTGTGGCGCACGGACAATTCCGGGAAGATGTTGCGGCCCTGCGGCACGTAGCAGATGCCGGATGTGAGCAGTTCGCGCTGGCTGAGGCCGGTGACGTCGCGGCCTTTGAAGATGATCTTGCCTTCGCGCAGTTTGAGCAGGCCGAAGATCGCCTTGAACACGGTGGATTTTCCGGCGCCGTTCGGCCCGATCACCGTGGTGATGGTGCCTGCCGGCACCGAGAAACTGGTGCCGTTGAGAATGGTCATTTTGCCGTAGCCACCGACCAGGCCTTTAACGTCGAGGATGGGTTCGCTCATCCGTGTTCCCTCATCCGCCGGTTCAGTGACCGAGATACGCGTCGATGACGGCGCTGTTGGCACGGATTTCAGCGGGCGTACCGATCGCCAGCACCTTGCCTTCCGCCATCACCACCACGCGCGAGCACAGCGACATCACGAATTCCATGTTGTGTTCGATCACGACGAAAGTGGCGCGCTTCTCGCGGTTGATCTCGGCCAGCCGCGCTTTCAAATCGCCGAGCATCGTCAGATTGACGCCGCCGGCCGGCTCGTCGAGCAGCACAAGCCGCGGCCCGCCCATGAAGGCCATGGCCGCATCGAGCAGTTTCTGCTGACCGTAGGACAATCCGCCGGCCAGCTCACCGGCGAGATGGCCGAGCTTGAAAAACTCGATCATCTGATCGGCCGCCTTGCTGAGGCCCGCATCCGATGGACCCAGCAGCCGCGACAGCATGTTGCCCTGGTGCTCCTGGCCGGCGAGGATGAGATTTTCCCGCACCGACAGTTTTGGAAATACCTGTAGCAATTGGAAGGTGCGGCTGACGCCGAGCCGGTTCAAATCCGACGGCCGAAACCCGGTGACGACCTTGCCATCGACTTTCACTTCGCCGGCACTCGGCTGCAATTGGCCGAGAATGCAATTGAACAAGGTCGACTTGCCGCAGCCGTTCGGGCCGATCAGGCCGAGGATTTCGCCTTCCTGCACGTCGAAGCTGACGCCATCGACCGCTTTGATGCCGCCGAAATTCTTTTTGATGTCGCTGATTTCGAGAACCGCGGTCATGGCGCCGGCTCCAGTCCTGACTTCGCGACCGCGCGCAGTGCGGAGGCGGCCTTGGTGCGGCGCTCGGTCAGATAGCGATCGAGGATGCCCAGAATGCCGCTCGGCGAATAGATCAGCAGCAGGATCACGGCGACCGCGTAGAGCATCAGATAATAGCCCTGGGTAAAGCGCAGCCATTCGGGGAGCAGCACCGCGATCATCGCGCCGAGGAACGGGCCGAAGAAGAAGCCCGAACCGCCAACGATCACCATCATCAGCAGATCAAGCGAAAGCGACAGATTGAAAGGAACGGGATCAATGTACTGCGTCAGCGGCGCATACAGCGTGCCGGCGACGCCGCCGAGCGCCGAGCCGATCGCAAACGCCATCAAGGTGTAGCGCCGTGTGTCGATGCCGAGCGAGAGCGCCCGCACCGGGTTTTCACGCAGGGCTACGAAGGCGCGGCCCCAGGGCGAGCGGATCAGCCACCAGGTCGCGAACGACACCAGGGCCAGCGAGCCGAGGCAGACATAATAGAATGGCAGCGGCCGGTTGGTCGGATAGCCAAAAATCGTGGGGCGCGGAATGTTGCTGATGCCGTAGATGCCGTTGGTGAGCCAGCCCTCGTTGCGGAACACCAGGAAGGCGAGCGTGGAGAATGCCAGCGTCACGAAGGCAAGATAATGATGCTGCACCCGCAGCGCCGGATAGCCGAGAATCCAGCCGATCGCGAAGCACAGGACGATGGCAACGCCGAGCCCCGCGATCAGCGGCATCCCGTTCGCGGTCATGATCGCCGCGGAATAGGCGCCGATGCCGACGAAGGCGCCCTGCGCCAGCGAGACCTGACCGGCATAGCCCAGCGTCAGATTGAGTCCCATCGCGGCGATGGTCATGACAGCCCATTGGCTCAGGATGAACAGGCCGTAGCGATTGAGGTACATCGGCGCGATGATCAGGGCCGCGATCACGACCACACCGAGCGCGACGCGCCAATATCGATTGAACAGGCTCATACCGTACGCTCCTCGGCGCGGCCCAGCAGTCCCTGCGGACGCAGCAGGATGATGAGGATCAGCAAGACCATCGGTACGGCCGCGCGATACTGGGTCGAAACATAGGCCGCCGCGAGATTGTCGACGACGCCGATCAGCAAGCCGCCGGCGATTGCGCCGCGCACCTGATTAAAACCACCGACGATCGCGGCAATGAACGCCGCCTGGCCCAGCACTTCACCGCTGGAGAATTTGGCGAGATAGATCGGTGTGATCAGCAGCGAGGCCAGCGCCACCAAAAAGGCATTGATCAGGAACGTCAGCAGGATCATCCGCTCGACGGGAATGCCGATGATGCGGGCGACCGTCGGGTTCTGTGCGGTGGCCTGCATCTGATGGCCAATGGACGTGCGGTTCAACAGCATGGTCAATCCGACCACCGCGGCGATGGCGAGCGCGAGAACGCCGACGCTTTGCAACGCGACCTGGCGGCCGAGGATCGAGATATCACCAGCCGGCACGATCGAGGGAAACGGCGAGGCTTCGGCGCTGAAGAATTGCTTCACGGCTTCCTTGAGGCCGATCGCCAGCGCCATGGTCGCGATCGCCAGCGGCAGCACGCCGTGGCGCAGCATCGGGTCGACCAGCAGCATCTTGAAGCCGAGGCCGAGCAGCAGCAGCGACAGCAACATGCCGATGACGATCGCGAGCCAGAACGGCGCGCCGACGTGCATCGCCGCCAGCATCAGGAACGCCGGCAGCATGACGAATTCGCCCTGCGCGAAGTTGATGGTCTGCGACGTCTGCCACAGCAGCGTGAAGCCGACCGCGACGATGGCATAGATCGCCCCCGTCGCCAGTCCCGCTATCAGAAGATCAAGCAGATTGGACATGCTTCCCCACCTTTACTTCGACCTCATCCTGAGGAGCGGCGGCTGCGCCGCGTCTCGAAGGATGCAGGCCCGTCTGTGGCCTCATGGTTCGAGACGGCGCTACGCGCCTCCTCACCTTGAGGGACAAACATCACCCTCTCGACCACTCGCGCAACGTTCTCAATCCTCACCCCCGCGCAACGGCTTCGCCGTTGTCGCTGGAGGAGCGCGCTTGCGCGCGTCTCGAAGGATGGCCGCGAGCCACCTTGCTTTCATCATTCGAGACGCTTGTTGCACAAGCGCCCGAGGATGAGGCCCCACTTCTTCCAAAGGCCTCAGTTCAGCTTCGGCAGTACCTGCTTGATGACCTGCTTGCCGTCGACGATCTCGACCAGGAAACCCTGGCGATCGATGTCGCCGTTCTTGTCGAAGGTCGCGTCCATCAGGATGCCGGGCTCACTGGCCGCCTTGATGGTGAGGCCATGGAGGTTATCGGCGAACGCCTTGGAATCGACCTTGCCCATCTTCTCCGTGGTGGCCTTGATCATGTAGATCGCCAGATAGCCCTTGAGGCCGTTATGGTCAGGCACGTAATTGTATTTCTTGACGAACTTTTCCCGGAACGCCTTGATCAGATCGACCGGCGCATCGGTGGTGAGGCCGACATGGCCGCGCGCGCCGTTCGCAGCATCCCCCGCCAGTTCGACCACCTTCTGGCCGACCAGGGTGGTTTCGCCGATCAGGGGCACGGTGACGCCCTGGCGCTTCAGCTCTTTCAGGATGCGGGCGCTTTCCTCTTCGTTCAGATAGATGAAGACCGCGTCGGGCGCAGCAGCCTTGATCTTGCTGACGTCGGCGGCGAAATCGGCCTGACCTGCTTCGGTGGAAAGATCAGCGGCGACCTTGACGCCGAGCTTGGCGAATTCCTTGGTGATGACGTCGCGGCCGCCGCGGCCGAAATCATTGTTGACCCAGACGATCGCAACCGATTTCGCCTTCACCTCGTCGTTGATGTATTTGGCGACCTTCGGCATCGAGGACTGCTGACCGAACGAGGTGCGGAACAGGAATTTGTTGCCGCCCTGCGTCAGTTCGGCGGCCTCGCCGCCCATGATCTGGGCGATGCCGGCTTCGGCCGCGAGCGGTGCGGTGACCTTGACCGATCCGGAATAGCCGGGGCCGAGCAGGACGTAGGGCTCGCCATCGAGCGCCTTCTGGACCTGGGCGCGCGCCACGCCGGGGTTGGATTGCGAATCGGCGTGGGTGACTTCCAGCTTGCGGCCGAGTACGCCGCCCTTGGCGTTGACTTCCTCGATCGCAAGATCGATGCCGTTCTTCCAGTTGGTGCCGACCGTGGCGCCGCCGCCGGACAGTTCGGCCACATTGGCGAGCTTGATGGGGGCGCCGGACTGCGCCAACGCCGCTGCAGCCGTCATGGTCGCGAGCAGGATACCTGCAAAAATTCCTGTTTTCATTTCCATCCCCTGTTGTCGTGATCTTTTGATCTTGTCGACGCGAGCCTTGTCGTCGGCTACGCGTCCGATGTCGCAGAGTAGCGCCTTGCCATCACGGCGTCGAATGCATTCCCCATTTCGACAATCGACGGCGTCATTCCCGTGAACAATTCGAAGGCATCCGCCGCCTGGTGGATCGCGAGATCCCGCCCGGTCATGACCTCGGCGCCCCTGGCTTTGGCGGCGGTCAGTAGCGGCGTCCAGAGCGGCGAATAGACCGCGTCGGCCACCCAGACGTCGCGACGGAGCAGCGCCTCCGGCACCGGCGTGCCGCGGTCCGGCAGCATGCCGATCGGCGTTCCGTTGACCACGCCCACGGCAGCCCGCAGCGCGTCTTCCACCGTTTGCGCAATTCGCACCGGTTGGCGACCGCGCAACTGTGCCGCGATCTGTTCGGCCTTGGCACGGTCGGTATCGAAGATGCTGAGTTCGGCGACGCCAAGCGCCGCAAGCGCGTTAGCAATCGCCTTGCCGACGCCGCCGGCGCCGATCAGGGCGACGGGGCCATGACCGGATGCCTTCACAAGATTGGCGACCGCGCGCTCAAATCCGCTCGCGTCGGTATTGTACCCGACCAGTCTTTTATCGCGGACGACCACCGTATTGACCGCGCCGATCTCGCGCGCGGCCGGCGACAAATCGTCGAGCAGCGGAATCACGGCTTCCTTGTAGGGAAACGTCACGTTGACGCCGGCAAAGCCGATGCGCTTGATGCTGTCGAGCAGCGTGCGCAGCTCAGCCGAGCTCTGGCCCGCGACCTCGATCAGCTGATAATGACAACGGATGCCCAGGGCAGCGGCCGCCTCTTCGTGCATCGCCGGCGACGCCGAATGCGCAATCGGGGCCCCGATCAGGCCGGTGAGAAACTTTTGACTGATCGAGGGCGGGCGTTTGGACACGTCGCTATGGTCTCGCAGTATCAACATGGGATCGCGCGGCTTAGAGCACCAAAACCGCGCAAACGATATCGCCTTTGCCAGATAACACAATTACCCATTTATTCCACAAACATAACTTGATGTTATTTTTTGCGGCCCCGCGATGCCGCCGTCGCCGGACTTTTCCGGCTCGGTTCCAGCGCGCGCATTTCCGACCGCAGACATTCGATGAAATGCTCGACATGCAGCGAGAGCGAGGCGCCGCGTTTCACCGCGATGTAGGTGTCGAACCGGGTGGGCTCCACGATCCGAAGCATTTCGATGCCGGGGTAGCCGCCATGCGCCACGGTGAACTGATCGATGACGGCAATCCCGAGCCCCGCCTTGACCAGCGCGCAAACCGTGGTGCCGAACCGCGCCCGGATCGTGATGTCGTAGGACAGTTTATTGCGTGCGAAGATCTCGGCCATGATGCGCCCATAGGGGTCGTTGGGGTCGATGCCGATCAGGGGGTAGCGGATGATCTCCGCGGCAGTGACCTGCTTTCGACCCGCCAGTTCGTGTCCCTGCGGCACGATGCAGAACAATTCGCCCGACGCCAGCGGCATGAAATCGAGACCGGGATGGTCGAGCCGATAGCTCATGGCGACGCAATCGCCCTTGCCGAGCAACAAATAGTCGATCGCCTCCTCGATCTTGAGGATGTTGATGTCGATGCGCAGATCGGGGTAGCGCCGACGGATGCGCTCGATCGCGCGCGGCACCATGATCTGGGAAATACTCGGCACCGAACCGATGCGCAATTCCGACAGCGTGCCGCGCCCGATCTTGGAAATGATTTCGGTGAGGTCGTCGACCTTCTTGTAGACGCCGTTGATCTGCTCGAAAATGTTATGCGCTTCGGAGGTCGGGAAGTAGCGCCCGTTCTGGCGCTGGAAGAAGCGGATGCCGAGCGAGCGCTCGGTATATTTCACCAGCCGGCTGATGCCCGGCGCCGACACGTTAAGCAGCTTTGCCGCCCCGCCGATCGTGCCTGTGATCATCACGGCCCTGATAACCTCGACCTGGCGCAGCGTCATCATGTGCAGGAGCTCCGAAGGTGAACCTGAGAGATACTCCCATGTTCGATCGGCGCAAATGACCTTATCAACGCCTTCTCAGGGGCGTTCTCAGAGTTTGGCCGCCGCAATCACGGCCTTGGCAGCATCCAGCGCGCGCTGGGCGCGATCCTTATGGCCCATGGTTTTGGCCAGTTCGACGGTCGGGACTTCGAGGCTGATGGTGATATCCGCCGGCATGGCGCGCGCCAGCAACACGAGGTCGATGCCGCCCTCCCCGGGAAACATCCGCTCATGGCGGGCGGCGTGGATCAGCTCTTCGTTCGTGGTGGGCCGCTCGGCCGGGCCGTCGCATAGCTGCCAGTAGTGCATCCGGTGGACGGGCACGCGCGCAAGGTCGGCTACCGAACTCCTCGACCGGTCGAAATGCAGCGCATCGACCAGGATACCGGCATTGGCCTGCCCCATCGGCGCGACGATGCTGTTGGCCGTCGCAAGGTCCGGGACATAGGTCCAGGGCATGAATTCGAGATCGGCCGTCAGCCCGTATGGGGCGGCCGCCTCGCAAAATTTCGCAAAGCTGTCCCTGAACCGGGCGAGATCGGGATCGTAGCCTGCGACCAGGATGTGCCTGGCGCCGAGCCGCGCGCCGGTCTCGAAGAACGCGGAAAAGCCGGCAAGATCGGTCTCGGGCCGGAGCGCGACCACTTCGAGGTCGGCTACCTTGATGCCGGTCGCGTCCAGCCGGGCCAGCGTTTCGTTCAGGCTCGCTTTGTCATCCAGCGGATAGGCGATGCCGCCGGGCATCGCGGGCAGCAGGCGAATTCCCACGGCGTCATAACCGCAGCTAGCTGCAATTTCGATCAACGCGGGAGGCGCCAGATCGAGGACGGTCAGCGCGGCGAGCGAGAACGACGGCATTATTCAAAGTCTGCGATACGGGCGTCGAGTGCGAACATGCCTTGATAGACCTCCGGCTCGCCGGCGCCACCAATATCCGGCGCCATTTCAGTGGCTCGACGCAATGCGCCACCAAGCGCTATCTGGTCAAGCGCCTCGATGATCAGGAGGCCGGCAAAAATCCCTTCATCCTTCCGCATGCCCTTCTCGACCGTCGGCACCGAGGTGCGCGCCAGATCGGTCGTGCCGATCTGCACCGCCGCAATGCCGTCGAGTGCGACGAGCGCGTCGGCGAAGGCTTGCGGTTTTTCCGGCAGACGTTCGACGCGCAGCGCAACAATGGTCGATCCCTCACCCCGCCCTGCCCGCGCGGTCATGACGCCGCCGCCGCGAATGAAATTGCCGAGCCGGGGCATGGTGCGCTGCGACCACGGCGTCGGGGCGTTGAGCCGCGCCAGATAAGCCGGGCCGTCGAGCACCTCGGGGGCTTCCAGTTCGTAGAGAATGAAGAACCTGGCGATGTCGGTTCGCGCGGCGCGGAACACGCGAACGCCCAAAAATCCCTTGGTCGTCACCCGCTCGGTGGTGTGCTCGCGCGTCAACCAGTGCCGGTAATCGGTCAGGTGATCGGGCTCGACGTCGCTCCAGATCGCCAAAAAGCCTGCGCCGCGCATGCCCTATCTCCCCTTTAAGCCGTGCAGCGAGACCGGAACCGCGTCCGGAAGCTTCCCGAGCCTTTGAACGGCGGCCAGCATCGCCGCGATATAGCCGTATGGGCCGAGACCGCAGATCACGGCGGTGGACGCGCTCGACGTGATCGAATGCCGGTGCAGCTCGTCCCGCGCATGGATGTTGGAGATGTGAACCTCGATCTTGGGGCCTTCGAATATTTTCAGCGCGTCGATCAGCGCGATCGAGGTGAACGAATAGGCCGCCGGGTTCATGATGATCGCATCATAATTGCCGTGCGCGGACTGGATCCAGTTGACCAGTTCGCCTTCGAGATTTGACTGGTGGAACGTGACCGTGACCCCGAGATACTTTGCTACTTCCTCGCAGCTTGTCTCGATCTCCTTCAGCGTCGTCGGGCCATAGATATGAGGTTCCCTGATCCCCAAAAAGTTCAGGTTGGGTCCGTTCAGGATCATGATCTTGGTGGCCATTGAGTCTCCCCCCTTCTACGCTTTGATATGCCGCTTCTAGCCGGCAAGCCATTTGGCCGGGACCGTCACCAATGCCGGGAACAGCACCAGCAGAAACAGCACGATAAGCTGGGCGATCATAAACGGCCAGACGCCCTTGATGATATCTTCCATGCTGATCCTGGAGACGCCGCAAACGACATTCAGCACGATACCGACCGGCGGCGTAATGAGGCCGATGGAATTGTTGATGATGAACATCACGCCGAAATAGACCGGGTCGATGCCGGCCGCCTTGACGATCGGCATCAGGATCGGCGTCAGGATCAGGATCGTCGGCGTCATGTCGAGTGCGGTGCCGACGATGACAACGACGACCATGATCGCGAACATCAACAGCGTCTTGTTGCCCATGAAGGGTCTTAGCAGATCGACAACCTGCGCGGAGATTTCGGAGACCGTAATGAGCCAGGACGACACCAGCGCCGCAGCGACGAGAAACATCACCACGCTCGTCGTCAATGCCGAGGTAACGAACACCGCATAAAGCTGCGACCATTTCAATTCGCGGTAGACGCAGGTCGCAACGAACAGCGAATAGACCGCGACGACCACACCGGCCTCCGTCGGCGTGAAAATGCCGAAGCGCAACCCGATGATGATGATCGCCGGCAGCATCAGCGCCCAGAAGCCGTCGATCACGGCCTCGGCAACTTCCCTGAACGACGCCCGCGGCGGCGGCACCAGGTTTTCCTTGCGGACCACCCACCACCAGGCGACGCATAGTCCGGCGCCCAGCATCATCCCCGGGAAGATACCGGCGAGAAACAGTTTGGAGATCGAGACGCCGGCGGCGACGCCGAAAATGACGAAACCGATGCTCGGCGGAATGACGGGGCCGATGACGCCGCCCGCGGCCACAAGCCCGGCCGCGTAAATCTTCTTGTGTCCGGCCGCCACCATCATCGGGACCAGCAGGGCTGCGAGCGCCGCGGCATCGGCCGCGGCGGATCCCGACAGCGATGAGAGGATGCAGGCCGCGAGGATCGTCACATAGCCGAGCCCGCCGCGGAAATGTCCGACCGCAACGAGGGCGACATTGACGATGCGCTTGGCGAGCCCTCCCTTGTTCATGATCTCGCCGGCGAGCATGAAGAAGGGAATCGCCATCAACGGAAAGCTGTCCGCGCCATTGATGATGTTCTGCGCCACGATCTGGGAATCGAACATGTTGATCGTGCTCATCAGCGCGATGCCGCAGATGATCAGGGCGAATGCGATCGGCATGCCGAGCGCCATGGCGCCGAGCAGCGAGAAGGTGAAGACCGCGATGGTCATGTGCGGCGTCCCCGCGATGCCATCAGATTTCCTCTTCCTTGACGGCGACCAGGTCGGTTTCGCCAGCCTGACCGGAGACGACCTTGAACAGGTCGTAGAGCAGCATGATGCCCGCCGAGACGCCGAAGACGACGCCGACGAAATAGAAGATGCCGAGCGACAGGCCGGTGGCCGGCGCGCGATCGTCGATGTTGATGATGGTCTGGCGCCAGCTGCCCGCCAGCAGCAGCCAGTCGGCATACAGCATCAGGCAATAATTGATGATGAAGCAGATCCGCTTTCCCGCCGGCGACAGCTTGCGCACCAGCGTATCGACGCCGAGATGCGCATGCTCGCGAACCGCGACGATGGCGCCGAGGAAGGTGAGCCATACCAACAGCCAGCGCGACAGTTCTTCCGAAACCGTAATGCCGGAATTGAAGCCATAGCGCAGCACCACGTTGCCGAACACCAGCACCACCATGACCGCAAGGCACAGCGCGATCACGCCCTTGAGCAGCACGCAATAGAGATCGAGGATGCGTTCCATCGGCGCCGCGCGGAGCTGGAGTTCGTGCAGGGCCGATGGATACCGGCCCTGCTTCGCTGATGTCAGCGGCGCGTCACTTGACTTCTTTGCGGACCCGGTCGAGCTCCGCATTGAACAGCTTGACCGTATCCGGCTTCAGCGCTGCGGAAATCTTGTCGACCACGGGCTGGGCCGCCTTGCGCATGCGCTCCAGCTCTTCCGGCGCCACGGCGTTGTAGGTCATTCCCTTGGCCTGCAGCTCGGAGAGCGCCTTTTCGGTCTGCAGCCGCGTCTGCTCCTTCTGGTAAGCGCGGCTTTCGTTATAGGCCTCTTGCATCATTTTCTGCTCGGCCGGCGACAGCTTGTCCCAGAAGATCTTGCTGACGATGATGATGTTCTCGGTGAAGGTGTGGTTGGTGGCCGAGACGAATTTCTGAACTTCGAAGAATTTGTTGGACAGGATCACCGTGTAGGGATTTTCCTGGCCGTCGACCGTGCGCGTTTCCAGCGCCGTGTAGAGTTCACCGAACGCCATCGGGATCGGATTGGCCTTGAAGGCGCTGAAGGACTCCAGATAGACCGGATTCGGAATCACGCGCAGCTTGAGCCCGGAAAAATCCTCCAGCTTGACGATCGGATGCTTGCTGTTGGTGACGTTGCGGAAGCCGAGGCCCCAATAGCCGAGCCCGACCAGTCCGCGCTGCGGCAGCACGTCGATCATCGCCTTGCCGAATGCGCCCTGGACCAGCGCATCGGCCTGGTCGGTGGTGCTGACGATGAACGGAAAATCGAGCAAGCCAAATTCCGGAATGACGGTCGCGAGCGAGGTCGTGGAAGCCGACAGCATTTCCTGCGTGCCGCCGCGCAGCGCCGATTGCTGCTGCAGCTCGTTGCCGAGCTGGGATGACGCGAACTCGCGGACTTTCAGCTTGCCGCCGCTCTTGGCGAGCAGGATTTCGGCGAATTTTTGCACGCCGAAGCTGACGGGATGATCGGTGTTGTTGAGGTGTCCCCAGCGGATGGTCCGCTCCTGGACCTCCTGCGCGGACGCGGTGCCGGCCAAAAGCGCCCCGCCGAACACGGCCGCGGACAGAACTGCAAACAGCTTCATCTCATCCTCCCCTAACGATCCGGTGCCCAGCCGCGGCTTGTTGCTGCGATTTTTGGTGTCTGGCCGGTCCTTTTCGGTGGAAACCACATAACGAAATCATTGTCAAATGATAATCCTAGAAATATATGATATAAGCTAATTCATCATGTGATCGTAGTTTGCGGCAAAGGCCGCCATTCGCGGCTATGCTTGGCGGCGAGTCGCCTCAGCCTTTGCAGGCTCAAAAAGCGGGATAGACCTTGACGATCATGGAGCAGCAGCAGACCCCGATGTCGGCCGGCGACAGCGGCTATCACCGCATTCGCTCCGACATCATTTTCGGCGTGCTCAACCCGTCGGGACGGCTGAAGCTCGACTCGATGAAGGAGGATTACGGCCTCAGCGTTTCGACGCTGCGCGAGATCCTCAACCGGCTGGCCTCGGAAGGCTTTGTCGTTGCCGAAGGCCAGCGCGGGTTTGAGGTCGCTCCGGTCTCGATCCAGAATTTGCGCGAACTGGCCCAGCTGCGAATCCTGCTCGAACATCACGCGATGACGGAATCCTTCCGGGCCGGCGACATGGAATGGGAAGGCCGGGTGGTGTCGGCGCATCACAAGCTGGCGGCGACCGAGCGCGCCATTCTCACCGCGGGTGACGATCCCGAGCTTCGCAAGCGTTACGACGGCGAATTCCACCAGGCCTTGATATCGAGCTGCGGCTCGCGCGAGTTGATGCAGACTCACTCGGTCGTGTTCGACAAATATTTCCGTTACGCCCTGCAATACCGCGGCAGCGCCACGATCGCGCAGCATCAGGCGTTGCTGGACTGCGCGCTGAAGCGCGACATCGAGGGGGCAAAATCGATCCTGACCGAGCACATCAACAGCTGCGTGGCGCACGCGCTGGCGATCGGGACGCTGAAATGAGTTGTTCGGTCGAGTTGTTGTGACCGGCCGCCAGACAGATAACCGCCGGTGGGATGCCGAGACCGATTTGCTGGTGATCGGCGCCGGCGCGGCGGGCATGACGGCAGCATTGGTCGGCGCGCTCGAGGGTCTCAAGGTTATCATCTGCGAAAAATCCGACATGGTCGGCGGCACCACCGCGACCTCGGCCGGAACGGTGTGGATTCCCGGCAGCCGACAGAGCGAAGCGGCTGGCGTGCCCGACAGCGTCGAGGCCGCGAGAACCTACCTTGCGGCGATATTGGGCGATGACGCCAATGATGCGCGGCTCGCGGCCTTTCTCGCGACCGGGCCCGCGATGCTCGATTATCTCCAGCAACGAACCAGCGTGGCCTTCGTGCCGCCGCCGGTTCATCCGGACTATCACGCCCAGCCCGGCGCTGCGCTTGGCGGCCGGGCGCTGGGCGTCGTGCCGTTCGACGGACGAAAGCTTGGCGATGACTTTGCGCGGGTGCGGCCGCCGCGCCGTGAATTCATGGTGCTCGGCGGCATGATGGTCGGCAAGACCGACATTCCGTCATTGCTGCACCCGTTTCGCTCCTGGGCTAATTTTTCGAACGCGGCGCGCCTGCTGGCGCGGCAGGCGCTGGATCGGATCAAGCATCCCCGCGGCACCCGCCTGATCATGGGCAACGCGCTGGTCGCGCGGCTGCTCTACAGTTTAAAGCAACACGCCGTCGAGATTCGTTACCAGACGCAGCTAAGCGAATTGATCGAGGACGATGGCAGAATCATCGGCGCGGTGTTCACGACGAACGATAGCGATATCCGCATTCGCGCGCGACGCGGCGTCATGCTGGCGGCCGGCGGCATTGGCTGGAGCAGCGAATTGCGCAGCCGGCTGTTTCCGGACGGCACGCAGCGCTATTCGATGGCGCCGGACAGCAACACCGGCGACGGCGTTCTCGCCGGCGAACGCGCGCATGGCGAGATTGCGCAGGATCTCAGGAGCCCGGCGCTATGGATGCCGAGTTCGGTGATGCCGCAGGACGACGGCCACCTCTCGGTATTCCCGCACATCATGCTCGATCGCGCCAAGCCCGGGTTGATTGCGGTCAACAGGTCGGGCGTGCGCTTCGTCAACGAGGCCAATTCGTATCATGACTTCGTCGAGGGGATGCTGCGAGCGCATCAAACCGTGCCCAGCATCCCCGCGTTCCTGATCTGCGACCGCAGTTTTATCCGGGATTACGGGCTTGGCCTGATCCATCCCGGGACGCGCAACCTCACGCGCTTCATCAAGTCGGGCAATCTGTTCACTGGTGACAGCATCGCTGCACTGGCGCTGCAAATCGGCGTTGATGGCAGCGCGTTGGCCCGCACCATCGAACGGTACAATCGCTTCGCCGACACCGGCGTCGACGAGGATTTCGGCCGCGGCACCAGCGAAATCAACCGCTTCAACGGCGATCCCGCGAACAAGCCGAACCCCTGCTTACGCAAAATCGGACCGGGCCCCTATTTTGCGGTCGCGGTCTGGCCTTCCGACCTCGCGAGCAGTGCAGGATTGCGCACCGACCCCAACGGCCGGGTACTGACGTCCACAGGACAGCCTATACCCGGCCTCTATGCCGCCGGCGCCGACGCCGCCTCGATTTTCCGCGGCACCTATCCCGGCCCGGGAACCATGATCGGCCCGGCCATGGTGTTTGCATGGCGCGCGGCGATGGACATCGCGGGCAAGTCGAGCCAGCTGGGCCCTACTTGATCGGCGGCCGCGGCAGCACGGCGTCGCCGGCTTCCATCCGGTAGACATAGTCGAGCGAATACCAGGGCGAGCTGACATCAGTTTCCGACGGATGCGCCTCGTCATGCCGCACGAATTCGCCGATCAGCGCCTTGGTCACGCCGAACTGAACGTCGCTGTCGATGTGCGGATCGGCGGGATCATAGACCTGGGAAATCAAAACCTTGAATCCCGGCTTGAAGATCAGCGCATGCAGATGCGCCGGCCGATAGGGATGCCGGTCCTGCGCCTTCAATAGCCGTCCGACCACGCCATCGGTCGGAATGGGATAGCCGATCATCATCACCGACCGAAACGCGAAGCGTCCGTCGGCATCGGTCGTGAACTTGCCGCGCAAATTCATCTCGGCCTGTTCAGGATCCTGGTTCTCGTACAGGCCGACCGGCGAAGCATGCCAGATATCAACCTCGGCGCCGGCAATCGGATTACCGGCGTGGTCGACGACGCGCGCGGTGACGAACAGCGCCGCGCCCGGCGTGTCGGACCGCACGATCGAGCCGCCGTTCTCGACGCGCGGCGAGTTCAATCGCCAGAACGGCCCGAGCAGCGATTGCGCCGTCTCGGTGTTGCCCTGGTCGCCGTTGTTCAGCAGGCACACCAGCGAGGAGACGCCGAGCGAGCCCGCGATCAAGATAACTTCATTATGGGTGTCGGTCGTTTGCTTGCCCAGTTCCACAAGGATCGCGGCAGCTTCGCGAAATTCCGCTTCGGTCAGCTTCACGTCACGAACGAAACCATGCAGGTGCTTGACCAGCGACAGCATGATCTCGCGCAAGCGCGGATCGGAGGTCCGCTCCATCACGGCAGTTGCTGCAACCGTGACATCCTGCTCGCGACCGATGATCATTGGGTGATCCCCGGAGTTTCGGTTCTGATCGTATCAGAACCGAAACCCTGAATTCTTGTTTGACGCGTTTTCTTCACGCGAACCGCTACGCACTTCGCTTGAAAACGCTTTGCTCAAACGTCGAAAAACACCGTCTCGTTGTCGCCCTGCATGTGGATGTCGAGCCGGTAGACCGCGTTGCCGTTACAATTGGCTTGCTGGGCGATCAGCGTTGCGCGACGGTCGGCCGGCACCAGCGCCAGCACAGGATCCGTGGCATTGCCGGCCTCGCCGCCGAAATAAATCCGCGTATAGAGATGCAGCAGCATGCCGCGCGCGAACACCGCGAGCACGAGATGCGGCGCCTGCGGCTTGCCGTCGGGGTCAGCCACGATGCCCGGCTTGATGGTGTCGAAGGCATAGCCGCCATTGCCATCAGTGCCGCAGCGGCCGAACCCCTTGAACGACGAGTTGGGCAGCGCGCGCTTGTCCTGCGGATCGGAGAAGCGGCCCTGCGCGTCGGCCTGCCAGATCTCCAGCATGCAATCCACCATCGGCTTGCCGTCGCCGTCGAACACCTGGCCCTCGACACGGACGCGCTCGCCTGACGTATCTGATGTCACGAGGTTGTTCGAGAAAGCGTCGTTCCAGTCGTATTGGCCGTTCGACGTCAGGCCGTAGGCGAAATACGGGCCGACGGTCTGTGACGGGGTAACGCCTTCCGGCTTGTTTTGGGCCTTGGACACTTACTTGGTCTCCATCGGCGTGGCGTTGCGCCCGCGCAGCACAATGTTGAAGCGGTAGCACAGCGCCCAATCCGGCTTGGTATTTTCGAGGTCGAAGCCGGACACCATCCGGTTACGCGCCTTCTCATCGGTCACCGAATTGAAGATCGGATCGAACGGGAATAGCGGATCGCCGGGGAAATACATCTGCGTCACCAGCCGCGAGACGAAGGAATGCCCGAATACCGAAAAATGGATATGGGCCGGACGCCAGGCATTGTGGTGATTGCCCCAGGGATAGGCGCCGGGCTTGATGGTGACGAAGCGGTAATAGCCTTCGCTATCCGACTGCGTGCGGCCCGCGCCGGTAAAATTGGGATCGAGCGGCGCCGGATGCTGATCGACGACGTGGACATAACGCCCGCAGGCATTGGCCTGCCACAGTTCGACCAGCGTGTTGGGCACGCCGCGGCCGTCTTCATCGAGCACATGGCCGTGCACGATGATGCGCTCGCCGAGCGGCTCGCCCTTGCCCTGGAGCGTGAGGTCGTTGTCGTTTTCGCGCACCGTCTCGTGGCCGTAGACCGGGCCGGTCAGTTCCGACAGCGTATGCCGCATCGGGATCAGCGGCTTGGTCGGCGAACGCTTCACGGTGCTCTTGTAGCCGGGCGACAACCGCGGCGGATGCGCCGTCAAGCTTTGCAGCGGATAGGATAATGTCATGACGAATTCCTCCCTGGCCTGACCGGTCGCCGCGCCGCAGATCCATTATATGACATAACTAATTTGGGGAAGGGCGTTTTTACGCCCTCCCAAACCGTTGCATCAATTGATCTTTTCGATCGCCATCGCGACGCCCTGGCCAACGCCGACGCACATAGTTGCCAAGGCAAGCTTGCCGCCGCGCTTCTCCATGCCGTGCACCGCCGTCATCGCCAGCCGCGCGCCGCTCATGCCGAGGGGATGGCCGAGCGCGATCGCGCCGCCATGCGGGTTGACGAAATCGGCATCGTCCTTGACGCCGAGTTGCCTGAGAACGGCGATGCCCTGCGAGGCGAAGGCTTCATTGAGTTCGATCAGATCGAAATCGCTGATCTTGATGCCGAGCCGCTCCATCAGCTTCCTGGTGGCCGGCACCGGGCCGATGCCCATGATGCGTGGCGGCACCGCAGCCGAAGCTAACCCAAGGATGCGCGCCCGCGGCGTCAGGCCGTGCTTCTTCACGGCAGCTTCGGAGGCGAGGATCATCGCGGCGGCGCCATCATTGACGCCGGACGCATTGCCGGCCGTCACCGTGCCGGGATTGCGCACGATCGGCTTCAGTTTGGTCAGGCCTTCGAGCGTGGTTTCGGGACGCGGATGCTCGTCCTTGTCGACGGTGATCGGGCCGGCCTTGCCGCCGGGCACCGACACCGGGGTGATTTCTTCAGCGAAATAGCCGGCCGCGATCGCAGCGCCCGCACGCTGCTGCGAGCGAATTGCCATCGCGTCCTGGTCGGCGCGCGATACCTGGAATTCCTCGGCGACGTTCTCGCCGGTCTCCGGCATCGCATCGACGCCGTATTGCGCCTTCATCAAGGGATTGATGAAGCGCCAGCCGATCGTGGTGTCGAAAATATCCGCGGAACGCGAAAACGCTTCCGGCGCCTTGCCCATTACGAACGGCGCCCGGGTCATCGATTCGACGCCGCCGGCAATGGCGAAATCGATCTCGCCTGCGCGGATCGCACGGCCACCGGCACCGACGGCATCGAGGCCCGAGGCGCAGAGACGGTTGAGGGTCTGGCCGGGAACCGAGTCGGGCATGCCCGCCAAAAGAAGCGCCATGCGCGCGACGTTGCGGTTGTCCTCGCCGGCCTGGTTGGCGCAGCCAAAGAACACCTCATCGACCGCTTTCCAGTCGAGACCCGGATGCTTCGCCATCAGGGCCTTGATCGGGGCTGCAGCCAGATCGTCGGCGCGCACCTTGGCGAGCGAACCGCCAAAACGGCCGATCGGGGTCCGTACGGCATCGCAAATGAACACATCACGCATTGAATCTCTCCCTGAACGCCGCGTTTGGGCCGTTGACCCCACTGAATTGATGGCGAGTTTTAGGAGCGGCGTCGCGAGAGGTCAATTGACACTCGTCGTCCCGGCGAACGCCGGGACCCATACTCCGCGGCGGAAATTGCTGGAAAAAGGCGTCTGCCACCGTGGTATCGCCGAGAGGCCGCGGCGTATGGGTCACGGATCGCGCTTCGCTTGTCCGGGACGACGGGGAAAACGTGGATTTTGGCGGCAAACCAATAGGACCGAGAGACAAAATTTTGTAGTTTCCGCCCCGCAATGACGATCCAGCAAAACATCTCCGCACCCCCGCCTCCCGAGGCAACTCCGGCCGCCGACGCCACAGCGCGCGTCACGCCGATGATGGAACAATACCTTGAAATAAAGGCCGGCCATCCCGGGCTGCTGCTGTTCTACCGGATGGGCGATTTCTATGAGCTGTTCTTCGAGGACGCGGAGATCGCCTCCAGAACGCTCGGCATCGTGCTGACAAAACGCGGCAAGCATCAGGGCATGGACATCCCGATGTGCGGCGTGCCGGTGGAGCGTTCCGAAGATTACCTGCATCGGCTGATCAACGCCGGCCACAGGGTCGCGGTGTGCGAGCAGACCGAGAATCCCGCAGCCGCACGCGCGCGCGGCAACAAGAGCGTGGTGAGCCGCGGCGTGGTGCGGCTGGTCACGCCGGGCACGCTGACCGAAGACACGCTACTCGATGCAAAGACCAATAATTACCTGCTGGCAATCGCACGGGCGCGGGGATCAAGCGGTGGCGACCGCATTGGGCTGGCCTGGATCGACATTTCGACCTCCGAATTCATGGTCACGGAATGCTCGACCGCCGAGCTTGCGGCGACGTTGGCGCGGATCAATCCGAACGAAGTCATCGTCACCGACGCGCTCTATGGCGATGCTGATTTAGGTCCGCTGCTGCGCGAACTGCCGGCAGTGACGCCGCTGACCCGCGACGTGTTCGACGGCGCCACCGCGGAACGGCGGCTGTGCGATTATTTCGCGGTCGCCACCATGGACGGCCTTTCCGCGATGTCGCGGCTGGAAGCGACCGCGGCCGCCGCCGCCGTCACCTATATCGATCGAACGCAAGTTGGAAAGCGCCCGCCGCTGTCGCCGCCGTCGCGCGAAGCCGCCGGCACCACCATGGCGATCGATCCCGCGACCCGCGCCAATCTCGAATTGACCCGCACACTGGCTGGCGAGCGGCGCGGCTCGCTGCTCGATGCGATCGATTGCACCGTCACCGCCGCCGGATCGCGGCTATTGGCACAGCGCCTCGCCGCCCCGCTCACCGACAGCGCTGCGATCGCGCGGCGGCTGGACGCCATCGCCACTTTCGTCGCCGACAGTTTTGCGCGCGAGGATATCCGCACCACGCTGCGCGCCGCGCCCGACATGTCGCGCGCGCTGGCGCGATTGTCGGTCGGTCGCGGCGGCCCGCGCGATCTTGCAGGCCTCCGTGACGGCATCCTTGCGGCCGATTCTGCGCTGGCGCGGCTGGCGCAACTGGATGCGCCGCCACCGGAAATCGTTTCCGTGATGGAGGCGCTGCGCCGTCCCTCGCGCGATCTTGCGCGCGAATTCGAGCGGGCGCTGGCCGAACAACTACCGCTGATCAAGCGTGACGGCGGCTTCGTCCGCGAGGGCTATGAGCCCGCGCTCGACGAGAGCCGCAATCTGCGCGACGCCTCGCGTCTCGTGGTCGCCGCGATGCAGGCGCGCTATGCCGACGATACCGGCATCAAGGGCCTGAAAATCCGGCACAATAATGTGCTGGGCTATTTCGTCGAGGTGACGGCGCAGCATGGCGACAAGCTGATGACGGCGCCCTTGAATGCGACCTTCATCCATCGCCAGACGCTGGCCGGTCAGGTTCGCTTCACCACCTCGGAGCTCGGCGAGATCGAAGCCAAGATCGCCAATGCCGGCGACCGCGCGCTCAACCTGGAACTGGAAATCTTCGAGCGGCTGTCGATCATGGCGCTTGCCGCCAGCGACGACCTGCGCGCCGCGGCGCACGCGTTTGCGCTGCTCGATGTCGCAACCGCGCTGGCAAAGCTTGCGGTCGACGACAATTACGTGCGGCCCGAAGTCGACGGCTCGCTCGGCTTTGCCGTCGAGGGCGGCCGCCATCCGGTGGTCGAAGCCGCGCTGAAGCGCGACGGCCAGCCGTTCATCGCCAACGCCTGCGACCTCTCGCCGGGGCCTGCGCAGGTCTCGGGCCAGATCTGGCTGATCACCGGCCCGAACATGGCGGGTAAATCGACCTTCCTGCGCCAGAACGCGCTGATCGCGCTGCTGGCGCAGATCGGAAGCTACGTGCCGGCCTCGCGCGCCCGGATCGGCGTTGTCGATCGGCTGTTCAGCCGCGTCGGCGCCGCCGACGACCTCGCACGCGGGCGTTCGACCTTCATGGTGGAGATGGTCGAGACCGCCGTGATTTTGAATCAGGCCAGCGAGCGCTCGCTGGTCATATTGGATGAAATCGGCCGCGGCACCGCGACCTTCGACGGCCTGTCGATCGCATGGGCCGCGATCGAGCACCTGCACGAAAGTAACCGCTGCCGCGCGCTGTTCGCGACGCATTACCATGAGCTGACCGCGCTCTCCGCAAAACTGCCGCGGATGTTCAACGCCACGGTGCGCGTCAAGGAATGGCAGGGCGACGTCGTGTTCCTGCACGAGGTACTGCCCGGCTCGGCCGATCGCTCCTACGGCATTCAGGTCGCAAAGCTCGCCGGCCTGCCGCCGGCGGTGATCGCGCGCGCCAAATCGGTGCTGGCAAAACTCGAGGCCCAGGACCGTGGCCAGACCGCGCGGGCTCTGGCCGATGATCTGCCGCTGTTCGCGGTGCCGTCACGTGCGGCTGCCGAACCCGCACCGCCGAGCGAGGCCGAGCAATTGCTCGCCGCCGTAAAGGCGCTGCATCCGGATGAGATGTCACCGCGCGAAGCGCTGGATGCGCTCTATCGGCTCACGACGCTGGCGAAAGAACGCAAGGCTTGAGGCGCGCCGCGAAAGCGTTCGCATGGATCGCGCTGGTGTACGGCGCGCCTCCCGTGCTGCTGTTGATCTCGGCGCTGTTTGAAGGCGGTTGGCGGATATTCGTGTTTCTCGGATTGATCGCGCTGCCGCTGTTGCCGCTGATCCTGATGCAGGATTCACGGAGTTGGCGGACACCGCCGCCGGGCCTGCCGTTGGCGGCGGCCGTGGTCTCGCTGGTGGCGACAACGCTGCTGTATTTACGCTCGTTCGGCTACATTCAATGGCGACTGCCCTGGGGCGCGGCGGGCTAGCGGCCCAATTCGGCGAACGGCTGGATCAACTTCAGCGTGGCGGCGAGGCGGATGCTGCGCTTGCCGGCCAATGCGGTTGCCTCCATTTCAGCACCGTTGGCGTCGCAACGGCCTGAGAAACCGATGCCGACTTCATAACCGCCGAACAGCGGATGCTCGGCCTTCGCCGGGGTGTGTTCCTGATTGACGAACTCGCCCTTCCAGCGGCCGTTCGTCGAGCTATAGGCGCCGAGGTAATAGAAGAACGCGTCGCCGCCGAGAATGCGGCCGTCATGCAGCAGCATCACGCCGGTATGCCCGCCGGCAAGGCCGTCCAGCATCCGGATATCGATCGAGTAGAGTCCGCTGATGATACCGCCGTCGCCGACCCTACCGGGCGGCGGAACGTCGTCGTTGCCGAGCGGCGTCATGAGCGCGCGAAACACCGAGCCGGCGTCCTCCACCACTTCACCCGCGAAGCGATAGGCCTGACCCTCAGCTCTGCCGCGAATGCTGAGCGAGACCTGGTCGGAACTGACCAGCGACCTCGGGCGTGGCGATGCGCTGTGGCGCCGGGTCCTGAGCCTGGCGACGATTTCGCCGTCCACGATCTGGTAGCTGCCGAAATGGGCGAATGCCGTATTGCCGCCAAGCATCGTTCCGGCCTGGGCGTAGAGCACGCTGCGGCCGGAGCCCCCATTGATGTCGTACTCGACCTTGTACAATCCCTCCACCGCACGCCCCAGTTCTTGCTCTGCCGCCAACTTAGCGGGTCGGCAGGCAGAAGGCGAATGAGAACATAGCCCGGAGGAAGCGCAGCGAAATCCGGGAACACCAGCCCCGGATTGCGCGGAGCTCCATCCGGGCTACGGTCGCGCCACCTTCCTTCGTCCCTTCCACCACAGCGCCAGATTCCACGAGACGCAGGTCGCGAGCCCGAGGCTCAGTCCGATCACCGAGCCGAACTGCAACGCGGCAACATGTAACACCGCAATCGCGAGGCCCAATCCGATCAGGCCCCAGGCGCTGTTGGCGAGCACGGCTGCGGTCGGCGGGCCGCCGATGCGCGGATGCAGGATCAGCATCATCGAGGTGAACACGATCGGAAACAGCGCCATGATGCCGCTGATTTTCGGACCGACCCAGCCTGACGTCGTGACCACGGTCGCGACCAGGGTCGCAACCAGCGAGGCGCGCAGGGGAATGTCGTACCAGCGCCGCGCGACCGGCGGCATCTTGACGTGACGGTAGCGCGCGAGCAGCGGCACGCAGACCGCAAAGGCAATCGCATTGACGATCAGCCCGCCCGCCAGGGTCCAGGGGACCGCGCGGATGATCGAGGCGAGCGCGATCCACACCGCGACCGCGGCAAGGCAGCTGACCACCGCGCTGCGGCGCTGCGCCAGCACGACATAGGTCAGCCCCATGAAGATCGTCGCGGCGTTGATCGGCAGGCTCGCCAGCGCGCCTTCGGCGATGAAGGCCGCGTCATGATCGAGCGCGAGGAAAACGTAAGACGGCCCTGCCGAAATCGGCAGTGTCGCGATCAGCGCGCCGATCACCGGGCCCGACTTCTCGGTGATGATGGACGCCGTCACCACGAACGCCGCTGTTATCACCATGCGCAGGACGAGCGTCAGCAGGAAGATGGATTCGGGGGACATTTTCTACCGTCGTCCCGGCCAAGCGAAGCGCGAGCCGGGACCCATAACCACAACTGTTCGTGTGGCGCGAAGATCGTCGAACAGCGGTGCTTGAAACGAGGGGCCGCGGCGTATGGGTCCCGGCTCAAGGCCGGGACGACATCGTATTGCGGGCTACACCCGCTTCATCGACACCGCGACCTTCGGGCCGTTACGGATGGTCTGATAGACCACGCAATAGCGCTCGGTGAGTTTCAGGAGCAGATCGAGCTTGTCCTGCGGCGCGTCGGTCTCGACGTCGAAGCGCAGGCGGATCTCGGCGAAACCGACCGGGGCTTCCTTGTCGACGCCGAGCGTGCCGCGGAAATCGAGATCGCCTTCGGCGATGACGTGGCCGGACTTGAGCGGAATTTCGACCGCGGTCGCGACCGACTTCAGGGTCACGCCGGCGCAGGCAACGAGCGCTTCCAGCAGCATGTCGCCGGAACAGAGCTCAAGCCCGGAACCGCCGGTGGCGGGATGCAGGCCTGCAACGGCCAGCGCGCGGCCGGTTTCGACCTTGCAGGTCAGGCCTTCATTGTCGATCGAGCCCTTGGCTTTGAGCGTGATGACGGCGGCTGAGGGATCGGACTTGTAGCGTTCCTTGATCGGGGCCTGCATCGCACGGAGTTCGGCGGCGTCCATTTTTTTCTCCCGGATTTTTGTACATCCGGATTTAAAGCCTTATGGAGCCCAAGTCACCACCCAATGTCACCACCACATCGCCTCGCCGGTGGTCGATTTGGCATCGGCGTCAGGCACATTGCGGTCGAGCGAGCGATCCAGCGCGGTCAGCACGCGGCGCTTGAAATTGTCGAAGTGCGGCGAATTACGGTCGCGCGGCCGCGCCAGATTGATCTTGATCTCCTCGAACAGCCGCCCCGGCCGTGGCCGCATCACAAGCACACGATCCGCCAGCACCACGGCCTCATCGACATCATGCGTCACCAGCATGAGCGTTGGCCTTGTATCGTTCCAGAGATCGAGCAGATGATCCTGCAGGTCGCGCCGCGTGAAGGCATCGAGCGCCGAAAACGGCTCGTCCAGCAGCAGCACTTCCGGCTGCGGCACCAGCGCGCGGGCGATCGCGACCCGCTGCGCCTGCCCGCCGGACAATTCGCGCGGCCAGGCGTTGGCCTTGTCCGCAAGGCCAACGCGGTCCAATGCACGCGCGACCTTTTCGCGTCGGGCGGCGGCGGACAACTCGGAAAGGCCGAAGCCGATATTGTCGGCGACGCTGAGCCACGGCAACAGCCGCGGCTCCTGGAAGATGATGCCGATTTTTGCGTGCGGGGCAGTAATTGCAATGTCGTCCAGCGTCACCGTGCCCGTGGTGGCGCGGTCGAGGCCGGCGATGGCGCGCAGCAAGGTCGACTTGCCACAGCCGGAGCCGCCGATGATGGCGACGATCTCGCCGAGCTTGATACTGGCGGAAAACCTCTCCAGCGCGTGGACGCCGTTCGGATAGGTTTTTCCAACGCGATCGAGCGCCAGCATCACGCCGCTCCGCTTCTGCCGCCGAACGCGTCCTGCCAGCGCAGCAGCGGCGCGGTGGCGATCTCGATCAGCCAGTCGGTGGTCTTGCCCAATATGGCGAAGATCACGATCGCGGCGACGATCTGCGCCGGCTTGCCGAGCTGCTGGCCGTCGATCAGGAGATAGCCGAGCCCTTCGGACGCGCCCATGAATTCGGCGGCGACGACGAACATCCACCCCAAGCCAAGGCCGACGCGCAGCGCCACCACATAGGCCGGCAACACCGCGGGCAACAGGATGCGGCGGATCATCGCCGGGCCACTGAGCCGGAACGTGCGGCCGACCTCGACGATCTTGCGATCGACCGATGATATCGCGCCCATCACGCCGAGATAGACCGGGAAGAACACCCCGACCGCGATCAGCGCAACCTTCGAGGTTTCGAAAATGCCGAGCCAGAGGATGAACAGCGGCACCCAGGCAATCGACGGTATAGCGCGCAGCGCCTGCACCGTCGGATCGAGCAGCCGCCGCGCCAGGCCCCAATAGCCGGAGATCGCGCCGAACAACGTGCCGGCGACGACGCCGATGACAAAACCCGAGGCGACACGGCTCAGCGTCGCGATGATGTGGCGCGAGAGTTCGCCGCTTTTGGCGAGCTCCACCATGGTGGCGAAGATTTTGGTTGGCGGCGGCACCAGCCGGCCGTTCGACAGGCCGGCCCAGACCGCGATTTCCCAGGCCAGCGCGAGTCCCACCGGCAGCAGCAGCCCCAGCGCCGGCCCCGCATAACGCCGCAGCCGCGCCGACGACGCCTTCGTCTCGGGCGTCGTCGCTTCGGTGCGTTCCAGCGCTGGCAGTTCAACGGTCATGGCCATAGCAAGAACGCGTCTTTCGAGGGATTGCAAGGTGGCGGATGGGAGGGCGTGTCACCATCCTGACGTCGTCCCGGCGAAGGCCGGGACCCATAACCACCGGCCCACGAAGAGGGCAATGGCGTCGACCACCCAGGTGCAACAATGATCGCCGCGGCGTATGGGTCCCGGCCTTCGCCGGGACGACAATTATCAATTCGTCGGCAACTGGACGCGATCGTCGATCAGGGCATCCAGCGTCGCCTTGACGTCGACCGTGGCGGCGACGACACCGGCCTGCTGCAGAGCGAGGCCGGCGGCGAGGATGGATTCGCGCTGCGGTGCGCCGATGCGGCTGTGGGTCAGTTCGGTGCGCTCCTTGAGCTGCTTGTCGACCACCGCATCCGGCAGCTTGGTGATGCCGATGAAAGTCTTCTTCAGGTCGTCGTAATTGGCCAGCGAATATTTGCGCGCCTCTTCATATACCGCAAGCACCCGGCGAACCGCGTCGGGATGGTCTTTCAGGAACTGCTCGCGCACATTGAGGATGCCCCAGGTGTTGGCGTCGGGCTTGCGGAAGAACAGCTTGGCGCCCTCCTCGACTTCGGCCTGCGCCATCATCGGATCGAGCCCCGCCCAGGCATCGACGTCGCCGCGGATCAGCGCGGTCTTGCCGTCGGCGTGCTGCAGCAGCACCGGCGTGATGTCCTTTTCGGAGAGGCCGGCGCCGAGCAGCGCGCGCACCAGGAAGATGTGCGGATCGGTGCCGCGCGTCACCGCGACGCGCTTGCCCTTGAGGTCGGCAATGCTGGCGATCTTGGAATCTTTTGATGTCACCAGCGCGGTCCATTCGGGGCGCGAATAGACATAGATCGACTTGATCGGATTGCCGTTGATCTTGGCGACCAAAGCGGCGGAGCCCGCGCTCGATCCGAAGTCGATCGATCCGGCGTTCAGGAATTCGAGCGCCTTGTTGGAACCGGCCGACTGCACCCAGACGACGTTAATGCCGTCCTTGGCGAATTCCTTTTCCAGGAGGCCCTTCTGCTTGAGGATCATCGACACCGGGTTGTAGGTCGCCCAGTCGATGCGAATTTCCTTGAGCGGGTCGGCGGCGAAGGCCGCACCGGGCAGCAAGGTCGAGGCTGCGATAACAGCAGCAAACGCGCGCCGTGAAATCCTGAACATTCCCTGGTCTCCTCATATCCCCAAAAACCGTCTTTTGTTTCAATGAGTTAAGGCCAAAGGTCAACGAGAAAATAGCTGCCGCGAAAGCTGCGCCCTGAGAACAGGTTTGTCCAAAGCAGCACGAATCCAGCATAGAACTACTGTTGCCTCACAATCATCCGTGACAGCGTCTGCGCCGTCCGATATCGGGATAGATCATGGACAGCGTTGTGACCGAGGACCGCCCGGTGGCGGATGATCGTTTTGATACCGCGCGGATCACCGCCGCGATCGATGCGCTCGCCGAAAAGAATGCCGGCCGCGAGGACGTGTTTCGCTCGGCGATGGCGCAGTTACTCAAGGCCGAGTTGATCGCGGCGCGCAAAACCGCGCAAGCCGTGCTGCTGAAGGACCGTCACGGCCGCCGCTGCGCGGAGCGATTGTGTTTCGTGCAGGACGAAATCATCCGCATTCTCTATTCCGCCGCTACGCGGCACCTCTATCGCTCGCATGTCCGATCGGGCGAAGAGCGCATGTCTGTCGTCGCCACCGGCGGTTATGGCCGCGGCCTGATGGCGCCGGAATCCGACATCGATCTGCTGTTCATCCTGCCCTACAAGCAGACCGCCTGGGGCGAGCAGGTCGCCGAAGCCATTCTCTATTGCCTGTGGGACATGGGGCTGAAGGTCGGCCACGCCACGCGTTCGGTCGATGAATCGGTCCGGCAGGCGCGCGGCGACATGACGATCCGCACCGCCATCCTCGAGACCCGGTTCCTGACCGGCGACCAGCCGCTCTACGACGAACTGGTCGCGCGCTTCGACAAGAACGTCGTGCAGGGCACCGCCGCGGAGTTCGTCACCGCCAAGCTCGCCGAGCGCGAAGAACGCCATCGCCGCGGCGGGCAGTCGCGCTATCTGGTCGAACCCAACGTCAAGGACGGCAAGGGCGGCCTCCGCGACCTCCATACACTTTTCTGGATCGCGAAATACGTCTATCGCGTGCGCGAGACCGATGAACTGGTCGAGCGCGGCGTGTTCGACGCGCAGGAATACCGCACCTTCCGCCGCTGCGCCGACTTCCTGTGGTCGGTGCGCTGCAATTTGCACTTCGTCTCCGGCCGCGCCGAAGAACGGCTGTCGTTCGACATGCAGCGCGAGATCGCGGTCCGCCTCGGCTATACCTCGCATCCCGGCATGCAGGATGTCGAACGCTTCATGAAGCACTACTTCCTGGTCGCGAAAGACGTCGGCGACCTCACCGCGATCCTGTGCGCCAAGCTGGAAGACGAGCAGGCCAAGCCGGCGCCGGTACTGAGCCGCGTGGTGGCAAGGTTCCGGCCCGGCATCAAGCGGCGGCGGGTGCCCGACTCTGACGACTTCATCATCGACAACAACCGCATCAATCTTGCCGCGCCCGACGTCTTCAAGCACGATCCGGTCAATCTGATCCGGATCTTCCGCCTCGCACAGAAGAACAATCTCGCCTTCCATCCCGACGCGATGCGCACGGTGACGCGCTCGCTGAAGCTGATCAACACCGGCTTAAGGGAAAATCCGGAAGCCAACCTTCTGTTCATGGAGATCCTGACGTCCGATAACGCCGAGACCGTGCTGCGGCGCATGAACGAGACCGGCGTGCTCGGCCACTTCATCCGCGCCTTCGGCAAGATCGTGTCGATGATGCAGTTCAACATGTACCACCATTACACGGTGGACGAGCATCTAATCCGCTGCGTCGGTTTCCTGCAGGACATCGAGCGCGGCGGCAACGACGAGTTCACGGTCGCCAGCGATCTGTTCCGCAAGATCCAGCCCGAGCACCGCGCGGTGATCTACATCACCACGCTGCTGCACGACATCGCCAAGGGCCGGCCCGAGGACCATTCGATCGCCGGCGCCAAGGTGGCGCGGCGGCTGTGCCCGCGGCTCGGCTTCAACACCGCCGACACCGAACTGGTGGCGTGGCTGATTGAAGAGCATCTGACCATGTCGACGGTGGCGCAGTCGCGCGACCTGTCGGACCGCAAGACGATCGAGAATTTCGCCGCCGTGGTGCAGTCGGTCGAGCAGATGAAGCTGCTGACGATTCTCACCACCGCGGACATCCGCGGCGTCGGCCCCGGCGTGTGGAACGGCTGGAAGGCGCAATTGCTGCGCACGCTGTATTACGAAACCGAGCCGGTGCTAACCGGCGGCTTCTCCGAAGTGAACCGCGCCCAGCGCATCGCGGTGGCGCAATCCGAATTCCGCGCCGCCTTCACCGAATGGCCGGAGCAGGAGCTCAACGCCTACATCGCACGGCATTATCCGGCCTACTGGCTCAAGGTCGAACTGCCGCGCAAGATCCGCCACGCGCGTTTCCTGCGCGCCAGCGAACAGGCCGGCCACAAGCTTGCGATCAATGTCGGCTTCGACGAAGCGCGCGGCGTCACCGAACTGACGATACTCGCGACCGACCATCCCTGGCTGCTGTCGATCATCGCCGGTGCCTGCGCGTCGGCGGGCGCCAACATCGTCGACGCGCAGATCTACACCACCACCGACGGCCGCGCGCTCGACACCATCGCGATATCGAGGGAATACGACCGCGACGAAGACGAGGGGCGCCGTGCCACGCGAATCGGCGAGATGATCGAGCAGGTGCTGGAGGGCAAATTGCGCCTGCCCGAAGTGGTGGCGCGCAAGGCGGCCGCACGTGGCAAGGTGCGGCCCTTCGTGGTCGAGCCTGAGGTGACCATCAACAACCAATGGTCGGACCGCTACACCGTGATCGAGGTCTCCGGCCTCGACCGCCCGGGCCTGCTGTACCAGCTGACGACGGCGATCTCGAAGCTCAACCTCAACATCGCCTCCGCCCATGTCGCGACCTTCGGCGAGCGCGCCCGCGACGTGTTCTACGTCACCGACCTGCTCGGTGCGCAGATCACCGCGCCGACGCGCCAGGCCGCAATCAAGAGCGCGCTGCTGCACCTGCTCGCGAGCGAGGACAACGCCGCCCAGCCGGCGGCGTGAGGCTCTCGAAGATCGTAGGGTGGGCAAAGCGAAGCGTGCCCACCATCTTATGCACGCTTCAACGATAGATGGTGGGCACGGCGCAAGAGCGCCTTTGCCCACCCTACGCGGCTGTCAGAACTGGGTGATCGGCTCCAGCTTCTCGCCCTTGCGGAACGCGCGCAGCGGCGCGGTGTCGGTATAGACCCGCTCCTCGATGATCTTGCCATTCTTGATGCGGAACTTGTCGACGCCGCGCCATTCGAACCTGACGCCGTTGACGTTCCGCGTGGTCTGCCATTCGATGATCACGACGTCGCCGCGCGAGGTCCAGTCCAGCAATTGCCAGACGAAATCCGGCGCCGCCGCCGTCTGCACTTCCATCAGCCGGTCGAGTTCGTTGCCTGCCACGCGCCGGCCCACCAGCGGCGTATGCAGCGAGCCTTCGGGGTGCCAGAGATCGAGAAAGGCCTTTCCGTCCCGCGCCGCCCAGGCGGCGGCAAATCGCGTCACGAATTCCTGAATTTCTGCGTCCGTCATCGATCGTCTCCGAGGTTTGAATGTGGGGAGACGCTAGGGGTGTCGCACAAGTCTGTCTGGCGGTTTGCGGACCTGACATATGCATCGTCATTGCGAGCGCAGCGAAGCAATCCATCTCACCGCGGAAAGAAAGAATGGATTGCTTCGTCGCGGAGCCTGTCATCGGGCGCGCATTCGCGCGACCCGTTGGCTCCTCGCAATGACGGAGACAGATCGTAGGGTGGGCAAAGCGAAGCGTGCCCACCATTCAAGCCAGGAAACAAGATGGTGGGCACGGCGCAAGAGCGCCTTTGCCCACCCTACGTTTTCACACCTTCAGCCTCACGCCCTCATGCTCCAGCAACCACCGCTTCCGCTCCAGGCCGCCGCCATACTTGACCAGCGCTCCGTTGGCGCCGATCAGGCGATGACAGGGCACAACGACACTGATCGGGTTGGAGCCGTTGGCATGACCGACCGCACGCATGGCTTTTGGCGCGTTCAGTTGAGCTGCCAGCGCGCCGTAGCTCATCGTCGTGCCCGCAGGAATGTTTGGCAATGCAGTCCAGACCTTTTGCTGGAACGGCGTGCCTGCAACGCGCCACTTGATTGCATTGAGGAGATCGAGATCGCCTTTGAAATACCCTGTCAGCGCCGCCCTCAACTCTTTCGGTGACCGCGCCTCTTTCAGATCGACCGGGCCATATTGCAACCGCAGCAGCTCCTTCATGCGCGGCTCGTGCTCTTCCCAGTCCAGCGCGCGCAGCACGCCGCCGGAATCGGTCACTAGCAACGCGGTTCCGATCGGCGTTTGCAGCCGGTCGAGATTGAAGATTTCAGGCGGCTTCGCGTTCATCGATTTTTCCGGACAAGGCGGGATGCGGTACGCCCGCGGCCCACAGATGCAACGCCGCATAGGCGCGCCACGGCCGCCAGCGCTCGCTGCGAACAAGCAATTCCGCAGGCGACGGGCGACGCCCTTCACCGTCGGTCATCGCGCGGAGCAATCCAATGTCGGCGGCGGGGAACGCATCGGGTTCGCGCAGCTCGCGCATGGCGATGTACTGCGCGGTCCATTCGCCGATTCCCGGCAGCGCCCTCAATTTCACGATCGCATCCTCAAGGCTGGCACCGCGGCTGAAGATCGCGGGATCGGCGGCAATTGCCTGCGCCAGCGAGGTCACCGCTATCGCCCGCGCACCTGGCATCCCGAGCGTTGTCAGATCGGAGCTCGCAATTCGTGCCGCAAGGGGAAACAGATGGCTGAGCCCCTCGCTCTCCGTCATCGCGGGCGGCAGCGGATCGCCAAAGGCCTCCACCAGTTTGCCGAGCAGTTTGGTCGCGGCAGGAACCGTGATCTGCTGGCCGAAGATCGCGCGCACCGCGAGCTCGAAACCGTCCCAGGCCCCGGGGACGCGCAATCCCGGCCGCGCCGCGACCAGCGGTGCCAGCGCGGGATCGAGCGCGAGATGCGCGCCGATCGTATCGGGATCGGCGGCGAGATCGAACACCCGGCGAACCCGCGCGATGATCTGCGGCAAGGCCGCCATGTCGGGAAAGCGAACGCGGACGTCGATCCGGTTCTTCGGCGCGGGCACGACACTGATCACGCCGCACTTGCCGCCGATCGCAATCGTGCGTCGATAGCTATCGCCGGCAACGATCTCGACACCGGGTATGGCGCGGGCGGCGAGGAACGACAGCATCGCGTCCCAATCATAGGGCGGCCGGTACGGAAGACGCACCGACAGCGCGCCGGCTTCACGCCTGGTCTTGTCGCGAGAACGCCGCAACGCGGCCGGCGGACGCCCGAACAGGTCCAGAAAAGTTTCGTTGAAGCGGCGCACGCTGTTGAAGCCGGACGCCAGGGCGACCTCGGCCATCGGCAGCGATGTTTCGTGGATCAACTGCTTGGCAAGCAACACCCGTCGGGTCTGGGCCACCGCGATCGGCGAAGCGCCGACATGCTGACGGAACAGCCGCCGCAACTGACGCCCGCCGACGCCGAGCCGGCTCGCGAGGCCCTCGACATCATCGCCATCGAGCCCGCCGGATTCGATCAATGCCAGCGCACGCGAAACCGTGTTGGAGCTGCCGCGCCAGAACGCGAGGTCAGGCGACACTTCCGGCCGGCAGCGCAGGCACGGACGGAAGCCGGCCTCCTGGGCCGCGGCCGCCGAAGCATAGAACGACACGTTCTCGAATTTCGGGGTGCGCGCCGGACAGATCGGCCGGCAATAGATGCCGGTGGTTTTGACGCCGACAAAAAGCCGCCCATCGAACCTGATATCCCGGGTCGAAATCGCGCGGTAGCAAGCGGTACGGTCCATATCCATCAGGAAATCATCCACCATCGTGCAGGGCATGTCCCGCGCTTTGCGCGCGGATACCCGCTCAGTTCTCGAAAATCAGGCAAGTCGTGGTGCCCTGGGCGAGCAAACGTCCCTTGCTATCCGTGATGCGTCCTTCCGCGGTGCCGACCCGCCGGCCGCTGCTGAGCACAATGCCCTCGGCCCTGATCGTGCCGGTCTCGGGCGTAATCGGTCGCACCAGCGAAATCTTGAACTCCAGCGTCGTCGATCCCAGACCTTTCTCCAGGGTCGACTGAACGGCCAGCCCCATGCAGCTGTCGAGCAGCGTGGCCGAGAAGCCGCCATGCACGGTGCCGGCTGGGTTGAGGTGGTCGTCACTCGGTTCGGCGGTGATGACCACGCGCCCGCTCGCGGCTTCGGTGACATCGTAGCCCAGTGTGCGCGCGATCGTGTTGAGGGGCAGCGTGCCATCCGCGAGCCCCTGGACAAATTCCAGGCCGCTCATTTCCTTGCGCCTGATGACGCTGACGGTGCCGTATGTTCTGTCGGTACGCATTCCCGTTGATTCCTCGCGCTGTCGCTCGATCGAAGCATCTGATATCGCGCCCCGCCTGTCTCGCGGTTTTCGGACCTGATCATTTTCTGCGAAATATCGGCACGCCGCCGCACTTTTCACGCTGAGCGTGCTAGCGTCCACCCGAATTCCGCTGTCGGTTGGGGGCCGCCACATGAACATGATCGCCAATTGTCTGGTCGCGGTTGTCGCCGCGCTGCATGTCTATTTTCTGGTGCTGGAGATGTTTCTCTGGACCAAGCCGCTGGGGCTGAAGACCTTCCGCAACACGATCGAGAAGGCAACGGAATCGGCAGTGCTGGCCGCCAATCAGGGGCTCTATAACGGCTTCCTCGCCGCCGGCCTCGTCTGGGGCCTGATCCATCCAAACCCGGGCTTCGCGTTCCAGATCAAGGCATTCTTCCTGCTCTGTGTGATCGTGGCCGGCGCCTATGGCGCCGCGACCGTCAACCGCCGGATCTTGTATGTGCAAGCGGCGCCCGCAGCCCTCGCATTGATCCTGCTTTGGCTGGCCTAAAGCGTAACCTGCGCTGCCTATCTATTCGCCTCCGGTATCCATTGCGGGTTCCAATGCCCGGCAGCGTGCCATTCCGGAACGCGGGTTAGACGAGTTGGATTCTTTTTGTGCAGGCCGCTTTGGCTGCCTGCCGTTTAATCTCGTTCGGATGGAATTAAGATCATCAGCCCTTTCGCAAGCTCGCCTTGCATTGCAGCATCCGTTCCGCCACTATTGCAACCAGCGATGGCGTCCCTCGGGTCATATAAGTCCCAAGACAAGATCATCGGCTCAATCAACCCATCAGGAAACGAATAATATGAAGAATGGTATTCTCCATTTGATCACCGGCACGGCGCTCGCGATCGCGCTGTCGGCTTCATCGGCCTACGCGCAAAAGAAATACGACACCGGCGCGACCGACACCGAAATCAAGATCGGCCAGACCAATCCCTTTTCGGGACCTGCTTCCGCCTATGCCACCATCGGCAAGACGCAAGCCGCCTACATGAAGATGATCAACGACAAGGGCGGCGTGAACGGCCGCAAGATCAACCTGATCCAGTATGACGACGCCTACTCTCCGCCGAAAGCGGTCGAGCAGGTGCGCAAGCTGGTCGAGAGCGACGAAGTGCTGCTCATGTTCCAATTGCTCGGCACGCCGTCGAACGCCGCGGTCCAGAAATACCTCAATTCGAAGAAGGTGCCGCAGCTGTTTTCCGCCACCGGCGCCTCGAAGTTCACCGACCCGAAGAACTTCCCCTGGACGATGGGCTTCAACCCGAATTACTTCGTCGAGGGCCGCATCTACGGCCAGTACATCATCAAGGAACATCCGAACGCCAAGATCGGAATCCTCTATCAGAACGATGATCTCGGCAAAGACTACCTGAACGGCCTCAAGGCCGGCCTCGGCGACAAGGCATCGAAGATGATCGTGGCGGAAGCTTCCTACGAAGTCGCCGACCCGACCATCGATTCGCAGATCCTCAAGATCAAGGACGCCGGCGCGGACCTGTTCTACTCGGCGACGACGCCCAAGCAGGCGGCGCAGGCCATCAAGAAGATTCACGAGCTTGGGTGGAAGCCGGTCCACATCCTCGACATCAACGCCACCTCGGTCGGCGCCGTCATGAAGCCGGCGGGGCTCGAGGCCTCCAAGGGCGTCATCAGCGTCAATTACGGCAAGGATCCGCTCGATCCGACCTGGAAGGACGACGCCGGCATGAAGAAGTATTTCGAATTCATGGCGAAGTATTATCCGGAGGGCGACAAGGATTCGAGCTTCAACTCCTACGGCTACTCGACTTCGCAGCTGATGATCTACGTGCTCGAAAAGTGCGGTGACAACCTCACCCGCGAGAACGTCATGAAGGTTGCGACCAGCCTGAAGAACGTCGAGCTCGATCTGAACCTGCCGGGCATCGTCGCCAACACGACACCGGACGATTACCGCGTCAACAAGCAGCTGCAGATGATGAAGTTCAACGGCGAGCGTTGGGAACTGTTCGGCCCGATCCTCGAGGACGCCGGCCCGGCGGGCTAGCCTCAACTTCCATCGATACGAACGATCGGCGGCCTCTCGGGGCCGCCGATTTGTTTTTGTAGGGTGGGCAAAGGCGCGAACTTCGCGCCGTGCCCACCATCTGCTGGACCGTCACCTTGAATGGTGGGCACGCTTCGCTTTGCCCACCCTACGCATCCGCTACGCCGGAATTTCCCCAAACATCTTGCCGACCGGCAGCGCCGCGTGCCGGATCAGCCGCGAATCCTCGACCGCCGCCTGGCGGTGCTTCACCGCCTCGCGATACACAGGGTCGCGGATCATCTCGGCGAAGGCGGCGACGCTTGGGTATTCGGCGATGAAGCAATGATCCCAGCGCTCTTCCGCCGGCCCGATCAGCATCAGCTCGAACCGTCCCTGCCAGACGATGCGGCCGCCGAGCCGTTCGAACACCGGCCCGCTTTCCCGTCCATACGCCGCATAGGCTTCCGCGCCTGACGCCTTGCGGCCGTCGGGATAGGCAGCTTGTTCCCGCAGACGGACCAGATTGAGCATGTGGATCGGCCCTGGCCGGTCGTTGGCCCGAAATTGCGCGAACACTTCCTTGGTCGGATCGATGTGGCCCATGATTGTTCCTTTGTGCGTACGTGCCCGCCTTTTACCACGCGCCGCCGCACCTCCTAATCCCGCGTTAACCTCTCCGTAACCGACCCTTAAACTGCGGACGTTAGCTTGCAGCGGGCGGGATGTGAGCAGCGTTTGCGTATGGCGTGGGGACGGAAAAAGAGCGGCGGCCGCAAGGAACCGCAATTCGGGATCGCCGCCGCGCTGAGTGAGTTGCGGCTGTCGCCGCAGGACCGCGTCCCCTCCGCCGGTGACGACAAACCGAAGAAATCGTCCACCAAGCGCAAACCTGAAAAGGATAACGACGAGCCGCCGCCCGAGCGCAAGCCGCGCGCGGGACGTAGCGGCGCCAAGCGCCGGTCGACATCGCGGGGCGGATTCCGCATCGGACGGCTGTTCTATTGGGGCGCCGTGCTCGGCCTGTGGGCCGCGATCGCCGTCGTCGGCGTCGTGATCTGGGTCGGCGCGCACCTGCCGGCGATCCAGTCGCTTGCGATCCCGAAACGTCCGCCGACCATCCAGATCGTTGGTCTCGACGGCAGCGTGCTGGCCTCGCGCGGCGAAATGGCCGGCGCCAATGTCTCGCTGAAGGATCTGCCGCCCTATCTGCCGAAGGCCTTCATCGCCATCGAGGACCGCCGCTTCTATTCGCATTACGGCGTCGACCCGATCGGCATCGCGCGGGCGGCGGTCACCAACCTCATGCATCGCGGCGTCTCGCAGGGCGGCTCGACACTGACCCAGCAGCTCGCCAAGAACCTGTTCCTGACCCAGGAACGCACCATCACGCGCAAGCTGCAGGAAGTGGAACTCGCGATCTGGCTGGAACGCAAGCATTCCAAATCGGAAATCCTCGAGCTCTATCTGAACCGCGTCTATTTCGGCTCCGGCGCCTATGGCGTCGAGGCCGCGGCGCAACGCTATTTCGGCAAGTCCGCCAAGAACGTCACGATCGCGGAAGCGGCGATGCTGGCGGGCCTCGTCAAGTCGCCGTCGAGGCTGGCGCCGAACCGCAATCCGGAAGGCGCGGAAGCGCGCGCCCAGATCGTGCTCGCGGCGATGGCTGATGCCAAATTCATCACCGATGCACAGGCGCAGGCCTCGATCGGCCATCCCTCCTACAATGTGAAACCGGTCGGCGCCGGTACCGTCAATTACGTCGCCGACTGGATCGGCGAAGTGCTCGACGATCTGATCGGCCAGATCGAACAGAGCATCGTGGTCGAGACCACGATCGATCCCAAACTGCAGAGCGTTGCGGAAGCCTCCATCATCGACGAACTCGCCGCGAAAAGCGTGAAGTTCAACGTCACCCAGGGTGCGCTGGTGGCGATGACGCCTGACGGCGCGGTGCGCGCCATGGTCGGCGGTCGGAACTATGCCGAGAGCCAGTATAACCGCGCGGTTACGGCCAAGCGCCAACCCGGATCGGCCTTCAAGCCGTTCGTCTATCTCACCGCGCTCGAAGCGGGATTGACGCCTGAAACGATCCGGCAGGATTCGCCGATCGACATCAAAGGCTGGCGGCCTGAGAACTACACCCATGAATATTTCGGATCGGTGACGCTGACCCAGGCGCTGTCGATGTCGCTCAACACGGTGGCGGTGCGGCTCGGCATCGAAGTCGGGCCTAAGAGCGTGGTGCGGACCGCGCATCGGCTCGGCATTTCTTCCAAACTCGATGCCAACGCCTCGATCGCGCTCGGCACCTCGGAAGTCTCGGTCATCGAGCTGGTCGGCGCCTTTGTGCCATTTGCCAACGGCGGGCTTGGGGTTTCCCCGCACGTCGTGACCAAGATCCGCACCAATGAAGGCAAGGTGCTGTATGCGCGGCAGCCGGATCAGCTGAGCCAGGTGATCGAGCCGCGGCACGTCGCGATGATGAACACCATGATGCAGGAGACGCTGCTGTCGGGCACCGCGCGCAAGGCGGAGCTTCCGGGCTGGATGGCCGCCGGCAAGACCGGCACCAGTCAGGATTTCCGCGACGCCTGGTTCATCGGCTACACCGCAAACCTCGTCACCGGCGTCTGGCTCGGCAATGACGACAACTCGCCGACCAAGAAAGCGACCGGCGGCGGCTTGCCGGTCGAGGTCTGGACCCGCTTCATGCGATCAGCCCATCAGGGCGTGCCGGTAGCCAACCTGCCGAAATCACAAGTCGGCGGCGGTGGCCTGCTGTCAAATCTGTTCCCCGCCTCGCAGAGCAGCGCGCCGCCACAGCCGTCGTATCAGCCGTCCGCACAAGCGCCGGTGCCGCTTGCACCGATCCCCTCAGGCGGTGGCTATCGCCAGCCACCGACGCGCACGTCGGCGCCGCCGCCGAATCCATCGGCACGCCCGGAAGCTGCGTCGGGCCTGGACGGCTGGTTGATAGACCGGGTGTTCGGCGGCAGGTGACCAGCGCGGTAGAGCACCAACTCCTTCGTCGTCCCTGCGAACGCAGGGACCCATAATCCCGGTCATCTGCTGCTCGAAGAAGGTCGCTGCCAAAGCGCTCTAACGAGAGGCCGCGGCGTATGGGTCCCTGCGTTCGCAGGGACGACGGAAGGATATGTGGCAACCGCTAGACGCGGCGCAGCGGTTCAAAAACAAAAACTGCGAAAACAACCCCATGCACAGTAAGCAAGTGCTTGTTTTTGCTCAGTCCTGAATCGCGTAGCTTTGCAGCCCGGATAGAGCCAACGGGTCGCGCGAAGCGGTCCGATGACAGGCTCCACGCAATCCGGGATGAGGCCATCGGTTGCACGACCATCCCGGATTTCGCTGCGCTTCATCCGGGCTACGATTGCCCGCGACTACCTCAGTCCTCGACCCCGTAACGGTGCAGATCGTTGCCGTGGGTGTCGAGCCAGGACTTGGCGCGCTCGACATGGCCGCAGACTTTCGCGACGACACGCCAGAATCGCGCCGAGTGGTTCATCTCGACCAGATGCGCAACCTCATGCGCGGCGAGATAGTCCAGCACAAAGGGCGGCGCGAGGATCAGCCGCCAGGAGAACGACAATGATCCGGCCGAAGTGCAGGAGCCCCAGCGGCTCGATTGATCGCGGATCGACACCCGCTTGACCTTGACGCCGAGTTCTTCCGCATAGGCCAACGATGCCTTGTGCAGATCCTTGCGCGCTTCACGCTTGAGGTAATCATGGACGCGGCGGTCCATGTGATCGGCACCGCCGGCGACGCAGAGAACTTTCTCGCCGCTGTCGCGGGTTTCGGTCCACACCGTGCCGCGCTCGCCGGCGCGATGCACGATGCGGTGCGGAACACCGCGGAGCGGTACCACTGTGCCAGCTTGAAACGGTGCCGCCTTCGGTAGGCGGCCGAGACGCGCGGCGATCCAGCCGCCATGCATCTTCGCGAACTCGCGTGCTTCCGGGATCGTACCGCGCGGCGGCATCGTGAGGATCGCTGCGCGGTCTGTCGGATGGATGCGCAAGGTGTAGCGGCGCGCGCGGCGGTGCCGCCGGAGCTTAATCGAGAAAAATTGCGAGCCGTGGGTGACCACGAGAGTCGAAGGTTCGGCGGGCCGCCGATAGAGGAGGGCGCGAGTAGCCATGTCTGACAGTCCGGAGGGCAAGAGTTCGCCCGGATTCTGCCATAACCGCTGCCACTCAAGCCGCCACTGAAACCGTTCGGCGCAAAAACAAATCATTTGCCCAATATACAGGGGCTGGACTCTATTCCGCCCCTACCGGCAGGGGCTGGAACCGAAAATTTTTGGCTGAATCCAGCCTCACTCTTCGTTCAAATAATGAAACCAGATTCACTCTTTCTGCGAGATGCGAATCCAAATTCTTTTAATCGATTCAGCGACTTAGTTGAGCCGCCAAATCGACGTTGAGATCGACGCTATTCAGCAGCCCCAACCAATTTGTCTGATGCAGCGACCAATTTCGGCTTGGTGTTGGCCGAAGACAGCATGAAATCGGAAATGCGCGGCACGATCTCAGAGCGGAACCGCGAACCGTTGAACACACCGTAGTGCCCGACGCCCTTTTGCACGTAATGCACGCGGCGATGATCGGGAATCGACGTGCATAGTGAGTGCGTCGCTTCGGTTTGTCCAAGGCCCGAGATGTCGTCGTTCTCGCCTTCGACAGTCATCAACGCGACGCGGCGGATCTTCGACGGATCAACCAGCTTGCCGCGATGGATCATCTCGCCCTTGGGCAGCGCATGCTTGACGAACACGACGTCGACGGTCTGCAGGTAATATTCTGCGGTCAAATCCATCACAGCGAGATATTCGTCATAGAATTCGCGGTGCTTGTCGACCAGATCGCCGTCGCCCTTCACCAGATTGCTGAACAGCGCCTTGTGGGCGTCGGTGTGGCGATCGAGGTTCATGGTGATGAAGCCCGAGAGCTGCAGGAAGCCTGGATAGACGTCGCGCATCACGCCGGGGTGCGGGAACGGCACCTTGGTAATGACGTGGTTGCGGAACCATTCGATGCCGCGCTCGGCGGCGAGATTGTTCACGGAGGTCGGATTACGGCGGGTGTCGATCGGGCCGCCCATCAGAGTCATCGACAGCGGCACGAAGGGATCGTCGGCGCCTTCCATCACGGAAACCGCTGCCAACACCGGCACCGACGGCTGGCACACCGCGATGACATGCACGTTGCCGCCAAGTACGTGCAGCATCTCGATCACGTAGTCGACATAGTCGTCGAGATCGAAGCGGCCTTCCGCCAGCGGCACCATCCGGGCGTCGGACCAGTCGGTGATGTAGACTTCATGCGTCGGCAGGAAGGCTTCGACGGTGCCGCGCAGCAGTGTCGCGTAGTGACCGGACATCGGCGCCACGATCAGTACCCGCGGCTGCGGGCTGCGCAGCGGCCTTGTGTGCTTGCGATCGAAGTGCAGCAAACGGCAGAACGGCTTTTCCCAGATCGAGCGAACCTCGACCGGCGTGCGGACGCCGTTCACTTCGGTCGTCGGCAAATTCCAGTCGGGCTTGCCGTAGCGGCGCGTGGTGCGCTCGAACAATTCGCAGGCCGCGGCGATCGATTTGCCGAATTCGGTGTGCGACCACGGATTGAGCGGGTTCTGAAACAGGATCTTCGTGGCATCAGTCACGGCGCGTGCCGGATTGAGCGACGCGTGGCCCATCTCGTACATCCAGTACATCGGCGTCGTAAGCGCCGGACTGCCTTCGGCCACTAGCGGCGGTGCACCACCAAACTCACCAATCGGCATTGAATTCTGATCCCCTGTTTTGCGCCGCAGCATAGTGCCGACTGCGCAATAATGCGTCAATGCACACCTCCGTATATATACGTAGCGAAATGGCCAAAAACCTCAGAAATACACGGGAATTTGTGACTTATTCGCCACCACCGAGCAAAGAACCGTGGTGTTTGGCGCTGCGCAAAAGGGCAAGGAAGATCGCAAATGACGCGATAAACAGCACCGCGTTGATCGCGAGCGACCACACCATCAGGTCGGTCCGGAACACGTGGTCGATCAACAGCGCCCGCATGCCCTCGAACACGTAAGTCGGCGGCAGCGTCCAGGCGAGATATTGCAGCCAGACCGGTAGCACCGACACCGGGTAATAGATGCAGGCGAGCGGCATCAGGCCGAACATCAGGGTCCAGACGATGCTCTCGGCGCCGAGGCCATTGCGCAGCACCAGACCCGACACGAAGATCCCGACCGACCAGCTGGTGAAGATCAAATTGCAGAAGAACGCGATCAGCGGCAGGCCGATGGCGAAAAAATTGAAGTCGAACCAGAACAGCGCCAGCAGCGTCATCGGGATCACGCCGATCGCAAGCCGGATCAGGCTCATCACCATCAGCGAGATCAGGAACTCGATCGGCTTCAGCGGGCTCATCATCAGATTGCCGAGGTTGCGCGCCCACATCTCCTCGAGGAACGAGATCGAAAAGCCGAGCTGGCCGCGAAACAGGATGTCCCACAGGATGACCGCGCCGATCAGCGAGCCGCCGGCTTGCGCGAAGAAAGTCGACGTCTGCGAAATGTAGTTCTGCAGGAAGCCCCAAGTGATGATCTGCAGCGCCGGCCAGTAGATCAGCTCCAGAAGCCGCGGCCAGGACGACATCAGCAAGTACCAATAACGCAGCACCATCGCGTTGATGCGGTGCATCGAAATCCCGTGATGAACGGCAACCCCGCTCATGGCGTGCCTTCCCTCACCCGCCCGCGCGCGACATCGAGGAAGACTTCTTCCAGCGTCGCGCGGTTGTAGCGGGCCATGATCTGGTCGGGACTGTCGTCATCCTCGATCCGGCCGCGTTTCATGATGATGACGCGATCGCACAGCCGCTCCACTTCCAGCATGTTGTGCGACGCTAGCAATATCGTCGCGTCATGTGTCTTGCGGTAATCCTGCAGATGCTGCCGCACCCAATCGGCCGTATCCGGGTCGAGCGAGGCCGTCGGCTCGTCGAGCAGCAACAGTTCAGGCTGATTGATCAGAGCTTTCGCCAGCGCAACGCGGGTCTTCTGCCCAGCGGAGAGTTTTCCGCTGGCGCGGTCGAGGAATTCCTCGAGGTCAAGATCGGCGGCAAGCTGCGCAATGCGCTCGCGCAGATTCTCCACCGCATAGAGCCGGCCGAAGATGGTGAGATTCTGCCGCACCGTGAGCCGCATCGGCATGTCGACATAGGGGCTTTCGAAATTCATCCGGCCCAGCACTTCGGCGCTTTGCTCGGGCATCGGATGTCCCAGCACCTGGATACGGCCCGACGTCGGCAGCACCAGCCCCATGATCATCGCAATCGTCGTGGTCTTGCCGGCGCCGTTGCCGCCGAGCAGGCCGGTGATGCTGCCGCGCGCGATGCGAAATGAGACGTCGTCTACCGCGCGGGTGGTCTTGTAGAGCTTGATCAGATGCGCGACCTCGATCGCGGATCCTGCCGGATCGGCTGCGGGAGGCGGCATTGGCGCGGCGTCGTTATTGACCATTTGGGCCTGTTCATTGGGCTATTGCGACCACGAGCGCAAGAAGGTCGTCATGGCCGGGCTTGTCCCGGCCATCCACGTCTTGGCGATAAGAAAGAAAGTCGTGGATGCCCGGGACAAGCCCGGGCATGACGGAGAAATTGGTCCAATAGCACGCGAATTTGTGATCGCGGCGCCACGCGGCTAAAGTTGCGGAATGACTGAAATTTCCGGCTCCGACTTTCGCCATCCGCTCCGCCATGTCCGTCTCGATACAATATTGCGGCTGCGCTGGCTGGCGGCGCTCGGCCAGCTCACCGCGATCTTCATCGTGGCGCATGGGCTGGAATTCGACGTTGCCATTATTCCTTGCGTCGCCATTGTCGGCCTCTCGGCGCTGGTCAATCTCGCACTGCAGATCGCGTTCAATCCGATGCAGCGGCTGGAACCGGTCTACGCGGCCGCCTTGCTTGCGCTCAACATCGTCGAACTTGCGGCGCTGCTGTTCCTCACCGGCGGGCTGCAAAATCCGTTCTCGTTCCTGTTCCTGGCCCCCGTCCTGATCTCGGCGACGGCACTGCCGATCCGGCTGACGATTGCACTTGGTGTGCTCGCGGTCGCCTGCGCCTCCGCATTGGTGTTTTTCCATCTGCCGCTGCCCTGGGACAGCGACGACCCGCTGGTGCTGCCCCCAATCTACCTGTTCGGCGTCTGGCTCTCGATCCTGGTCGCGATCGGCGTCACCTCGCTCTATGCGTTCCAGGTCACCGAGGAGTCCCGGAAACTGTCCGACGCACTGGCGGCCACCGAACTGGTGCTGACCCGCGAGCAACACCTTACCCAGATCGACGGCCTTGCCGCCGCTGCCGCCCACGAACTCGGCACGCCGCTGTCGACGATCTTCCTGATTTCGCGCGAACTCGAAAAGACGGTTGATGGCAACGAACAGCTCGCCGGCGACCTCAAGACCCTGCGCGAGCAGGCGCAGCGCTGCCGCGAAATTCTGGCCAAGATCACCCAGCTCTCCTCCTCCGGCGCGCCGTTCGATCGCATGCCGTTGTCGACGCTGATCGAGGAAACGGTTGCACCGCACCGCGATTTCGGCGTCGCCATCAAGGTGCGGCTAGCGGTCGCAGCGACGCGTGAGCCGGTCGGCGCCCGTAACCCCGCCGTCCTCTATGGCGTTGGCAACATTCTGGAAAATGCCGTCGATTTCGCCCGGACCACGGTCGAGGTTAACGCCTGGTGGAACGCCGACACGGTCGAGATGATCATTTCCGACGACGGCCCGGGCATCGCCCCCGACATGCTGAAACGCATCGGCGAGCCCTATTTATCGCGGCGGCGCAGCACCGATGAGGACCAAGGCGTGCGGGCCGGCCTTGGGCTCGGCATCTTCATCGCCCGTACCCTGCTGGAGCGCACCGGCGCCAAGGTCTCGTTTACCAACCGGACCTTTCCCGATCACGGCGCTGTGGTACAAATCGTCTGGCCGCGCGAACGGTTCGAGGCGGACGACACGGCGCCGGAAACCGACTCCTGGAATGGTTCCAGCGACCGGGAATGACAACCTAATCGACTATTGAAGGCCTTGGCAGCGCCGTCTGGTAACGCCATATCTTGTTGAACTGCAACCGGGGGATACCCGACCTTGAACGCCATCACCGAACTGAACGACCTGACCGACCGCTCGCTTCTGATCGTCGAGGACGACAAGCCGTTTCTGGAGCGGCTGTCGCGCGCGATGGAAAGCCGCGGCTTCGCCGTGACGTCGTGCGATACCGTGTCCGACGGTCTCGCCCAGATCGGCCGTTCCGCGCCGGCTTTCGCCGTGGTGGATCTGCGGCTCGGCGACGGTAACGGGCTCGACGTGGTATCGGCGCTGAAGCGCAAGCGCCCCGAGGCGCGCGCGATCGTGCTGACCGGTTACGGCAACATCGCCACCGCCGTCACGGCGGTGAAGATGGGCGCGGTCGACTATCTCTCGAAGCCCGCCGACGCCGATGACGTGGTCGCAGCGTTGCTCGCCAGCGGCACCGAGAAATCCGAACTGCCGGCGAACCCGATGTCGGCGGATCGCGTGCGCTGGGAGCACATCCAGCGGATCTATGAAATGTGCAACCGCAACGTCTCGGAAACCGCGCGGCGCCTGAACATGCACCGCCGCACCCTGCAGCGGATTCTGGCCAAGCGCGCGCCGCGGTAAGTAACGGCGACTAACCACTCCACAGTTGTTCGTCATCCCCCGCGAAAGCGGGGGACCCAGTACGCCGCGGCCTGTCGGTTCTATCGCTGCTTTCTCTGGGATACTGGATCACCCGCTCCAGTGCGCAATTGCGCGCAAGGCGGGTGACGACAACTGAATGCGCATTCGCGACGCGCTGCGCCCGAACATTCATCCCCCAAGACGCATGCCGGACGTTGGCTCCAAACCAAAGTTTGCGACCCCGGACCAGGAAATCTGCGCATTGCAGCAATCTTTCCGGACTTGAGAAGAAGGTAGAGAAAGCAACGGGATAACAGCACGGATGCTGCGCGGCTCATTGCTCAACTGAAGGATGGTGTTTTCCAATCTTTCTCTCAACCGAAAGTTCGCCACATTGCCGCGACAATGGAGTTGGTATAATCTCCCGTTGCTCAGCTGCTTGATACACCGGCCTTCGTTCGACCCTTCTATTGCGTCGCAAGAAAACGGAGCACAGCATGCCGATTACCACGCTGAAGGTTCTATCGACCGTCCTGCAACTGCATGGGCCCGGCGCAACGATCCAGAGCGATCATCAGGGCATCGAGGCGCTACTGAGTGATCTGCGTGGGCAAAATGAGGTAGCACCGACCGAGGTTTACTTCAGACGCGGTTTTGCTCGCGGCCGCGGAGGGTACGGCGGTTTTCGTAAAGGCGGAGGATACTACGGCGGTGGCGGGTTCCGCAGGGGCGGATTTATCCGGTACTAGGCTTCTTATATCCGCTAACTAGCCTTGCTTCGTAGTTTCCTCGTGCCACCCGGTATCGGCATGTCGGCTGACGATACTCACCCTTTGCCAGATGCTTTGGGCTTCAAGGAGCAGCCGATCTCGCAGCTGCTTGTGAAGGTTGCATCACGATGCAACATCGACTGCTCCTATTGCTACTGGTTTCGCGACGCGGCGGTTTATGACAAGCCGAAGCTGATGAGCGACGAAGTGCTGCAGCAATTGTTGCTGCGCATCGAAGAGCACGTCGCCAGGTATTCCCTCGTCGATTTCCCGATCATTCTGCACGGCGGCGAACCCCTGCTGTGGGGAGTCGAAAATTTTCACCGTATTGCCGAGGCCTGCGAAGGCATCTCGTCACGAACCGGCTGCGACGTACCGATCGCGGTGACTACCAACGGCGTGCTGATCGACGATGAATGGCTGGACTGTTTCGAGGCTCGCAACATTTCGGTCGCGATCAGCCTGGATGGGCCCGAACACATTCACGACATTCACCGCAAGACGTTTCAGGGCACCGGCACCCACGCCGCGGCGGAACGGGCCGCACGGATGCTTGCATCGCGCGACATCGGCATGACCGCCCTCGCCGTCTGCAATCCCGCTTACCCGCCAAAGCAATATGTCGAGTTTTTCGCGGAATGCGGAATTACCAGCTACGACATCATGATCCCCGATGCCACGGTGGATGAGACCCCTGCATCCGTTGGTTCGTTCTACAACGGCCTGTTCGACCTGTGGCTGGAGGCCAACCGAACCAAACCCACGGCCGACATCCGGATCATCAGCGACATGATCACCGCTATGCTCGGCAACAATTCGCCGACCGAGGGCGTCGGCTACAAACCCATCGAACTCTGCACCGTCATGACCGACGGTTCCGTCGAGGCGCACGATGTGTTGCGGATTGCCGGCGACGGCGTCACGCGAACGAAATTCAACATTTTCGAGCATGCGATCGACGACGTCAGGAACGAGCCGCGCTGGAAAGCCGCGCGCGACGCTTCCATCCAACTTGCCGCGAAATGCCAGCAATGCAAATTCATGAACGCCTGCGGCGGCGGCTATCTTCCGCATCGTTTTTCCAAAACGAACGGCTACGACAATCCGTCAGTCTATTGTGACGACCTCTATTCGATGTTTGAGAACATGCAATCGGTGCTGGCTAACCACCTGTACGTCAGCAAACCGGACGGGGAACGCCTCGACGTGCGCGACGCCCTGGCTGGCGCCTAGACAGATACGCCTGGCTCAAAATCGTCCTTCACGTTCTCCCACCGTCGACGACATAGTGCTGGCTGGTGCACGCGCTCGCTTCTTCCGAGGCCAGGAACACCACGACCCGGGAGATGTCGTCCGGATAGAGTTTGCGCTTCAGGCACTGCGCCTTCATCAGGTCGGCCTCGCCTTGCGGCGTCACCCATTTTTCGATCTGACGCTCCGTCATGATCCAGCCGGGAACGACGGCGTTGACGCGGATATTCCAGGCGCCGTAATCGCGAGCGAGCCCGCGCGTCAATCCAAGTACGGCCGACTTCGAAGCGGTGTACACCGGCATCCCGCCTTGCGCGGTCATCCAGGAGATCGATCCGAAATTGACGATAGCGCCGTCTTTCTCGGCCTGCATGTCCGGCAGGACGGCTTGAGCGGCAAAGAACTGGTGCTTCAGGTTGACGGCAATTCTGTCGTCCCAATATTCGGGCGTGACGCTCTCGACCGAATGCCGGTCATCATGCGCCGCGTTGTTGATCAACACGCGAATCGGCCCATTGCCGGCCCTGATCCGGCCGATCGCGGCGCGCAAATGATCGATGTTGGTCACATCGCAATATTCATATCGGACTGCAAAGCCCTGTGAAGCGAGTTCATCGACCAACCGTGTCGAAGGGTCTCTGGCGATGTCCAGAAAGCCGACTTTGGCCTTCTGCCGCGCGAAGGCACGCACGATCGACGCGCCTATCCCCGACCCACCGCCCGTGACCAGGACAGACTTGCCCTCGAGATCTGGATAGATTGCAGCCATCAAATGATCCACCCTTCTTGATGCCAGCCCGAGCGCCACCCGGCCGCTGGCAAGGAACAATCACAGACGCCGGCGTCGATGCCGGATTTTTTTGCCTTCAAGGCTCACTGTGCCGCGACAGGTAGACCACAACTACCGGTGCTCGTCATCTCGCCGACAAGCCCGATCCACCGAGCGATGCAGAGTCCGACGGGAGGCATGCAGGCATGCGGACGAAAATCGTGCCATAGCTGAAGCCGCGGGCGCGCATCGGCAGAAAATGCGAACGCCGCCAATTCCAGCCCATTCTCAACGGGCGTCAGTAGAGGGAGAAAACAGACATGGCAGGCATTCTTGAGCGCAAGGTGGCGCTGGTGACGGGCGGCGCTTCGGGCATCGGGCGCGCGACGTCGCTGGCAATGGCGCGCGAGGGTGCGCGGGTGGCGGTGGCCGACCGCACCGAGGAAAGCGCGGCCGGCACCGTCGCCCTGATCAACGCGGCCGGCGGTCAGGCCATTGCGATCGGCGGCGACGTCACCGCGGAAGCCGACGTTGCCGCGATGATCGCGCGCACCGTGGCGGCCTATGGACGGATCGACTGCGCCTTCAACAATGCCGGCGTTGCGGGCGGATCGGTTGGCCCCGGACGCCAGCGCCTGCACGAACTCAGCCAGATCTCGTTCGACACCATGCTCGCGATCAACCTCACCGGCGTGTGGCTCTGCATGAAGCACGAGATCGTGCAGATGCTGGCGCAAGGCGGTGGCGGCGCTATCGTCAACACCGCCTCGATCGCCGGGCTGATCGGTCTGGCGACATCCGGGCACTATGTGGCGGCAAAGCACGGCGTGGTTGGGCTGACGAAGACCGCGGCGATCGAATATGCGCAGGACGGCATCCGCGTGAACTGCGTCAATCCCGGCTATATCACCACACCCATGACCAAAGAGGTGGTGGAGACGCGGCTCGATGCCACCTTGGCGAAGGTGCCGATGAACCGCATGGGCGTGCCCGAGGAGATCGCCGAAGCCGTGGTCTGGATGTGCTCCGACAAGGCGTCGTTCATGACCGGCGCGTCGCAGGTCGTCGACGGCGGGTATTTCGCGGCGTAGGGCACAGCGAGGTTCTACTGAAAGTCCGTCGGCACGATCATGGCGCGCCGAGTCCGGCAGTGCCGACGAGTTCGCCGATCGTGGTGCTGCCCGAGTCTGCGGATGAGCCTGGCTTCGATCGTCGTCCTTCGTGCGCCCGCCGGTTCATGCCGGCGGGCTTCTCCAATTGGACGGAACGGCCTTGCCTTCACGCGGCAGTCTTTACCGCTCCACTGGCACCGATCTGCGCGAGCATCGTCAGAAGGTCGAAGTAGTGCGCGGCGCTCTTGGCCTTACCACCCTCGACCTGGACGATCTGGCAGGCCGGCACCTCGATCCGCTTGTTCGAAGGCGGAATGGTACCTGCCGGTGTCTGTAGCGGGCCCGTGTGAGTGCCTTTCCACACAAGCTCGAGGACCGCGGTGTCCCCGCTTGCGAACTCGCGCACGAATGTGGCTTTCGAATCGGGGAAGGCCTTGGCCCAGCCCTGCCAGGCCTCGATGATCTCGCCGGCGCCCTTGATGCGACGGTTCGTTCCCTTCTCGTCGTACACGGCGTTGGCAGCCAGGATGTCCCTGGCCTTGCTCCAGTCCTTTTCGTTGTATGCGATGACTGCGGCCTTTGCGATATCGATTACATTCGCCATGATCACGCTCCCTTATGAGTGAGCCGGCGCCGATCGGCGCTGAGCATTGCAAACCCCCAGCACACCAAATTCTAGCACTTCGAGGCGAAGAGGCGAGCGAGAACCGGCCCAGTTGAGCTGAAATACGGCGGCGCAATGTCCGCTGAGGGGAATAGTCGCTGTTGGCGCAAAGCAGCCGCTCGCAAGCAAACGGGAAAAAGTCGCGCTGGACCGTGCACTTAGATTTGAATCGCCTCCTAACAGCCGTCCGTCTATGGTGCGCTCATGTCGCGCTTCGTGTTTGCATTGATTGCTGTCGTCCTTTCACTCCTGCCGGTCGTCGCGCCGGCTGCCCCGGCTCATAAGCGGCCGGCGCCACGCTGGCAGGGCTACGGCTTCCTGCCGGGCTATCATCAGCCGCCGAACAACAGCCGCCCGGCTTACACCCAGAGAGCCGCGGTTTTGCGCGCGGCGCGTCGCAACCAGCGGCCCTGGTATATCGATCCGGTCCCAAGTTATTACGGGTACGACGGCGCCTGGCACTATTTCGGCCGGCCCGGCTTTTACGGCGGCCGCTACAATGGCGGCAGTTTTGGTCCTTGCTGGACGCGGACGCCGGTCGGAGCGGTCTGGAACTGCGGCTGAGGAGGCGATTGCCTGCAAACCGCGCGCTGTCGGTCACATGCGGGGAATACATACCCCGTGCCTTGAGTCGTCCACATTGACGATGGATAAGCAGCCAGATATGGCGCCGGTTTATTGAACAATGGGTATTTGGGGGACGATGACACGTTGCGCCTTTGGCGTACTGGCCGCAGGCGTTTTGCTGCTGGCCGCGCCAGCGATGGCCGCCGAGTCGCCGGCTGACCTGATCTCCGGCTTTCGGCTCAAGCATGGCCAGGTCCGCGTCGTGCGCGATGCGACCCTCGACCGCATCGCGATGGATCAGGCGCGAGCGATGGCGGCGAAGAATGAGCTTAGCCACGATGTACTCGGCCCGTTCACCAAGCGGGTCGCGCCGGCGGGTGCGGGTCGCGCCGCCGAGAACATTGCCTATGGATACGAGAGTTTCGAGAAGACGCTCGGCCAGTGGATCGACTCCTCCGGGCACCGCAAGAACCTGCTGTTGCAGAATGCGTCACGCGTCGGGATCGCGAGCGCGAGAGACGCCAGCGGCAAGCGCACCTACTGGGCCATGGTGATCGCCGGCGATTACGAGCCGAAGCGCCCCAAGGGCAAGAACAAGAAAGAGGCGGAGCCGCTTGTTGCTGTGAAACGTGACGCCGCTCCCGCATCCCGGCCAAAATCAAGCGACTGCCGCATCAAGATACTCAGCCTTTGCATTTGAAGCGGAACGCGGCGGCGACAGCGTTGCCGCGAGCCTGGCACGAAGTGGAATACTTCGAGCCGGCACGAGAAATCGCTCCTAATCGCCTCAACAAACCGGCCGCTGCGCGATAGGATCGCCCGGTCAGTCGAAGGCCACGTCAATGGCAATTGGTGCTTCCTCGCGTATCAGTCTCCGCTTCATGGCCGGCGTGATTTCGGCGATCTGGACATTTCAAGCCTCGCTTGCGGCGTCGGCGGCGCCGGACCGGGTGTCGCTCAGTGAGCAGGCGATCCATTGGAGCACCGTCAAATACGCGACCACCGAACAGAACGGTTTCATCAACGGGTCGCTCGACAAGAGCACCTTCATCGATCGCGCGTTCAAGGGCCGGGTGCTCGAGAACCGCTATCTGAAAGTCGTGCTGCTGCCCGAATTCGGCGGGCGCATTCTTTCCATCATCTACAAGCCGACCGGCCATGAACAGCTATATCGCACGGAAGTCGGCGTGCCCTACGGAATGGACGAAGGCAATTTCTATTACGACTGGCTGATGGTGTATGGCGGCATTTTTCCCACCTTTCCGGATGCCGAGCACGGCAGGACGTGGTCGAAACCCTGGGATTTCAAAGTTGTGAAAGAGAGTGCCGACGAAGTGACGGTGTCGATGTCGCTGACGGATAATTTCGAATATGCGGCAGCACCGGGGAAATTCAGGAAAGGATCGAGCGGCATCGAAGCGACTTACTTTGTGACGCTGAAGGCCGATCGTGCCGCGGTCGACGCACGCCTGGTGCTGAAGAACCCAAGCGACAAGACAATCCCGTACGAGTACTGGACCTGCACGACGCTGGCGCCGGGATCGGATCCGGACAATCCGAGGACCACCGGCGGCGCCGAGATCATCGCGCCGATCGCGGCCTACCGCACACCTGCCTGGTCGAAGAATTTGTCCGAGAGCGACGCGGGTGCCGGCGTGGGCACCCGCCGATTCGAAAAGCTGCGCTACTTCAGGAACTGGCCGACGATGGGCATCGCCTATGCGGCGCCGGACATGCAGGGCGGCAATTTCTGGGGCGTGATCAACCACGACAATGAAGAGGGAATCATCCGCATCGCGGACAACACGATCACGCGCGGCCTGAAAATGTGGACGTGGGGATTTGCCTCGTTCACGAACGAAACCGACCAGCGCAAGGATCCAAACCCGGCGCGGCCTTATGTCGAATTATGGGCGGGGGTGTCGGACGAGTTTTTCCACAGCGCCGCGTTTCCGGCGCGGAGCGAGGTGTCGATTCCGGAAACTTACAGCCCGACCGTCGGCATGAGCAACGTGACGCATGCGAACGCGAATATCCTGATCAATCTTGTCGCCGAGGCGTCCGGCGCCAGCCTTCAGTTCTTCAGCATTGAACCTGTGGCACCGCTGCGCATCATCATGAAACGCGGCGACGCCGTCTTGTTCGACGATGCCGTGACGGCCGACCCGAAAAACGGCAATCGCATTTTTGCGCCGATTCCTGCAGGTGGAAGCGCCGAACAGGTCGAGCTGACGATCAGGACCTCTGACGGCAAGGAGCTGATCGCGGCCACGGCAAGGGTGAAATGATGCCGGTCGGCGCCGTGGGAAAATCCTGGCTGGTTTCGCTACCGATGAGCGCCGCGCTCTGCTAACGAGAGTCATCAACGGCGATTGAAGCAGGCCGGCATCCCTGGGGTACCGGCGTTCAGCAATGGAGGCACTAAGCTATGATTGAAACAATTGGCATCATCGGGGCGGGTACGATGGGTAACGGCATCGCGCAGGTCTGTGCCGCGGCGGGGCTGAAGGTGACGATGATCGACATTTCGGATGCCGCGGTGGCGCGGGGGATGGCGACGCTGACCGGCAGCCTGGAGCGCCTCGTCAACAAGCAGAAGATGACCGATGCCGACCGGCAAGCCGCGTTGGCGCGCATCACCGCGACGACGGACAATTCAAAGCTTGCCAATTGCGACCTCGTGATCGAGGCCGCGACCGAGCGGGAGGATTTGAAGATCAAGATCCTGAAAGACCTTTGCGCGACGCTGAACCCGCGCGCGATCGTCGCGACCAACACTTCCTCGATCTCGATCACGAAACTGGCCGCGGCGACCGACCGTCCGGACCGTTTCATCGGCATGCACTTCTTCAACCCGGTGCCGCTGATGGCGCTGCTGGAGTTGATCCGCGGTTTGCAGACGTCTGACGACACCCACGCCCTGGCTGAAGAATTTGCAAAGCGCGTCGGCAAGGTGCCGATCACGGCGAAAAACAGCCCGGGCTTTGCGGTCAACCGCATCCTGTGCCCGATGATCAATGAGGCGATCTTTGCGCTGCAGGAAGGCATCGCCACCGCCGAGGATCTCGACGCCGGCATGAAGCTCGGTTGCAACCATCCGATCGGTCCGCTGGCGCTGGCCGACATGGTCGGCCTCGACACCATGCTGTCCGTCATGGAGGTGTTCTATGAAGGCTTCAACGACCCGAAATACCGGCCCGCGCCGCTGCTGAAGGAAATGGTCGCCGCCGGCCATCTCGGCCGCAAGACCGGCAAGGGATTCTATAATTACGGCAAGTCCGCGTAGAGCGGAGCTTCCTTTTCTTACCTCGCCCCGCTTGCGGGGAGAGGTCGGATTGCGAAGCAATCCGGGTGAGGGGGTACAGGTCCATCGATAGATCGAAATGGAGGAGAGACCCCCTCACCCCGACCCTCTCCCCGCAAGAGCGGGGCGAGGGAGAAGTGCTCCACTCCTCCCCTAACCTAACCCGATCGTCCGCTAAAACTCCGAATGTCCCTGCGGATCGACCAGCCGGTTGATCCGTTGCGCCGCGGCCATCGCGAACCGCACCGTCATCAGTTTGCGGGTCGGCGCGGACAGGCGATGCTCGGGCGCCTCGCAGTGCAGATGGGCGCCATAGGCATCGGCAACAATCAGGCCGGTGCCCTCAGGGAAAATCTCGCACGGCAGATCCTGCGTGAAGGCAAAGAACAGCCGGTCGCAATGCATCCGGTAGTCCTGCCATTTCTGGTCGGCGCGCAAATCCTCCACCGACGACTTGATCTCGACGATCCATATCTCGCTTTTCTCGTTCAGCGCCACCAGATCGGCGCGCCGGCCGGACGGCAAAGGCAATTCGCTGATGCAGGAAAAACCCAGTGTTCGCAGCATCCTGGCGGTGCCGCGCGCGATCGCGAGCGCGGTCTCGGACTGGCGGCGGTCCGGCGGCGGTACGAGGCTGACCTGGCGGGCGGGCGATTCCATGGTCCCTAGCCTATCCGATTCCGCGGCGATCGCCATCCGGGGGTGCGGCGCGGAATGCGCCGCAAATTCGTACCCAAGGCGCCTTGATTTGGACCACACGCCACCGCGAAGCCGAGGGAACCTGGGTTCCGAGGGACGGAACACATGGAGGAGAAACCATGAAGCAACGCTTCAGGGCTCACGGCATCACGCTTCGCTCACTTGCATTCGCTCTCGCTACCCTACCCCTTTCCGCCGGCCTGTCGCAGGCCATCGCCAAGCCCACGGTCGAAGTCGCGTTCGTTCTGGACACCACGGGCTCGATGGGCGGCCTGATCGAAGGCGCCAAGCGCAAGATCTGGTCGATCGCGACCGCGATCGTCGATTCCAATCCCGACGCCGAGATCCGTATGGGCCTCGTCGCCTACCGCGACATCGGCGATGACTACGTGACCAGGAAGATCGAGCTCACGCGCGACATCCAGGATCTCTACGCAAATCTCCTGGAGTTGAAGGCCCGTGGCGGCGGCGACTGGCCGGAAAGCGTCAACGAGGCGCTCGATATCGCCGTCAACAAGATGCAATGGACCGACGGCGGCGACGTCAGGCGGATCGTGTTCCTGGTCGGCGATGCGCCGCCGCACATGGACTACGCGCAGGACACCAAATATCCGGTGACGCTGAAAGTGGCGAAACAGAAGGACATCATCGTCAACGCGGTGCTCGCCGGCAACGCCGCCGACACCGAACGGGTGTGGCGCGACATCGCCCAGAACGGCAACGGCCGCTTCATTCCGATTCCGCAGGACGGCGGACAGGTGGTCGTGATCGAAACGCCGTACGACGAGGACATCATCATCCTGCAGCGCGAAATCAACGGCACCGTGATCCCCTATGGACCGCGGGCGATGCAGAAGCGCACCGAGGACAAGACAAAGCAATTGTCGCAGGTCGCCGCGGCAGCGCCCTCGCAGGCGTCTGAAATGGCGAGCTACATCAACAAGCGTTCCAAGGCGACGTCGGAAGCCGTCACCGGCGACGGCGATCTGGTCGCCGACGTTTCGGCTGGCCGCAGCAGCTTTTCCTCGATCAAGGAGGAAGACCTGCCGGACAATCTACGTGCCATGAAGCCCGAGCAGCGCATGGATGAAGTCAACAAGCAGATGAGCCAACGCAAGGCGCTCAACGACAAACTCGGCGCATTGGTGGCGAAGCGCGACAGATATGTCGCCGAGGCGCGCGCCAAGGCGCCGCCGAAGGCGTCTTCGTTCGACCGCGTGGTCGAGGATACGCTGAAGGCGCAGATCAAGCGGTAAAGCCGGCACCATAACCCCTGGCGGGTCGTCGCGGCCTGGTGCCATCGCGCACCGGGCCGGGACGGCAGGCCTTGGGTGGGATGCCAGCAACCGATTTAGGCTTGCCGAATCTTTTGGCCAAATCTTTTGCTTGGCGAGAGGTCAAAAATCGGCAATCTGCCGCCATGACCCAGGAAAACCAGAACCAAAATCAAGACCAGAATGAAACTCCGCCGAAGGCCGGCGCGATCATCGTTCCGGTGACGCTGTTCGAGCAGAACTGCACCATCATCTGGCACGAACCTTCGAAGAAGGCCGTGGTGATCGACCCCGGCGGGGACGTGCCAAAAATTCAGGCTGCGATCCAGCAGACCGGCGTCACGGTCGAGAAGATCTGGCTCACCCATGGCCATATCGACCATGTCGGCGGTGCGGCCGAACTGCGCGACGCGCTGGGTGTGAAGATCGAAGGGCCGCACATCGCCGACAAATATCTGCTCGACAATGTCGTCTCGAGCGGCGAGCGCTTCGGCATGACGAACGTGCGCAATTTCGGGCCGGACCGTTGGCTCGACGAGGGCGATCAGGTCTCGATCGGCGATCTGACCTTCGACATCCTGCATTGCCCCGGCCATTCACCGGGCAGCGTGGTGTTCTACAACAAGGAATTGCGCTTCGCCCATGTCGGCGACGTCTTGTTCGCCGGTTCAGTCGGGCGCACCGACCTGCCCGGCGGCAGCCATGCCACGCTGATCAGTTCGATCAGGGAAAAGCTGTTGCCGCTCGGCGACGACGTCGGCTTCGTCTGCGGCCATGGCGCCGGCTCCAGCCTCGGCCAGGAGCGGCTGACCAATCCGTTCCTCACCGGCGAGATGTGAGTCGCAACTAATTGCGTGAGGCTGCGCTACTTCATCAACCCGGCGGCCGTCAGCGCGCGGGTGATGACGCCGCCGACATCGATGCCGCGACGGCGCGAGGCCTGTTCCGGCTTGGCTTGATGCACGGGCTTGGCGCGCGGCCATAGTACTTTCGCCAGATCCGGCTCCGGCGCGGGCACTGGAACGGTCATCGCGATGGCGCGCTCGCGCGCAACTCCCGTAGGCGCCTTTGCGGGGGTCTTTGACATGCTCTTGGACACGGTCTTCTGTTCGACCTTGGGCGCGCGAATCCGCTCCGTCAGGCCGAAGAAATTCGCGATATGATAGGACGACGAAATTCCCGCCTCGATCAGGAACGCGCCTTCCGCGCCATACGGTTCATCATTGCCGCTGATGCCAAGCGGCGTGCCGTGGGCCATGTCGGTAATGGTGTAGGATTCGACGATGGTCTCGCCATCGGCATTCCACCAGACGTCACGGGGATGGCCATCGACTTCACCTGACGACATCGGCTCATGCGGCATCCCGTGCAGATCGAGCCACTGCTTGACGATCTCATCGGCATTGGCCGGGTTCACGGTGCGATCGGCGCTGCCGTGCCACACCGACAATTTCGGCCACGGGCCCTTGTGCGTGGAAGCGTTGCGCACGAGGTCGCCCAGTTCGCTCGCGGGACGCGACGGCGACTGCATCATGCCGCTCAGCGCTTCGCGCACATTGCTGGCAATGCCGAAAGGAAGGCCCGCAATGACGGCGCCGCCCGCGAACACCTCCGGATAGGTCGCGAGCATCACCGAGGTCATGGCGCCACCGGCGGAAAGCCCTGTCACATAGATGCGGCGTGAATCGATGTTGTGATCGCCGACCATCCGCGCGATCATTTGCCGGATTGAACCGGCTTCACCACCATCGCGCGAAATGTCTTCCGGATTAAACCAGTTGAAACAGGTGTTGCCGTTGTTCGATGCCTGTTGTTCGGGCATCAACAAGGCAAAGCCGTAGCGCGTCGCCAGCGTCGACCAGCCGGTGCCGAGATCGTAGCCGGCCGCGGTCTGGCCGCAGCCATGCAGCACGACAACCAGCGCCGGTGCAGGCGAGAGGTGCTCCGGTACGAACGAGAACATCCGGAGCGCGCCCGGATTCGAGCCGAATTCGTTAATTTCCACCAGTGGGCTGGGCCCAGCGCTCCTGCCATGCCCGGCCAAGCCACTGAAGGCGTTCAGCTTCGGAAAATGGCGCAGGAATTCGACGTTCTTGACGAGGGACAAACTGCAGCTCCTGGGGAGGGTCGTTCAGCTAACGACACACCAAACAGATAGTTGCTGCGGTGCAAAATAAAAAGACCGTGCACTGTCGTTCCCCAGAATTGAATTTTCGTTATCGACGTTAATTTGTCATCCCGGAGTCGCGCGCCGCGATCCCGGAGTCGCGAGCCGCGATCCCGGAGTCGCGAGCCGCGATCCCGAGGTCGCGCGCCGCATCCATGTCAGGAATGCGGCACATGCCATGATCGACAACGCGAACAGCGCGCACGCGACAAAGAGCGCCGGTCGCGCCGCGCCCGCGGCTTCGATCGCAAAGAACACCGCGCCGATCGCGGCGACACCGGCAGCGTTGGCGATCTGCGCGATGGTGCCGTACATGCCGGAGCCCGCGCCCGCACTCGAAGGTTTTACGGTCGATAGCACCGCGCTCGACAACGGCGCCATCACCAATCCCTGGCCGTAGCCGAAGATCGTCAGCACCAACGCCAGTACAATGGCTGATGGCGCGCTGACCCATTCGATCACAGCCACCAGCGCGGCAAGGCCGGCGAGCTGCACCGCGCAGCCCTCGATCAGCACCAGCGTGCCGCGATGCTTTGCGCGCACGCCGCTGTGGCGCGAAGCGATCACAAAGGTCAGCGCCAGCGGGATGAAGACGAGTCCGGCCTGCAGCGGTGGAATCTGCAACGCCTTCTGCATGAACATGGTCATGACCAGATAGAACGACAGATTGGCAAAGAAGAAAAAGAACACCGCTGCTAGCCCACGCATGAACGCAGGGTCCGACAGCAGCGAAAGATCGATCAGCGGCATGCCGCCGTTTCGCGCGACGGCGCGTTCGAGCCGCAGGAACGCGGCAATGATGGCGACACCCGCCGCCATTACCAGCCACACCCATGGCGACCAGTGCAGATCATGACCGAACAGCAGCGGGCCGATCAGGCACAGCAAGCCTGCGAACAGCACGATGGCGCCGGGAATATCCAGCCGCGTGCCCGCGCGCCGCGGCGCCACCGGCATCAGCTTCATAGCAGCGGCAATGATAACCGCGCCAAACGGCACGTTGACGAAGAACACCGCGCGCCAGCCGAGGCCAGCGAGATCTGATGTCACCAGAATGCCGCCGAGCAGAAAGCCGGCGGCTCCCGCCAGTCCCAGCACGATGCCGTAGATGGCAAAGGCGCGGCCGCGCGCGCTATCGGCAAACAGCAGATGAATGGTCGCAAGCACCTGCGGCACCATCAGCGCCGCGGTGGCACCCTGCGCCAGCCGCGCCAGGATGAGTTCGGGGCCGGACTGCGCAAGCCCGCACCACAGCGAGGTGACGGTGAAGCCGAACACACCCGATATGAACACGTTGCGCGTGCCGTAGATGTCGCCAAGCCGGCCGCCGGTGACCACCAACGTGGCGTAGGCGATCAGATAGACCGCGATCACGGCCTCGATCTGCGCTGCGCTCGCCTGCAACTCGGCCGCAATGGTCGGGATCGCGACGTTGACGATGAAGGCGTCGACCCCGAACATGAATTGCGCGGATACCACGATCGCGAGCACCCACCAGCGGCGCCAGGAATCGACTGAGTTATCGACGGAGTTATCGACGGGGTTTGTGACGATCTGGTGCATTGGCAGCGGCCTGTCCGAAATCTGTTGCACGCATCCGTTACAGCTTTCGGTCATGCGAGCGATTACCCCGGAGGTAAGGGCCCGATGATTTGGCCCGATTGCTGCATGGCGACCCGGGCTTCCTGCAGCTTTTTCAGGCGCTTGCGCCTTCGGGACGGCCTTGATGTACGACTATGACATGCTGGTGATCGGGTCCGGCCCTTCCGGGCGCCGCGCCGCCGTGCAATTCGCCAAGCTCGGCAAATCGGTGCTGGTGGTCGAGAAAGGCCGCCGGGTCGGCGGCGTTTCCGTGCATACCGGGACCATCCCCTCCAAAACCCTGCGCGAGACCGTGCTCAATCTGTCCGGCTGGCGCGAGCGCGGCTTTTACGGCCGCTCCTACCGGGTCAAGCAAGACATCGCCGCCCAGGACCTGATCGTGCGGCTACAGAAGACGCTCGATCACGAGGTCGAGGTGCTCGAACATCAGTTCAGCCGCAATTTGGTGCGGACCGCCGCCGGCGAAGGCCGCTTTGTCGGCCCGCATCAGATCGAAGTGACGGCGGCGAACGGCGAAACCCGCAACGTGACGGCCGCGCACATCCTGATTGCCTGCGGCACGCGACCGTTCCGTCCCGATTACGTGCCGTTCGACGGCAAGACCGTGTTCGACTCTGACGAGATCATCGACCTGCCGAAACTGCCGCGCAGCCTCGCCGTGATCGGCGCCGGCGTGATCGGGGTCGAATACGCCACCATCTTCTCGGCACTCGACGTCGCCGTGACCTTGATCGAACCGCGACCGACGTTTCTCGACTTCATCGACAAGGAACTGATCGAGGAATTCATGCACGAGCTGCGCGACCGCAACGTCGCATTGCGACTCGGCTCCGCGGTGAACTCGATCGAGCACAGCGCGGGCGGCGGCATCCAGACGAAGCTCGCCGACGGCCGCGTCGTGACGACGGAGATGCTGTTATTTGCGGCCGGGCGCGTCGGCGCCACCGACCGGCTCAATCTCGGCTCGGCCGGGATCGAGGTCGATCATCGCGGACGCATCACGGTCGATCCTTTGACGCTGCAAACCTGCGTCCCGCATATCTATGCCGCCGGCGACGTGATCGGATTTCCGAGCCTGGCCTCGACCTCGATGGAGCAAGGCCGGGTCGCGGCCTGCCATGCGCTCGGCATGGAGCCGCTGGCGCCACCGGAATTCTTCCCCTACGGCATCTATTCGGTGCCGGAGATTTCGACCACCGGACTGACGGAAGAAGAGGTGCGCACGCGCGGCATTCCCTATGAGGTCGGCGTCGCGCGGTTTCGCGAGACCTCGCGCGGCCACATCATGGGGCTGAACAGCGGCATGATGAAGATGATCTTCTCGACCAAGACCCGCCGCCTGCTCGGCGTGCACATCCTCGGCGAAGGCGCCACCGAACTGATCCATATCGGCCAGGCCGTGCTCAACCTCAAAGGCACAATCGACTATTTCATCCAGAACACTTTTAATTACCCGACGCTGGCGGAAGCCTACAAAATCGCCGGGCTCGATGCGTGGAATCGGATGTCGCGGTAGATACCAAACCACGCCCTTCGTCATTGCGAGAAGCGAAGCGACGAAGCAATCCATCCATCCGTTATGCCGTGACATGGATTGCTTCGCTGCGCTCGCAATGACGGTCTTGGTTACTTACGAATTTCGCCTTGAACGCGAATCCCTTAGCGCGCGACCAAGCAGCGACGCTTGCCGTTTCGCCAGGGATAATCCATGAATTTCGCATCGAAGCTGCTCCTTCCATTGATGGCCGGGGCACTTGTCGTTTCATTCACCGACGTCGCATCGGCAACAAAGCCGTGGCCGCCGGGCATGCAGACGCCGGTACCGGTCGCGGAAGAAGGCCAAACCCCGCCCCCACGCGCCCCCCGGCAGATCTTTCCGGAAAAGCGCGTCCAGCCGCTGACGCCCGAGATCGAGGCGTCGCTCATTCCAAAGGACAGTTTCAAGGAATGCGATGTCTGTCCTGAAATGGTGGTGGTGCCGAAGGGCTCGTTCATGATGGGCACGCCCGCGGACGAGCCGGACCGCTTCAAGGGCGAGGACCCGATTCATCGCGTCAGTCTTGCAAAACCGTTCGCAGTCGGCCGCTTCACCATTTCGTTCGACGAATGGGACGCCTGTCTCGCCGACGGCGGCTGCGGCCGCGACAAGGGCGACGACAAGGGGTTTGGCCGCGGCCGCATGCCGGCGCAGGGCATCAATTTCGTGGCCGCGAAATCCTATCTGGCCTGGCTGTCGAAGAAGGTCGGCCGCACCTACCGGCTGCCGAGCGAATCCGAGCGCGAATATTTCACCCGCGCCGGCACCTCGACGCCGTTCTGGTTCGGCAACACCATCACCGCGCAGGACGCCAATTACAAAGCATCGATCCCCTACGGCGCCGGGCCGCGCGGCACGGACAGCAAGGGCCCCGTGGTGGTGGATTCCTATCCGCCCAATCCGTTCGGCCTGTATCAGGTGCACGGCAACGTGTTCGAATGGACCGAGGACTGCTTCAACAAGCGCTACAACGAAGACACGCCGGTCGACGGCTCGCCCTGGCTCGAGGGCAATTGCCAGCGGCGCATGCTGCGCGGCGGCACCTGGGACTGGATGGCCAACATGGTTCGCGCGGGCTACCGCGAAAACGGCATCGTCGACGGCGGCGGCTACAGCTTTCGCGTGGTGCGATCGCTGAACGTGCCGGTGCAGTGAGGCAAGGGTGATCAGCCCACCCATCAAGATGGATCGGTCATAGAATAACAGGCGACGCCGCTGAGTACGGCGCCGCCTGCGGGTAGCTGATTCATTGGAGACTAGAGAGAAGAGCCCGACTCGACCGCCACAGAAGGACCGGGACCTTCGCGTTCTGTTCTGGAATGCTGATGCTAGACCTAGTCAAAGTTCCTTAAGCCTTTATGCATCGCCCTCCGTAGAACTACGATGACGTCTTCCGTCAGGAATGCGCAGGCTCGAGCGAACCGGTGAGCGAGGCGCGTTGCGACAGCTCGATCCAGTTACCGTCGGGATCGCGCACCATCGATATCCGCGCCGTGGTCCCGAGCGTCACCGGCGCGCGCGCTTCGCGGCCGCCATGGGCCAGCACATGGGCGTGCTCGCGATCGACCTCGAACACCTGGAACGTGATGTAGCGCCAGCCCTTGCCTTCGAAGGCCGCATCATGCGGCGCGTCGGCCGCGGGCGCGACGATCAAGACGGTATCGCCCGCGAGGAACGTCAGCGCGCCATCGGGCGTGTTCGCCTCGCCCTGCGGTAAGCCCAGCGCCTCCATGTAGAAACGGCGATGTGCCGCGACGTCGCGCACGCCAAGGCGAATGCCGATGCGTTCGATGCCGTACATGCCGCGCGGCACCAGCACGACGCGGTTGCCTTCGGGATCGGCCATTGGCTGAGGCGCAATGAGGCCATCGCGCGCGATCAGCAGTTCGAGGTAACCCGACGGCGGATTGTCCGGCAGCGGTTCATAGACCTGATTGATCTTCAGGACCGAGCCGCAGAGATCGTGGCGATGCTGCTTGTAACCGCGGCGAATCGGCTGCGTGTGGTCGAACGGCAGCCCGATCTCGTTCTGCCAAAAAGGCGAGCGCTGATGGCGCATGGTTGGTGGCAAAGCCGATGTCGATGCGGGGTTTCGCCAGATTCATTGGATGAGACCACGATTCATGGTGATCCCTGCGACAAGCAGGAATCCTGATAATTCCGGCCGACGGTATGTCAGCCAAACTTGCGCGACAACCATGCGCCAGCGGCGGGCTTGGAGGATTGCCTTGCCCTGCCCCACCCCGTAGTTTGGACCTGAGCAATTCCAAAGAACAATAAATCCGGAGAGAAAACCCCATGGCGCGCCTCAAATTCGGAGCCTTTCTCGCCCCGCATCATCCGATCGGCGAGAATCCGTTGCTGCAGTTCCGCCGCGACCTGGACTTCGTTGAGCAGATCGACGCGCTCGGCTTCGACGAGTTCTGGTGCGGCGAGCACCATTCCTCGGGCTGGGAGATGATCGCCTCGCCGGAAATGTTCCTGGCCGCCGCCGGCGAGCGCACCAAGCGCATCAAGCTCGGCACCGGCGTGGTGTCGCTGCCCTATCACCATCCCTACAATGTCGCGCAGCGCATGGTGCAGCTCGACTGGATGACCGGCGGCCGCGCCATCTTCGGCTCCGGTCCGGGCGCGCTGGCCTCCGACGCTCATACGCTCGGCATCGATCCGATGACGCAGCGCGACCGCCAGGACGAAGCGATCGCAGTCATCCGGCGCCTGTTCAAGGGCGAGCGCGTCACCGCCAAGAGCGACTGGTTTCAGATGAACGACGCCGCTCTGCAATTGCTGCCGCTGCAGGAAGAGATGCCGTTCGTGGTGGCGTCGCAGATTTCGCCCTCGGGCATGACGCTGGCAGGCAAATACGGCATCGGCATCATCTCGCTGGGTTCGATGTCGACCCAGGGCCTGATGGCGCTGCCGACGCAATGGGGCTTTGCGGAAGACGCCGCCAAGAAGGCCGGCACCACCGTGAGCCGCGCCGACTGGCGCGTACTCTTGAGCTGGCACATCGCCGAGACCCGCGAACAGGCCTATCGCGAGGCCGGCCCCGGGCTGATGAAGTGGCACAACGAATATAATGTCGGCACGCTGCAGCGGCCGGGCCTCGAGCCGTTCACGTCACCCGAGGACGCGCTTGAGAAAACCGCGGGCGGCGAAGCCGCCGCTTCCACCATCGGCACGCCTGACGACCTGATCAAGACCATCAAGAACCTGATGGCGGTTTCCGGCGGCGTCGGCACCATCGTTGGCTTCGTGCATGACTGGGCCAATCCGGAAAACACCCGCCGCAGCTGGGACATGGTGGCGCGCTACGTGATCCCGGAGATCAACGGCTACGTGAAGGGACTGCGCGAGTCGCAGAAATTCCTGGTCGAGAACCGCGCGGTGTTCGAGCGCGCAGGACAAGCCGTGATGGCCAAGATCATGGAAAACGACAAGGCCGCCGCGGCGCTTGCGGTCACCGGCCCCGGACGGGTCGCGATCCCCACCATCAACGCGCCGGACCTGCAGAAGGAAGCCGCGAAGCGCAAGGCGTAAGGCGATACGCTATCTCGCCGTCATTGCGAGGAGCAACGCGACGAAGCAATCCATCCATCCGTTATGCCGCACGATGGATTGCTTCGCGGAGCCTGTCATCGGGCGCGCATTCGCGCGACCCGGTGGCTCGCAATGACGGGGTTGGCAGCTTGGTAATGGCTGGCCTGTTACTTCGCGTAATAGCTCTGCACGGTTTCCCACGCCACGGTTTGCAGGAATTTCGCGGTCGGCGCATCGACGCCGGCGAGATAGGGGTTGCCGACCGGCGAGCGTCCGGTCAGCGACGCAAACACCACGCAGGTTGCGAGATACGTGCCGGCGAGCGAGGGATGGCGCTTGTCCGGCGCATAGAGGTTGAGCTCGGGCTGCTTGCTGATGGCGAGTGCGAAGGCAAGGCCTGCGGGAATCACCAGCGCGTTGTTCTCGTTGCCGGCAATCGTGTAGGCCTCGGCCAATTGCGCCGTCATCTCCGGCTTGTCGGCATAGGCCCAGGACATGAAGAACGCGGGCTTGGCGCCCTTGGCGCGCACGATGGTGCTGTTCTTCTTCGCATAGTCGGTGAACACGGTTTTGAGCGTGGGATGGATCGGGCACTGGCTGCAATCCATCATGACGGCGACGTCGAACAGCCGGTCGAGCTTGTTGAAGACGACGTTGTTGTTCGGGTCGAAGGAATAGCTGCCGATCGCCTTGGGCCGGAAATAGCTTTCGATATCATGCCAGTCGAAGCCGGAACCGCCGATCGTCACCATGGTGTTGCGATAGGCCAGCACGTTCTCGGGGTCGGCGGCCTTTTCCATCAACGACAGATGACCCGGCAGGCCGTTGTTGTAATAAAAGAAGCTGTTGCCGATGAAGATTCCGGTCTTGGGGAAATCCGGACCGAAGCTGGTGATGGTGGGCCTGGTCTGTGCCTGTACGGCGATTGGTCCGGCGACGATCGCCGCCAGCGTGACGGCAATCACACCCAATAATCTCGACATATCAGTTCTCCCTGCCCGGCTTGATTTTGCCGCATCCTAGCACGGCCCGCGGCTTTGTGGCGCGGTTTGGATGAACCGGCGCGCCACCGGCGGCTAACGGCTTTGCACCGACGCAACAAAGCGTTATTTTCCTCACCTTGGTTATGCCGATGATCCCACGCATACTGGGCCAGAGCCAAACCGGAGCAATCGCGATGTCGATGCAGAATGTGGCTTCCCCCGCGCTTCCCTTCACTCCGCCGAAGCGAAATTCACTCAAGCACATACCTGGCGACGAAGGCTGGCCGGTGATCGGAAAGACGCTGGAGGTGCTCGCCGATCCCAAAGGGCAGGTCGAGCGGATGCACGCCAAATATGGCCCGGTCTATCGCAGCCACGTGTTTGGCGAGACCAGCATCAACCTGCTCGGCCCCGAGGCCAACGAACTGCTGCTGTTCGACCAGGCCAAGCAATTTTCCTCCACCCATGGCTGGGGTCCGATCCTGGGCCGGCTGTTTCCGCGCGGGCTGATGCTGCTGGACTTCGAGGAACATCGTTTGCACCGCCGTGCGCTGTCGGTTGCGTTCAAGTCGGGACCGATGAAATCCTACCTCACTGATCTCGATCGCGGCATTGCCGTGCGCGTCAAGCAATGGAAGACGCAACCGGGCGAGATGCTGGTCTATCCCGCGATGAAGCAGCTCACGCTCGATCTGGCGGCAACATCGTTTCTCGGCGCCGAGATCGGCCCCGAGGTGGACGAGATCACGCGCGCCTTTGTCGACATGGTGGCGGCGGCCGTGGCACCGATCCGGCGCCCGCTGCCGTTCACGCAGATGGGCCGCGGCGTCGCGGGACGCAAGCGGATCGTCGCTTATTTCTCCGAGCAGATTCCGATCCGCCGCGCGCGCGGCGGCGGCGACGATTTGTTCTCGCAACTTTGCCACGCCACCCATGAGGACGGCGCGCTGCTGTCGACCCAGGACGTCATCGACCATATGAGTTTCCTGATGATGGCGGCGCATGACACGCTGACGTCGTCGTTGACGTCCTTTGTCGGCGAGCTTGCCGCGCATCCGGAATGGCAGGTGCGGCTGCGCGAGGAAGTCAAAGGCCTCGGCATCGAGGCCAACGACCCCTCCAGCATCGACAATCTCGAGAAAATGCCGCTGAGCGAGATGGCGTTCAAGGAGGCGTTGCGGAAGAAGCCGCCGGTGCCCTCGATGCCGCGCCGCGCGGTCCGCGATTTCACCTTCAAGGGCTATGCAATCCCGGCCGGCACCCTGGTCGGCGTCAATCCGCTGTTCACCCATCACATGGCCGATATCTGGCCCGATCCGGACAGATTCGATCCGATGCGCTTCTCCGACGAGGCGCAGCGCAACCGTCATCGCTTCGCCTGGGTGCCGTTCGGCGGCGGAGCGCATATGTGCCTCGGGCTGCATTTTGCCTATATGCAGGCGAAATGCTTTGCGCGGCATTTCCTGCAGAATCTCAGCGTCTCGCTGGAGCCCGGCTACAAGCCGGACTGGCAGATGTGGCCGATCCCAAAACCGCGGGACGGACTGAAGGTCGTGCTGAAGGCGGTGTGACACGCGTTCGCGTGCAGTACGTAGGGTGGGCAAAGCGAAGCGTGCCCACCAACTTGAGGCAACGGTCTTGGATAGATGGTGGGCACGGCGCGAAGTGCGCCTTTGCCCACCCTACGGTCCACGCTCTGCCGCTACTCCACAAACGTCGTGAGCTGCGCGCCTTCATCGGCGACGAATACCGCGATCAATTCCGCGGGCTCTGTCATGCTGGCATTGGCCGAGACCAGATGCACAGCACCGGGCGGTTCGAAGAACGACTGGCCCACCTTGAACGTCTCGACCACGCCGCCGGCAAGCTGCGAGCGGATTTCGCCCTTGGTGACATAGGCGGTGACCGAGCCGGCATGCCGGTGCGCGCGGGTGAACCCGCCGGGCCCGTAGAACACGCGCACGATCGTCACCCGTTTGCCCGGCACGTTCGGCAGCGCGTACGAGCCGATCGGCTCGACGGTATCGAGCGTTGAGCCCGAAGGAGCGCTGCTGGCGCATAGCGGCTCGATGATCGCCGAGATCACATCCATCGTGGATGGCAGTGTCTTTCCGATCACGAAGGCGCAGGCGAGCCCGGCGATCACGGCGAGATAGAACGGCCGCCCTTGGGGGCTGGCGGGTGACAAACCGAGTGTTGCAGACATTTCTTCTTCCCCTTCCACTATCTCGTCGTCATTGCCTGCAACAAACGCAAAGCGTTTGTGCAAGAGAGCGCAGCGAAGCAATCCATTCTTTCCTATTGTGGCGCGATGGATTGCTTCGCTTCGCTCGCAATGACGGTTAACTCCCCATAACTATCCCTGATCGAATGCCTTGCGCAGCGCGACATAGCCCTGCTGTTGCTGGCTCCAGTTGCGGCCGCCCGTGATGGCGCCGTCGACCACGAGATCGTGGCCGTTGATGAAAGAGGATTCGTCGCTGGCGAGGAACACCGCGGCATGCGCGATATCCTCAGGCAATCCGGCGCGTGGGATCGGCTGCGCGGTCTTGTAGACCTCACGCATCACACCAGGGGTCTTTTCGGCGGCTTCCACCGAAAGGCCCAGCGCCTTGCCGAAGATGCCGGTCGCGATTGCACCCGGCGAGATCGAATTGACGCGGATGTTGGATTCGCCGAGCTCCATCGCCGTGCATTTGGTGAGGTGGATGACGGCGGCCTTGGCCGCGCTGTAGACCATCGATGACGAGAAGCCGGCAAGCCTTCCTGCGATACTGCCGTTGTTGATGATGCTGCCGGAGCCTTGCCTGCGCATCTGGGGTGCTGCGTGCTTCATGCCGAGCATCACGCTGCGCACCAGCGTCGCCATCGCCGCGTCGAAGCGATCGACCTCAAGGCTTTCGATGCCGCCGGTCTGGGCCGGGCCGCCGGCGTTGTTGAACAGACAATCGATCCTGCCGAACTTTTCCACGCAAAGCCCGATCAGCGCCTTCATCTGCTCCTCGACCGTTACATCGGTCTGACGAAAGATGCAGGCAGCGCCGAGCTTCTTGGCCAGCGCCTCGCCCTCGGGCGCGCGGCGTCCGGCGATGACGATCTTCGCGCCTTCGGCGACGAAAATTTCCGCCGTATGCAGCCCGATGCCGCTGGTCGCGCCCGTGATCACCGCGACCTTGCCGTCCAGCCGTCCCATTTCACTATCCCCTTTGCGAAACCTGAAAAAATCCTAGTTGATGATCGCGGACTGGACCATGGTCCGGAACTGATTGCGCAGCATGATCCGCACGCCGTCATCGACCTGCACCATGTAAATCGCGATCAACTGTTCCTTGGGATCGATCCAGAACAGCGTGCCGGCGTTGCCGGCCCAGCCATACTCCCCGAGCGAGCCCGGCAGGGCCGCATCGCCGACGCTGGTGCGAACCTCGAAGCCAAGACCAAAACCCAGCCCCGGCGGCCGGCCCGGCCGCGCCAGAGTATGATCCGCCGTCATGAAATCGACGGTCTTGTTGCCGAGCAGGCGCTTGCCGGCGAATTCGCCGCTATCGGCGAGCATGATCGCAAAGCGCAGATAGTCGTCCATGGTGCTGGTGAGGCCGCCACCGCCGGATTCGAAACGGGGCTTTTGCGCCACGTCGAAGCGCGGCGTCATCGGCGGCGATTCGGGCATTTGCCAGGGCTGGGCGGCGCGATTGAGCTTGTCTGATGGCACCGAGAAGCCGGTGTCGGTCATGCCGAGCGGCGTCAGGATGCGCTCGTTCAGGAATTCGCCCAGCGTCTTGCCCGAGACGACTTCGACCACGCGTCCCAGCACGTCGGTCGACACCCCGTATTCCCAGCGCTCGCCGGGGGAGAACCGCAGCGGCAGCTTCGATAATTTCGCGACAAACTCCTCATTGCTGGCGTCACGGCCGCCGATCCTGGCCTCGATATAGGCCGCATTGATCAGCGATTTGCCGCGCGTGCCGTAGATCAGCCCGGAGGTGTGCCGCAACAGGTCCTGCACCGTCATCTCGCGGGCGGGATCGGTCAACTGCAGCACAGCCTTGTCGTTCTCGGTGGTCTCCTTGCCCACCTTCATGCGGCCGATTTCCGGAATATATTTCGAGACGGGATCGCTGACCTGCATCTTTCCCTCCTCGACCAGCATCATGGCCGCGACCGAGACGATCGGCTTGGTCATGGAATAGATGCGGAAGATCGAGTCCGGTCGCATCGGGTCTTTCGCCGCGCGGTCGCGGAAACCCATGGTCTTGTGCCAGGCGATCTTGCCGCGCCGCGCCACCAGCATCACGGCGCCCGGCACCAGCCCGGTTTCGACGTATTTCTGGGTCACCGCCTCGATGCGCGCCAGCTGGCTGGAGGACAGGCCGACGTCTTCGGGTGTCACGGCCATGGGGAGGACCGGGTCCGCCCAACTGTTCCCGGTCGCTGCAAGGATAAAGAGAGCCGAGGCGCCGAACGCGCGAATGAGACGGTTCATCCATTCCTCCCGTTTTTGTTGATGCCAATATTCCCGCCCGCCGGGAACAACGCAAGCGAGCTTATCGCGCTGACTTCGCCATGGCAGAACCGCCTTATCGTCGCCGGCGGGCTCGAAATCCCCGGTTTCCGTCAGGGTCGGCCTTATTTTGGATTCGCTGATCACGTGAAGTGACAACACCGATGACGAAATTGATCGACGAGTTCAGGCGCGGCTGGCAGGGAATTTCCCAGCCCTCACTGCTGTTCAGCACCGCTTTTGCGGTCTGCTGCCTTGTCTTGGCGACCCTGGCGCGGTGGGGACTGGCCCAGATCCGCCCCGACGTGTTCTTCACGCCGTATTTTCCGGCTGTGTTCTTTGCCACCGCCTTTGGCGGTTTCCGGATCGGGATCGCAACGGCGCTTGCCGGCGGCACGCTGGGCGTCGCCGTCAATTTCAGCGACGCCGTGGCCGATTCCGCCCGCCTGGCTTTGCTGCTGATTTTCTGGGCGGTCTGCGGCATCACGATATGGGGTGTCGAGCACTACCGGACCCTCGTCGCGCAACAGCGGCAGATCGCCAGGCGCCTGATCGAGGAAGAAGAATACCGCAAACTGATCGTCGAAGAGCTGCAGCACCGGCTGAAGAACAAGACGTCGACGATCCACGCCGTTCTGCACCAGGTCTTGCACGAAGAACCGCAGGCCTGGAGCAGCATCGATCACCGGATCCGCGCACTGTCGGCAACCGACGATCTGATCGCACGGATCGACGGCAGCGGCTGCGATATCAAGGACTTGCTGCGCTCCGAACTCGGGCCTTACGGCCATGTCCGGTTCAACCTGAACGGCGATCCGCTATTCCTTCCAGCCAAGCTGGCGGTCAGCCTGGCGCTGATCTTCCACGAATTGGCCACCAATGCCGGCAAGTACGGCGCGTTTTCCGCTGCGAATGGCATGTTGCAGGTGTCGTGGACGGTGTTAGACGACAAACTCAACGTGGCCTGGCTCAAGATCACCTGGGACGAAACCGAGGGGCCCGCGGTCGAAAAAATCGGAGCGCCAGGCTTCGGCACCAAGCTGTTGCAATCGGCACTCCGCTCGTTCGACGGCAGGACCGAAGTCAGTTTCCTGAAGACCGGCGTTCACTGCACGATGCAGTGTCGCATCCCCGCGAGCTGAACGCGGTTGCACAACCTAAAGGCACAATTCTCAATTATCGCAAGCGGCCGCATTCCGAATTGAGATTCTGTTAATGACGATTGCGGCCGTGTGGTCCGAAAGCGCCAACTTGTAGGAGTGTCGCGGTTTTTCACAGTTCCACTTAACCAAAATTAGAAGGGACTTTGGCAAGCTCCGCTGCATGCATAGTCCCCATAAACATGACCTTCAGGCGGCTGCGAATGACGCCGGTAATGAAGGCGCTTTTGATATCGAATTGAGCATTCTGCGGGATATCCTCAGATTGCTTCCGACCGCCGTGACGGTTCAGGACGAGCAAGGCGAGTTCCTGCTGGTGAACGACGCCGCCGCGGCGTTACTGCAGATGGCCGCGGCAGCGCCTGCACCCTCGCAATTGAGCGATCGCCAGGAGACCTGTCTCGAATTGCTCCGCAGCGGCCACGCGGCCACACTGGAAGAGGCCGTGACATCAGGTCCGGCCAAGCACGTATTTCTCACCTCACACCGGCCGATCCAGATCGCCGGACGCAATTTGCTGCTCTCGAATTCCGCCGATATCACCGAACAAAAGGCGTTCGAGGACGCGTTGTTCCGCTCGGCCTATTATGACGAACTGACGGGATTGCCGACCCGGCGGGTGATCGAACACCGCGTCAACACGCTGCTTTCGCGCGACAGCGCCCAGGGTCATTTGCAGCAAGGCCATTTGCAACACGGCAATGTCCACGGCCACTTCGCGCTCGCGTTTCTCGATGTCGATAATTTCAAGCACATCAACGACTATTACGGCCACGCGATCGGCGACACCTTGCTGGTCGAAATGGCCAAGCGGCTGGGCATGGATTTGCGCGAATCCGACATCCTGTCGCGGATCAGCGGCGACGAGTTCATGCTGCTGCTCAATCCGGTCCAGAGCGAGAGCGAAGTCGCCGAATACATCCATTTCATGCTGCAACGGCTGAAGGCGCCGTTCTTCATCGACGAATCGGAGATATTCGCCTCGACGTCGATCGGCGTCAGCCTTTATCCCGAGCACGGCAAGACCTACGACGCGCTGCGCCAGAACGCCGATATCGCGATGTACCGCGTCAAGAACGGAGCCAAGGGCGGGGCAGCGTTCTTCGACTCCAGCATGGAGCGCGAGGCACTGGCGCGGATGAAGGTCGAACAATCGCTGCGGCTGGCTATCCTGGAAAAGCGCTTTTGCTGTGCGTTCCAGACCAAGGTCGATATCCGCACCAAGGCGGTCACGGGCATCGAAGCGCTGGTGCGGCTGAGGGATGACGAGGGCGTGATTCAGGCTCCCGGCACCTTCATCAACCTCGCCGTCGAACTGGGGTTGATCGACGAACTGACACATCTGGTGCTGGCGGAGATCGTCAAGTCGATCGACCTGATCAACGAGACCTTCGGTCCCGATACCACGATCAGCATCAACGTCGCGGCCAAGCAGGCCGGCAATCCCGAATTCATGCGACCGTTCGCGCAGGCGCTGGAGGCCACCGGATTTCCGAAGCGCTTCATGATCGAGGTGACCGAAGACGCTTTCGTCACCAAGACGCATTTCCAGGATGAAATCCTGCCGATCTTCCGCAAACTCGGCGTCGGCATCTCGATCGACGATTTCGGCATCGGCTATTCGTCGCTGTCGGCGCTGGCCGACATCACCGCCGACGAAATCAAGATCGATCGTTCCTTCATCACCGATATCCATCTGCGGCCGCGCAGCCAGGGCATTTTGCGGGCGATCGAATCGCTGAGCGAAGCGCTCGGCATGACGGTGGTCGCCGAAGGCCTCGAAACCTTCGAGGAACTGGCCTATCTGCAGGCCGCCACCAAGATCCGCTATGCGCAGGGCTATTACTTCTCCAGGCCGATCTTCCTGGAAGACCTCAGGCCGGCCGCACCGCTCGCCAGCGAAACCCGCGCCAGCCTGTCGAGCCGACCGGCGCAGGAAACCCGCCCGGCCTTTTCCCGCGCCAGCGGCTATCGCCGCTGAGGCAGCCTGAGCCAGTGTCCGCCCAAGCCCGTTGGTTGCACTACGAGATAGACACCACCATGCGCTGCGTGCAGCCAGCCATGCGCGTAGCGCTGCCGTAAAACGGCATTCCGGGGCCCGATTAAACCTTAGGTAACCGGTTTTCCTAACGGCTTATGACATGTGCGCATCGTATGAAGTTCCCCGGGAGAAGGGGGAATGCGCGTTCTGTTTGGCGACCTGAAGAGCATGGTGTTCCGAGCCGCGGCGGCCAGCCGGCGTCTCGGCGCGACCATCCGTGGTCCGGTGCTGTGGCTGACCGTTTGCGGGGCGCTGCTGGTTACGGCGATTTTTGCCGGCACGATCATGATGGTTGCGGAATTCCGCGAGCGCGCGCTGGCCAACAGCGAACGCGAGCTGCAAAACACCGTCCTGCTGCTCACCCGTCACTTCGACCAGCAATTCGAGGACTCCGACACCATCGCCGCCGACGTGATAGCGCGGTTGCACATTCCCGGCATCGCTTCGCCGCAGGCGTTCAGGGAATTGATTTCGAGTTCGGAATCCCACGAAATCCTCCGATCCAAAGCCGGTGTCCTGTCCTATCTCGGCGACATTTCGATCTATGACGCTGACGGCAACATCATCAATTGGTCGCGGCCGTTACCGACGCCGGCCCTCAACATCTCCGAACGCGCCTACTTCCAGTCCTTTAAATTCAATCCGCGATCACCGTCGGTCCAGACCGAGGGGCTTCGCAGCCTTATCAGCGGCAGTCTGAACACGGTCGTCGCCCATCGACTGACCGGCGAAGACGGTGTCTTTCTCGGCGTGATGACGCGGCGCATCGATCCTTCCAATTACGTGAAGTTCTTTGCTTCCGTCGCGATCGGAGCCGACGCCGCCGTTTCGATGTTTCACACCGACGGCACCCTGCTGGCGCGACATCCGCGCGCCGAGCACCTGGTCGGACAGAAATTCAAATCGGCGCCGCTGCTGCAGCGCGTCCTGACGCAGGGCGGCCAGCAGACGCTGCGCGTCAAAAGCCCGATCGACAACAGGGACCGGCTGGGGTCCGCGGCCCAGTTGAGCCGCTTCCCGATCATCGTCGTCGCGACCAATTCGATAACCGCCGCGCTTGCCGATTGGGAGGCCCAGACCAGGTTCCTGGTCAGCGCCGCCATATTGGCGGCATCGACGATCGCGTTGATCCTGTTCCTCATCATCCGGCAGATGACCCGGCAAAGCAGAGAGGCGCAGCAACGGCTGGAATCGGAACGGCACCGGCTCGACACCGCGCTCAACAACATGATCCAGGGCCTGGTGATGTACGACGCGTCCGCGCACATCGTCACCGTCAATCAGCGCTACATCGACATGTTCAACCTGTCGCCGGACATCGTAAAGCCCGGCTGTCATTTCTCCGACCTGATCCAGCACCGCAAGGACAAGGAAGCCTTTAGCGGCGACGTCAAGGAATTCTGTTCCGGCGTTTTGCGCAATATTGCCCATGGCCGGATCGATCAGAGCATGATGATGTGCCCGGATGGGCGAAGCTTCCTGGCCATCAGCCGGCCGCTGGCGCATGGCTGCTGGATCGCCACCATCGAAGACGTCACGGAGCGTCGCAAGCTGGAGCAGGAACGCGACCGCAACCATGCCTTCCTGAGCCAGATCATCGATCACATCCCCTCGCAGATCACGGTGAAGGGCGCCCAGGATCGCCGCTACCTGCTGGCCAACCGCGTGGCCGAGACTCAGTTCGGCATTTCCCGCGACAGCATCATCGGCAAAACCGCCTTCGACATATTTCCGCAAGCGTCCGCCGAGATCGTCACGGCCGACGACGACAAGGCGCTGCGATCCGCCGACGGCCTGTTCAAGGACGAGCATCTCTGGGAAACCCAGGCGATGGGCCGTCGCTACATCACCTCCAGGCGGCTCGGAATTCGCAATCAGGCCGGCGAACCCAGCTACATCGTCCATGTCGTCGAGGATGTTACCGAGCGCCGCCGCGCCGATGAAAAGATCGCCCATCTCGCGCATTACGACGCGCTGACCGACCTGCCGAACCGGGTGCTGTTCCGCGAACAGATCGAGCGCGAGCTGCAGAAGGCCGTCGGCGGCGAGCAATTCGCGCTGCTCTATATCGATATCGACGAATTCAAGGGCATCAACGATTCGCTCGGGCATCATGTCGGCGACGAACTGTTGAAGGCCGTCGCCTCCCGCATCAAGGACTGCCTCAAGCCGACCGATCTGATCGCGCGGCTCGGCGGCGACGAGTTCGCCGTGATCCAGACCGCGGCCGGCGACCGCGACGACGTCGTCGAATTCGTGACGCGGATTCAGGAGGCGATCCGGCAGCCGCATCACTGCCTCGGCCATCATCTCTCGACCGACGCCAGCATCGGCATCGCGCTGGCGCCGCAGGACGGCACCGATCTCGACCAGCTGATCAAGAACGCCGATCTGGCGATGTACGGCGCCAAGGCCGGAGGCCGCCGCACCCATCGTTTCTTCGAGCCGGTCATGGATGCCCGCGCCAAGGCGCGGCTGACCATGGAACAGGACCTGCGGCAGGCGATGGTCGATGGCGGCTTCGAAATTCACTATCAGCCGCTGCTCGATCTCGGCAGCAACGACGTGGCGGGCTGCGAGGCGTTGCTGCGCTGGCGCCACCCCGAGCGCGGAATGGTCTCGCCGGCGGAATTCATCCCGCTGGCGGAAGATATCGGCCTGATCAACGAACTCGGCGATTGGGTGCTGCAGACGGCATGCATGGAGGCCGCAGGCTGGCCATCCCATGTGCGGCTGGCCGTCAACGTTTCGCCGGTCCAGTTGAGATCCCAGACGCTCGCACTTCGGATCATGGGGGCGCTTGCTTCCTCCCGCCTCCCGCCGGACCGGCTGGAGATCGAAATCACCGAAGCCGTGCTGATCCATGACGACGAGACCGCGCTGGCGATCCTGCATCAGCTCCGCGACATCGGTGTACGCATCGCCCTCGACGATTTCGGCACCGGCTTCTCCTCGCTGAGCTATCTGAAGCGCTTCCCGTTCGACAAGATCAAGATCGACCGCTGCTTCGTCAGCGACATCGAGGTCGACGGCTCGGAGACCATCGTGCAGGCGGTGGTGAACATCGCGACTTCGCGCAACATGATCACGACCGCCGAGGGCGTCGAAACCGAACAGCAGAAGGCCTTGCTGAAGAGGCTCGGCTGCACCCAGATGCAGGGCTATCTGTTCAGCAAGCCGCTGCGGGCCTCTGACGTGCGGCAATTGCTCGGCGTTGGCAGCGAAGCCGCGCTCGTCTCGGCCTGACCCGCGATGTCTGCTCCCGCAGCCCTACGCCGCCAAGCGGCCCCGATTGTTCTCGGCGAGGATGGGGCGGATCATCCGGCCGAAACGCTCGGCCTCCTCGTCATGGAGATAGCCGGACAGGCAGAACGAATGGCAGCCAGCATCGATGAATTGCTGCAGCGTATCCGCGCATTGCGCGGGATTGCCGACGACGGCGATGCCGGCACCCGGGCGAACCTTGGTGATGCCGGTCCATAGATGCGGCAGCAGCAGGTCGCCATGTTCGCGGGCAAGCTGCTGCACGCGCTGGTTCGCCTCTGACTTGTTGTAGAGCGTCTTCATCTCCTGCTTCTGCCGCTCGGTGGCATGGCGCACCAGCTGATCCGCGGCCTCCCAGGCGTCCGCTTCGTTTTCACGGCAGATCACCTGCAGCCGCATGCCGAAGCCGATGTCGTTCTCGCGGTCATAGGCGCGGGCCATCTGCCTGATCTCGGCGATATTGCCCGCGATCCGCTCCGGCAGGTCGCCCCAGAACAGATGCACGTCGGAATGCTTTGCGGATAACTCCCAGGCCTGGCGCGAGCCGCCGCCGAGATAGAACTTTGGAAACGGCTGCTGCAGGGGACGCGGCCTGATATGCGCGCCCGACAGTTGGTGGAACTTGCCTTCGAACGTCACAGGACCGCGTGTGGTCCACAGCGCCTTGAGGATCGAGACTTCCTCCTCCATCAGCGCGTAGCGCTCCTCCTTGGCGTAACGCACGCCCTCGCCTTCGACCTCGCTCTCGTTCTGGCCCGCAATCAGATTGATGCAGATACGCCCGCCCGACATCTGGTCGAAGGTCGAGATCATCTTGGCCAGCAGCACCGGATTGATGTAGCCCGGCCTTGCGGCAATCAGCGGCTTGATCGCCCGCGAGCGCGCCGCCATGAACGCGCCTGTTATCCACGCTTCCCAGCACACCGAGCCTACCGGGATCAGCAGATATTCGAAGCCGGCCGCTTCCGCCGCCTGCACCACGCGGTCGCAGAGTTCAGGCGAGCCCGGGATCTGCGCCTCCATCAGCCCATAGGCCGTGGTGTCGCCATGCGTGGGCAGATACCAGCCGAATTCTAGCGGACGCATCGACGCTTCTCCCTGCAAACGCCGGTCTATCCGGCTCGTGTTGCGCGACAGTCTAGCGTCCCAAACGCGTGCCGCAAATCGGGTTCCGGATAGCGATGCGCGCAAGCCAATTTGTGCCGCCGCGGCTTTTTCGATTTCAATGGCTTCCCCGGCACGATAGAGATGGGCGATGTCACCCGTCTCGTTGCTTTTGAACATTGTCTGGATCGTGCTTGGCGGCGCGTGGATGGCATTCGGCTGGCTGGTGGCCGCCGTGATCATGGCCATCACCATCATCGGCCTGCCTTGGGCACGGGCGGCGTTCAATATCGCGGCCTACACGCTGTTCCCGTTCGGGTTCAGGGCGGTGTCGCGCGACCTCTATACCGGTGAGGAGGACATCGGCACCGGACCGCTCGGCGTCGTCGGCAACATCATCTGGCTGGTGCTGGCGGGATGGTGGCTGGCGCTCGCGCATGTCGTCACGGCGGTCGTGCTGGCCGTGACCATCATCGGCATTCCCTTCGCCTGGGCACACCTCAAACTCGCCGGCATCGCACTCTGGCCGATCGGCAAGATCATCGTCCCGGCGTAACGATCTCTCCGATCGATCCGGCGCGGGTGCAAACCTGAGCCTAGGCTGCCGTCTCGGCCGGCGGCTTCAGCCGTTCGAATTCATCGTCGCTGATCTCGGTCTGGGCGACCAGCACGCTGCAGCGCAGCCGCTTGACCAGATAGCTGCCGACGGAACCGAACCACCGCGCCAGCGGCCCTTGCGGGCGATGCCCGACGACCACGAGATGCGCGCCGATTTCCTCGGCCACTTCCGCGATCTTTTGCCCGGCATCTCCCACCTCCAGCCGCGAGGTCGGCGTAAAGCCCACCGCTTTCAGCCGCTCCGTGCCTTCGGCCAGAATCGCCTTGTAGTCTTCGGTTTGCAGCTCGATCGGAATGGTAAGCCCGGCCTCCGGCGTCATGATCGAGGAAACCTCGACAACCGCCAGCAGGAAGACCTCGGCACGGCACATTTGCGCGAGCTTGGCGCCCTCCCGCAGGGCGCGCCGGCCCTCAACGGACCCGTCATAGGCCAGAAGAACCTTCTTATACATCGGACGTCCCCATCGATGGTCGAGAAGATCAACAAACCAAGACTAGCACCAATCCGGCAGAACGGATCAGATTTTTGACGAGGACGAGGCCCGCCGTCCTGCCACCTTCGTATTGCCGGGCGCCTCAAGGTGCCCCAAAGGCCGTTGCCGATGCCGGACCAATCGGCTAAATGAAGCCCCACTGCACCCGTAGCTCAGCTGGATAGAGCGTTGCCCTCCGAAGGCAAAGGTCACACGTTCGAATCGTGTCGGGTGCGCCAATAAAGTGCACCCCAATATCCTTGTTCCCCGGGGTCACGCAGCGGAGTGATGAGTGACCCGGAATGGCTGAAGCTGATCTAGACGCCGTAATCCGGCAACTCGCCAAAGCACAGAACAAGAGCCTGATGGCCGCCGCCAAAAAGCGGCAGGGCCTGTTTATGGCCAAGGCCGCCTCGGCCAAGGACAAGGAAGCCAAGGCGCGGTTCAAGCTGCTCGCCCAGAGCGCGATGCTGCATGGCACGGCGGCGGCGAAACGGCTGCAGAACTCCGCTGACAATGCCGCCGACAGCTACGCGCGGGCGATCAAGAACGCTGCGGAAGAAATCGCCGCGATGAAGCTCGCCAAGAAAACTGAGAAGAAGGCTGAGACGAAGGTCGAGAAGCAGCCTGCGAAGGCCGCGAAGAAGGCCAAGAAGGCCGCCAAGAAAAAGGCCTGAGCGCGGCTAGCGGCGCAGCATTTCCTTCAGCTTCAGCACCGCGCTGTCAGGCGTGGTGACGACCGGGCGGCCTGAGGCTTTCGCGACCATCTCGGCCGCGGGCGCCATGCTGTATTGGGCCAGCGCGATCAGGTCGCAATCACGCAAATCCCTGGACGCCTCCACCACCAGGCGATCATGGGTGGCGCGATCGCCGCGATCGAGCGCGGCCATGGCACCATCAGCCAGTTTCGGCACCAGCTCGATCGAAGCCGGAAATTCCCGCGGCATCGACACCAGCGTCGGCGGGAACGAGGACAACAGACCGATTTTGCGGCCCCTGGTGACGGCCTGCTCGATCATCGCCTCGTTCGGCTTGAGCACCGGCATCGGCGCATGCGCGCGTGCCACCGCTTCGATGCACGGACCGAAGGCGGAACAGGTGAACAGGATCGCATCCGAACCAGTGCCCGCCGCGTAGCGCCCAAGTTGCAGGAAGCGCTCGGTCATGGCCTCGGTGAGCCCGCCATCGCGCGCCAGATCGGCCGACAGGCTGTCGTCCAGCAAATTCATCAGCCGCGCGTCAGGCCAAAGTTTCGCGAACGAAGCCTCGATCGGCACAATCGAGTGTTTCAGGGCGTGGATGAGGGTAATGCGCATGCTGATCAGTGTGGCGGCGGTGCGATCGGTGTCAACCCGGTGCGCCGGCATTGTCCCCGCCAGCGCCGGGGCGAGAGGCGATTAACGCCGATTCGACCTTGCCGGGAACTCCCGCCGGGTGAACCCCCAAGCCCATTGAACCTGTCGCCGGCGGTCTCCGACCAAGAGGCTCGTTCGGAGATAATACGATGGCACTTGCCCAATCAATCGACGCCTGCATGACCTTCGCCGCCGGGATCCTCGCGGCCTATTACGGCTGGCGCCCGGTGCCGGCCGGCCCGAAGCATCTCGAATGGATCGCCTGGCAGGAACGCTGGGGCATGCCCTGCCGCATCGCCGGCGTCTTCCTGATCGTCACATCGCTGATACAGATCCTGGCAAAGGCATTGTGATCGGCGCGACGGTTCGGAGATTGTCCATCGCAGCCTAACGCTGACGCTGAACACGGACTGACGACGCCGGCACCTTACACGTTTGAATCGTGGCGCGGCCGCCGGCGCTGATTACGTTGCAGCTGGGCGGGGTCGCGATCCCTACGGGTGCGATTCTTGAAACGGTGACCGACGACGATGAGGGCACCTTGACGACGCCCGGCATCATCGACCGCCTGCGATGCAGGCAAACCCGTTTCAGCCGGCTGGTTATCCTGACTCACGGCTTCGAGCGCCGCGAGAAAATCGCGGCCCGCTGACGTGATCTGCCATCCCTCGTCGTCACGCAACACATAGCCGGCGCCAAAGATGTCGATCGCCGGAACGCGTCGGGCCAGGCGTTTGATGCGCGCGTTCCAGTCCGGGCCGCTGGCGGAGAGAATGTTGATGTCCCGCTTGAGCGAAGCAAGCGTAGCCCGGCCGCTGCCGTGACTGGCCAGGACCTTCAGAATAGCAACCTGTATGCTCACGCCAACGCCTCGGACCGCGACGGTTCTTTTTGTTCTGTGCGATCGACAGCGAAAGTATGTGGTTCGCGGGTCAGCCGTCCAGCCGGCGCGGCCAGTTATCCGCAGCCTTGAGAGGGGCTTACACATTGCGTTGGCAAGCAGTCGCCCGTGCAATTCCGCGGAGCGGCATGCGTGCCCTTCACGCAGCGTCGCGCACGCCGACACGGCGCTCGGGCCGCGCTGATGACATCGGCTCCTCCTCGCTGTGTACTTTGGCGATGCACTAAAGGCTCGGCACCTCTTCCGGTGCGATCGCCTGCAGGCCGCCGAAGCGGCGCTCGCGGCGATGGAACGCGCCGAGGGCTTCGGCAAGATCCTGCGCCTCGAATTCGGGCCACATCCGTTCCGTGAAGTGCAGCTCGGCGTAGGCGGCTTCCCAGAGCAGAAAGTCCGACAGCCGCTTTTCACCGCTGGTGCGGATGATTAGGTCGACGTCGCGAAGGTTTTTTTCGCCGGTGATGAGTTCGGCGAGCCTCTCGCGGGTGAGATCGACAATGCCCGCCGCGCGCGTTGCGGCGTTGAGGATGGCGTCGCGGGCCGAGTAATCGATCGCGATGCGCAGATGCAGCGCGTCGCCGGCGGCGGTAGCCGCTTCCGCGCGGGCGATGGCATGGGCGATGCCCTCGGGAATGCGATCGCGGCGTCCGATCACGGTGAGACGAACGCCGTTGCGGACCAGCGCCTCGACCTCGTTGGCGAGATAGAATCGCAACAGCGCCATCAGCGCAGAGACCTCGGTCTTCGGCCGACGCCAATTATCGCTGGAGAAAGCATACAGCGTCAGCGCACCGACGCCCTGCCCTGGCGCCGCCTCGACCACGCGCCGGATTGCTTCGACGCCGGCCTCGTGGCCGCGCAACCGTGACATCCCGCGCCGCGTCGCCCATCGGCCATTGCCATCCATGATGATGCCGACATGCAGCCGGGCATCGGGTGTGGCCTCAAGTTTGGGGGAGAGGTTACTTTGCACGACAAAGTCTCCGACTAAAAAAGGGATGGCGGTCAGACCGGCAGGATGCCGAGCCGGGCGATCGCGGTGTCTTCCTTGCCCGCGGCCTTGGCGGCGTCGCGCACCAGACGCTCCAGCACGGCGAGGTAATCGAGGAAACGGCGACGGCCGCTCTTGGTCAGGCGGCAGGTGGTGTGGGGACGGTTGCCTTCGTAACCTTTGGTGACCTCGACCAGGCCCGCCTCCTGCAGAACCTGCAGATGCCGGCTGAGATTGCCGTCGGTGAGGCCACAGAGTTGCTTGAGGTCGGCGAAGGCCAATCCCTTGGGATGAGCCATCAGCGAGGTCAGGAGCCCGAGCCGCGCCTTCTCGTGGATCACGCGATCGAGCCCGTCATAGGAGAACGGCGCGTTGTTGGCTTCAGTCTTCGGCATCATTCTCTCCGGACGCAAAATGCAGCAGTGCGGCCATCAGGAGCTGCCCGACCGCGAATGGCACGCCCATCATCCAGGGCGACAGCAGATGGTTTTGGCTGGCGAGCAGCAGGACCGTAAAGCCCGACAGGAAATACCAGGCACCGCCGAAGGCGATGCTGCGCGGCAGTGTGCGAACCGAGGCGAACACGCCAAGGCTGACCAGCACCTGACACAGGCCCGGCAGCATCCACAGCGTTTCGGGCGCGAACTTCCACAGCATGATCCCCAGCAGCAGGCCGGCGACGCCGGGCGGGAGAAATTGCTCGAACGCCTGCTGGATCATGGCGTCGGCGAGACCCGAATGATGTCGGCGCGAGCGCGCCAGCATCTCGATCCAGATCAGCGCGCCGGAAAACAGCGCGGCGGCCGCCCAACCAGCAAAGAAAATGACCGGTTGCCCGGTCGGATCGTTGAGCCAGAGGAATTGCAGGATCGCGGTCAGCAGAGCGATGCCGCCGGTGGCGGCGACCGTTGCCGGACCATAGCCGCGAAACGCGGTGCCGGCCGCAATCTGGCTGCGGATCGCCAGGATATCAGCCAACGCCTTGTCAAGGTCGCGCATCGCCCACCCTTACTTTGTATCACAAAGTATACCGGGTTACAAAGTAGATGCAAGCGGGATGCGCGAAGCCGCGATTGCGCGGTTACCTCAACAGCTTATTAGCGTGTGACACTTGGCGGCGGCTTCAGACCTTCACCAGGCTCTCGAAACCGCCATAGATCATCCGCTTGGGGTCGAATGGCATCGACTTCATATCGCCCATCGATGATTTGAGCCTGGGATCCGCCATCACCTTGGCATTGATCTTGTCGCGCTGCGCGCGTGACTTGTAGGTGATCCAGGCGAACACCACAGTCTCGCCCGGCTTCTGTTTGACGCTGCGCGGAAACGAGGTGAGCTTGCCGACCTTGACGTCATCCGCAACCCATTCGCGGTAGTCCAGCGCGCCGTATTCGCGCCAGATCTTGCCGGCCTTGGTGGACATCTTGCGATAGGCCGCAATGTTCTTCTTTGGAACTGCGACGATGAATCCGTCGACATAGGCCATAGGTTTTGTTCCCTCTGTTTGTTCGCGTCATTGCGAGGAACGCAAGCGACGACTTCTGTTAGGAGTGGCAGCAGGATGCCTGAACCGGCACCGGTGTGTATTGGTCACGTAGCCGCACCCAGTCCATCGGGTATGGCAGATCCTCCTCGTGACGACCGAGCGGCGTCAGGTCGAGATAATGATAGGTGGCGCTCATCATGTCGAGGCCGCGCGCGAAACACGAATAGGTGTGGAAGATGTTCTCGACCTCGTCGCGATAGAACACGCTGATTCCGGGCGCTTCCTCCATGCCGATGCGGGTGGTTCCGAAATTGTACTTGTCGTCGCCTGAGTTGAGCGCCTCCGGCGTGAACGACACCTCGTAATCGTAGTTGAAATCGTTACCCCCCACGACAGCCAGTCGAAGGTCCAGCCCATCCGCGCCTTGAACGCGGCGAGTTTTTCAACCGGCGCCCGCGAGATCGCGACCAGCGTGGTGTCGCGCGCGGCAAGATGCGGAATGATGCGCTCAAATCCATCGGCCCAGAACGAGCAGTGCTTGCAGCCTTCGCTCCAGTCCGGCGCGAACATGAAATGCTGCACCACGAGCTGGCGACGCCCCTGGAACAGCTCGGCCAGCGTCATCCGGCCGCCGGGCCCGTCGAACACATAGTCCTCGTCGACCTTGACCCAGGGCAACGCGCGACGTTCCTCGCTCAAGCGCTCGCGCGCCTGCGTCAGCTCCTTCTCATGCGCAAGATGGGATTTGCGCGCGGCGATCCACGCTTCGCGCGAGACGACATTATGCGGCTGCATGGGCAGCTTCCTGCGTTGAAGGTTCAACTGACAAATTGTTCGAGCTTGCCAAGCAATTCGGTCCAGCCCTTCTCATGGCCGTCGCGCGCGGCCTCGTTGAAGAACTGCTCGTGATGCAGCGTCAGCAGCGTGCCGGCGCCGTCCGGCTTCAACATGATGGAGAGCTGCGATTCGCGTTCAGGCGTCGAATGCCAGGCCCAGCTCATCACCAGCCGCTCGTTCGGCACGATTTCGCGATAAACGCCGCCGGCCTCAAAATACTCGCCGTCGGTGGCATAGAAGCTGATGCGGTAGCGGCCGCCGACGCGCAGGTCGGTCTCCGCCTGCACCGAGCCTTCCCTGACCTTCGAGGGCCCGAACCACGCCGCTAGTTTTTCCGGGTCGGTCCACGCGGCGTAGATTTTCGCCGGCGCCGCATTGATACGACGCTTGAGGGTGAGGCTTGGGCTGGTTGCGGGACCGGTGTCGCGGCGAGAATCTGGCTGGATGCTTGACTGGGTGGCCATGGGTCTTCCTCCACAAAAGCTGCAAGACGGTCGAGATTATCGGACCAGAAGCGCTGGTAGCGGTTCAACCAGTCCATCGCCTGCTCCATAGGCTTGGCGGTCAACCGGCACGCCACGGTGCGGCCGGTCTTTTCGCGTGCGATCAGGCCGGCATCCGACAACACGTCGAGATGCTTCATGATCGCGGGCAGCGACATCGCAAAGGGCTGCGCCAGTTCGCTCACGGAAAGGCTTTCGCGGTCGCCGAGCCGCGCCACCAGTGCGCGCCTCGTCGGATCGGCGAGGGCTGCGAAGGTGCGGTCCAGGACGTCTTCTTGATACTTAACCATATGGTTTAGTATATGCGCAAAAGATCAGGCGTCAAGCGCCTGCTGCTGATTTTCCTGATCAGTAATCCCGATAGACCCGGCCGCGCCGCGGCTGCTGGTTCAACGCCGCGCGCGGATTGACGTTGCAATAAACGCCGCGCCCGGCCGCCGAGGCCATGCACTGCTGATAGGTCTGGTAAGAACAGTCGCCGGGAATGCCGACGCCCCGGCCCTGAACGCAATAGGGGTAATCGTAGGCGGCGGCGGGGGTCGGGCCAGCCATCGTGGCCGATCCCGCCGCCAGAAAAACCAACATGGCCAGTTTCGCGTTGCGCATGATCGAGTCCTCCTCCACGGCAATCATACCGCGTCACCGGGTCGCCTCAGGTTCAAAACCTCGCGACCCGGAGAAGGTTCCCGAGAGGCGCGTTACTGCACCTTCTCGATATTGGCGCTGTCGATCACTTTCTTCCACTTCTCGGTTTCTTCCACGATCATCTTGCCGAACGCGTCAGGCGGCCCGATCAGCGGCTCACCGCCGAGATCGATCAGCTTCGCCTTGATCGCCGGCTCCGCCAGCACCGCGTTCACTTCCTTGTTCAGCTTCTCGATGATTTCCTTGGGCGTGTTCTTCGGAACCCCCATGCCGAACAGCGCGCTCGCCTCGTAGCCCGGAATGGTGTCGGCGAGAACAGGCACGTCGGGCAGTAGCCCGGACCGTACCGTCGAGGTCACCGCCAGCGCGCGCAGCGAACCGGCACGGATGTGCTGCAGGATCGAGGGCATGTTGTCGAAGATCACCTGAACCTGGCCGCCGAGCAGGTCGGTGATCGCAGGCGCAGCGCCGCGGTAGGGCACGTGCTGCATCTTGGCGCCCGACATCATCATGAACATTTCGCCGGACAGATGCACCGAGGTGCCGTTGCCCGATGACGCCAGGTTCACCTTGCCCGGGTTGGCCTTCACATAGGCGATGAACTCGGCAACCGTCTTTGCCGGCACGTTGTTGTTGACCGTCATCACGTTCGGCACGCGATTGAACGCCGCGACCGGCGCGATGTCGCGCACGACGTTGAATTTCAGGTTGGCGTACAGCGATGCGTTGATGTAGTTCGCCGGATTGACCAGCAGAAGCGTGTAGCCGTCCGGTTCGGCGTTGATCACCGATTCGGTGGCGATGTTGTTGCCGGCGCCGGGCTTGTTTTCGATCACGAATTGCTGGCCAAGCCGCTCCGACAGCCGCTGGCCGAGCAGGCGTGCAATGATGTCGGTGGCGCCGCCGGGCGGATATCCGACCACCCACTTGACCGGCCGCGTCGGATAATCCGCCGCCACGGCAGTGCCGATCGAAGCGGTCATCGAAAGGCCGATTGCCGTCAGGCAGATCGCGGTACGGCGTGAAATCATGAGTTATTCTCCCTGGGGGCCCGGGTTCACCCGGGCCGTTTCTATTGAACTGGGCAAGGGCCGCGTTGTAACAAACAAACATCCATGCGACCAGTGCGACGCAACGCCCTCAAGGCGCGACCAAAGGATTAGGCATGTCCGTCAAGGTGAATGCGCTCGATCATCTCGTGATCAATGTCTCCGACGTGGCGCGCACCGCCGAGTGGTACCGGAGCATCCTCGGCATGGAGATCAGGGTGTTCGATCCGGGCCCGGGCAAAACGCCGCGGACATCGCTGGTGTTCGGGAACCAGAAGATCAACGTGCGGCCGCGCGATGCCGACAAGGTCGAATGGTTCACCGCCGATCATGAAACCGTCGGCAGCGACGATCTGTGTTTCCTGACCGCGAGCACGCCGGACCAGGTGGTCGCGCACCTCAAGGCCAACGGCGTCGCGATCGAGGAAGGCCCGGTCGCCAAACAGGGCGCGCGCGGCACGCTGCGTTCGGTCTATTGCCGGGATCCGGACGGGAGCTTGATCGAGATTTCGTCGTATGAGGATGGTGCGGCGTAAGGCACCGCTGTTTCCGTCATGGCCGGGCATGACGAGCTTCAACAATTTGCGCACCGCCCGATCCAATGGCAGAACTGCTCCCAAGCAATAACCAGGCAGCGGCCAGCTGCACCGGGAGGACATATGTCTATTTCACAGGCAGCGCCGGGAATTGTCGGACCATTCGCCGGCCTCGACGTGCCGTGGCTGCTGCGGATGCGGGCCGAGAGCCGCCGCGATCATCCGTTCCTGATCTGGGCGCCGTTCGAGGCCCCGGCGCGGAGCTGGTCCTACGGCGAATTTCACGAACGCGTCGGCGCGCTGGCGGCGGGCCTGGTCAAGCGCGGCATCAAGCCCGGCGACTATGTGCTTGTTCATCTCGACAATTGCATCGAAGCGATGCTGGCGTGGTTTGCCTGCGTCGAACTCGGCGCCATCGCCGTCACCACCAACACCCGCTCGGCCGCCGCCGAAATGAAATATTTCGCCGGCCATTGCGGCGCGGTCGCCGCAATCACCCAGCCGGCCTATGCCGAATTGATCTCGGCCCATTGCCGCGATCTGCGCTGGATCGCGGTGATCTCGCATGACGCCGGCGCCGTGCCGGCGCAGGGCGCCGCGCGCGGCGACAGTTTCGAATCGTTGTTTGCCGACAGCGCCGACCGGCCGCGCCGCGCCACCGACCCGCTCGCGCCCTGCAGCGTGCAATATACCTCCGGCACCACGTCGCGCCCGAAGGCGGTGCTGTGGACGCATGCCAACGCGCTGTGGGGCGGCAAGATCAACGCCGCCCATGAGGATCTGCATCAGGGCGACGTGCACCAGACCTATCTGCCGCTGTTCCACACCAACGCGCTGGCCTACTCGATGCTGGCTTCGCTGTGGGTCGGCGCAACCTGCGTGATCCAGCCGCGGTTTTCCGCGAGCCGGTTCTGGAACGTCGCGCTGGAACATGGCTGCACCTGGACCTCGACGATCCCGTTCTGCCTGAAGGCGCTGCTGGAGCACGAGATTCCGAAGCATCACAAATTCCGGCTCTGGGGCACGGCGGTGAACGATCCGCCGCCTTTCGCTGCCTTCGGCGTCAAGACCATCGGCTGGTGGGGCATGACTGAGACCATCACCCATGGCATCGTCGGCGAGGTCGATCAGCCCAATACGCCGATGTCGATCGGCCGTGCGGCTCCGGAATACGAGATCCGCATTACCGATGACGACGGTTCACCAGCGCAGGTCGGCGACACCGGCAATCTCCTGATCAAGGGCATTCCCGGCCTGTCATTGTTTTCAGAGTATCTGCACAACGACAAGGCGACGCGCGAGAGTTTTGACGAGCACGGCTATTTCATCACCGGCGACCGAGTCACGCTGCTGGAGGGCGGCTTCATCAAGTTCGGCGACCGCGCCAAGGACATGCTGAAGGTCGGCGGCGAGAACGTCGCGGCGTCCGAGATCGAACAGGTGGTCGCGCTGGTGCCCGGGGTGCGCGAGGCCGCAGTGGTGGCGAAGAAGCATCCGATGCTGGACGAGGTGCCGGTCGTGTTCATCATTCCGCTGGAGGGCGTCGCGGCCGCGCCGGCCGAACTGCAGCACAATGTGATGGCGGCCTGTCGCAATGCGCTGGCCGACTTCAAGGTGCCGCGCGAGATCATTTTTGTCGACGAGATGCCGCGCTCGACGCTGGAGAAGGTCGCGAAGGCGGAATTGCGGAAGTTGCTGGAGTGAGGTGCGCCTTAGCACGTCATTCCGGGGCGATGCGCAGCATCCAGCCCGGAATCTCGAGATTCCGGGTCTGGTGCTAGCGCACCATCCCGGAATGACGGTGGAGACTAGCCATACCCGAACGCGATCGGGCGGAAGGCCTGCAGCAAATGCTGGTCGAGCTTGTCGCCCATCTCTTCCATCACCCCGAACGCCTTGACGTGGGTGAACTGCAGCCGGTAGGCGCGCTTCTCGACGAGCGCGGCGTAGATGTCGACGATCGTCGTCAGGCGCACGATGTCGCTGATCTCCTTGCCGGAGAGGCCGTCGGGGTAGCCGGTGCCGTCGAGGAATTCATGGTGGTGCAGCACCACATCGAGCATTTCCGGCGGAAAACCGCCTTGCGCCGCCAGCGCCTCATAGCCGCGGCGCGGATGCTTGCGCATCTCGTGCATTTCCTCCGGCGTCAGCGGATCCGGCTTGTCGAGGATCGCGACCGGAACGAACGCCTTGCCGACGTCGTGCAGCAATGCGGCGCGGGCGAGACGGCGCTGGTCGTCCTCGCGCATGCCGAGGTGCTGCGCGAAGGCGACCGCAAAGCCGGTCACGAACAGGCAGTGCCGATAGCTGTCGGTGTGGTGGCAACCGACCGTCGTCAGCCATTCACGCAGCGAGGTGTGCTTGATGGCTTTCAGAATCTTGTTCTCGGCCTGCACGATGTCGCTGTATTTCAGCGGCTCGCCGGCCCGCATGCCGTTGAAGATCCTGACCATGACGCCGTGCGCGGCTTCGACGCCGCGGTTCAGCGCCTTGCCGCGGTCGGTCTCGTTGTAGGAACTGTCGTCCGGGAATGCGGCCCGGATGCGCTGCAGGATGCCCTGCGCGTCGAACGGGCGCGCGATGGTGTCGGTGGCGCCGAGCGCCCAAGCCTGCATCGATCCGTGATGCAGCGCGTCCGCCAGCACGAACAGCCGCGGCATTTCGCGATAGGCCTCGGTGCGCAGCTTGTTGCGCACCATCTGCACGCTCTCGGCCGAGCGCAAATTGATGTCGACCACGATGCCGGAGAGATCGCGCGCCGGCGCGTCGGGAATATCCGTGGTGGCGATCATGTCCACCTGGCCGACCGACTGCAGAATGCCGGCCAGTTCGCTGCTTTGATCGCTCCGATCCGACGCCAGCAGCAGCCGGCGCTTGGACGGAGTCTTGTTGGTTAATGCTGTCATAGGACCCCAGGGCCTTGCGGTGATGACCGTCCGCCAAGCTACCGGATAAGGAGTTCCCTGTGGCTTAAGACGTATCGTGAATGTTGATTGATCGGGATCGATAGAATTTTAGGGATTCACTGTCGTCCCGGCCTTGAGCCGGGACCCATACGCCGCGGCGGTCGTTGCTGTAGAAGGTCTCTAACGCCGGCGCCCTCACCGATGGGCCGCGGCGTATGGGTCCCGGGTCAAGCCCGGGACGACGTGGATATAGTTTTCGCATTCTCGCGACGCATTGCGCCCGAGCTGTTGAAAATTCTTTCGCACCCAAAGAAATCAGAGGGCGCAGGGAATGCCGGATGCGCGCTGCACCCGCGGTCTCGTGTGCGAATAGTGCAAACAAAGCTGCACACGAGCATACAGGGCAGCGGAGAGCATCCGACATTCCCTGCGCAATGGCTTTACGGCTTATAACGCGCTCTCCCCGGTGAGACGGCCTCTATTGCCACCGTCGCCCCTCGGAAGCGTTAGCTCCCTTAAGGACTTGACGCCGTTACGGGCGCCAGGACCACACGCTTTCACCGTACGCTTCAGCCGCGACCGTCAATCGCAACTGTCACGTCCACCGCAACCCGCCCCTCGTTGTGACGATGGCCAACGCCCCTCTGAGTGGGACGGGATAACGCAAACTCGTAGAGATGATTTGCTCGACGGCGAAAGCAAAATATTTTTTGTTTCGGGGCTTGACATGATTTCTGTAAATCGGAAGTGATTTGCCCGTCGGGTTGATTTGCCGCACGTGTGCCGCAACATTCTGCTTGCGGGCGGGGCGACTCAGTCCGGCTTTTGCAATTCATCTGAAAGGAAACTACGGTGAAAAATAATGCAATCAGCCGCGGTCGATTTGGATGAATGTTGTTGGTCGGGTCGAAAGTGTTTGGCGCTATCCCGTGAAGAGCATGCGCGGCGAAATGCTGCCGGAAGCCTATGTCAGTTTCTCCGGAGTTTTGGGCGACCGCCTTTACGCGGTCCATAACTCGGCCGCGCCCACCGCATTTCCGTATCTGACGGCGCGGGCTCGCCCGGATATGCTGCGCTATCGTCCGTTTTTCCGCGAGCCGGCGCGTTCGGTGCTGCCGAGCAACCTTGCCGAGGCCGAGGCGCGCGGACCTGGCATCACCCCGCTTTATCCAAGCCTTGAGGATCTCGCTGTCGATGTCGCGACACCGTCGGGAGAAATTCTTAGGATTGATGATGAAAGATTGCTCGGCGCACTGACCGACAAGTCCTCGCCGGGTGAACTGACCATGCGACGGTCCGATCGCGCGATCACGGATTGCCGTCCGCTTTCGCTGCTTGCGACCCGGACGATTGACGGCATCGGCCGCGCGGTGGGTTTGAGGCTCGACAAGCGCCGCTTTCGCGAAAACCTTTATGTCGATCTCAATTCCGGCGAAAGCTTTGCCGAAGACGCCTTCGTCGGCCGGCGGCTTCGGATCGGCCCGAAACTGACGGTTCACATTCTGGAACGCGACATCCGTTGCCGCATGATCAACATAGATCCGGAGTCGCTGGAGGAGAACACCGATATTTTGCAGTATGTCGCCAAGAATCATGACAACAGAGCCGGCGTCTACGCCGCCGTGCTGGTGGAGGGATTGGTTCGCCCGGGTGACGAGATCATTCTTGAGGATTAGGAGCGGTGTCGGGCGGCTGTCCTTAACCCGCAGATCCATACGAGATGGCGGATTAAAGCGAATCCGCCCTACGGCCTCGCGCTTGCGGCACGGAGCTTGACTTCAACCCATATTCGTCTCAACCGCGAGAGCGGCGACGAAGCGATCGAGTTCTTCCTCGGTCGTGTAGAGCGCGGGGCTGACGCGAATGCACTGCCCCCTGGCTACGCCATCGCGGCGCACGGTGAGAACCTTGTGCCTGTCGCGCAAGGCGACAACCAGCGCATTGTTGTCCTCGCGCGATCCCTTGTTCTTGACCCGGAATGAAGTGATCCCTGCAGCCAACCCCGGCTCGTCCGGCGTCAGCACCTCGATGTTCGGCAACGCGCGCGCCTTTGCGACCCAGCGGTCGCGCAGATAGCGCAGACGTGCGGCCTTGGCCGCCGTGCCGATGGTCTCGTGTAACTTCAACGCCAGCGGAAGCGTCAGGATGGTCGCAAAATTCGCGGTACCGGTATGGACGCGCGTGCGGATGTCGTTCGGATCGAAACTGCCGTCGCCATAGTGCCGGTCGATCGCGTCGAGACGGCCCTTCCGAATATAGAGGAAGCCTATGCCGACCGGCGCCCCGATCCATTTGTGCAGGTTGAAGCCGATGAAATCGACGCCGAGATCGGCGATCTGAAAATCGACCTGACCCCATGAATGCGCGGCATCGAGAATGACGTCGATGTTCTTCTCACGCGCCATCGCGGCGATTTCCTTGACCGGGATGATCAATCCGGTGCGATGGCTGAGATGGGTAAGCAGGATCAGCTTCAGCTTCGGCGTTTCGCGGATGGCTTTGGCGTAGGCATCGAGAATGGCCTGCCTGGTGGCAGGTTCCGGCAGCGCGATCTTGAAAACGCCGACGCCGCGCCGGTCTTTCAGCCACTCCATCGCGAATTGCATCGAGTCATAGTCGAGATCGGCGTAGAGAACGGAATCGCCGGGCTGGAGACGGTTATAGTTGACGATGAGATTCTGCAGCGCCTCGGTCGCCCCCCGGGTGATGGCGATCTCGTCCTTGTCGACACCGGCCGTACGTGCGAGCGCGCTGACGACCGCGTCGGAATCCGCGCCGAATTTGGTGCGGGCATAGGCGGTATTCTGCTGATTGATCCTCTCGGTCTGGCGAACGAATTCAGCAAGAACCGGCCTGGCCATGATGCCCCAATAGCCGTTCTCCAGATTGGCCATGCTGCGATCGACGTCATAGAGCGACGCGACTTGCTCCCAGAACGTCCGGTCCTGCGCGATGCTGTCGCCAGTCCGCGTGAACGACGGAAGTGACGATGCGCCATTTTGCGCGCTGGCGCTGCTGGCCGTGACGATAGCCGCCGCCGTGCCACCCAGCACGCCGCGCCTGGAAAACTGCGGGGTCCGGTTCATGATAGCCTCCCTCGGATCAGGGGCGCTTGATCTCAATTTGAGACGACAGCTTCATGACATCAGCGTGTAAGGCGGGTTCTCCTTGACCCGCCGATCGGTACGAGATGGCGGATTAAGGGGACGTCGCTCTACGAGCTTCAATTTAGCACAGTCCGTCGGCACGTGGTCTTGATTTCGGCGAAAGCGATGCCGAAGTTTCGCAGGTGTCAACGTCAGGAAAGAATCACATGGCCACCTTTATCCTCATCGCCGGAGGCTGGCAGGGCGGCTGGGTCTACCAACAGGTGGCCGAGATACTTGCCGCGCACGGGCACAAAGCCTTGCCGATCACGCTCTCAGGGCTCGGCGATGAACCCGCCCCGACGGCGAATCTTGAAACCCACATTGGTGAGGTCGTCAGTACCGTGAAGTCGCAGCAGGGCGACGTGGTCCTTGTTGGTCAATCCTACGGCGGGATGGTCGTGAGCGGCGCGGCCGATGCTGCGCCGTCGAAAATCCGGGCGCTGGTCTATGTGGACGCCTATGTGCCTGATTCCGGCGACTCGGTCTGGTCGCTGACGACGCCGCGTTTTCGAGACATGTTCGTCACGGGCGCGCAGGCCGACGGACTAAACTCCGCGCCGCCTCCCACGCTTGACCCGCGCTGCCGGCCGCATCCGATGGGGACGTTTCTCCAGTCGATCAATCTCAGCGGACGCTGGCGCGAAGTGCCGCGCAAGACCTTCGTCGGCGCGCATGGATGGGAGGGAAGTCCGTTCCTCGACCTTTATCAACGCCTGAGCCGCGAGCCGGAGTGGTCGACCTTTGCCTTCGATTGCGGGCACAATGTAGCACGGCTGCAGCCCGAGGCTTTGGCCGAGATATTGCTGGCGCAGGTTTGAGCAACTAACGACTGCGAACCATCCAAAGCGGAAGCTTAGCTGCGTAGGGCCTTGAGGGTCAGTCCGCGGGGGGGCGCGCAGGAATTACGCATTTCAAGTCGGCGTGTGTATCCTGTGCGTAGATCGCGCCATTACGGGTTAGGAGAGAGAGATGACCGATCACGTATGGGTCAGCAAGGCTATGCAAACTTCCATGCTCATTTTGTATGCCTACACGGATATCTTCCAGAATGATCGAGCGCGGGCTATCGAAGGAGTAACGCGCAACGATCGTGGCGAATTCGTTTCCGCGGACATGTGCCCTAAGCGTGTATGGCTCGACAAAGACGAGGATCGTTCCATCCCCGATATGTTTTTTGCGGAGGGGCAATGTATCGTGTCCGCTCGCGTGGCAGAAATCTTGAGTCAATTCGATCTCGGCAATGGGGCGCTCTACCCAGTTACTGAAGGGGCGTTCCGAAGTGACAACACGACCCCGATCGCAGGATCATATTTCTCCTGGATATTTGGAGGCATGAAGAGCGCATTTTTGGAAGCCCACTCTCCGGCTGCAAGGCCGAACAGCGGAGGCAGTCGGGACTGGTGCGTATTTCCATTCGCGATGTCTGACGGTGCGATCGCGGTTTCTCGCGATGCGCTGGGTGGATCTGACGTTTGGGTTGACCCTCTGCTTCTGAAATCGATCTTCGTAAGCGGAGCGCTGGGCGATGCGCTGGAGGCCGCGGGCCTTCGCGAAGCTCTTTGCCTGTTCAAGTGTCAAATTATTTAAGGCTGAGCCCGTTAAAGGTCCAAACGGGAGTTACGTTGACAGTGCGTAGGGCGTGCTTCCCCGTCATTGCGAGCGAAGCGAAGCAATCCATAGCGCGGCATGCGGAGGAATGGATTGCTTCGCTGCGCTCGCAATGACGGGTGTGGGAGTTTCGCGCCAACAACGCAAAAATCCGCCGGAGACATCTCCGGCGGATCGTTGTTGTTGCGTAACTTGAGTCGCCCTACGCCTTCATGTTCGCCTTCACCGCCTCCGCCGTGATCGGCAACGCCCGAACGCGGGCGCCGCAGGCGTTGAAGATGGCGTTGCCGAGCGCGGGCGCGATCACCGTCACCGCCGGCTCGCCGACGCCGGTCGGCTTTTCGCCGTTGGCGATGACGTTGACGGCGACTTCCGGCACCTGGCTCATGCGCAGCGGGGTGTAGGTATCGAAGTTGGTCTGTTCGATACCGCCGTCCTTCAGCGTCGCCTTTTCATACATCGCGAGCGACAGGCCCCACAGCGCCGCGCCCTCGACCTGGGCGCGGATGTTGTCGGGATGCACCTGCATGCCGACGTCGGTGGCCACGGTCAGTTTCTTGACCTTGACCTCGCCGCTCGGCGACACCGCGACATGGGCCACGCAGGCGGTCCAGCTCGCGGTGGCCCGTTCCTGCGACGACACGCAGGCTACGCCCATGCCTTCGCCCTTGGGGAGTTTGACGGTGCCGTAGCCGGCCATGCCCATCGCCGCAAGGAGTGTGCTGCGCAGACGCTGCGCCCCACCATCGTTCTTGCCCTTGCCGTCAAGCAGGGAGATCCGGTACTCGGCGGGATCCTTGCCGGCGGCATGGGCGAGTTCGTCGATCATGCTTTCGACCGCCCAGAAGGTCCAGCCCGGTGCAACCGACCGCAGCTGTCCCGACGGGGTGGCGTTGTGCGCCATCTCGTTCTTGATGGCGCGCACATTGTGATTGGGCACGGAATAGAAGAAATCCGCGCCGTTCACGGTGAACGCATCCAGCGGCCCCTTCTTGTCGACCGAAGGCGACAGGAAATCGGGGATGCCCCAGCGCTGCGTCGGCCACGCGCTGACCACGTCGTGATTGAGCGCGATCAGCTTGCCGTCGCCGTCGAGGCCCGCCTTGACCTTCTGGAAGGTCAGGGGGCGCGAATAGTCCATGGTCATGTCGTTTTCGCGGGAGTAGATCACCTTGACCGGCTTGCCGACGGCTTTCGCCGCCTGCACGGCGGGCACCATCATGTCGGCGTCGAGACGCCGGCCGAAGCCGCCGCCCAGCCACATCTGATGCATCACGACGTACTTTGGATCGATCCCGGCGGCGCCCGCCGCGATCGCGCCGGAGCGCGTCGCGAACTGGTTGCCGGAATAGATATTCAGGATGTCGCCCTTGAACTCCGCGGTGGCGTTCATCGGCTCGAGCGGCGCATGGATGTTGATGCTGGTGGTGTATTCCGCCTCCAGCACCTTCGCCGCGGTACCGAAGGCCGCCGCGGTGTCACCGTCCTTGACGAAGAACTGCCCGGAATCATCCAGTTTCTGCAGCCGCTTCGCCTCATCGAGCAGCGACTCGCTCGACAGCTTGGCGTTCGGACCACCGTCATAGGCGATCTTCAGCGCTCCCGCCGCTTTCTTCGCATTGGCATAGGTATTGGCTACCGCCACCACCCAGCCAGTCGTGCTGCCGGTCTTGTCGTCGAGCGTCACCACCTTGATGAAGCCCGGCACTTTCTTGGCCGCGGAATCATCGACCGATTTCACTGTGGCGCCAAACCGCACCGGCGGGGTCACCACAGCGCCGTAGACCATGCCCGGCACATTGACGTCGATGCCGTATTTGGCCGTGCCGTTGCTCTTCGGGGGAATGTCGAGCTGCGGCACCGAAACGCCGACCATGGTGTATTGATCCGGCGTCTTGAGCTTGATCGCCTTGAGCTCATCGGGTGTGAAAGTCTTGGTGATCTTGCCGCTCTTGACGATGTCGGCAAAACTCATCGACTTCTTCGACTTCGGATGCGACACGGTGGAATCGCGCACCACCAGTTCGCCGGCGGGAACGCCCATGATCGTGGCCGCCGCCTGCGTCAGCGCGATCCGCCCCGCGGCGCCCGCGCGGCTCATCGCATCGAAGTTCATCATCGTCGACCAGCTGCCGCCGGTGATCTGCGCGCCCAGGACGGGATCGTTGAACTTCGGATCGTTGGAGGCCAGCTGAACCCGCATGTCCTTCCAGGACGAGCCGAGCTCTTCGGAAACGATCTGCGCCATGGTCGAGGCGATGTGCTGGCCCATATCGGCCTTGCCGCACGTCACGGTGACCAGGCCATCCGGCCCGATCGAGTACCAGACGCTGGGATCGAACTTGGCCGGTGCCGCCAGCGCCTGATCGGCGCCGAGCAGGCCTGGGACGGCGGAGTAGCCGAGCGCAAGGCCCGCGGCGGCGGTGCCGACGAGGAAGGAGCGGCGGCTGAGGTCGGCGGGTTCGCCGGATATCTTTTTCACGTGCGTATTCATGTGGGCCTCCGCTCGGTGCCGGCGTTGGACGCGGTGCGCATGTCGGCGGCGGCGCGCAGGATCGCCTTCTGGATGCGGGAATAGGTCATGCAACGGCACAGATTGCCGTCCATATGCGCAACCACTTCTTCCTTGGTCGGATTGGAATTCTTGGACAGCAGGGACGCCGCCTGCATGATCTGGCCGGACTGGCAGTAGCCGCATTGCGGCACCTGCTCGAGGATCCAGGCCTTCTGCAGCGGATGATCGCTCTTGGGGCTGAGGCCTTCAATGGTGGTGATCTTCTTGCCGACGGCGTCGCTGACCAGGGTCTGGCAGGACCTGACGGCTTCGCCGTTGACGTGAATCGTGCAGGCGCCACACAGGCCGGCGCCGCATCCGAATTTCGTGCCGGTCATCTGCAATTGCTCGCGGATGACCCATAGCAGCGGCGTATCGCCCGCCGCCTCGACGGACATATTCCGCCCGTTGATGTTCAGATTAGGCATTTGCGCTTCCCCTTCCGATGTATGAAGCCGCTTACGGCGGCAGCTCACTGTTGGGTATTCCTGGCACCCACCGGCTCGATGTCAGTTGGCGCGCAGAATGATACCGATCGGAATTAGAGGCAATGCAATTTGGAATCGTTCGAAGAGAATAAAATTTTGAAAAATCTGGTTGTGCGCTGCGGCAAGATCGTGCGCGTGCAATTGAGATTTCGAATGCCCGCGGCGTGGGCACGGTCCGCCATTTCCGCATTTCCCAACCGCTGACGGATCGCGCTAGGATACCACCGGATCGAAATCACACATTATCCTGGCCGGGAATCCGAAATGCCGAAAATCAACCGTGACGGCGTCAACATCTATTACGAGGTGCATGGCAGCGGCCCACCGCTGCTCTTAACCCACGGTTATTCCTCGACCTCCGGGATGTGGCAGGGCCAGATCGAGGCGCTGTCGAAACATCACAAACTTGTGTTGTGGGACATGCGCGGCCACGGCCAGTCGGATTATCCCGATGACCCGGCGGCCTATAGCGAAGCGTTGACGGTGGCCGACATGGCCGCATTGCTCGACGAGGTCGGCGCGGACAAGGCTGTGGTCGGCGGGCTATCGCTCGGCGGCTACATGTCGCTGGCTTTCTGTCGCAGCCACCCGGAGCGCGTGCGGGCGCTGCTGATCATCGACACCGGACCCGGCTTCAAGAAGGACGATGCGCGCGAGGTCTGGAACAGGCGCGCCCATGAAACCGGCAACCGGTTCGATCGCGAGGGACTGGACGTTCTGAAATCCGCCAGCCGCGAACGCTCCGGCGTCAGCCATCGCGACGCGTCGGGACTGGCGCGGGCCGCGCGCGGCATGCTGATCCAGCGCGATGCGCGCGTGATTGAATCGCTGCCCGACATCAACGTGCCGTCGCTGGTGGTGGTCGGCGCCGACGACACGCCGTTCCTGGCCGCATCCGATTACATGGCCGCGAAGATCCCGGGTGCGAAGAAGGTGGTTGTTCCGGCCGCCGGCCACGCCGTCAACATCGATCAGCCGCAGGCTTTTATCGAAGCGGTGCTGCCGTTCCTCGATCGCCTCGATGCAAAGGCAAGCGCGAGGGCCGCGACATGAAGGCGATTGCCGCGGCTTCTCTGCTTCTCGTCGCCAGCGCGGCATCTGCGCTTGCGCAAAAGCTGCCGCCTTTCGGCGGCCCCTACCCGCCGCCGTTCACCGAAACCCTGTCGAACACCACGCCGCTCGCATTCGGCATGGATGCGATGGAAGCCGAACGCGCACTTGGAACGCCGCTCAACTACGTCAGGGGACGGCCGGGCGACGAGGTGTTCCTGACCTTCCGCGATCTCGGCGGCAGTGGATTGTTTCCGAGCAAGCACCGGCTCTATCTGCAATTCCGCAAAGGCCGGCTGGCCGGCTGGAAGGGCGACTGGGGTCACAACTGGATGTGGCAGTAACCGCCGCCTTCCCTGCAACAGGCTTCGTGCAACCCTTCGACAAAAAGCAACACTGCAACAAAAAGGATAACCCGTGGGACAGGATATTACACTGACGGCCTCGGACGGTTTCAAGCTCGGCGGCTATCGCGCCGATCCGGCGGGCGCGCCCAAGGCGGCCATCGTGGTGATCCAGGAGATCTTTGGCGTCAATCACCACATTCGTTCGGTGTGCGACCGGCTCGCGAGCGCCGGCTATGTCGCGATCGCGCCGTCGATCTTCGACCGCATCACCCCGAATTTCCAAAGCGGCTATTCGCCGGACGAAGTCGCGAACGCGCGCAAATTCGTCGCCAATCCGGATTGGGCCGCGATGCTGCTCGACACCCAGGCCGCGATCGATGCGGTCAAGAGCGTGGGTCCGGTCGGCATCATCGGCTTCTGCCTCGGCGGCAGTATCGCGTTCGCCGCCGCGACCAAGCTGACGGGGCTATCAGCCGCGGTCGGCTATTACGGCGGCGCCGTCGTCCGCTTCGCCGACGACAAGCCGAAAGTGCCGACGCAATTGCATTTCGGTGAAAAGGACGCCGGCATTCCCTTGACCGACGTCGAGACCATCAGGACCAAGCGGCCCGACGTCGAAGTCCATGTCTATCCCGGCGCGCAGCACGGCTTTCACTGCGACGAGCGGGCCAGCTACGACAAGGCCAGCGCCGACATCGCCTGGCCGCGCAGCCTCGATTTCTTTGCCCGGCATTTGAAGTGACGACGTAGCCGTCATTCACCGCCGTCGTCCCGGCCTTGAGCGCAGATGCGCAATTGCGCATCGGGGGACCCATAACCACCAGCGGCAATTGGCTTACACGCTGGTCGTTATCTTCCTTTTCCAACAACACGGGCCGCGGCGTATGGGCCCCGGCCTTCGCCGGGGCGACAATGATCACTCGCCCTTGACGCCGGTGGCTTTCACCACATCGGCCCAGCGCGCGGAGTCGCGGCGCAGGGTGGCTGCGAAGGTTTCCGCCGTACCGCCGACCGGCATCAGGCTGACCGTCTCGAGCCCTGCTACTCCCTCGGGGGATGCGATGATGCGGGCCAGTTCCGCGGACAGTTTCGTGACGATGTCCTTGGGCGTCGCCGCGGGCACGAACACACCGACCCAGCCTTCGGCCTCGAAGCCCGGGAAGCCGAGTTCGGCCATCGTCGGCACGTTCGGCAACTGGGTCCTGCGCTTTTCGCCGCCGACCGCCAACGCCCGGACCTTGCCGGCCTGGATTTGCGGGCCGGCCGTGGTCAGATCGACGAAGCCTGCGGTCACCGTGTTGTTGAGCAGATCGTTCACCAGCGGCGCCGCGCCACGATAGGGAACATGGGTCATGTCGATGCCCGCGTTCTTCTTCAGGAGTTCGCCGTAGAGATGCGACGTCGTCGCGTTGCCGAACGAGCCGTACGGCACCTTGCCGGGGTTCGCCTTGGCGTGATCGATCAGTTCCTTGACCGTCTTGATCGGCTGCGCCTCAGGGACCGTCAGCACGATCGTCGACAGCCCGACCTGGGTCACCGGCGCGAGATCCTTGAAGACGTCGTAGGGCAGTTTCGCAATCAGGCTCGGCGCCTGGATGATCTGGGTGATGGCAACCAGCACGGTGTAGCCATCGGGCTGCGCCTTGGCGACGTAATCATTGCCGACCACACCGCCGCCGCCCGACTTGTTTTCGACGACGACGGGCTGCTTCCACGCTTCCGACAGTTTGTTGGCCAGCAGGCGTGCCGAAACGTCGGTGGCTCCGCCCGCGGGATAAGGCACCACGAAGGTTATGCGCCGGTCCGGATAGGACTGCGCCGCTGCCCGGTCGGCGGACACGCACACCGCCGTCATGGCAATGCCTGCGATCATGGCAGCTGAAATGGCGGTGCGCACGAGCTTGATTGGCAGCCGGATGCTCATCTTATCTCCAAGTGATTTTGATAGGTTGATTTCGCTGAATTGCGTTGACGGCGGCTTATGCCGCTGGCCTGTGAGAGGCAAGTTCCGATCCGGCGCTTCGCGCTTAATGCGCTGATTCACCACAGCCAGCCAATGGCTGATAACGGTAATGCCGCTGCACGGAATGATCGGAACAGCGCCGCTAGAACCAGCGCTCGCCGACCAGCACCGTATCGCCCGGGCTGATCGAGGTGCCGGGCGGAACGACGTAGCGCGCGGTTCCCGAGCCATCGGTGTGTGTCACCGTCACGCGGTCACGGCGCGCGCGGGGCGAGAAGCCGCCGGCGATCGCAACCGCGCTCTCGACGGTCATGTTGGGCACGTAAGGATATTGGCCGGGCGCCGCCACTTCGCCGAGGATGAAGAACGGCCGGTAGGCTTCGATCTCGACCGCGACGGAGGGATCACGGATGAAGCCGGCGCGCAGTTTGGCTGCGATCTCGGCCGCGAGACCGGCGGGCGTGCGGCCGCGCGCCGGCACCGAGCCGATCAGCGGAATCGTGATCGAGCCGCCGGCATCGATCGCGTAAGTATTGGTGAGGCCTTCCTGGCCGTAGACCACGACGCGCAGCCTGTCGCCGGCATCGAGATGATACGACGTGTCATATCGGACCGGTTCGGCATAGGCGACGGGCCCCGCGACAACGACGGGCGCGTAACCCGGACGCGGCGCTCTGGCAAAGGACGCGCGCATCGCGCTGATGGCGCCGCCGCCGCTATTGTCCACGACGGCGACCGGCGCCGGGCCATAGGTGATGGCGTCGAGATCGGCTTGCGGCGCGACCGCCACGGGTCCGGCCGTGCGCATGCACCCCGACAGAGCGAGCGCGGCCATCATCGCAGTGATCGAAAACAGAAACGCGCGCGCAACTCGCACCGGAGCATCCCTCAAAGCGAGACAGCTCTAGTCTTGCACCGGTTATGGTTAACAAAGCGTTTTTTGGGGTGCGGTGCGGGCGAGCGGAAGCGGTGAGACTCCCTCTCCCCGTTCTTACGGGGAGAGGGTTGGGGTGAGGGGCTCTATCAACGCACGCTGATGCAAGTTGATAGACCTGTACCCCCTCACCCGGATCGCAAGAGCGATCCGACCTCTCCCCGCAAGCGGGGCGAGGTTAAGGAAGAAGCAGCGCAATCAGGCGGCGTTTACGCCGACGCCGATCGGACACGACACGCCGGTGCCGCCCAGCCCGCAATAGCCGGCCGGATTCTTGGCGAGATATTGCTGATGATAGTCCTCGGCAAAATAGAATTCGCCTGAGGCTGCGATCTCGGTGGTGATGGCGCCAAGACCCTTGGCTGCCAGTGCCTTCTGGTACATCGCCTTCGACGCATCGGCGGCTTTGGCTTGCGCATCGCTGCGCGTGTAGATCGCGGAACGATATTGGGTGCCGACATCGTTGCCCTGGCGCATGCCCTGCGTCGGGTTGTGATTTTCCCAGAACGTCTTCAGCAGCGCCTCAAAGGAGATCTTCTTCGGATCGAACACGACGAGCACCACTTCGGTGTGACCGGTGCGGCCCGAGCAAACTTCTTCGTAGGTCGGATTGGGCGTGTGGCCGCCGGCGTAACCGACGGCGGTCGCAAAAATGCCCTCGCCGAGTTGCCAGAACTTGCGCTCGGCGCCCCAGAAACAGCCGAGCGCGAACACCGCCTGCTCGAGACCCTCAGGATAAGGCGGCTGCAGCTTGCGGCCGTTGACGAAATGGGTTGACGCGGTCGGGATCGGCGTGGCGCGGCCCGGCAGCGCTTCGGCGGCACTCGGCAACGCGGTGGTCTTGCGCATGAACAACATGGATTGCCTCCAGGCGGAACATCGGCTGGCGCGCAAACGGCGGCAGCCGGCTGACTTCTATATAAGGCTTTACGCGGGTTGCCGCAGCCCTGTTACGCAAGCCTCCTTGTGCAAGCCTCCTTACGTAAGCCTTGGCAACACCCTGCCTTTGCTGAAGCAAAGCCTGTCAGTCGCGCGAATAGCCGATCAGCGGCTTGCGGGGCCGGAACAGGATCATCAAGAGAATGCCGAACACACCCAGCACCGCGAAAACCGGCTGGTCCAGCAGGACCCTGATGACACTGTTCCAGAGCCAGGGCGCGGCCCCCTCGACCGAAGTGCGAAACGCCAGCTGGCTGGACTGGTGGATGTCGTTCCAGAACTGCCCGAACCGGGTGAAACGCAGAGTCTGGTCGGCGACATACCGTGCGCCGTCATAGACCATGAAGATGAATCCGCCGGCCAGGAGCAGCAGGCCAATTAGCCGGAAGAAACCGCGGATCATGCGTCACCTTATACCTGTCGGGCCCGGAAGGCCGTCAGCCCAATACCGGGCTCCCTTAATAAATTCAACCTCGTCAGCACCTTATGCGCCATTTCCGGCCGGATTTTCCGATTTTTGGAGGATCCGGAAAGCGTTGACGGTGCAGGACCAGCCCTCTATAAGACCCCCAATGGCGGCGGGCGCAATCCCGCCGCCGCTGTTCTTTGAGCCGCGCCGCGGTGGGAGCATTTTGGCTCCCGAGCATGGCGACCTCAAGGACACCCTAGAAACACACCAGCGCAATTTGAACGGCCGGCGCGCTCAAGCCCGACCACCCGAGCGATGACAGCCGAAGGATAGTTGAGAACATGGCCAATACCACTTCCGCCAAAAAGGCGACCCGCAAGATTGCCCGCCGCACCATCATCAACAAGTCGCGCCGCACCCAGATGCGTGGTGCGGTTCGCACCGTCGAAGAAGCCATCAAGAGCGGCGACCGCGATGCAGCGTTGAAGGCGATGGCGCGCGCGGAACCGGAACTGATGCAAGCCGCGCAGCGCAACATCATTCACAAGAACAACGCGAGCCGGAAGGTGTCACGCCTGACGCACCAGATCGCCAAGCTCGCGAAATGAACTGACGGAAAAAAATATTCGTCAAAGAAGCCCGGCCCTGGCCGGGCTTTTTCTTTTTTCCAGTTCGATTGTCCCGTTGCTGCACAGCCGAGTGCGTGTCATATTTCTTCGCGCCCGTAGTTTTACGGCGGTGCGATTGGTGCAACGGCAATGCTGTGCGCAGACGCGAGATGCACAGACGGTATCGCTGTGCAAATCGGATGAAGCCCGCTCTTCAAGCCCACGAAAGTGCTGCGGGAGTTACCCTGAAAAACAATCGCGAAAAACTTCGCTTCGCTAGTTACTTATCAACATAGCAAGCGCAAGCGGTTCGAAAATCGGCCCGCTAACGAACTTAAGTAAAAATTTTATGAAAATTTTTTGAGAGCGTGACACGAATTGTCACGCGCGCGATTCTCTGCGCGGATTCAGAAGCTTGCTTTCCCGCTCCTCGAGTGCAGTGCTGCAACACAGCCACAGAGTCTCTCCCGCACGTCGATTCACGGATTGTCAGAATTTCCGCTTGGTGTACATCTAGTGTCGTTCGCGACGCCCGCGGCTCTCCAGACCAGCGCGGTTTGAGACCCAAGGGTGGACGTGCAAATCGGCGGCGGTGTGCGCGTTAGCGACGCTTTCCAAGCGATGCTAAGTTGGTAACTCATAGCAATATGAGAATGGTTGTTCTGTGTCTAAATTTCTCAGGCGTGGCGTGCATGGTTCGCGTGTCGATGCCTAGAGAGATAAGGCAAGTCTTGGGGCAGCCGCAGCGTTGGGAACGCGTAGCGCGTGAACGTGTTGAAGACGGCAGACTGAGGTTACGCGGCGGCGCAGCGCCGGGCATTCGATGTTCGGTAGCGGCAGACTGACTTTGAAAAACACTTGCGACATGACAACTCGCCGCGTTCTCGCGGCGAGAGGGGGAGGCACTATGCTTTACGGAATCATCGCGGCATTTGACATGCGAATTTCATACGAGACCGTGTCGGTTACTCCAGGTATCATTTCCAACCATTCCTCGGTGCGAACTCCGAAAAGACCGTCGAGTACGCGCTGACCTCACGGGAAACCTTCTTCTCCAACTGACAATCTGACCAGCGGCGGTTCGCGCCGAACGGTCGATCCATGTCCGGAGTTGAAGTCCCGTTTGAGGTCGCGCCTTGCAGCACCCCTGCTGGCAGGAACCCTGCAAGGCGAATTAGCAACGAACATTACTCCTTCAGAAAAGTTATCAGGCAATGACGAATATCGAACAGGATCGCTGGTCGCGGGTGAAGGGTCGGTTGCGGACGACGGTAGGCGAAGACGTCTACACGAGCTGGTTCGCGCGCATGGATCTGGAAGGCGTGCAGGACGAGAACGTCCATCTGTCGGTCCCGACCCGGTTCCTCAAGAGCTGGATCCAGGCGCATTACGCCGATCGCGTTCTCGCCTGCTGGCAGGCGGAGATGCCCGAAGTGCACCGGATCGACCTCACCGTGCGCACGGCGATGCGATGCGCCGCACCCGCGAAGGAGGCTCCCGCGCCGGCCGATCAGCGCCGCGTCGAGCATGCCAACGGTCGCCCCGCGCCCGAGCTGCGCGCCACCGCGACCGCGCCGGTGTCCGCGAGCCATGATGCGCTCGGCGGTTCGCCGCTCGATCCGCGCCTCACCTTTGCAAGTTTCGTGATCGGCCGATCCAACACGCTGGCGCATGCGGCGGCACGCCAGGTCGCCGAAGGGCGCCGCGGCGATCCCGTGATGTTCAATCCTCTCTATATTCACGCCGGCGTCGGCCTCGGCAAAACGCATCTGCTGCAGGCCGTCACATGGGCCGGCAATTCCGGCAACGAGCGCAAGGTGCTCTATCTCACCGCCGAGAAGTTCATGTACGGCTTCGTCGCAGCGCTGAAGACGCAGACGGCGCTGGCGTTCAAGGAAGCTCTGCGCGGCATCGACGTGCTCGTGATCGACGATCTGCAGTTCCTGCAGGGCAAATCGACCCAGGCCGAGTTCTGCCATACGCTGAACGCGCTGATCGATGCCGGCCGCCAGGTCGTGATCGCGGCCGACCGTCCGCCGTCCGATCTCGAAAGCCTCGATGATCGCGTGCGCTCGCGGCTGGCCGGCGGCCTCGTCGTGGAAATGGGTTCGCTCGGCGAAGAGCTTCGGCTCGGCATCCTCAAATCTCGCGTCGCTGCGGCCCGCGCCCATCATGCGAGCTTCGACGTGCCGGAACCGGTGCTGGACTATCTCGCGCGCACCATCACCCATAACGGCCGGGATCTCGAAGGCGCCATCAACCGGCTGCTCGCGCACTCCAAGCTCAACGCCCAGCCGGTGACGCTGGAAATGGCCGAGCGCGAAGTCCGCGACCTGATCCGTCCGCAGGAGCCGAAGCGGATCAAGATCGAGGACATCCAGCGCGTGGTGGCCCGACAATATAATGTCAGCCGTTCGGACCTGTTGTCGTCCCGGCGTACCGCCAATGTGGTTCGTCCGCGCCAGGTCGCGATGTACCTGGCCAAGACGCTGACGCTGCGATCGCTGCCCGAGATCGGCCGCCGGTTCGGCGGACGCGACCACACCACGGTGCTGCACGCCGTGCGCAAGATCGAGGCACTGGTGTCCCGGGATACCGCGCTGTCGGAAGAGGTGGAATCGCTGAAGCGCCAATTGCAGGAATGAATTCTTCTTCTCCCTGCCTCCTGAGGGGGCAGGGAGAAGGTTTTCCTCCCGCAAAACGTGGGGAACGGCGCCGCGCTCCCTGCGACTTGCCCTTGCGCTTGGGCCATATCCGCGCCACCTTGCGGTCCCCCCGAAGGTTTGATCAAGTCCACCTTGATCCGGCTTTTCGGGTTTCAATGGCCGCGGCGCGCCTTCAGGGCCGCCCGGCTTTTCCATCTTAGGGATCAGGCGGGTATTGCAATGAAGGTCACCGTCGAACGCGCGCAACTCCTGAAATCGCTGGGTCACGTCCATCGCGTGGTCGAGCGCCGCAACACCATCCCGATCCTCGGCAACGTGCTGATCCGTGCCGAAAACGCCAAGCTGTCGCTGAAGGCGACCGACCTCGACCTCGAGGTAACGGAAACCCTGGCGGCGGAAACCGGAACCGCCGGCTCGACCACCGTGCCGGCGCACATGTTCTACGACATCGTCCGCAAGCTGCCCGACGGCGCGCAGATCGTGCTGGAGGCCGACGGCGACCGTTCGGTGCTGGCGATCCGCGCCGGCCGCTCGCGCTTCACGCTGCAGACCCTCCCCGAAAGCGATTTCCCCGATCTGGCCGCCGGCGACATGACGCATTCGTTCTCGCTGGCCGCCGCCGACGTCAAGCGCCTGATCGACCGCACCCAATTTGCGATCTCGACCGAAGAGACCCGCTATTACCTCAACGGCATCTACCTGCACTCGGCCGGCAGCGCCAAGGCTGCGACCCTGCGCGGGGTGGCGACCGACGGACACCGCCTGGCGCAGATCGATCTGGTTCTCCCGAAGGGCGCTGTCGGCATGCCCGGCGTGATCGTGCCGCGCAAGACCGTCGGCGAGGTGCAGCGGCTGATCGAGGACAATGAAGCCGAAGTCTCGATCGAATTGTCGCAGGGCAAGATCCGCTTCACCCTCGGCAATGTGGTGCTGACCTCGAAACTGATCGACGGCACCTTCCCGGACTACGGCCGCGTCATTCCGCAGAACAACGACAAGGAACTGATCGTCGACAAGAAGGATTTCGAGGCCGCGGTCGACCGCGTCTCGACCATTTCGAGCGAACGCGGCCGCGCGGTGAAACTGGCGTTGTCGGCCGGCAAGCTGGTCCTGTCGGTGACCAACCCGGATTCCGGCAGCGCCACCGAAGAACTCGAAGTCGAATACGCTTCCGACGCGCTCGATATCGGCTTCAACTCGCGCTATCTGCTTGACATCGCCGCCCAGATCGAAGGCGAGGTCGCGGTGCTGCGGCTGGCCGATCCCGGCTCCCCGACGCTGGTGCAGGACAAGGACAACAAAGGCGCACTCTACGTGCTGATGCCGATGCGGGTGTGATAGCCCACTTGTCATTGCCGGGCTTGCTGCCCAAATTACGTCATGGCCGGGCTTGTCCCGGCCATCCACGTCTTAGGCGCTGTAAAGACGTGGATGCCCGGCACAAGGCCGGGCATGACGAAAGAGTTTCGTTATGACCCCCTCCCGTATCCACAAGCTGACGCTGACGCATTTTCGCAATTATCGGGCGGGGAGCGTGCAGACGCGCGGCGACGTCGTGGTGCTGGTGGGACCGAACGGCGCCGGCAAGACCAATTGCCTCGAGGCGATCTCGTTTCTGTCGCCGGGACGGGGCTTGCGGCGCGCGACGCTGGAAGATGTCGCCGACAATCAGGGCGACGGCTCCTGGGCGGTCTCCGCCGAAGTCGAAGGCGCGCTGGGGCTTGCGACGCTGGGCACCGGCATCGATGCGCCGGGAAATGAAAACAGTTCCACCGGCCGGCGCTGCCGGATCGACCGCGAGCCGGTGAGCTCGGCGACCGCGTTCGGCGATCATCTGCGCATGGTGTGGCTGACGCCGGCGATGGACGGGCTGTTTCTTGGCGCCGCCTCGGAACGGCGGCGCTTTTTCGACCGGCTGGTGCTGGCGATCGACAGCGAGCATTCCAGCCGCGTGTCGGCGCTGGAGCGTTCGCTGCGCTCGCGCAACCGGCTGCTCGAAGTGCGCAATTACGACGACCATTGGTGCGACGCGATCGAGCGCGAAACCGCCGAGCTTGCGGTCGCGGTCGCCGCCACCCGCGGCCAGACCGTCACAAGACTCGCAGCGATGCTGCGCGAGCGCGGTGCGGCTTCCGCATTTCCGTCGGCACAGATCATGCTCGACGGCTGGATGGAGAACGCGCTGGTGAGCGAACCTGCGACGGCCGTGGAAGATCGCTACCGCGAGATTTTGCGCACGAATCGAGCCCGCGACGCCGCCGCCGGGCGCACGCTGGATGGACCCCACACCACCGACCTGCAGGTGATCTACGCGCCGAAGAACATGCCGGCGCGCGATGCCTCCACCGGCGAACAGAAGGCGCTGCTGATCGGGCTGGTGCTGGCCCATGCCACGCTGGTCGCCGAGATGACCGGCATCGCACCGCTGTTGCTACTCGACGAGGTCATCGCACATCTCGATCCGGGCAGGCGCAAGGCGCTGTTCAATGAGCTCGCAAAACTCGGCGCGCAGGTCTGGATGACCGGCGCCGATCCGGCGGCATTCGCCGATATCGGCGCGTCCGGCGAGGTTTTCGACGTCGATTCCGGCCACGTCTCCCGTCGCGCCTGAGCAACAGGCGCCCGGTTGAACCTCAACGACCACCCGCGCGACTAGAGTCCAGCAATCGCGCCATCGACGCGCGGCCATCGCTGCTGCGCCAGGCATCGGCAATATCCGGAGATACCCATGTTTGGAACGACGCGCGGGACGCTGGTCCCGGCACGAAAACATCTGTTTGCTGTCGCCCTTGCGGTGATCGCGAGCATGCCGGTTGCCGCCAGTGCCAACCCCGACACGGTCGATGTCCGCACCCTGCCGCGGCTCGAGGGCGCAGTGGAACGAACGGCCAGCACCAAAAGCCATCAAATAACCTACGACGTTCCGACCGCCGCCGGGGTCACGACCGCAGCGGTGAAGCAATTGTTGGTTGCCGACGGCTGGAAGCAATTTGTGCGCCCACTCGAAAACAGCAAGTCCTCGTCGAACTTCAAGAAGGGACGGCTAGGACTGCAGGTGTGGGTCTCGGCAGCCAAGCCCGATCAATCCACCATGGGTTACAGCGCCACCAGAGCCTCTGTGGACGTACCGTTCCCGCCAGATGCTGCCGACATCATGTTTGACGAGTGGCGGCCCTATCTCGGCTGCATCGCCCCGACTGCGCTCGACGCAACGCTCGACTTCTTCCGCAAGGAGATGGAAGCGAGCGGCTGGAAGCCGCTCAACGCAGCGGAGGCCGCCGCGCGCTGGCCGAACGCGCAGCTCAGTGAGACGATCGAGAATGGCGCCCGCGCCTATTACGCCCATGATGACCGCTACGACCGGCAGCTGCCGGTCATGCTGACATTGCAGCGCCGCGACGACGGACGGACCGGCGTGGAGATCCGGGTCGCGCCATTTGCGTTGCCCGACACGCTGGAAGCCTATTCCGAAATAGCGGGCCTGCCGAGGCCGAAATCAACCAAGACCGAGCGGAGCTCCGGCGATTCGAATTCGGCCCGGCGCACGGTGGAGCTGGCGGTCATTGCCGAAATTCCCGCAACACTGGCCTTCTATCGTCGCGAACTCGCGGCACGAGACTGGACCGAAGAAGCCAGCGGTGCTGTCGTCACGGCTGATAATGTCACGCTGAATTTTTCCTCGGCCGAGCAAACCGCCACACTGAAACTCAGCCGCCGATATGATCTGACGATGATCAATATTGTCACTCAAGTGAAGGAAGCCGTCCTCGCGGCCGCCACGGCCAAGAAGGAAGCCGACGCGGCCCAGGCCGCCAAGCTGGCGGATGCGCCGCTGCGCGCCCTTGCCGACAATTCGAAACCCGTGCCGCTGCCGGAGAATGCCGAAGAGGTGCAGTTCGACGGTGACAAAGGCCGGATCGATTTCTATTCCCCCTCGACCGTCCGAGCCGTCGCCGCGTTCTATCGTGACTCGCTGCAGGCCCAGGGCTGGAAGGAAAAGCCCTCCATCATCAACGGTCCCCGCATGGTCGTGATGGAGTTTTTCAAAGGCGGCAACGCGATGTCGTTCACCGTCATGCAGATGGGTCCGAAGGCGAAGATCATGGCCTCTGGATCGGGTCTGGTGACGGCCGATGCCAAGGTGGCCGCCAAGCCAGGCGTGGTAGCCGCCGCTCAAGCCTCTAATGCTGCTGGCGCCAAAGCGGCGGTAAAGATTCTCGAAGCCGACCCCGAAATAGATCCCGATGCGCCGTTTCCGATGCCCAAGCAGCGTGGTTCGACCGTCTCGCGCGGCAGCGGAAAGGTCCCGGGCAGCGACGTCCCGTTCCGCAGGGAACTCGAAATCAGCATTCCTGCGGATCTCGCTTCCGTGCTCGCCTTCTATCGCACCGAACTCGGCAAACGCGGCTGGAAGGAATCCGCCGAGCGCGCCGTCATGCAGGCGGACCGCGTGCAACTGGCATTTGCCTCGCCCGACGGGCCGGCGTTGTTGAAGCTTGGCCGAGCTGAGGACGAGACCACCGTCAGCCTCGCACAGAAATATACCGAAGTCGCCGCGAAGGCCGGCATGATCCCGAAGCCGGGCCAGGCCAAGCTGGTGTTCGGCAATATCGGCAGCAGCGAGGCTGCCGTCACCATCAACAAGCAGACGATCAAGCTCGCTGCCGGCGCCGGTGGGCCGCAATCGCAGAAGCCTCCGATGCTCGACCTGCCGCCGGGCAAATACAGCTATTCCGTGAAGGTCGCCGGCCGTCCGGCGCGCAACGATACGGTCGAGGTCACCGCTGATGACGCCTGGGGCTTGATGATTGCCCCGAGCGGCGAAGCATTGTCGCTGCAGATGTATTGATACGAGCGGAATGGAGCAATCCTCGCGCGGCTTGCTCCATTCCGCCCAAACCGCCGCGCCTGAGCCGGCAAGAGGCCGGTTGAACCTCGACGTCCACCGGCGCGACTAGATTACAGCAATCGCGCCATCGGCGCGCTCGATCACTGCTGCGCGTCAGGCGTCGGCAAATACCGGAGATACCCATGTTTGGAACGACGCGCGGGACGCTGGTCCCGGCACGAAAACACCTGTTTGCGTTCGCCCTCGCGGTGATCGCCGGCGTGCCAGTGGCTGCCAGCGCCGATGATTACACCGGTGACGCCATGGTCGATGTCCGCACCCTGCCGCGGCCCGAAGGCGCCGTGGAAAAAACGGCCGAGACCAAAACCCATCACGACAAAACCTATCGATTGACCTACGACATTCCGGCTTCCGTCGCGGTCACGGCCGCGGCCGCGGCAACCAAGAAATCGCTGGCCGCCGACGGCTGGGTGCAATATGTGCGCCCGCTCGAAAGCACCTCCTCGTTGGCCTTCAAGAGGGGACGGCAAGGACTGAGTATGAGCGTCTGGCAGGGCAAGCAATCCACCCTGTCCTATAATAGCTACATCCCAATTTATGCGAACGTGCCGTTTCCGCCAGGTGCTGTCGACATCTTCTACGATGAGCGGCGGCCCTATCTCGGCTGCATCGCCCCGAACGGGTTCGACGCAACGCTCGACTTCTTCCGCAAGGAGATGGAAGCGATCGGGTGGAGGCCGCTCGAAGCCGCGGAGGCAGCCGCGCGCTGGCCGAACGCGCAGCTCAGCGAGACGGTCGAGAACGGCGTGCGCGCCTATTACAGCCATGATGCCAAGAATGACTCTGATCAGCAGCGGCCCGTCATGCTGACACTGCAGCGCCGCGACGACGGACGGACCGGCGTGGAGATCCGGGTTGCGCCATTTGCGATGCCGGAAAAGCTCGAAGCTGCTGACGACGTGTCCGGCCTGCCGATACCGAAGACAACCCAGAGCCTGCGCGGTTCCGGTGATTCCAATTCGGTCGACCGCAGCCTGGACATCGGCGTCGTAGCCGAGCTTCCCGCAACGCTGGCGTTTTATCGCCGCGCGTTTGCGGCGCGGGGCTGGACGGAAGAGACGCGCGGCGCCGTCGTCACTCCGGACAACGTCACGCTGAATTTTTCCTCGGCCGAGCAAACCGCCACGCTGAAGTTCAGCCGCCGATATGACATGACGATGGTCAATATCGCGACTCAAATGAAGGAAGCCGCCCTCGCCGCACGCGCCAAGGCCAAGAAGGAAGCCGACGCGAAGTTTCTCAGCGATGCAGCGACAATGGCAAAGGAGATCATCGCGGCGGACGAAGTGCGGCGGGTGGCCCAGGCCGCCAAGCTGTCGGACGCGCCGCTTCGCACCCTTGCGGACAATTCGAAACCCGTACCGCTGCCCGAGAACGCCGAAGAGGTGAAGTTCGAAGCCGCCGATGGCCGCCTCGATTTTTATTCCCCCTCGACCGTGAGAGCGGTCGCGGCGTTCTATAGCGGCGCGCTGAAGGCTCAGGGCTGGAAAGAGAAGCCCTCGCCGATAAACCATGCCGCGATGGCCGTGATGGAGTTCTCCAAAGGCGGCAAGTCGATGTCGTTCACTGTCATGCAGATGGGTCCGAGGGTGAAGATCAGCGGCTACGGATCGGCGCTGGTGATGGCCGATGCCAAGATGGCCGCCAAGCCCGGCGCGGCAGGCGATCAGGCGGCTGGCGGCGCAGCCGCCAAAGCGGCGGTGCAGAATCTCGAAGCCGACCCCGACGCGCCCTTTCCGGTGCCGACGCAGCGCAGCGCGATGAGCACGTCGGCGAGTGGAAAGCTGCCCGGCAGCGACGCCCGGTTCCGCAGGCAGCTTGACGCCAGCATTCCAGCGGAACTGAGCACCGTGCTCGCCTTCTATCGTCGCGAACTCGGCAAACGCGAATGGAAGGAATTGGCGGAGCGCGCCGTCGTGCAGGCGGACCGCGTCGAGCTGGCATTCACCTCTCCCGACGGGCCGGCGTTGTTGAAGCTTGGCCGAGCCAAGGACGAGACCTCGGTCAGCCTCGTGCAGAAGTATCCTGCCGTCGCCGCCAAAGCTGACATGATGCCGAGGCCGGGCCAGGCCAAGCTCATGTTCGGCAATCACGGCGGCAGCGAAGCTGCCGTTACCATCAACAAGCAGACGATCAAGGTCGCCGCCGGCGCAGGCGGGCTGCAATCGCCGAAGCCCCCGATCCTCGAACTGCCGCCGGGCAAGCACCGATATTCGGTGAAAGTCGCGGGCCAGCCCACCCGAAACGACACCATCGAGGTGACGGCCGACGGCGCCTGGGCTCTGGTCATTCCCCCGAGCGGCGAGGCATTGTCGCTGCAGATGTATTGAAACCTGGCGCGGCGTGCTCGCGGGCGCTTGCGCCCCGGGCACGCGGCCGATGACGGTAGGCCGAGCCCCTTCCGGTGAGGGGAATCGGTTCTCCGGCAACAACCCGCCTGCTGCGCCGTTCTTCGGCAGGTCCGTTGCAGCCTGCCATTCTCTGCCGCGACGACGTCTCAAAAACAGGCACTTCGAGGCTCGGAATCATCCTTCGAATCGTCCTTTTCAGAGGCCGCCGAATCGCCCTTTGAGCGCCTTGAAAGAGCGACAAAAAACACCATTTATTCAATAGCTTGTGGATCGAGACTTTGCGCTAGGCGCATCGCCTCTTTCATGGCACAAATAGAGCAATCAGCGCCTCATATTGCGCAGCTGATTCGGGACACCTCGAAGGCCTTACATGACAGAACCTGCCCGGCAGACACCTGCCGACACTGAGCATCCCATTCCGATTGAATATGGTGCGGAATCGATCCGGGTGCTGAAGGGCCTCGACGCCGTGCGCAAGCGGCCGGGCATGTATATCGGCGACACCGATGACGGATCCGGCCTGCACCACATGGTGTACGAGGTCGTCGACAATGCGATCGACGAAGCGCTTGCCGGTCATGCCAGCGCGGTCGAAGTTGTGCTCAATGCCGATGGCTCGGTGACCGTGCGTGACGACGGCCGCGGCATTCCGGTCGACATCCACAAGGGCGAAGGCATTTCCGCGGCCGAGGTCATCATGACCCAGCTGCACGCCGGCGGAAAATTCGACCAGAACTCGTACAAGGTTTCCGGCGGCTTGCACGGCGTCGGCGTCTCCGTCGTCAACGCGCTGTCGAGCAAGCTGCAGCTGCGCGTCTGGCGCGACGGCAAGGAGCATTACATCGAATTCGCCCACGGCGATTCCGTTGCCCCGCTCAAGGTGGTGGGTGAAGCCAATGGCAAGCGCGGCACCGAGGTGACGTTCTTTGCGTCGTCCGAAACCTTCACCAATGTCGAGTATGATTTCGCGACGCTGGAGCATCGCCTGCGCGAGCTCGCGTTCCTGAATTCCGGCGTCAATATCGTGCTATCAGACATGCGCCACGCGGTCGAAAAGCGCGAGGTGATGCAATATGCCGGCGGCGTCGAGGAATTCGTCAAATATCTCGACCGCAACAAGAAGGCGATCGTGCCCGCCGCGATCATGGTGCGCGCGGAACTGAACGACATCGGCGTCGAGGCCGCGCTGTGGTGGAACGACAGCTACCACGAGAACGTGCTGTGCTTCACCAACAACATCCCGCAGCGTGACGGCGGCACCCATCTGGCCGGCTTCCGCGGCGCGCTGACGCGCCAGGTCAACGGCTATGCCGAGGCCAACGCCAAAAAGGAAAAGATCGCGCTGACCGGCGACGATTGCCGCGAAGGCCTCACCGCGGTGCTTTCGGTCAAAGTGCCCGACCCGAAATTCTCGTCGCAGACCAAGGACAAGCTGGTCTCCTCGGAAGTGCGCCCGGTGGTCGAGAACGTGCTCAACGAAGCGCTGGCGGCGTGGTTCGAGGAACACCCGTCCGAGGCCAAGGTCATCGTCGGCAAGGTGATCCAGGCCGCCGCCGCGCGCGAAGCCGCCCGCAAGGCGCGCGAACTGACCCGGAAGAGCCCGCTCGGCAGCTCCTCGCTGCCCGGCAAGCTCTCCGACTGCCAGGAAAGAGATCCCGCCAAGTCCGAATTGTTCATCGTCGAGGGTGACTCCGCAGGCGGCAGCGCCAAGATGGGCCGCAACCGCGAATTCCAGGCGGTCTTGCCGCTGCGGGGAAAGATTCTCAACGTCGAGCGCGTTCGCATGGACAAAATGCTGTCCAGCGAACAGATCGGCACGCTGATCGCAGCGCTCGGCACCGGTATCAGCGACGATTTCAGCGCCGACAAGCTGCGCTACCACAAGATCATCCTGATGACGGACGCCGACGTCGACGGCTCGCATATCCGCACGCTGCTGCTGACGTTCTTCTATCGCCAGATGCGCGAATTGATCGACCGCGGGCATCTGTTTATCGCCCAGCCACCGCTCTACAAGGTTACGCGCGGCAAGTCCGAGCAGTACCTGAAGGACGAGCGCGCGCTGGAGGATTACCTGATCGCAACCGGCCTCGACGATTGCGTGTTCAAGCCGGCCACGGGCTCGGACCGCGGCGGCCGCGATCTGCTGTCACTGGTGGAGGACGCGCGCATCATCCGCGGCATCCTGCACAATCTGCACAGCCGCTATAACCGCATGGTGGTCGAGCAGGCCGCGATCGCCGGTGTCTTGAGCCCGAAGATCACAAGCGACATCGGCACCGCCAATGCCGCCGCCGATTACATCGCCAAGCGGCTCGATGCACTGACCGACGAAGTCGAGCGCGGCTGGAGCGGACGCTTTACGGAGGGTGAAGGGTTCCTGTTCGAACGCACCGTCCGCGGCGTCAAGGATGCCGCCATCATCGACGACGCGCTGCTCGGCTCCGCCGACGCCCGCAAGCTCGACGATTACGCGGCGAAGCTGCAGGAGGCCTATCCGAAGCCGGGCCTGTTGCGCCGCAAGGATGCCGAGATCGCGATCCACGGGCCGATCAGCCTGTTCGAAGCGGTGACCGATGGCGGCCGCAAGGGCGTGGCGCTGCAGCGCTACAAAGGTCTCGGCGAGATGAATCCGGAGCAGCTCTGGGAAACCACGCTCGATAAAAACGAGCGCTCGCTGCTGCAGGTGAAGATCAAGGAGGTCGATGAGGCCGACGACATCTTCACCAAGCTGATGGGCGACGTGGTCGAGCCGCGCCGCGAATTCATCCAGGATAACTCGCTCAGCGCCAATGTCGACGTGTGATGCACGGAGTTCCAGTGGCGCCCATCCAGTACATCGTTGAAGGCGGCCACCGGCTTGCGGGCACGATCGAGCCGTCGGGCAACAAGAACGCGGCGCTGCCGATCATCGCGGCGGCGCTGCTGACCGACCATCCGGTCACGCTCGAAAACGTTCCCCGGATTCGCGATACCGAGACGCTGGTCGAACTGATCCGTTCGGTCGGCGCGTCGGCCGAGTGGGTACAGCGCAATACGCTGAAGATCCACGCCAAGGAAATTCGCGCCGCCGATCTCGATCCTGAACTTTGCGCGCGGATCCGCGCCTCGATCCTGCTGGCGGGCCCGCTGCTGGCCCGTTGCGGCGAGGTGGCGCTGCCGCCGCCCGGCGGCGACGTGATCGGCCGCCGCCGCCTCGACACGCATTTTCTGGCCTTCGAACAGCTTGGCGCCACCGTCACGGCGACGCACCGGCTGGAATTCCGCGCCTCGCGGCTGAAGGGCGCCGACGTCTTCCTCGACGAGCCCAGCGTCACCGCTACCGAAAACGCACTGGTCGCTGCGGTCGCCGCCCACGGCACCACGCACCTGCGCAACGCCGCCTCCGAGCCGCATGTGCAGGACCTCGCCAACTTCCTGGTGGCGCTCGGCGCCAAGATCGAGGGCATCGGCACCAACACCATCATCATCCACGGGCCGGCGACGCTGGGCGGGACCAGCTACGCGATCCAGCCCGACCATATCGAGGTCGGCTCGCTGATCGGGCTCGCTGCCGTGACGCGCTCGCCGCTGCGCATCGCCCGCGCCGGCGTCGAGCATCTGCGCTCGGTCCGGATGGGCTTTGAGCGGCTCGGCATCGTCTGCGGCGTCGAAGGCGACGATCTCGTGGTGCCGTCCGGCCAGACCATGAAGATCCAGGATGATTTCGGCGGCCATGTGCCGAAGCTCGAAGACCAGCCATGGCCGGCCTTTCCCGCCGACCTGATGTCGATCGCCATCGTCACCGCCACGCAATGCGACGGCGTGATCCTGATGTTCGAAAAGATGTTCGAATCCCGGATGTTCTTCGTCGACAAGCTGATCTCGATGGGCGCCCGCATCGTGCTGTGCGACCCGCACCGCGCCATCGTGGCGGGCCCGAGCCGGCTGCGCGGGGCGTTGATGACGTCGCCCGATATCCGCGCCGGCATGGCGATGCTGCTGGCGGCGGTGGCCGCGGAAGGCACCTCGACCATCAACAATGCCGACCAGATCGAACGCGGCTATGAGCGGATCGAGGAACGGCTCAATGCACTCGGCGCCAGGATTACGCGGGTGCCGGCGCGAGACGGCGGATAGAGCGTTTTCAAGCGAAGTGGACGCCGGTTCGCATAGCAATCAAGTTTACGCAGATTGCGTAGACTTATCTGCGTAGAAAACGCGTCAAAACCAAAATCTACCGCAAGCCACCGTCACTTTTTCGGCCCCTCGCCGTGTTAGTCCTGATCCATGACCTCGCTCGACAAAATCGACGCAACCTCGCTCGCGCCTGCCCCGGCGGCGCGGACGCGCGGCCATGTCGCTGAGGAGTTCGCCGAAACACTGAAGCTTGCGGTGCCGCTGGCGCTGACGCAGCTCGGGCAGATCGCGATGATGACGACCGATCTGGCGTTCATCGGCCGGCTCGGCGGCGAAGCGGTCGCTGCGGCAGCCCTTGCGCATACCGTCTTCTTCGTGATCTTCACGTTCGGCCTTGGCCTGGTGTCCGCCGTGGCGCCGCTGGCGGCACAGGCTTTCGGCGCGCGCGACCCGCGCATGGTGCGGCGAGCGCTGCGCGTCGGGTTGTGGGCGGCGGTGCTGATCTCGGCGCCGCTGATGATCCTGCCGTTCCGCGGCGAGGCGATCCTGATCGCGCTCGGCCAGGCGCCAGCTGCCGCAAAGCTTGCGCAACAATATCTGTTCGGCCTCGCCTGGGGCATCCTGCCGGCGCTGTGGTTCATCGCGATACGCGGCTTCATGAGCGCAGTGAACCGGCCTGAGCCGGTGCTGTGGATCACGCTGGCCGCGATCCCCGCCAATGCGCTGCTGGTCTATCCGCTGCTCTACGGCAAATGGGGCCTGCCTGAGCTTGGGCTGTTCGGCGCGGGACTTGCGACCAGCATCGTCAATCTCGGAACGTTCCTCGCCGGGCTGTGGTTCACCGCGCGCCGCCGGCCGTTCCGCAAATATCATGTGCTGGGCCGCATCTGGCGGATCGACTGGCCGTTGATGGGCAAACTCGTCGTCATCGGCGCGCCGATCTCGATGGCGTTTATGCTCGAATACGGATTGTTCGGCGCGGCCGGCCTGCTGATGGGCCTGATCTCAACCACCGCGCTCGCCGCGCACCAGATCGCCCTGCAGATCGCGGCCATCCTCTACATGGTGCCGTTCGGGATCAGCATGGCGGCGACGGTCCGGGTCGGGCATGCGGTCGGGCGCCGCGACCGCGACGCCGTCAGGCGCGCTGGCTATGTCGCGATCCTGCTAGGGACGGCGTTCATGGCGACGATGACGCTCGCCGTGATGCTGGGGCGATTCACGATCGCCGAGCTGTTCCTCGGCGAAGCCGTCGACGCCACGGCGACGCTGACGGCAACGCTGCTGCTGGTCGGAACCACCTTTTTCATCACCGACGGGATTCAGACCGTCGCCAACGGCGCCCTGCGCGGGATGAACGACACGCGCATACCCCTGTTGTTCGCGACCCTCAGCTATTGGGGGATCGGCTTTACCTGCGCCTGGGCGCTCGGATTTCGGACATCGCTTGGCGCCGGTGGCGTCTGGGTCGGATTGTCTGTCGGCACCGTCGTGTTTGCTATTCTGCTGATCTGGCGCTTCCGCCTGCTGTCGAACAGACTGGCGTTGCAATGACCGTTCGTGAAGTCACACCCGCCATCGACCCGAACACACTGCCCGGCGCGCAGTTCGCCGATGCTTTCCGTATCGAAATCGGCGATCGCGCCCTCAATGCGCGGCAGGCGGCCGAGCGCATGATGGCGCGGCAGCCGCGATGGGCCGAAGCGCTGCTGACCCTGCGCAACATTCTGGTGACGCCGTTTGGCCTCAAGACGTCAGGCGCAAGTTCGACCCCCAGAGAGATGGTCGGGATATTCCCGATCGTGAGCGAGCAGCCCGAACGGCTGGTCGCCGGCTTCAACGACAAACACCTGGATTTCCGAATCGTTGTCGACGTCGCGACATCAGGCGCCGCCCGGGAGGTCACCGCGACCACGCTGGTGCTGACGCACAACTGGCTGGGGCGGACCTATCTGGCCGTCATCATGCCGTTTCACCGGCTGATCGTCCGCAGCCTGCTGCGTCAGGTTGCGGCCTGAATCGGGCACATAAGCGGGCCTGACGGGCCTGTTGTCCGGCGTGAACCTGTTGTTCCGAACCTGCGACTGAAACCGGGAGACCGCGGCTGACGGCCGTGGCCGCACGACCCTTTTGCGTCGGCTGCAGCTTCTGCCTGCGGCCTAGCGCCCCCGCGTTCGGAGACCCTCATGCGTCTGGCAAAGTTCTTTCACCACCCGCCGGGCGATGATGACCGCGGTCTGGTGTTCCACCCCGGCGGCAAGCCCACAGTCATCGGCAAGTATATGAACGAGGCGCCGGGCGCGCGGAAAAAAGACGAGTTCCTGCGCAAGGAATATTCCAAACCCAAGACCGCCGTCGCCACGTTCCGCCGGCAAGTCGCCGAACTTACCGCAGCCGGCTATATCGAGACCGCGCACACGGATTACATGCTGCGCAATCTGCTGCCGGATCCGCAGCCCAAGCCCGACTGGCAAAAAGGCCTCGACGATCTGATGCTGGCAGCATTGGGCGAGCCGCTTGACGTGCAGGCCAAATATCTTGCCGCGCTTCGGGATACGCCGGCGGCAAGCCAGCCGCTCTATCTCTGGCTCGCCGCCCATCACTTCTATGCCGACGATCAGGACAACGACCAGATCATTGCGCTTGCCGAACGCGGCCGCGACACCATCGCCGCCCACCGCGCCGCCAGGACGCCGCACTATTTCTGGTCGATGGAGGATCGCGACCTCGAGGCCCGAATATTGGAGGTTCTGAGCTGGGCGCATCTGCGCGCCGATAATCCAAAGGCCGCGCTGGAGGCGATCGAAGAGGCCTGCCGGATCGACGCAAGCCAGGACCGCGGCGTGCAGCGCGCGACGCTTCTGGTCGAGCATTTTCCGGAGCGGCAGGACGAGGCTTTCGATGACGCCTACAAATATCACGAGTTTGGCGGCTACGAAGACATCATCGCGCTGCCGGCCTATGCCGACTATGTCGCACGGAGAAAACGCAAATCGAAATCCGACAAGGGCTGGCGTTGGCACACCAGGAAGCCCGCAAGCGAAAGCGACGTGTTGCAGGCCGAGCAAGCGCTCGGCGCCAAGCTGCCGAAGGATTATCGGGAGTTCCTCACGACATACGGCTCGACCGAATTGCAGGTCCGGCTGCCGGAAGAATCGGCCGAACTGTGCTTCTACCGGCCGACGGAACTGGCGACCCAGCGCAGCAATGTGTTCAACTACATCACGCGCTTCGAGAAGGATCCGGAAAAGGTCGACGCATACTTCCGCGAGCAGTACGGCGTGGCCGCGCGCGATCTGCTGCCGGTCGCCGCGCCCTCGCAGCACAGCCGCTGCCTGGTGATCAATCTTGGGCAGGGCGAACGCTTTGGCTGGTGCTTTGAGTGGGACCATGATGGCAGCTGGGAACTCACACAGCCCGCGCCCAGCTTCGACGCCGCGCTGAAGGCGCTGACCTCCGGCATCGAGAAGCGCGATGCCGCCATGCTCGGTTTTCTCGGCATTTATCTCGACTGACCATCAGCGGCGTTGTGCCCGCGCGTTCGGAGATTCCCACATGTATCTGGCAAAATTCTTTCACCGCCCGCCGGGGGATGATGACAGGGAGCTGCTGTTAATTCCCGGCGACGTTCCGATCGTTCTGGGCATCCTCATGCGTGAGGACCTCGAACCCGGGGAAGACCAGTATTTGCGCGAGGAATTTTCCGACATGGAAACCGCCGTCGCGGCGTTCCGCCGGCAAGCCGCCGAACTCGTCGCGGCCGGCTACATGGAAACCACGCACACGGATTACACGCTGCGCAATCTGCTGCCGGACCCAGAGCCCAAGCCCGACTGGCAAAAGGGCCTCGACGACCTGATGCTGGCAGCGCTGGGCGAATCCCTCGAAGCGCAGGCAAAACATCTTGCCGCGCTTCGGGACACGCCGGCGGCAAATGAACCGCTCTATCTCCTGCTCGCCGCCAACCACGGTTATTTCGACGATCAGGACGATGAAGGGATCATGAAGCTTGCCGAACGCGGACGCGACACCATCGTGGCCCGCCGTGCGGCCAGGACGCCGTATTACGCCTGGTCAATCAGGGAAAGCGACCTCGAGGCCCGCACGCTGGAAGTCCTGAGCTGGGCGCATCTGAGCGCCGATGATCCGAATGCCGCGCTGGAGGCAATCGAAGAGGCCCGCAGGGTCGACGCAAGCGTGGACCGCGGTGCACAGCGCGCGATAATTCTGGTCAGGCACTTTCCGGAACGGCAGGAAGAAGCTTTCGATTACGCCTATAAGTTTCGCGAGTTTGCCGGCTTCGAAGAGATCGTCGAGCTGCCGGCCTATGCCGACTATGTCGCGCGGCGAAAAGGCATATCGGAATCCGACAAGGGCTGGCGTTGGCACACCAAAAAGGCGGTGAGCGAAAGCGACCTGCTTCAGGCCGAGGAGGAACTCGGCGCCAGACTGCCGAAAGAATACCGCGAATTCCTCGCGCAGCATGGCGAGAGCGAATTGCAGGTCCGGCTGCCGGACGATTCGGCCGAATTGTGCTTCTACCGGCCGACGGAACTGGCGACCCAGCGCAGCAATCTGTTCAACTTCATCGCGCTCACCGAGGACGATCCGGAAAATGTCGACGCCTACTTCCGCGAGGAGTATGGCGTTGCCGCGCGCGACCTGCTGCCGGTCGCCGAACCCGCCCATCACAGCCGCTGCCTGGTGATCAATCTCGGGCAGGGCGAGCGCTTCGGCTGGTGCTTCCAATGGGACCATGACGGCGCCTTCGAACTGGAACAGGCAACGCCCAGCTTCGACGCCGCATTGAAGGCACTGACCGACGGCATCGCGAAACGCGATGCTGTCATCCTCAATTTTCTGGGTGTGTACATCGATTAGGGTCGGTGGCCACATCCTTCGAGACGCCGCTCCGCGGCTCCTCAGGATGAGGGTCTAGCAATTCAGGATGACGTCTTAGACCCTCATGGTGAGGAGCGCGGCAAGGCCGCGCGTCTCCGGACGATGCGAAACATCGCCGGTCGAACCACGAGGCCCGTCAACAACGCAACATTGGTCTAGCTTTCGATTCCAGTTGGCTTCATCGGCGGCTTTGCCGACCACTCCGCGACGCAGCGATCGAGATCGCCGATATTCTGGCGCATCTGCTCCAGCGAAAATCCGAGTGCGTAGAAGCGCTCGGCGACATCGCCCGGCAGGACGCGGATCAGGCCATCGCGGCGAACCGAGGCCACCTCCTCCGCGTAGCCCTGCAGCGCGAATTGCACGGGGTCGATCACCGGCGGGCTGGCGCCGCTGCGCAATGCGGCCGCCGACGCGCGCAGATGGGCGTCGATCGCCTCACGCACGCCGGACAAGGGCGTATCCAGCCGCGCCTGCAAATTCGCAGGCAATGCGATCAGACATTCCCTTCCGATCATCACGACGTCATGACGCAGCCGCAGGATGGTCCGCAGCAGCGGGCCGGTGTCCGGCCCTGATGATAGACGCGCTGCGCGTTCGCGCTCGGCTTCCTGCCCCATCGCGTGCAAGGCCGTCACCGCAGCACCGATGCCGTCCTGGATCCGGTGCGCCGCGTCGTTGTCGAGACCATGCGTCAGGCCAGCCAGCAATTGCGAGAATGCGCCCGCGATCAGTTCGATCAGGCGCGCCGCATTGGCGCGGATCTGACGATGCGCCCGTGACGGCAGCACGAGAAAGGAAGCCGCAAGTCCGGTGGACGCGCCGACGGTGACCTCGATCAGGCGATCGATCACGGAAGCCAGCGGACTGGTGTGGTGCATCTCCGGGATCAACAATACGATGACACCTGTCACCGTGGCCGCGGTCAGGCTGGGATTGAGCGATCCGATATAGGCCAGCGGCGCCACCGTCAGCACCAGCAACGCCAGCAGGGCCGCTTCGCTCGAATGCGGAATCAGCACCGCAAGCGCTCCGCCGTAGATCGCGCCGCCGATCGTCCCCAGCATGTAGTCCGTGGTCGCCTTCAGCGACCGCCCGACGCTCATCTGGGTGACGATGAGGGAGGTCAGAACGGCCCATAGCGGCAGCGTCAGATGCAAGGCGTTCGCGATGGTGTAGGCCACAACCGCCGCCACCGTCACCCGGATAGCCAGCGCCAGTTGCGTCCGCCGCGACCGAACGCGAGCCGCCACGCGCTTCAGAAAGCCAGCCATGCGCTCCATTCCGCAATCTGCAGGCGATCCTGCCTGTAAATGAGCTTTAGCATAGCTGGTGCCCGCGACCCGGAGACGGCTTGAAAGGTGGATTCAGCCCGCCTACCCTGCGGGCCAAAACGAGGAAACACGATGGCCAACGAAACCGCAACGCTCGCCTCCTATGTCGCCAATCTGAAGTTCGAGGATATTCCGCCGGAGGTATTGGCGCGCGCCAAGGTGCTGACGCTCGATTTCCTCGGCAGCACGATCCGGGCGCGGCGCGATGCGGAATCCACGGCCTCGCTGCTGAAGATGCTGGAAGCCTTGGCGCTGGACGGCAAGGGTGAATCCACCGTGTTCGGCGACAGCAAAACCTGGACGCCCGCGGTCGCCGCTCTGCTCAACGGCGCGCTCGGCCATTCACTGGATTTTGACGACACCCACGCGGATTCCTCGCTGCATCCGAGCGCGCCCGTGGTGCCGGCGGCGTTCGCGGTCGGCGAGATGGTCGGCGCGTCGGGCCGCGACGTGCTCACCGCCATCGTCGCCGGCTATGAAGTGTGCTGCCGGCTCGGCAACGCGCTCGACCCCACCTCGCATTATGCGCGCGGCTTCCATCCGACCGCGACCGCGGGAACCTATGGCGCCGCCGCTGCCGCCGGAAAGCTGTTCGGCCTGTCGAAGGATCAGATCGTCTCGGCGTTTGGTGTTTCCGGCAGCCAGGCCGCCGGCTCGCTGCAATTTCTGGTCAATGGCGCCTGGAACAAGCGCTATCAGGTCGGCGCCGCCGCAATGAACGGCGTGATCGCGGCTACCCTGGCGCGCAACGATTTTGTCGGTTCGAGCGAGTCGGTCGAGGGCAAGCATGGCCTGCTCGTCGGCTACAGCGACAACGCACATCCGGACAAGGCGACCGCCGGCCTCGGCAAGACCTATGAGACGCTTCGAATTGGCGTAAAGCCCTATCCGAGTTGCCGCTACACCCATGCCGCGCTGGACGCGCTGATCGCGATGCGCCGGGAGCACAATCTGACGCCGGACCAGATCAAGCGCGTTGAGATCGGCCTGCACCGCAACGGCATCACGCTGACCGGCGATGCCGCCACCAAGCGCCATCCGACATCGATCGTCGGCGGGCAGTTCTCGATGTTCTTCACCGGCGCGCTGGCGCTCGACCAGGGCCGCTTCGGCTGGGACGATTACGAACGGCTCGGCGACGCCGCCGTCAACGCGCTCGCCGACAAGTTCGACGTGGTGCAGGACGATCGCCTTGAGATCGGCCGCACCCATCCCTTCGGCGCGCGCGTCTCCATCACGACAGACGATGCCGTGCATGAGCGGCTCTACGCCGACCCCTCCGGCGAGCCGGATTCATTCCCGGACGCGCAAGCGATGCAGCAGAAATTCCTCACCCTCGCCCGCCCGGTGCTGAACGGCCGCGCCGACCAGCTTGCGGACGCGATCCTCTCGCTCGAGCGATTCGATCGCGTCGCGAAGGCCACGCAGTTGGGACGGCAGTAAGCAGAGCTAGCGCCACGTCCACGGTCGTCCCTCTCCCCTTGTGGGAGAGGGTGGATCAATCGTGCGAAGCACGATTGAGACGGGTGAGGGGTTCTCTCCTCACGGCATAGTTTGCGTTGCGGATAGAACCCCTCATCCGGCGCTTCGCGCCACCTTCTCCCACAAGGGGAGAAGGGAAAACTGCCACGCCCTTCAATGACCGCGCGCTACTTTCGCTTTGTCGCCCGCCGCCGCGACCACGTCGCTGACCAACCTGAACACGCCATCCGCCTCCGGTGGCCCGTTCGGCGAGCGGCCGAGCCGCACGATGACGAGCTTTTCGCTGGGGATGATGATGACATATTGCCCCATCGTTCCCTTGGCGAAGAAGGCATCGCGCGGCCAGCCGTGCTGGCTGCGATAGTTGGCGCCAAAGCTGTCGCCGAGATTGGTCCAGAAGCCGGCGCCGATGCCGACCCAGGCTTTCGGCGTCGGCGAGGCCGAATATTTCACCCATCCCTCAGGCAAGATGCGTTTGCCGCCGACCACGCCGTCATTGAGATAGAGCTGACCGAAGCGCGCCCAGTCGCGCGCGGTCGCCAGCATCTGGCTCGATCCCTCCGCATTGCCTGCGGCATCGAACTCGATGGTGACGTTGCGCATGCCGAGCGGTGCGAACAATTCGGCGCGCGCGAACCGCAGCAGGTCCGCCGCTTTGCCGCCTGCCGCTTCGCGGACCAGGTGTGAGAGGATGACGGTATTGCCGTCATTGTAATTCCATTGGCTGCCGGGCGGCGTCTCGAGTTGAACGCTCTCGGCATATGCAGCCATGTCTGATTCCATGAACTTCATCCGGTTGACCGGCTCGAACACCGAACCGAGCGAGGCTTGCAGCGAACTGCCGAGCGCCAGCCCTGCGGTGTGACGCAGCAGATGATCCACCGTGATCGCACACCTGGGATCATCAGCGCCTTGCCACGCCGCAACCGGCGCGGGCTGGTCGAGCGTCAGCGCGCCCTTGCGCACCAGAATGCCGGTCAGCGCTGACATCACCGACTTGGTCGCGGAGAAGCCGAGGATCGGCGTGTCGATGCCGTAACCTTCGGCATAACGCTCGGCGACGACGCGGCCATCCCTAAGCACCACAATCGCTTTGGTCGCACGCTTCGGCGGCTGCTCGGGCTCGGCAAAGGCGCGATCGAGCGCGGCCGCCAGTTGGAGATTGGCTGGCGCGACGACCGAAGGCCCTGCGATTTCGGGCAACAGCGCCTGCGATGATCTGACCTCGATTGATGGCACCGCGATTTCGGCGACCGCACCGCCGTGATCGAGATAGCAGCCGAGACCTTCGCGGTAGACCGCGTGGCTGCGGCCGAGGCCGAGCAACGTCACGCTGGTTTCCTTCCGCGTGCGATCGACGCGATAGTCCATCGCCCAGGTGATCAGGCTGACGCCGGGCATCGCGGCGGTGGTTTCGCGAAAGATCCGGTCCGGCTGCTGGCCGGACACGAAGGTCTCCGAGCACAGGATGTTGGCGACAAAGCCGGTGGCAATTTTGGGAACATCGCGTGCCCACGCCGCCGAGAGCGCCAAGGCGCCGAGCGCGGTGGTCGCGAGGATGAGCAGCAGGTTTCGTCTGAACACATTGGCCTCCGGCATGACGCATGAGCGCGTGCCGGGCATGTTGGCGAAGGGGCTGCTGGCCGCTCGCCGGATTTGAAAATCGGGCTGGCCGAAACTGACGGGCGTCTCGCCGATTTTGAAATTGTGATGGAATTACAAGAATCTACGGATGACGGCCCGTGCTTCCCTTCTCCCCTTGTGGGAGAAGGTGGCGCGCGAAGCGCGCCGGATGAGGGGTCTCTATCCTCATCTCTAGCCCTACCGTGAGGAGAGAACCCCTCACCCGTCCGCGATGCTTCGCATCGCGTCCACCCTCTCCCACAAGGGGAGAGGGGAAGAGGCACCGATCAAACTGCCGAAGCGTTCTGCCGCCTATATTCGGTCGGAGTCACGCCCGTGACGGCCTTGAAGGCCCGGTTGAACGGGCCGAGCGACTGGAAGCCGGCGTCCATCGCAATGGTGATGACGGGGACTTCGGCCTGCGTCGGGTCTGACAGCGCGGCCTTGGCCTCCTCGATCCGGTGGTTGTTGAGGAAGACATTGAAATTGCGGTAGCCGAGCCGCTGGTTGATCAGCCGCCGCAATCTGTATTCGGGAATCCCAAGCTTGGTCGCGAGCGCGCCGATCGTGATGTTGTCGTGGCGGTAGATGCGCTCATCGGCCATCAAGCGCATCAGCGCATCGGTGAGTTTCTGGTCGGCGGCGCTGGATTCGGCCATGGCCGATTCGCCGGCATCCGCCCTTGCTTCGGGCGCGACCGGAAACAGATCGGCGCCATCCACGCGCATCATCGCGATCGCGATCGACCCAACCACCGCAGCCAGGGCCGCCGAATTCAAGGTGTTGGCGATTTCGGTCGCGCCATTGCCGGACAGCACTATCTGCAACACCGCATTTAGCCCGCCATAGAGCGCCGCCGCGCTCACAATGAAGACACGGACGCGCCGGCGGCCTTCGACCAGATCGGTCGACCACGACGCGATGGTCTGGACAACGGCCATGGCAATGAAGCCGAGCACAAGCAAATTAATCGCCACGAACAAGCTTCGCATCGCGAAGACGATGGTTACCACCCCCTCGCCAACGACGAAGCTGTTCCGCATCATCGCGATTGGTGCGATGAACAGGCAATTCGTCAAGCTAAGGACGACAACCACAATCCAGATCAGAGCGTGCCACCAGCGCAGCTTGAACCCGTCATCAAACAAGGCGCGGGCGAAGCCAGAAGACAACGACATTGCCGGTCGAGAGCGCGATCACTGGTGCAAGCGCTGGCGAGACCGGCGACGTCCAGCCGATCGAATAGCTCACCGCGTGCGCGGCCGATCCCAGAGCGAACGCCGCCGCCAGCCGCCCTGAAAGCACGGTGCCGAACCCGCGAAACAGCGATGCCGCGAGCACCAGCAGCAGCGCCACGATGGCGCCGCGCAAGGCGATGTCGATTGTGGACAGCAGCATCGATCGACCCAGAAGCGCGGTCAGCCGCGCAAACCGCTTTTAGTGCAGATCGGCGCACGATTCAATTTTTTGCAAGATTGTCGGCTTACCGCCGTCTCTTTGATGCGATCAAGCCGGGACCGACGATAGTGTGTTTGGACGACGCGGGACAAGTGCTGCTATGATCGCCGCAAATGCAAAGGAGCTTCTCATGAGCTGGCAACCTTCCAACGATCCCGTGCTCGGCGATCCCAAAACCTGCGACGCGCTTGACCTCATCATCGTGCCGCGCACCCGCGATCTCGGCGATGGATTCGTGGTGCGGCGCGCGCTGCCACATGGCAAGCGGCAGATGGTCGGTCCCTTCATCTTCTTCGATCATTTCGGCCCGATGCAGTTCATCGCCGGCAACGGCATGGACGTGCGCCCGCATCCGCATATCGGGCTCGCCACCGTCACCTATCTGTTCGACGGCAGCATCATGCACCGCGACAGCGAGGGCAACATCCAGGAAATCCAGCCCGGCGCGATGAATTTGATGACCGCCGGCCGCGGCATCGCGCATTCCGAACGCACACCCGACGTGCAGCGCCGCGACGGCCAGAAGATGCTGGGCCTGCAAAGCTGGATCGCGCTGCCCGCAGGCTCGGAGGAAATCGCGCCGTCGTTCCAGCATTACGCCGCCGACAGCCTGCCGACCGTGAACGATGGCGGCTTCACCGCGCGCATCATCGCCGGCAGCGGCTTCGGCGTGAAATCGCCGGTCACGATGGTATCGCCGTGGTTCTATAGCGAGGTGACGGCCACCGCCGGCACCAGCGTCCCGCTCGACCCCGACCACGAGGAGCGTGCCATCTACGTGGTCGATGGCGAAGTCGAGATCGCGAACGAGCGCTACGAGGCGCCGCGCTTGCTGATCTTCCGGCCCGGCGACCGCATCACCGTGAAGGCGATCAAGCCGACGCGGATGATGTTCCTCGGCGGCGACGCGCTGGAGGGCCCGCGCCATATCTGGTGGAATTTTGTCTCCTCCAGCAAGGAGCGGATCGAACAGGCCAAACAGGACTGGAAAACCGGCCGTTTTGCCCATGTTCCCCAGGAACACGAGTTCATTCCGCTGCCGGAGTGAGCTATCCCTCCGCTAACAACTCCACCGCCCGCGCCTTGCCCGCGCGAACGCTTTTGAAAGCATGACACCATGAACGCGATGCTCGCCAGCGATTTGCCCCTGCCACGGATCGGGCGCGGCAAGGTCCGCGATATCTATGCCGTCGGCGACGACCGCGTGCTGCTGCTGACCACCGACCGCATCAGCGCGTTCGACGTCGTGATGGCTGAAACCATTCCGATGAAGGGCGCGGTGCTGACCCAGATCAGCGCCTGGTGGTTCCGGCAGCTCGCAGATGTCGTGCCGCATCACATGATCAGCGCCGATGCCGACGAGATCATCGCGCAGGTGCCGGCGCTGAAGGCGCACCGCGCCGACATCGCCGGACGCGCGATGCTCTGCCGGCGCACCACCGTCTTCCCGGTTGAGTGCGTGATCCGCGGCTACATCTCGGGATCGGCCTGGAAGGAATATGCCGCATCGTGCACGCTGGCCGGCGAGAAGCTCGCGGCGGGCCTGGTCGAGAGCGAGAAGCTGGAGCCTTCGATCTTCAGCCCGGCAACCAAGGCCGAGACCGGGCATGACGAGAACATCACGGTCGCGCGCGTCCGCGAGCTCCTTGGCGACGAGGTCGCCGCCACGCTGGAGCGTATGGCGCGCACCATCTACGAATACGGCGAGAAGACCGCCCGCAAGCAGGGCATCATCATCGCCGACACCAAGTTCGAATTCGGCCGCGACGGCGACGGCCGCATCATCCTGATCGACGAGGTGATGACGCCGGACAGTTCGCGGTTCTGGGCGGTCGATGTCTACAAGCCGGGCCAGCCGCAACCGAGCTTCGACAAGCAGCCGCTTCGCGATTACCTCGACGTCGAGCGCCGCGCCGGCCGCTGGAACGGCGACGCCCCGCCCCCACCGCTCCCGGCGAGCGTGGTCGACGCCACCAGCAAGCGCTATCTGGAAGCGTATCGCCGTGTGACGGGGACTGAGCTGAAGATCTGACGGGCATCATCGCGTAGGGTGGGCAAAGGCGCACTTGCGCCGTGCCCACCATCACGGGCAAGGCAAGAAATGGTGGGCACGCTTCGCTTTGCCCACCCTACACAGCATTGGTGCGGCAATAATCCGGCAATGCTAGGCTCGCCCCATAAAATCAAAATGGGAGCGCCCGCCATGACCGAAACCGATTCCGTGCTGGTCGAACGCGATGGACCGGTGACCATTGTTTCCATCAACCGTCCGCATTGCCGCAACGCCGTCGACGGCGCGACCGCGCGCAAGCTCTACGATGCGTTTCTGGCGTTCGACGCCGATGAAGCGGCATCGGTTGCGGTGTTCAACGGCACCGGCGGTTATTTCTGCGCCGGCGCCGACCTCAAGGCGGTGGCGGCGGGCGATCCCAACAAGAAGCGCGAGCTCGGCGGCCATGACTCGATTGCGCCGATGGGGCCGAGCCGGTTGCGGCTGTCAAAACCCGTGATCGCCGCGGTCGAGGGATTTGCCGTCGCCGGCGGCATGGAGCTCGCGCTGTGGGCGGACATGCGCGTCGTCGCCGAGGACGCCACCTTCGGCATCTTCTGCCGCAGGTTCGGCGTGCCGCTGATCGATCTCGGCACCATCCGCCTGCCGCGGTTGATCGGCCATTCCCAGGCCATCGACCTGATCCTGACCGGACGCCCGGTCGGCGGGCCGGAGGCGTTGCGCATAGGCCTGGCCAATCGACTGGTGCGAAGAGGCGAGGCCGTTGCACAGGCCATTGCGCTGGCCAGGGAAATCGCGGCCTTCCCGCAGACCTGCATGCGCGCCGACCGGCTGTCGGCGCTGCGGCAATGGGACCTCGCGGAGGAAGACGCCATCGCCAACGAAATGCGCGGCGGGCTGAAGGTGATCGCCTCGGGCGAGACACTCTCAGGCGCTGCACGATTCGCGTCCGGCGCCGGCCGCCATGGCGCGTTCGGCGGAGACGCAGCGAACGACTGACGGCGCCGTCACGCGTCCCCCGTCACAAGAATAACGTTGTGATCTCTGTCTGCGGTCTCTACCACTGGCAGGGGTGCCGGGGGCAAACGGGGCGTGGTCAGTCGATCTCTCAAAGGCGAGCCGGAGTTCATTCGGAAGGCCTTCAATGACATTCTCGGCGGCAGCGCCGCCAGTGTCCTCACGATTACATTTGGCCTGTCGTATTCGCTGCTGATTTTTACCGGCCCGCTGGCGCCATATCTGTCCTACGGACTTGCCGCGACCTTCATCTCCTCGGCGATCCTCGCCGCGGTCATCGCCTGGGGAAGCTCCTTCCCGTTCGCGATTGCGGCGCCCGAGAGTTCCACCGCGGCGATGACCGGAATATTGGCGGCGTCGCTGGTCGAGCACGTCATCGCCAGCGATCCCTCGGCATCGCCGCTGGCCCCGGCACTGATGACGCTTGGGCTTTCGGCCATTGTCACCGGCATCGTGCTGTGCGGCTTCGGGGTGACGCGGATGGGCCGCGCGATCCGTTATGTGCCCTATCCCGTCGTGGGCGGGTTCCTCGGCGCCACCGCCTGCCTGATCATCCTGGGGGCGATCCGCGTCATCACCGGCCATCGCCTTCAGCTGACGACGCTCGATCAGTTCGCCAACATCCTGACCCTGTCCGAATTGGCGGCGGCCTGCGCCATGGCGCTGGCGCTGTATCTGACCTGGCATCGCACCCGCACCTCGTTTGGCCTGCCGGCCATGCTGGTCGGGGGCGTGGTCGCTGGGCATATCGCTTTCTGGCTGGCAGGATTCAACTCGGCAGAAGCGCAGGCCTCGGGATGGACATTTCAACCACCCCCGACCGTCAGCATCATGCTGCCGTGGAGCACGGCGGAAATGGCCCGCTATCCCTGGCATGCCGTGCCGGATCTGCTCGGCAATCTCGTCGCCGTCATTTTCGTCACGGCGTCGAGTACGCTGTTCAACACCGCGGGCATCGAGGTTGTCGCGCACCGCGAAGCCAATCTCGAGCGCGAATTGAACGTCACCGGCCTTGCCAACATCCTGTCGGGCGCGTTCGGCGGCTATACCGGCTGCATCTCGGTGAGCCGCACCATCCTCAACTTCAGCAGCGGCGGGACCGGCCGGCTCGCCGGCCTGACGGTGGCCGCGATCTCGGTGCTGATGCTGGCGGTCGCTCCGGTTCTGCTCGGCTATATGCCGAAATTCGTGCTCGGGGGTCTGCTGATCTATCTGGGCGCCGATCAGCTGCACAAATGGATCATCGAATCGCGGCGGCGCCTGACCAAGACCGAATATGTCTCCCTGCTGGCGATCATCGTCATCATCCTGCAGTGGGGCTTTGTCGCCGGCGTGCTGATCGGCGTCGTCATCGGCTGCGCGACATTCGCGTTCACGGCCGCACGGATCGATCCAATCAAATTCAGCTTTGACGGCTCCGAATATCGCAGTTCGCTGGATCGTTCGCGCGACGACCAGACGGTTCTGACGGCGCATGGCGGACAGATCCAGGGCCTGAATCTGCAAAGCTATCTGTTCTTCGGTTCCGCCAACCGGCTTTACCAGCACGTCAAGGCGCTGCTCGGGCAGCGTCCGGAATGCCGCTATCTGGTGTTCGACTTCAAGCTGGTTACAGGGTTTGATTCATCGGCGGCCTACAGCTTTGCCCAGATCAAGCGCAGCGCTGACGAGCGTCACATCGAACTGGTGCTGGTTCATTTGCCAAAACTCGCCGAGAAGGCGCTGCGGTCGAGCGGATTCATCACCGGCCGGGTTCGTATCGTACCTGAGCTCGATCGTGCACTGGAGCAATGCGAGAACGAGATCATCGCGAAGCATCAAGGGCACGAGCTGGAGGAGGCCAATCTGCGTGACTGGTTCACGCAGATTCTCGGAACCCCGCGCGACGCCGTGGCGCTGATGCATCGCTGCGAGCGTGTCGAGATCGACGCCGGAGAGATCATTGTCAGCGCCGGCGACGCCGCCGATTCCATGCATTTCATCCTGGACGGCCGCGTTGGTGTCATGGTTCCGGCGGACGAAGGAAGCACGCGGGTTCGCAGCCTCGGCCGCTACACGACGATCGGCGAGATGGGCCTGGTGTCGCAAGCGCAACGCAGTGCGACGATTCAAGCCGAGGTCGCGAGTGTCCTGTACGTCCTCAGCGCGCATCAGTTTGAAGCGCTCAAGATCGACGATCCCTCGCTCAGCCAGAAGCTGCTGACCTATTTCGTATCTGTCATGGCCGAACGGCTTACTTTTGCCAATCGCACCATTGCAGTGTTACGGCGATAGAACGCTTCCTCACTTCCGGATTGGCATATGACGGCACTGGCCGACGCGAAGACCTTTTCCACCCGCGATTATCGCCTGCAAAGCGGCACCGTGATGCCGGAGGTGACGATCGCCTATGCGACGCTTGGCACGCTGGCGCCCGACCGCAGCAATGCGGTGCTGGTCACACATGGCAACACCAGCGGCCCGCACATCATCGATCCCGGCGGCACGACGGGCGAAGGCAGTTGGAGTGAGATCGTCGGACCTGGCAAGGCTGTCGACACCAACCGCTATTTTGCGATCTGCCCGAACATGCTGGGCTCCTCCTACGGATCGACCAATGCCGGGAGTATCGACCCCGCAACCGGCAGGCCTTACGGGCCGCGATTTCCTGACATCAATGTCAGCGACATCGTCGGCACACAGCGGCTGCTGCTCGATCATCTCGGCATCGAAAAACTGGTTGCGATCGTCGGCCCGTCCTATGGCGGATTCCAGGCGCTGCAATGGGCCGTCAACTATCCCGACGCGATGAAGGGGATCGCCGCCGTCGTCACCTCGCCACTGGTGCCGCGCGAACGATCCGAGGGCAATGTCGCGCGCCTGCTCGGAGCGCTGTCGAAGGACCCGAACTGGAACGGCGGCGATTACTACGATCGCGGCGGTGTGCTGGAGACGATGACCCAGATCCGCATGGCGACGCTGAAGACCTACGGCATCGAGACCCGCCTGAAAGCGACGATGTCCGATCCCGCGGAGATCGAAGCCGCGATCCGCGACGAGGCGGCGCGCTGGGCAGAGGGATTCGACGCCAACTCGCTGATCATTCTTGCCAAAGCGCTGCGCGGCTTCGACGTGACGGGGCAATTCGGCCAGATCAAATCGAAGGTTCTGTTTGTGCTGTCGCGGACGGACAAATTGTTTCCGCCTGACATCGCGCCCGGCGTGATGCAGGGGCTGAAGGCCGCCGGCGTGGATGCCGATTATTTCCTGCTCGACAGCGAACTCGGCCATTCGGCTTCAGGCCTCGACGCCCATAAATGGGCGCCGCGGCTGAGGGAGTTTATGGATGGGCTTCAGGCGTAACTCTATCCACTTGTCGTCCCCGCGAAGGCGGGGACCCATAACCCCAGGGTGCAGTTTGGGGCACTCCGATAGAGTGCAGGCAATTACCACTTCCCGTAACCACTGCTTGCACGGCGTATGGGTCCCGGCTCAAGGCCGGGACGACAGCGGTTAAATCCCCGCCATCATCACGTATTTGATCTCGACATATTCTTCCATGCCGTGATGCGAGCCTTCGCGGCCGAGGCCGGACTCTTTGACCCCGCCGAAGGGTGCGACTTCGGTGGTGATCAGTCCGGTGTTGACGCCGACCATGCCGGACTCCAGCGCCTCGGCGACCCGCCAGACCCGGCCGAGATCGCGCGAATAGAAGTATGACGCCAGACCGAACGGCGAGGCGTTGCACAATGCGATCACGTCGGCCTCGTCCGTGAAGCGGAACACCGGCGCCAGCGGCCCGAAGGTCTCTTCGTGCGCAACCAGCGCGTCGGGCTTGACGTTGGCGAGCACCGTCGGCTCGAAAAAGCTGCCGCCGAGCGCATGGCGCTTGCCGCCGGTGACGATTTTTGCGCCGCCCTTGACCGCATCCGCAATGTGCTTCTCGACCTTGTCGACCGCTTCCATGTTGATCAGCGGGCCCTGCACCACGCCGGCTTCGGTGCCGTCGCCGATCTTCATCGCCGCGACCTTGGCCGAGAGTTTTTCGACGAACTGGTCGTAGATCTTGTCCTGGGCGTAGATGCGGTTGGCGCAGACGCAGGTCTGGCCCATGTTGCGATACTTGGAAACGATGGCGCCTTCGACGGCGGCATCGATATCGGCGTCGTCGAACACCACGAACGGCGCGTTGCCGCCGAGTTCGAGGCCGAGCTTCTTCACGCCGACGGCAGCCTGCTGGTACAGGATCTTGCCGACTTCGGTCGAGCCGGTGAAGCCGACGAAGCGCACCGCCGGGTGCTCGCACAGCACCTTTCCGATCGCCGAGGAATTGCCGGTCAGGATGTTGAACACGCCCTTCGGCACGCCGGCCTTCTCCGCGAGCGCCACCAGCGCCAGCGCCGTCAGCGGGGTTTCATTGGCGGGCTTCAGCACGACCGTGCAACCCGCAGCCAGCGCCGGCGAGACTTTGCGGGTGATCATCGAGCAGGGGAAATTCCACGGCGTGATCGCGCCGCAGACGCCGATCGGCTGCTTGATCGCCAGCAACCGCGCATCGGCGCGCTGGGTCGGAATGGTTTCGCCATAGACGCGGCGGGCTTCCTCGGCGAAAAACTCGACATAGGCGCCGCCGATATCGACTTCGCCGAGCGCCTCCGTCAGCGGCTTGCCCTGCTCCGAAGTCAGGATCAGCGCGATGTCTTCGCGGTTGGCGATGATCAGGTCGAACCATTTGCGCAGGATGTTGGAGCGCGCCTTGGCGGTCAGCTTGGCCCAGGCCGGGAACGCGCGCTCGGCGGCCTCAACCGCCTGCGTCGTCTCCGCGGTGCTCATGACCGGAATTTTTGCGAGCTCAATGCCGTTGACCGGATTGGTCACCGGCTTTGACGCCTTCCCGGTCCAGGCGCCGTCGATATAGCACTGCTCGCGCAGCAGCGAGGGATCCTTCAGGCGGTCGCGCAGGGAGGGGGCGGATTGCGAAGCGCGTGCGGCGACGGGCGGGTTCATGGCGTAACTCCTCGGAGTTTTCTTGGGATTTTTTGGGGTACTGATCCGAGTATAGGCCTATTCAGCCGGCAATGCATCGGCCGGAAACGCGCGGCTGATGATCGTCATTCCGGGGCGCGAAGCGAACCCGGAATGACAGCCTCAACTCACGCCGTGCCGTTCATATAGGTTTCGCGGCGGCCGATCATGCGTTCGGCGGCGGCCTTGGCGTCCGCCCGCGAGGATGTCGCGCAGGTACGGTATTCCAGCTCCGGCGGCTTGGCGTTGCGGCGCGAGAACCAGGATCTGGAACCGACTTGCAACTGCGCCAGCGCCACGGCGACATTGTCGACCGCCTCGAACGAGTGCAGCGCGCCGGTGCCGGCAACACGGACCTCATAGATACCGGGGCTGATCGGGGCTTCGATGTTCTCAGCGCGGCCGGGGCGGGGGTATCGTTTCCACTCACTCCAGGTCGAGATCATCGCGGCATCCTCGCAATGGGAAAAACTACAACCATTTTCATCAAATCGTTCAGTTCGGGGGCAGCGTTTCCGCTGGAATCTGAATGTCTTACTGCAAAGAATCAGCACCGGGAATCATTATGGAATCAACTTATCGTTTGCGCCCGGACCGGTCACCGATATTGCCGCTGATCCACCGCGAATTGTGGCGGAGTGTTGCAGTTTTGTGTCGCTCTCCTTCCCCTCTCCCTGCGCAAGCCATCAGCCCATCACGAGATCGCGACATCAACGGCAAGGCGCCGCGAGCGCTTGCGGGATTGCAACGCCGGGGGGAAGATCGCGGCACTCCATAACAACGAACGGGAGGTGACCCATGCAAAGCAAAGCTCAGATCGACCAGGTTCTGCGTCAAAAATCCGAGGCCAAGGAGATTCCCGGCGTGGTCGCCATGGCGGCGACCGGCAGCGAGGTGATCTACCAGGGCGCGTTCGGCAAACGCGACCTCTCCAAGGACGATCCGATGACCGCCGACAGCGTGTTCTGGATCGCCTCGATGACCAAGGCGATCACGTGCGCCGCCGGCATGCAACTCGTGGAGCAAGGCAAGCTCTCGCTGGACGAGCCGATCGGAAAGCTGCTGCCTGATCTGGCCTCCCCGCAGGTGCTGGAAGGTTTTGACGCCAAGGGCGAACCGAAGCTGCGGCCGGCCAAGAAGCCGATCACGCTGCGCCATCTCATGACCCACACCGCCGGCTACTGCTACGACGTGTGGAACGGCGACATGGGAAAATACATGGAGAAGACCGGATTCCCGTCCATCTTCAGCTGCCTGAATGCCGCGCTGAAGGGACCGATCATGTCCGATCCCGGCACGCGCTGGGAATATGGCATCAACATCGATTTCGTCGGCAAGGCAGTGGAAGCCGCGAGCGGCAAGCGTCTCGATGCCTATCTGCGCGACCATATGTTCGCACCGCTCGGCATGAACGACACCAGCTTCAAGATCACGGACTCCCAGCGCCAGCGCCTGGTCGGCATGCATGCGCGCGGCGAGGACGGCTCGCTGGCGCCGATCCCGTTCGAGCTCGAACAGAATCCGGAATTTCACATGGGCGGCGGCGGCCTCTACAGCACGGCGGCTGACTACATCAAGTTCACCCAGATGATTCTGGGCAAGGGCAAGGGCAACGGCAACCAGCTGCTGAAGCCGGAGACCGTCGCGTTGATGGGCCAGAACCACATCGGCGATCTCACCATAGGCAAGATGCCCACCATGGCGCCGATGTATACCAACGATGTCGACCTCTATCCGGACATGGTGAAAAAATGGGGGCTGAGCTTCCTGATCAACACCGCCAAGACGGCGGAGGGCCGCAGCCCCAATAGCCTCGCCTGGGCCGGCCTCGCCAACACCTATTTCTGGATCGATCCGGCGCGTAACGTCGCTGGCGTCATCCTGATGCAGCTGTTGCCGTTCGTGGACGCAAAGTGCCTGGAAGCCTTTGCAGGCTTCGAGCGCGGCATCTATGCCGGGCTTGATGCAGGGAGCGGGCAGAGGGCGGCTTGAACGCGAATTGTCGGGACGCAGTCCGACCCATCCACAAATCGTCGTCCCCCGCGCATGCGGGGGACCCAGTACGCCGCGGCCTCTCGGTGCTATAATTGACGCCTCTGGGATACTGGATCCCCCGCATGCGCGGGGGATGACAACCACGGGTGTGAAACGATGACCGAACCAACCGCCAGCTACGTTTGCGGTACCGCCGATGCGCCATTGCTTGGCGATACCATCGGGCAAAGCCTCGATCATGCGGTGCGGCGCTGGGGCGACCGCGAGGCGCTGGTTTCGCCAAGCCACAATGTCCGCTGGACCTGGAAGGAATTCGCCGAACGCGTCGATGCGCTGGCGGCCGGCTTTCTCGCGCTTGGGCTGGAGCGCGGCGCGCGGATCGGCGTCTGGTCGCTCAACCGGCCGGAATGGACGCTGACGCAGTTCGCCGCCGCCAAGGCCGGCATCATCCTCGTCACCATCAACCCGGCCTATCGCCTCAGCGAACTCGAATTCGCCTTGGCAAAGGTCGGTTGCGCGGCGATCGTGACCGCGACCGCGTTCAAGACCTCGAACTACATGGAGATGCTGAATACGCTGCTGCCCGAGCTTGCCAAATCGACGCCCGGCGAATTGCAGGCGGCGCGGCTGCCCAAGCTGCGCGCGGTGATCCAGATCGGCGGACCGCCTTCGCCCGGCACCATCGCATTCGCCGACGTGACGCGGATGGGCAGCGCGCGGCACCGCGAGACGCTGGCGGAGCTGGCCCAAACGCTGCAGTTCGACGATCCCGTCAATATCCAGTTCACCAGCGGCACCACAGGCTCGCCGAAGGGCGTCACGCTGACGCATCACAATATTCTCAACAACGGCTATTTCGTCGGCCGCGCCATGCGCCTGACCGAACAGGACCGCATCTGCATCCCGGTGCCGCTGTATCATTGCTTCGGCATGGTGATGGGCAATCTCGCCGCGGTGACGCTCGGCGCCACGATGGTTTATCCCGGCGAGGGTTTTGATCCGCTGGCGACGTTGCAGACCATCGAGAAGGAGAGATGCACCGCGCTCTATGGCGTGCCGACCATGTTCATCGCCGAACTCGATCATCCCGAATTCTCGCGCTTCGATTTGAAATCGCTGCGTACCGGCATCATGGCCGGCGCGCCCTGCCCGGTCGAGGTGATGAAGCGCGTCAACAACGAGATGAACATGGGCGAGGTCACCATCGCCTATGGCATGACCGAAACCAGCCCTGTCTCGTTCCAGAGTTCGACGGATGAGCCGCTGGAACGCCGCGTCTCCACCGTCGGGCGCATTCATCCGCATGTCGAGGTCAAGGTGGTCGATCTCGAAGGCCGCATCGTGCCGCGCGGGATGCGCGGCGAACTCTGCACCCGCGGCTACAGCATCATGCTGGGTTATTGGGACGAGGCCGAGAAAACATCGGACGTGCTCGACGCCAATGGCTGGATGCACACCGGCGACATCGCCATCATCGACGCCGAGGGCTATTGCAACATTGTCGGCCGCATCAAGGACATGGTGATCCGTGGCGGCGAGAACCTCTATCCGCGCGAGATCGAGGAATTCCTCTATCGCCATCCCAAGATCCAGGACGTGCAGATCTTTGGCGTCGCCGACGAGCGCTACGGCGAGGAGCTGTGCGCCTGGGTTCGCGTCAGACCCGGCGAAACGCTGACCATTGAGGAGGTCCGCGCCTTCTGCCACGGCCAGATCGCGCACAACAAGATCCCGCGCTATGTCGAGTTCGTCGACGAATTTCCAATGACGGTGACGGGCAAAATTCAAAAGTTCCTGATGCGCGATGCGGTCGAGGCGAGGCTTGGATTGAAGGCTGCCAAGACGGCGTGAGTTGGAGGGCGTCACACGTCTCCGTTTTGTCGTCCCGGCCTTGAGCCGGGACCCATACGCCGCGGCCGGCTTTGTCGGAAAAGGAAGATCACGACCAACGTGCCAAACAACTGCTGCCTGTGGTTATGGGTCCCGGCTCAAGGCCGGGACGACGTGGATATAGCTTCACGTTCCCGCTGCGCGATGCGCCCGAGTTGTACATGTCGTTTCGCGCCTTGCGTGAACAGAGGGCGCGGGGAATGCCGGATGCGCGCTGCACCCGCGGTCTCGTGTGCGAATTGTGCAAAAAGCTGCACACGAGCATACAGGGCAGCGGAGAGCATCCGACATTCCCTGCGCAGTGGCTTTACGACTTATGACGCGCTCTCCCCGGTGAGACGGCCTCTATTGCCACCGTCACCCCTCCGAAGCGTTAGCTTCTTCAGAGCTTGACGCCGTTACGGGCGCCAGGACCACACGCTTTCGCCGTACGCCTTTGCCGCGACCGTCAATCGCAACATCAGCGTCCACCGCAACCCGCCCCTCGTTGTGACGATGGCCAACGCCCCTCTGAATGGGACGGGATGGCTATTGATGTGCAGGTGATTTGGGGGTGGCGTCAAGAACTATTTCTGTAAATCGGAATACGATATCGGCAGCAGCGCGTAGGATGGGTGGAGCGCAGCGATACCCATCAATCGCTTCGGATGCTGAAAGACGATGGGTTTCGCTGCGCTCTACCCATCCTACGCACTACGCACCCCAAAGACGTGGATGCCCGGGTCATCTAGCGCGAAGACGCGCTTCGCGCTTTAGCCCGGGCATGACGAGGCGAGAGGTCGCCCTCTCGCGGGCTCCCTAAACCGGCAACCCGTTCTTCTTCGCCAATTCCTTCAGCGAAACCTGCGGCCTTGCGCCGATGTGCTGGATCACTTCAGCCGCCGCGAGCGCGCCGAGACGGCCGGAATTTTCATGGCCGGCGTTGCGGACGAGGCCGAACAGGAAACCGGCGGCGAACAAATCGCCGGCGCCTGTGGTGTCGACGAGTTTCGTGATCGGGAAAGCCGGCACCGCGACGACGCCGTCTTTCGACGCGACGACGCAGCCCTTCTCGCTGCGGGTGACGATGCCGAGTTTGGTGTCGGCGCGCAGCTGTTTTAGCGCGGCATCGAAATCCGATGTCTCGTACAGGGATTGCAGCTCGGCCTCGTTGGCGAACACGAGATCGACGGTGCCCTTGCGCATCAGGTCGAGAAACTCGTCGCGGTAGCGGCCGACGCAGAACGAATCCGACAAGGTCAGCGCGACCTGACGGCCGGCGCCATGCGCGATGGTCGCCGCCTTGACGAAGGCGTCCTTGGCGTTCTTCGGATCCCAGAGATAACCTTCGAGATAGATGATGCTGGAGGCTTCGATCTGCGCCGCGTCGATATCGTCGGGCATCAGCTCCTGCGCGGCGCCGAGATAGGTGTTCATGGTGCGCTCGCCGTCCGGCGTCACCAGGATGTAGGAGCAGCCGGTGGCGGGGCCGCCGCTTGCCGCTTTGGTTTCGAATGCGACGCCGGCGGCGCGGATGTCATGGGTGTAGAGGCCGCCGATCTGGTCGTCGCGCACCTTGCCGACATAGGCGGCGCGCGCGCCGAGATTGGCGATGCCGACGATGGTGTTGGCAGCGGAGCCTCCGGACATTTCGGTGGCCGGGCCCATATCGGCGTAGATCGCCGTGGCGCGCGCCTCGTCGATCAGCGCCATGCCGCCCTTGGTCATGCCATGGCGGCCGAGAAAGGCCTCGTCGGTCTGCACCAGCACGTCGAAAATCGCATTGCCGATCCCGAGAACGTCATATTTTGCGTCGGCCATCTCACCGTCCTGTTGCAGCCATCATGAAGGGCGGGGCCTATCACGGCCGGCGCAAGGCGTGAACCCATAAATGGCGTGAATCGATAAATTCAGATGGCCGGCCGATGTCCGCCTTGCACGATAAACGGACTGCATCCGCCGGGAAATGAACCGCCAGCGAAGCTGCGCTATCGCAGCGGCATGACAAAGGTAAAGCAGGTTTCCTCCGCCGTCGATGTCACGTTAAGCGAACCCTCGTGCGCCTTGGCGATCTGCGACGCGATGTGCAAGCCGAGGCCGAGGCCCTGCCGGCTGGCACGTACCTCGCCGCGGAAGAACGGCTCAAACAGCTTCTCCATCGCGGCCTCCGGTATCGGCTCGCCGCCGTTGGCGACCGACAATTTGAACAGCCCATCCTCCGTCACGGCGCGGACGCGCACCGGCTCGTTGGTCGCGCCGTGGCTGAGCGCGTTTCCGACCAGATTGGAAACCAGCTGCCCAATCCGGATTCGATCGCAATTCACGGGAGCGTCGATGGCATAGACGGCTTCGATCTGGCGTCCCGGCGACGCCAGCCGCAGTTCGTCGATCACCTGATGCAGCATCTGTTCCACCGGTGCGTTGGCATTGCGGGCCAGGACAATGCCGCCGCCAAGCCGGCCCCGCGCAAAATCGAGCACATTGTCGATCAGCCCGGCCATCCGCATCACAGTGGTCTCCAGCATCGCCAGGATCTGGTGCTGTTTTTCCGTGGTCGCATCCCGTCCCAGAATGCGCGCGCCGGCGCTGATCGATGCCAGCGGGTTGCGCAGGTCATGCCCCAGCACCGCGATGAACTGCTCGCGCAATTCGGAATTCTCACGCTCGCGCGCAAGGCCCGTGGCGGCCATGTCGCGCGCTTCCAGAAGTCCCCGCTCGTACAGTCTTCGATCGACGGCCTTGATCAGGGCAACACGCGTGAACTCGGTCTTTCCGCCGGCGTCCCGGCCATCGGTGGCGCTCGCAATCATCTGCAAATGTTCGCCGCTTGCTGTCACCATGTCGATGGCAAAGCCGTCGAAGAAGCCCTGCATCCTGAGCAGCGGCGCGATGTGGGTTTCGTAGTAGATGCGGCCCGCCATGTTGAGGAAGCTGCTGAAGGGCTTGCCGATCATTTGATCTGAGGTGTGGCCGGTCCAGCCGAGAAGCGTCCGGTTCACACGCGCGATACGGCCGTTGGTCAGCAGCGTGACATAGCCGCAAGGGGCGTTGTCGAACATGTCCTCGAAGTCATCGATGCGGGGACTGTCCACCGCGCCACTCAGACGAACGTCTTCATGGCGGCGATCACTTCATCGGGCGCGCTCAAATTGGGGCAATGCCCGGTCGCCTCCAGTATGATGAGTTCGCTGCCCGGAATTCCGCGGTGAACAAACTCTCCGACCTCCTTTGAGGCGATGATGTCCTCGCTGCATTGTAATATCAGCGTTGGAATATCGATTTTGGCCAGATCGGCGCGATTGTCCGATTTGAAGGTGACGCGGGCGAACGCCTTGGCGATTTCGGGATCGGTTCGGCAAAAGCTGTTGGTCAGCTCTTCGCCGAGTTCAGGGCGATCCGGATTGCCCATGATCGCCGGCGCCATCTGGGCCGACCATCCCATGTGGTTGGAATCAAGAAACTGCAGTAGTTCCTCGATCTGCTGTTCGCTGAATCCGCCGACGTAATTGTCGTCGTCAATGTACCGGGCGGAAGGCCCGACCATGACCAGCTTGCCAAACATGCCGGGCGCCTTCTGCACCGCCAGCGCGCCGATCATGCTGCTGACGGAATGCCCGACGAAAACGGCATCCGTCAGGCCGAGTTCGCGGCCGATCTCGACGACGTCGTCGGCGTAACCGCCAAGCGTCGAATATTTCGATTTGTCGTAAGCCTTGAGGTCGGATCCGCCGGCGCCGACGTGATCGAACAGCACAGTCTTGAAATCCCCGGCGAAGGCCGGCTCCACGAACCGCCACATGTTCTGGTCGCAGCCAAAACCGTGGGCGAACACCATCGCCTTCTCACCCGTCCCGCGGACGCGGACGTTATTTCGCGCAACGACGCCCATATCCCGCACCGGTCTGAGCCATTTCGCCGCGAGGCTATCACCATTGCTTCCGCGCGCGCCACTCACTCCGGCGGACAGCCCTCGAATGAGTTAGCGCGGGATTGCATGGAACCCGCAGACCCAGGACGATCGGTGCTGTTGGATACCGGTGTCCGGATCGCTCATCAGGTCAGTCATCCGGTCGCGAACGATACAACTTCAGATAGGCCGGCCGACGTCCGCCTTGAAGCGCCGAACGGACTCAAAGCCGGACCCCAGCGCCATCGCCGCCGGCTTTCTCATCCCGCCCTGACTTGCACAAGCACACCCCATTTGATCCAGTACAGCGAGCGCATCGGACCAGCGCAGGGAGCAATGAGTGGCGGCGCAGTTCAACATCGATGCCTATAGCGACGCGCTCGTCCTGCTGGGGACGGCCGGCATCGTCGTTCCCATGGTGCGGCGCTTTGGGTTTAGCCCCGTGCTCGGCTTTCTGGCCGCGGGCGCGCTGCTCGGCCCGCTCGGACTGGGCTCGCTGATCCACGCGTTCCCGTTCCTGTACTGGCTCACCGTCGTCGATGCCAAGAACGTGGCCGGCATCGCCGAACTCGGCGTTGTCTTCCTGCTCTTCCTCATTGGCCTGGAGCTGTCCTACGAACGCTTGAAGGCGCTGCGCCGGCTGGTGTTCGGCCTCGGCAGCCTGCAATTCATCCTGACGACCGCCGTGCTCGCCGGCATCGCGGCGCTGTTCGGCAACCCCTCCGCCGTATCGATCATCCTCGGCGCCTGCCTTGCGTTATCCTCGACCGCGATCGTCATCGAGGTGCTTTCCAACCAGGGCCGGCTCGGCACCACGGCCGGCCGAACCAGCTTCGCCATTCTGCTGGCGCAGGATCTGGCGGTCATTCCGGTCCTGGTCTTCATCTCCATCCTGGGCAAGGGCTCGAGCAGCTCGGTCATGACCAGCCTCGCTCTCGCGCTGGTCAATGCCACCGTCGCCGTTGTCGCGATGGTCATCTTCGGACGTCTGCTGCTGCGGCCGCTGTTCCGGCTGGTCGCGGCCACCGGCGCCAGCGAATTGTTCGTGGCGGCCACCCTGTTCGTCATCATCGGCACCGGCGTCGCCGCCGCCGTGGCCGGCCTTTCGATGGCGCTGGGCGCCTTCATCGCCGGGTTGCTGCTCGCCGAGACGGAATTTCGCAAGGCCATCGAAACGACCATCGGCCCTTTCAAGGGACTGCTGCTTGGCTTCTTTTTCTTTACCGTCGGCATGAACATCGATGTGCGCGAAGTCGCACGCGAACCATTCTGGCTCGTTGCCTCCGTCATCGGCCTGATCGGCATCAAGGCCGTCCTGCTCACCGGCCTCGCCCGGACCTTTCGACTGCCTTGGCATGCGGCGATCGAAACCGGTCTGCTGCTGGGCCCCGGCGGCGAGTTCGCGTTCGTCGGCATCGGCCTTGCCACCTCGCTCGGCCTGATCAGCGCCAATGTGTCGAGCTTCACGCTCGCGGTGACATCGATCACGATGGCGCTGATTCCGGTGCTGGCCCTGGTCGCACGGCGGCTGACGCCGAAGTTTCGCGAGCCCAAGGCGCTGGATCCGGAGCTCAGCGTTGCACCGAGTGGAGGCGCCGGGCACGCCATCGTCATCGGGCACGGCCGGGTCGGTGAGGTCGTCTGCTCCCTGCTGGGCCGACACAATTGTACCTATCTCGCCGTCGACAACGACGCCGATGCGGTCCCGGCCCAGCGCAGGAGCGGGCGCGAGGTCTATTACGGCGACGCGACAGACCCGGAATTTCTGAAGAGCTGCGGCGTGATGAAGGCAAAGGCCGTCATCGTAACGGTGGCCGCCAAGGACGCGATCGACGAAATCGTTCGTCAGGTACGCGCGCTGAGGGCGGATATCGTCATCGTCTCGCGCGCCCGCGATGCCGACCATGCACGCCACCTGTACGAAATCGGCGTTACCGACGCCGTGCCGGAGACCATCGAGGCCAGCCTGCAGCTGTCGGAGGCGGCACTGATCGGACTGGAGCAGGCGATCGGGCCGGTCATCGCCTCCATCCACGAGAAGCGCGATGAATTCCGGCGCGAGCTGCAGCAGGCGGCTGCAAAAAGCCCCGCCGAAACCACGCGTGCGATCCGCGCGAAAAGCTTTCGATCGCCCAGGCCAAGGCAAGACCATCACGGGCAAGCGCAGCCTGATTGAGGGCAAGCGGCGGGGCTAGAGCCTCCACGCCAAACCGCTGCTATAGAGACGCGATGATCCGCTCCTTCCTCACGGTATCGACGGGAACGCTGGCCTCGCGCCTGCTCGGATTCGTGCGCGATTCGCTGGTCGCCGCGCTGCTCGGCGCCGGCGCTGTTGCGGATGCGTTCCTGGCGGCCTTTCAACTGGTCAATGTGATCAGGCGCCTGCTTTCCGAAGGCGGGCTGAACGCCGCGCTGGTGCCGGCGTGGCTGCGCGTGCGCGAGACCAGCGGCGCGGTGGCGGCCGCCGCCTATGCGGGCCGCGTGCTCGGCACCGTCACCGCGGCGCTATTCGTCGCCACGCTGCTGCTGGGTTTGCTGATGCCATTCGTAATCATGGCGCTGGCGCCGGGGTTTTCAGGCCATCAGACGCTGCAGCTCGCCGTCGACAATGCCCGCCTGATGCTGCCTTACCTCGCCTTTGCCGGGCCGGTGACCGTGATGATGGCGCTATTGAACGCGCAGGGCCGTTTTGCACTCACGGCGTTCTCGCCGCTGCTGTTCAATATCGCGCTGATCGCGGTCATGACCGTGCTGCTGGCATCGCGCTCCAATGCGGTGCTTGCCGCACAGATCCTCGCCGCCACGGTCGGCGTCGCCGGCCTGCTGCAACTGTCCATCCTGGTGCTGCGGCGTGGCGGCACCATCGCAACGCCGCTTCGGGTCTCGTTCGATGCGGAAATCCGCGGCTTTCTCGGCAAGGCGATCCCCGGCATGATCGCGAGCAGCACGCCGCAATTATTGATGGTCGCCGGCGCGATCGTCGCATCGTCATCGCCCTCGGCGGTGTCGTGGCTCTATTTCGCCAACCGCCTGGTCGAGCTGCCGCTCGGCATTGTCGGCGTCGCCATGGGCACGGTGCTGATTCCGGAAATGACGCGCGCGTTGCGCGGCGGCGATCAGGCCGCGGTCGCGCAGGCGGAATCGCGCGGCCTCGAACTCGCGGTCGGGCTGGCATTGCCGGCGATGCTGGGGCTGATCGTGCTGAGCGAGCCTGTCGTGCGCATGCTGTTCGAACACGGCGCATTCACCTCAGCCGACACCACCGCGACGTCTCGCGCCCTGATGTGGCTCGCGTTGGGGCTGCCCGCCAATGTGCTTGTCAAAGCGCTGTCGCCGGCGTTCTTTGCGCGCGAGGACACGCTGACGCCGCTGCTTGCGACGCTGATGGGTATCGTCCTTGCCATCGTCCTTTCCGTCCTGCTCGGCCATTGGTTCGGCGCCAGCGGCATCGCCGCCAGTCTCGCGATCGGGGCATGGAGCACCGCCTTCAGCTTGATGCGCAGGGGCGGCGAAACCTTTGGATTTTCGATCGACGCCGCCGCGCGGCGGCGGTTGCCCGGCATCCTCGCCGCCGCGCTGGCGATGGGCGCGGCCTTGTGGCTGGCGACGCGGCTTACGCCGGCCCTCGCGCCTGACGCCCACGGCCTGGTGCAGGCGATCGTCCTGCTCCTCCTGATTATCGCCGGGATTGCGGTTTACGGCCTGTTTTTGCGGCTTTTCGGCATCGCCGGCTGGCGCGAGACGGTTAACGCGATCCGGCAAACCAAGCCCGCCGACTTGCGCGATTAGGGCTTAAATGGCAAACGAGCGCGCCAAACCGACAATTCGCAGGAAGCACTACCATGGCCATGGTTGAACGGGTTTTTTCAGGCGTCCAGCCGACGGGCAATCTGCATCTCGGCAATTACCTCGGCGCGTTCGTCAACTTCGTGAAGTTGCAGGAAACGCACAACTGCATCTATTGCGTCGTCGACATGCACGCGATCACGCAAGGGCTCGACGTCTGGGGCGGTCCAGCCGAACTGACGCGCTGTACCCGCGAGGTGACCGCGGCCTTTATCGCCAGCGGCGTCGATCCGAAAAAGCATATCGTGTTCAACCAGAGCCAGGTCACCGGTCATGCCGAGCTGGCGTGGATCTTCAATTGCGTGGCGCGGATGGGATGGCTCAACCGCATGACGCAGTTCAAGGACAAGGCCGGCAAGGATCGCGAAGCGGCGTCCGTCGGGCTTTACGATTATCCGGTGCTGATGGCCGCCGACATCCTGGTCTATCGCGCCACCCACGTGCCGGTCGGCGAGGACCAGAAGCAGCATCTCGAACTTTCCCGCGACATCGCGCAGAAGTTCAACAACGACTTCGGCGACTCGATCCGCGGCCATGGCTTCAACGACGGATTGTTCTTTCCGCTGCCGGAGCCCGTGATCACCGGGCCCGCGACGCGGGTGATGAGCCTGCGCGACGGCACCAAGAAAATGTCGAAGTCGGACTCATCGGATAATTCGCGGATCAATCTCACCGACGATGCCGAGACCATCGCGGCGAAGATCCGCAAGGCCAAGACCGATCCGGAACCGTTGCCGTCGGAGGAAAAGGGGCTGGAAGGCCGGCCGGAGGCCGACAACCTCGTCGGCATCTATGCGGGGCTGTCCGGCCTCAGCAAAGCCCAGGTGCTGGCCGAGTTCGGCGGCGGACAGTTCTCCAACTTCAAGAACGCGCTGGTGGAACTTTGCGTCACCAAGCTCGCGCCGATCGCCTCGGAAATGAAACGCCTGGTCGCCAACCCCGATCATGTCGATTCGATCCTGATCGACGGCGCCGAGCGCGCCGAGGCGATCGCCACTGAGACCATGAAAGCCGCCAAGGACATCGTCGGCTTCATCCGCAAGCGGTAGTATCTGGCGCGATCACAGGATTTGCGACGGCGCTTGTCTGACACGGCAGCGCCGTGGCAGCATGCGTCGGTTTGGCGCAGCACCGGGACATGCATGACCACCCAGCGACGAAGCTACGAGACGGGTCACAGGCCAAAATGTCTTGTCATCGTTGACGACACCGCGGAGTGGGACCGCGCGGTCTACTATGCCAGCCGCTGGGCGATCCGGGTCGGCGGCGGCGTGGTGATGCTGCGCATCATCGAGATCGAGGACCAGAACCAGCAATGGCTGGGGGTCGCCGACATCATGCGCGCCGAAGCCGAGGACGCCGCCAACGAGGCGCTCGACCGCGCTTCCGGCCGCGCCAACGGCATCGCCGCGATCACGCCGGAGCGGGTGATTCGCGAGGGCAATCCGACCGAACAGATGCTCGACGTGATCGACAAGGACGTCGACATATCGATGCTGGTGCTGGCGGCTAATCCGGGCGCCGAAGGCCCCGGCCCGCTGATCGCCATGATCGCACAGGCCGCCGGCTCGTTCCCGATCCCGGTCACCATCGTCTCCGGCGACCTCAAGGACGCCGAAATCGACGCACTTTCCTGAGCGAAATGAGGGAATTGCGCCAGGAAGGGCTGGTCTGCGCCTCTTGACCGTGCGCCGGCCGTTGCCATCTGCTAAAGAGCGCCCACGCGCCGGCCTTGAACCGGCGACGCCGGAGAAATCAGATGTTTATCCAGACCGAAGCGACCCCTAATCCCGCCACCCTGAAATTCATTCCGGGCCGAACCGTGCTCGATACCGGCACGATGGAATTCGCCAACCGCGAAGCCGCCGCGCGCTCGCCGCTGGCCGAACGGCTGTTCGACGTCCAGGGCGTCAAGAGCGTGTTCTACGGTGCCGATTTCGTCACCGTGACCAAGGACGACAGCGACTGGCAGCATCTCAAGCCGGCGATCCTCGGCGCCATCATGGAACATTATATGTCCGGCGCACCGCTGCTGGCCGACGGCACCGCCGGCAATGACGAGGCGCTCGACGAGGAAGAGGAATTCTTCAACGAGGCCGACGCCGACACGGTGGCGACGATCAAGGATTTGATCGAGACGCGGGTGCGCCCCGCGGTCGCCAATGACGGCGGCGACATCACCTTCCGCGGCTTCAAGGACGGCGTCGTCTATCTCAACATGAAGGGCTCCTGCGCCGGCTGCCCGTCCTCGACGGCAACGCTGCAGCACGGCATCCAGAACCTGCTCAAGCACTTCGTGCCCGACGTGGTCGAAGTCCGGCCGATGTGAGCTGGCTGCGTAGGGTGGGCAAAGCGCAAGCGTGCCCACCACTTCTGATCGCGGTAAAGTACCGGTTGCCAGCAGCAGGATAAGAGGTGGGCACGGCGCGAAGTGCGCCTTTGCCCACCCTACGAAGCTGCTATAAACCTCTTCATGTTAATCCTTGCCATCGATACCGCGCTTGATGCCTGCGCCGCGGCCGTGCTCGATACCGACACGACGAAGATCATCGCGCAGGAATCGCAGCCGATGAAGCGCGGCCACGCCGAAGCCCTGATGCCGCTGATCGCGCGGGTGATGAAAGCGTCCACCATCGCGTTCACATCGCTCGACCGTGTCGCCGTGACCAAGGGGCCCGGCAGCTTTACCGGATTGCGTGTCGGCCTCTCGGCCGCCCGCGGCATTGCGCTGGCGGCCGGCAAGCCGGTGGTGGGATTGACGACGCTGACCGCTTACGCGGCGCCTTTCGTCGGCGAGAACAGCGAACATCCGATCATTTCCGCGATCGATGCGCGCCACGATCATGTGTATTTCCAGGTGGTCAGCGGCGACGGCGGTTCGCTGGTCAAGCCGAAAGTGGCGCCGATTTCGGAAGCACTCGACGCCTCCCGCTTCGGCACACCGCACCTGGTCGGCAATGCCGCGAAAATCCTCGCCGACCGCTGGCCATCCGATGCGCCGCCGCCGTTCAGGGTCGACGCACAGCCGGCGCCCGACATCACCTGGGTGGCGTGGCTCGGCGCCGCCGTCAGCCCGGAAATGTCGCCGGCCAGCCCCTATTATCTGCGCGCGCCCGACGCCAAGCCGCCCAAGGACCCGTTGCCGCAAGCCTCGCAGCCGGCATCATAATGGCCGTGAGAATGGGCGTAACAATAGCCTTGGGATCCCTGATTTCCAAATGGTGGCGCGGCGGCACGCCGGTGATTGAGCCGGCCAGCCAGCGCGACGCGGCACGGCTGGCGCAGCTGCATGGCGCCTCGTTTCACCGCGGCTGGGGTGAGGGCGAGTTCGAGGCCATGCTGGCCGAACGAAACACGCTGGTTCATCGCCTCCGGCAGGGGCGCAAGGTGATCGGCTTTGCGGTCTCGCGCATGGCCGCGGACGAAGCCGAAATCTTGTCGATCGCGATCGACGCCAGCGAGCGCGGCCGCGGCCTGTCGCGCAATTTGCTGCTGACCCATCTTGGCCATCTCGCCGGCCGCGGCGTGCGTTCCATCTTCCTGGAAGTGGAGGAAAACAATCAGCCGGCGCGGCGGCTGTATGAATGGGCCGGATTCGGCGTCGTTGGGCGCCGCGAACGCTATTATCAGCAGCCCGGCGGGGAGCAATTGAACGCACTTCTGATGCGGCGCGACTTGTCGTAAACTGCGCGGGGTGGCAAAACACCCTGCCCTGCTCTCTAAGGCAAGACCATATGCCCGTCCTGAAATCCCCGCCCGCGCACAAGAATACCGGTATCGAGGCACGCTGCGCCGCCACCGGCATGCGCATGACCGAGCAGCGCCGCGTTATCGCGCGGGTGCTGGCGGATTCGGTGGATCATCCCGACGTCGAGGAACTTTACCGGCGCTGCGTCGAGGTCGACGACAAGATCTCGATCTCGACCGTCTACCGCACCGTAAAGCTGTTCGAGGACGCCGGCATCATCGAACGGCATGATTTCCGCGAGGGCCGGGCGCGCTACGAGCAGATGCCCGACAGCCATCACGATCACCTGATCAACCTGCGCGACGGCAAGGTGATCGAGTTCACCTCGGAAGAAATCGAGAAGCTGCAGGCCGAAATCGCCCGCAAGCTCGGCTACAAACTGGTCGATCACCGGCTCGAATTGTATTGCGTGCCGCTGGACGAAGATAAGTCGTAGTCAATTTGAGCCCACAACTCATCATTTTCGATTGCGACGGCGTGCTGCTCGACAGCGAGGTCATTTCATGCCGCGCGCATGCGGAGACGCTGACGCGCCACGGCTATCCGATCACGGCGGATCAGGTGCTGCAACGGTTCCTCGGTGTTTCCGATCGCGAGGCGCGCCTGACCGTCGAGGCCGAACTGGGTTGCAGCCTCCCGGACGATTTCGAAGCGCAGATGAAGCAGGCCGCGCTGCAACGATATGCTGATGAACTCGGAGCCATTCCCCATATCGGCGAAGCGATCGCCGCAATCGATCTTCCGAAATGCGTGGCATCGAGCGGTACGCCGGAGAAGATTCGTCACGGCCTCACCTGCGCCGGGCTCTACGACGTCCTCGCGCCCAACATCTTTTCCGCCACGCAGGTCACGCGCGGCAAGCCTGCCCCGGATCTGTTTCTGTTCGCTGCCGAACAGATGAATATCCGGCCGGCTCAATGCCTTGTCATCGAGGACAGCGTTGCCGGCGTCACCGGTGGCCGGGCCGCCGGGATGACCGTGCTTGGCTTTCACGGCGGCAGCCATTGCGGCGCAGGTCACGCTGAATTGCTGCGCACGGCGGGCGCGGCCGTGACATTCGACGATATGCGGCAATTGCCCGATCTAATCGGGCGGATTGGTCCCGGTCAGTCATAGTCATTCCGGGACGTGCGAAGCACGAACCCCGCATTCACGTTCCATCAATCGCCAAGGATGAAGCCGCGTGCAAACCTCGAACGCCCATCTCGATCTCATCATTTTCGATTGCGACGGCGTGCTGGTCGACAGCGAGGTGATCTCGTGCCGCGTTCACGCCGAGGTGCTGACGCGTCACGGCTATCCGATCACCGCCGAGCAGGTGCGTCAGCGATTTCTCGGGCGCACATCGCTCGATGCAACCACCGAAGTCGAGCGGGAACTCGGGCGGCCGTTGGCCGAAACGTACGAGCATGAACGGCAAACGACATTGTTTGCAGCGCTCGCGGACGCGGTTGAGCCAATTCCGCATCTTCACGAGACGCTCGACGCCATCGACCTGCGCAAATGCGTCGCCTCCAGTGCCGTGCACGAAAAGATTTTCACGAGCCTGTCACGGGTGAAACTGTACGAGCGCTTTGCCCCTCATATTTTTTCGGGATCGCAGGTGCGCAACGGCAAGCCGGCACCGGATCTGTTTCTGCTCGCGGCGGGGCAGATGAATGTCCCGCCGGCGCGATGCCTCGTGATCGAGGACAGCGTGGCCGGCGTCACCGGGGGCCGGGCCGCCGGGATGACCGTGCTCGGCTTTCACGGCGGCAGCCATTGCCGTCCGGACACCGCGGATACCCTGCGTGCCGCAGGCGCCGCGGTCACTTTCGACGATATGCGGCAATTGCCCGATCTAATCGCGCGGATTGGGGCCGATTAGGCGTTTTACACCGCCATTCCGGGATGGTGCGCTGGCACCACACCCGGATGACGGGGCTAATAAGCTGGATTTTCGGCCACTTAGGCTATAATTGACCCGGTAGACGGGCGCCGTATGGGGCCCGCGCCAACTCCGCAATCAGGTTCCATGAAGCCGCCGCGCAAGCTGCATATCAAGTCATATGGCTGCCAGATGAACGTCTACGATGCGCAGCGCATGGTGGACACGCTGGCGGGCGAAGGCTTTGTCGAGACCGACAGCGCCGAGGATGCGGATCTCGTCATCCTCAACACCTGCCATATCCGCGAGAAGGCTTCCGAAAAGGTCTACTCCGAACTCGGGCGGTTGCGCGTCGCCAAGGATGAGGCCGCGCGCCAGGGGCGCGAGATGCGCATCGCGGTCGCCGGCTGCGTCGCGCAAGCCGAGGGCGAAGAGATCATCCGCCGCGCGCCGACCGTCGACGTCGTGGTCGGCCCGCAGAGCTATCATCATCTGCCGCAGCTGCTGGCCCGCGCCAAAAGCCATGGCCGCGCGCTGGAGACCGAATTCCCGGTCGAGGACAAGTTCGGCTTTCTGCCGCCGCCGAAGCCCGCGGCGATCCGCGCGCGCGGCATCTCCTCGTTCGTCACCGTGCAGGAAGGCTGCGACAAGTTCTGCACCTTCTGCGTGGTGCCTTACACGCGTGGTGCGGAAGTCTCCCGGCCAGTTGCAAAAATCATCGACGACGTGACGCGGCTCGCCGACAATGGCGTGCGCGAGATCACGCTGATCGGGCAGAACGTCAACGCCTATCACGGCGAGGGTCCGGACGGACGAACCTGGCCGCTCGGCGCGCTGCTCACTCGCCTCGCCGAAATCCCGGGCATCGTGCGCCTGCGTTATTCGACCAGCCATCCCCGCGACGTCGATGATTCGCTGCTGGAAGCGCATCGCGACCTGCCCGAACTGATGCCGTTCGTGCATCTGCCGGTACAATCCGGCTCCGACCGCATTCTGGCTGCCATGAACCGGAAGCATACCGCCGATGATTACCGCCGCGTCATCGACCGATTTCGCGAGAGCCGCCAAGATATTGCATTTTCATCGGATTTTATCGTCGGCTTCCCCGGCGAAACCGAGGGAGAATTTGCCGCCACCCTCGCGCTTGTCACGCAAATCGGATACGCTGGGGCTTATTCGTTCAAATATTCGCCGCGGCCCGGCACGCCGGCGGCGGACATGCGGGAGACGGTGTCAGCGGCAGAAATGGACGAGCGATTGGGGCGGCTTCAGGAATTGATCGACAGCCAGCAATCGGCCTTCAACAAGGCCATGATTGGCAAGACTGTCGATGTGCTGTTCGAACGCGCGGCCCGCAACCCCGGCCAGATCGTCGGCCGCACCGCCTATCTGCAGCCCGCGCATGTGATGGCATCACCGGATATCATCGGAAAAGTGCTGCCGGTCTCGATCGACAGCCTGGAGCGCTACAGCCTGCTCGGCGAACTCGCGGGCGCCTCCGCGCGCCCCACTTTATCGACGCTTTCACCCACGACCGATTCTTCTCAAGTCAACGCGGGAGCCTGAACCCTTGCCCAAAAGCGCATCGGATTCACCTTCGCTTGCTCCCAGCCGCAAATTTGATCGCGACATGCAAATTCCGCCCGAAACCCAGGTCGTCATCGACTTCGACGACAACCGCGCCGCTTCCGCGCTGGTCGGCCCTTACGGGCAGAATCTGGCGCTGATCGAACGCCGGCTCGGCGTCGTCGTGGATTCGCGCGGCAATCACATCACCATCGCCGGATCGCGCGACGGCTGCGACGCGGCGCGGCGCGTGCTCGAGACGCTCTACGCCCAGGCGGTGCAGGGACAAGACCTGGCGCAGGGCGACGTCGAAGGCGCCATCCGCGCCGTGATCGCGCAGGGATCGCTGTTCGAATTCGATCCCAAGGCCGCCAAGAACGCCTTCGAGACCATCAATCTGCGCAAGCGCCCGGTGCGGGCGCGCACCGCCGCGCAGGACTCCTACATCCGCGCGCTGAAGCGCCACGAGATGGTGTTCGGCGTCGGCCCGGCCGGCACCGGCAAGACCTGGCTTGCGGTGGCGCATGCCGCGCAATTGTTCGAGCGCAAGGAAGTCGATCGCATCATCCTGACGCGGCCCGCGGTCGAAGCCGGCGAACGGCTCGGCTTCCTGCCCGGCGACCTCCGCGAAAAAGTCGATCCCTATCTGCGGCCGATCTACGACGCGCTGTACGACCTGATGGACGCGCGCGTCGTCGAGCGCGCGCTGCAGGGCGGTGAAATCGAGATTGCGCCGCTCGCCTTCATGCGCGGCCGCACGCTGACCAACGCCGTCATCATCCTGGACGAGGCGCAGAACACCACGTCAATGCAGATGAAGATGTTTTTGACCCGGCTTGGCGAGAACAGCCGCATGATCATCACCGGCGACCCCTCGCAGGTTGACCTGCCGAACGGCCAGACCTCGGGACTTGCCGAGGCCGTCAAGCTGCTCGACGGCGTCGAGGGGATCGCGCAGGTGAAGTTCACCGCCGAAGACGTCATCCGCCATGAACTGGTGGCGCGGATCGTCGCCGCCTATGAGGGCTTGCCGCAAAAACCGGCGACCGGCAGATCCTGATGGCCAGACCTTTGGCTTTGGGCCCGCAGCAGGCGGGCCCGGGCCGCAACCAAAATGCTGGACTGCAAAACCCTGGAACGAAATTGTCTTCCGTCCACCCCGTAACCGAAGTCCTCGTGGTCGCCGATTGCTGGCAGACCGAGCCCGACGCCGAGGCGGTGATCCATCGCGCCATCAACGCGGCCGCTGAAATCGCCGATGCCGATGTCGGCGAGGCGGAACTGGCAGTCATGCTGACCGACGATTCCGGGATTCGAACCCTGAACAGCAATTGGCGCGGCATCGACAAGCCGACCAATGTGCTATCGTTTCCGGCGTTGCAGCCGACCGGTGCGGGAACGCCCGACGATGCACCGCGCATGCTCGGCGATATCGCCATCGCCTATGAGACGACGCGCAAAGAGGCCGACGACGAACAAAAACCGTTCGATCACCATCTCAGCCATCTTGCGGTGCACGGGTTCCTGCATCTGATCGGCTACGATCACGAAAAAGACGACGACGCCGAAGCCATGGAGAGTCTCGAGCAGGAGATCCTCGCGCAGCTCGGCATTCCGGATCCATATGCGGATCGCGATCCCCATGCGGACCGGGAGCGGATGGACTGACATGCCGGACTCCGACCCTACCCACGACAATCCGCGCAACACGCCCAACCTTCCGGCCGTGGTGCAGGATGGCGAGGTGCTGCGCCCGACAGCGGAAAACTGGCTGACTCGCGCGATCCGCACGCTGTTCGGCTGGAAGCCGGGATCGGTCCGCGCCGATCTGCAGGTCGTGCTCGATGCCTCGACGCCGGACGAGGTCGGCTTTTCCGCCATCGAGCGCACCATGTTGCGCAATATCCTCGGGCTGCACGAACGGCGCATCGCCGACGTGATGGTGCATCGCGCCGACATCGTCGCGGTCAAGCGCGACATCCCGCTCGGCGAATTGATGAGCCTGTTCGAGAGCGCGGCGCATTCGCGCCTCGTCGTCTACAACGAGACCCTCGACGACCCCGAAGGCATCGTGCACATCCGCGACCTCCTGGCGTTCATGACCGCGAAGGCGCGGGTCGGCGACACCACCAAGGCAAAGCGCAAGAAACCTTTCCCCGCGGGCCTCGATTTGCGCGCGGTCGACCTGGCGCAGCCGCTGGCGGACGCCAACATCATCCGCAAGCTGCTCTACGTGCCGCCATCGATGCGGGCGATCGACCTTCTGGCGCAGATGCAGGCCTCGCGCATCCATCTGGCGCTGGTGGTCGACGAATATGGCGGCACCGACGGGCTGGTGTCGATCGAGGACATCGTCGAACAGATCGTCGGCGAAATCGACGACGAGCATGACAGCGACGAGCCGCCGGCGATCGTGCGGCAGGCGGACAATTCATTCATCGCCGATGCCCGAGCCAGCCTCGAGGACGCCCGTTCAGTGATCGGCGAGGACTTCATCACCGGCGAGGCCGGCGAAGAGGTCGCAACCCTTGGCGGCTACCTGGTGTCGCAAGTCGGCCGCCTGCCGGTGCGCGGCGAAGTCATTTCAGGCCCCGGCACTTACGAGATCGAAGTGCTCGACGCCGATCCGCGGCGGGTCAAGCGGCTGCGCATTGCGGTTCGCAAGGAACGGCCCGCCCCCCGCACGCAGCGCGAAAGCCGCCGCCGTGAAGCTACGCCCGACGCCAATGCGCCGCAGGCCAATGACAATGCGCCGCCATCGTCCAGCGATGGAGCCGGCTCGCAGTGATATCAGCCAACAAACTTCGCACCGCCGGTCTTGCGATCATCCTGGCGTGGGGATGGAAGCGCGCCGCCCTCGCGCTGGTGGCCGGCGCATTGTCGGCCCTGGCGATGGCGCCGTTCAATGCATGGCCGGTGCTGTTCCTGACCTTTCCGGTCGCGGTCTGGCTGATCGACGGCGCCGGTGCGGGGCGATGGCGCGGTGTGCCGGCGGCGGCGATGTCGGGCTTCTGGTTCGGGCTCGGCTATTTCGTCGTTGGACTTTACTGGATCGGTTACGCCTTCCTGGTCGATGCGCCAACGTTCGCCTGGCTGATGCCGTTCGCGGTGCTGGGCCTGCCGGCCTATCTCGCGCTGTTCACCGCGGCAGGCTTTGCGCTGGCGCGCCTGCTCTGGACCCGCGACGCTTCGCGCCTGCTCGCGCTCGCGGTCAGCCTGACGATAACAGAGTGGCTGCGCGGCCATCTGCTGTCGGGATTTCCCTGGAATTCGTTCGGCTACGCGCTGTCGGAGCCGCTGGCGCTGGCCCAGACGGCATCGCTGATCGGGCTGTGGGGGATGACGTTCCTCACGGTGGCGATCTTCGCAAGCCCGGCGGTCCTGATCGATGGCACCTCACGGGGACGCAAACCATGGCTCGCGCCGGCGGCGGCGCTCGGCCTGCTCGCGGTGATGGCCGTGTTCGGCGCCGTCAGGCTGTCGATGCAGCCGACCGTGCTGACAAAGGTCAAGCTGCGCATCATGCAGCCCAATCTGCAGCAGGACGTCAAATTCAACTACGCCGCCAAAGCGGAGGTGATGCAGAAGTACCTGACGCTCTCCGACCGCGCTTCCGGACCGCAATCGACCGGCGTGAGCGATGCACAGATTTTGATCTGGCCGGAATCGGCGTTTCCGTTCTTTTTGACCCGCGAAGCCGATGCGATGGCGCAGATCGCCGAGCTGCTGCCGAGGGGCACCGTGCTGATCACCGGCTCGGTGCGCGCGCCCGACCTCCCGCCGGGCGTGCGAGTGACGCGTGCCTACAACTCGATATATACAATCGACCATGACGGCAGCGTGCTGTCGGTCTATGACAAGCTGCATCTGGTGCCGTTCGGCGAATATCTGCCGTTCCAGAGCCTGATGGAAAAACTCGGCTTCGTGCAGTTAACGAGGGTCCAGGGCGGGTTCATTCCGGGCACCCGCCGCCGCAACATGGAAATACCGAACGCCCCGCGCGCGCTGCCCCTGATTTGCTATGAGGCGGTATTTCCCGGAGATATAACGACTGGGGACGAACGCCCGGGCTGGATCATCAACGTCACCAATGACGGCTGGTTTGGTATTTCGACCGGTCCCTATCAGCATCTGCAGCAGGCGCGCCTGCGCGCCATCGAGGAAGGCCTGCCCGTTGTTCGTGCAGCAAATACAGGCATTTCAGCCGTGATCGATCCGTCGGGGCGGATTGTCGCACGGCTCGGCCTTGGCATTGAAGGTGTGCTGGACGCCAACCTGCCGACGGCTTTGTCGCCGACGATTTACGCGCGTATTAGAGACATTCCAGCCGGCATGATGGTGGCTGTTGCGTTGCTGCTGGTCACCCGGCGCCGCTTTGCGAGGCGAAAAGCCTAAAGTTTTGCATATTGCCGGTGTTGCGGCCGTCGCAAAAACTCAACCTGCTCCAATCCACTAACTAGTTGACAGACCGACCGCGCAATTCGCATTCTGGGTTCCGCAACCAAAAACAAGAACCAGTCAGTTCATTGCTCAAATTGTCCGCAGTTCAACCCGATCCTCCGAGCAGGATTTGACGGTACCGGCGCCTGAGGCATGGTCCGCTATGCCTCATTCCCCGGCGCGTAATCCCAGGAGTGTTGGAGATGTCCACCAAAGCGCCAGACCCTGTTGACAAATATGTCGGCAGCCGCGTTCGCATGCGACGCATCATGCTGGGCATGAGCCAGGAAAAACTCGGCGAGGCATTGGGCCTCACCTTCCAGCAGGTTCAGAAATACGAAAAGGGCACCAACCGGGTCGGCGCCAGCCGCCTGCAGCGGATCTCGGAAATCCTGCAGGTGCCGGTTTCGTTTTTGTTCGACGGCGGGCCGAGCGGTGCCGTCAATGCCGACGGCTTCGGTGAATCCGGCTCGCCCGCCTACGTTTCCGACTTTCTCGCCACTTCCGAAGGCCTGTCGCTGACGCGGGCGTTTACGCGCATTACCGACGCCAAAATGCGCCGCAGTATCGTCGAACTGGTCGAACAGATCGCCGCGCGCGAAGGCCCCGACCAGCGCTGATTTCAGCTGCCATAACCGGATCTTCCGATTGACGCGCCCGCCGGCGCGAGCGCATGACATTTGGCTGAAATTGCTTGGACCGAAAATCCTTGGGCCGAATTCCTTGAAGGCAAAGCGCTGATGACCGGAACCACCGCCAATCCGTTTGATTCCAGTTCGATCCTCGACGGCATCCGCCGCTGGGTCGAAATCGAGACGCCGACCGAGGTGCCCGCACAGGTCAACAAGCTCGCCGACCTCGTCACTGACGGCTACCGCGACCTGCCCGCGACCGTTGAGCGGATCGCAGGAAAGGACGGATGCGGCGATCATCTGGTCGCGCGTTCGTCATGGGGGCAGGATGCGCCGGGCATCCTGGTGCTGAGCCATCTCGATACCGTGCATCCGCTGGGATTCATCGAGCGGCTGCCGTTCAAGATCGAGGGCGACAGCGCCTTCGGTCCCGGAATTTATGACATGAAGGGCGGCGCCTATCTCGCCTACCATGCCTTTCGCCAGATTTGCGCCGACAGCGCGCGATCGCCGCTCGGCATCACCCAGATGTTCGTCTCCGATGAAGAAATCGGCAGCCCGACGTCGCGCGCCCTGATCGAGACGGAGGGGCGCAAGGCAAAATATGTGCTGGTGACCGAGCCCGCCCGCGACGGCGGCAAGATCGTCACCGGGCGCAAGGGCGTCGCGCGCTTCGAGGTCTTCATCAAGGGCGTGCCGTCGCATGCCGGCACGCGGCCCGAGGATGGCCGCAGCGCCATCCGCGAACTCGGCAACGTCATTCAGGCGCTGGAGGCGATGAACGATCTCAAGCGCGGCGTATCCGTCAATGTCGGCGTCGTCAGGGGCGGCACCAAGCCGAACGTGATTGCGGAGGAGGCCTATGCCGAGGTCGACATGCGCGTGCCCAGCATTGCCGATTCCGAAGAACTGGTCCCAAGAATCCTCGGCCTGAAATCACGCACCGAAGGCGTCAGCGTCACTGTCACCGGCGCACTGAACCGCCCGCCTTACGAAAAGGGCAATGCCGGTGCGGCGCTCTTTGAGCACGCCAAGACGCTCGCGGCCGAAATCGGTTTCGATCTGGTCGACACCTTCACCGGCGGCGGAAGCGACGGCAATTTCACCGCGCCCCACACGGCGACGCTGGACGGCCTCGGCGTTGACGGCAAGGGCGCGCATACCCATTACGAGCAGATGTACATCTCCTCGATCGAGCCGAGGGCGCGGCTGCTGCACCGGCTGTACCAGACGCTGCGATGACGGTCTCACCCCGCGACACCGGCGATCGCGACGCGCCGCCGGATGACGGCGCCGCCGCGCATGCGCACGGCTCGTTCTTCGGCCGCCGCAAGGGTCACAAGCTCCGCATCCATCAGGCCGACCTGATCGACAATCTGCTGCCGCATCTGGCGCTGGATATCGGCAGCCCCGCGCCCGATGATCTCACCGACATCTTCGAGTCGAAGCCCGATGCTGTCAGACTGGAAATCGGATTCGGCGGCGGCGAACATCTGATCGCCGAAGCGCAGGCGTTTCCCGATATCGGATTCATCGGCTGCGAGCCCTATGTCAACGGCATGGCGAAAATCCTGACGCAGATCGAAGCCCACAACATCGGCAATATCAGGCTTTACGCCGGCGACGCCGCCGAATTGCTGGCGTGGGCGCCGCCGCGATCCCTGGCGCGGATCGATCTGATCCATCCCGATCCCTGGCCGAAGCGCCGTCACTGGAAGCGGCGCTTCGTGCAGGACGCCACGGTGGCCGCGATGGCGCGCATCATCAAATCAGATGGCGAGTTTCGCTTCGTCAGCGACATCGACGATTACTGCGCATGGACGCTGGCGCATCTGCTGCGTTCGCCGGATTTTTCCTGGATGGCAGAACGCGCCGCCGATTGGCGCGAGCCGTGGGCGGGCTACACGATGACGCGCTACGGACGGAAGGCCGAGCGCGAGGGGCGTGTTGCGGCGTATTTGAAGTTTCGGCGGGTGGGATAATTCTTTCAGCCGTCATTCCGGGGCTCGCGAAGCGAGAGCCCGGAATCCATAACCACGACAATGAGTATGGATTCCGGGCTCGTGCTTCGCACGCCCCGGAATGACGCAGGATAAATCTGTTGCTTCGCCGCTCGTAACGACGGTCGCGCCTTCAAACCGTCGGGCGGGTCTTCCAGAAGCCGACGACGCGCTCGGCGGTCGTGGGCATCAGGCGCGCGAAATTCATGCGGGCGCTTTCGATATCGGCTGACGACGCCGTCCGGTTCGGGCCCAGCCGCAGCAGGATCAAAGCGCGCACGGTGGCCCATTCGAGGCCGACCGCCTTGCCGGCGATCAGGATCGGATCGTAGCGGTCGCCGGCAATCAGCCGGTCGAGGGTCGCGATCTTCACGCCGGTCATCGCCGCCAGCGCGGCGACGGATTCCTCGTATTTGTTTGCCTTGGCGAAGTTGAGCAGCGCGCTTTCGACCAGTTGGCCCTCGCGATGCAGCGACAGGATCGTGCGCTGTGCCGCCTCGAAGTCGCGGCCGCTGTCGGTTCGTTCGACAGCGCCGGAGATTTCGTTGATCGCCCGCTTGATCGCCACCTGCCGCGCCGGCTTGACGACTGTGAACAGGCGGCGGCGGACCACATCGATCGTTCCGGCCAGAAGGTCCTTCAGTTGTTCGCTGGAGAGATCGTCGCGCTGGCCTATCTTGAGCGTCAGCACGCCGTCCTGGCTGGCGCGCTTGATCAAGGTCGAATAGCCGTCCGACGAGAACGCTGCACCGGCATTGCCCACCGTGCGCCTGACGACATCGCGGTCGCCGCGGCGCACGATGACATCGGTAAGATCGGGAGAGAGCGTCGGCCGATCCGACATCGCCAGCAGATGGCCCTGCCCCTTCACGCTGGCGATTTCGACCAGGATCTGTTCGTCGATGACCGGCGAGCGCCGCAGCAGCGGGCCGGCGATGGCAATTTCGTCCTCATGGGCGAGCTGTCCGACCAGCCCGCGCGGCGCGTTGACAAGCAGCGACAGCCGCTCGGCGAGTTCGGCCCGCGCGGCAAGGTCGGCATGGGGGACCAGGCTGCTCAATACGCCGTCGAACAGATCGACGTGATCGGCGCCGAAATTGGCAGCCCCCTGCAGGAATAATTCACTGATCCGGCGCGCGGCATCGGCGCGGCGCTTGGGATCGCCGCCCCTGACGATGTCGTCCAGTCCTGGGATCAGCGTTGTCGCTGGCGTCATAAACCTATCCAAACCGGCCGAATTGGCTGGTTTTCGGCAATCTAGGTTCCGTTCGTGAATGAAGGGTTAGGCTTTGGCCCGCCCGGACAGGACTCAAAATCTCCCTTAACGGGGCGTGCAAGGCCTTGCCGGATTGCGGAAAAACCGCTATATCCGCCGCAACTTATGGTTCTCATACGATCGCGTATTGAGAGTGGGCCCTTCGGGACCCGCTCTTTTTTATTACCTGAACGAGCCCAGCCCAGAAGGGCCTCACGGCACAGTTCAGGGAACCGGCCGGATCCGGGTTAGACCCGGCCTAACCTCATGTAAGTAAAGACGCTTTTGACCCTGGACATGACCGAGCCAACTGCTGTTTCAGAGGATCTTGACCTGCTCGCCGAGCCGCGGCTCGTGGTCGAGCCGGGCGTCGCCGCGCGGGTTTCCGCCGTGGCAGGGCCGGTATTGCAGGGCATGGGCTACCGGCTGGTGCGGATCAAGATTTCCGGCGAGGCCGGCTGCACGGTCCAGATCATGGCCGAACGGCCCGACGGCACCATGCAGATCGAGGATTGCGAGGCGATTTCGCGTGCGCTGTCGCCGGTGCTTGATGTCGCCGATCCGATCGAGCGCGCCTACCGGCTGGAGATCTCATCGCCCGGCATTGATCGTCCGCTGGTGCGCCGTTCGGACTTCGAACGCTATGTCGGTCATCTCGTGAAGGTCGAGATGGCACTCGCCCATCAGGGCCGCAAGCGCTTTCGTGGTACGCTGCAGGGCGTCGAGGGCGACGCCGTGCGGCTTCATCGCGACGAAATCCGCGCGGACGAAGATGCGGACGTGCTGCTTGTGATGGAAGACATCGCCGATGCCCGGCTGGTGCTCACCGACGAGCTGATCGAAGAATCGATGCGGCGCGGCAAGGCCGCCGAGCGCGAGCTGCGGCAGAATCTCGGGCTCGAGCCGCCGCCTCCGCCGCACGCCAAGAAAAGCGATCCGGCCAAGAGCAACAAGCCGAAGCCCAAGACACTGAACAAGCCGCTGAAGAAGCCGTTACCGAAAAATACCAAGAAACATCGCCTCGCCGCGCAAGGTTTGCCCGGCGGCGAATTCGATCCCACCGAAGGAGACTGAGCCATGGCAGCTGTCAGCGCCAATAAACTCGAACTGCTGCAGATCGCAGACGCGGTTGCCCGCGAAAAGTCGATCGACCGTGGCATCGTGATCGCGGCGATGGAAGACGCCATCGCGAAGGCAGCTCGCGCCCGCTACGGCAGCGAGACCGACGTTCACGCCGAGATCGACGCCAAGAAGGGCGAGCTCCGGCTGTCGCGCCACATGCTGGTCGTCGACGTGGTCGAGAATTCGTCGAACCAGATTTCGCTGGCCGATGCGCAGCGCGCCAATCCGGGCGCCCAGGTCGGCGACACCATCGCCGACACCCTGCCGCCGCTGGAATATGGCCGCATCGCCGCCCAGTCCGCCAAGCAGGTGATCGTGCAAAAGGTGCGCGAGGCCGAGCGCGACCGGCAGTACCAGGAATTCAAGGATCGCATCGGCGACATCATCAACGGCATCGTCAAGCGCGTCGAATATGGCAGCGTGATCGTCGATCTCGGCCGCGGCGAAGCCATCGTGCGCCGTGACGAGATGCTGCCGCGCGAAGTGTTCCGCAACGGCGACCGCGTCCGCGCCTACATCTTCGACGTCCGCCGCGAAACCCGCGGGCCGCAGATCTTCCTGTCCCGCACCCATCCGCAGTTCATGGCAAAGCTGTTCGCGCAGGAAGTGCCGGAAATCTATGACGGCATCGTCGAGATCAAGGCGGTGGCCCGCGATCCCGGCTCGCGCGCCAAAATCGGCGTTATTTCGCGGGATTCCTCGGTCGATCCGGTCGGCGCCTGCGTCGGTATGCGCGGTTCGCGCGTGCAGGCGGTGGTGAACGAACTGCAGGGCGAGAAGATCGACATCATTCCGTGGTCGCCCGATATCGCGACCTTCGTCGTCAACGCGCTGGCGCCCGCCGAAGTCGCCAAGGTCGTGATCGACGAAGACCGCGAGCGTATCGAGGTCGTGGTGCCCGACACCAACAACCAGCTGTCGCTGGCGATCGGCCGCCGCGGACAGAACGTGCGGCTCGCTTCGCAGCTCACCGGCTGGGACATCGACATCCTCACCGAGCAGGAAGAATCCGAGCGCCGTCAGGCCGATTTCGAGAACTCGACGCGGGTGTTCATGGAAGCGCTGAATGTCGACGAAGTGGTCGGCCAGCTGCTGGCGTCGGAAGGCTTCACCTCGGTCGAGGAACTCGCGCTGGTCGACGTCAAGGAACTCGCCGGCATCGAGGGCTTCGACGAGGAAACCGCCAACGAACTGCAGAGCCGTGCAAAAGAATACCTGGAGCAGCTCGAGACCGAGCTGGAAAACAAACGCAAGGAACTCGGTGTGGATGACGCTTTGAAGACAGTGCCCGGCGTGACCTCGAAGATGCTGGTCAAGTTCGGCGAGAACGACATCAAGTCGGTCGAGGATCTGGCCGGTTGCGCCACCGACGATCTGGTTGGCTGGACCGAGCGCAAGGAAGGCGCCGAGCCGACCAAGTTCCCCGGCATTCTCGACGCCAACGAAATCTCGCGCGACGATGCCGAGCGCATGATCATGCAGGCCCGCGTCATCGCCGGCTGGATCACCGAGGCCGACCTTGCCAAGCAGTCCGAGGCGGCGGAAGCCACCGAAGACCAGACGGCGTAAGGAGATGCCCCGCGCATGCTCGCCATGGTTGACCCCGATCTCGACAACGGACCGCGGACCGACAGGTCCGCGACGATGCGGATGTGCGCGGTCACCCGTGAGGTGCGCCCGATCGACGAACTGATCCGGTTCGTGGTCTCGCCCCAGGGCGAGGTCGTTCCGGACCTGAAGCGCAAGCTTCCCGGCCGCGGCCTGTGGGTCTCGGCATCGCGCCGGACCGTTGCGGAAGCGGTGCGGCGTAACCAATTTAGCAGGGGTTTCAAGCGCGACATCCGGGCCGCTGCGACCCTCCCCGCCGACACCGAGGCTTTGCTGGTTCGAAGCTGCACCGAGGCGCTGGCGATGGTCGCCAAGGCCGGCCAGGTCGTCTCCGGTTTCAGCAAGGTCGAGGGCGCGCTCCGGGACGGGCAGGCCCAGGCCCTTATCCACGCTTCCGACGGGGCGATCGACGGAATCCGCAAATTGGACGCGATCGCGCGGCAAAAGCGTGGAAATGCGGATGATTCGACGGAATTTCCGATCGTCAATGTTCTGACGTCGGCAGAATTGGATTTGGCACTGGGGCGGTCAAATGTGATACATGCTGCCCTGCTCGCGGGCCCGGCGAGCAAGACGTTCCTGTCGCGCTGCCAGATCCTGGTCCGATACCGGATGGCCGATGACGACAAGACCGCCCAAGCGGCCAGAAATTCTGACTAACAAGACGTGCTTTAACGACTGTGCGAATGCGCACAACGCAACAAGATTAGGACTGCTGAATGGTTGATACCAAAACGCCTGGCGACAAGACTTTGAGTGTCCCGACCAAGACCTTGACGCTCAAGCCGCGCGTCGAGACGGGCACCGTACGCCAGAGCTTCAGCCATGGCCGGACCAAGCAGGTCGTGGTCGAGAAGCGCGGCAAGCGCCGCCTCGGCGGCGACGCGCCCGCCGGCGAAACCCATGCGCCCGAGCCGGTGGTCGCCAAGCCGGCGCCGGTCGTCGCCAAGGCACCGAGCCGGCCCTCCGCGCCAGCCGCACCCCGCGCCGGCTCCGGCGTGGTGCTGCGCACGCTGACCGAGGATGAACGCTCCGCGCGCGCCAGCGCCTTGGCCGACGCCAAGGTCCGTGACATCGAGGAACGTCGTCTAGCCGAAGAAGAAGCCAAGCGCCGCGCAAGCCGCGAAGGCATCGAGCAGGCCGAGCGCGAAGCCGCCGAAGCGCGCCGCAAGGCCGAGGAAGAACGTCACCGCATCGAAGAGGAAGCCAAGCGCAAGGCGGAAAGCGAAGCCAAGAAGCGATTTGGAGAAGCCGAAGCCAAGACCGCGACGACGACCGCACCCGGCACCACTACGACCACCACCACCGCGCGTCCCGCGGCCCGGCCGACGGCGTCCGCAGTGCCGCCCGCGCGCGCGCCGGGCGTCGCCGCCGACGCCTCCGATGAGGATGAAGGTCCGCGCCAGATCCGCCGTGGCCCTGGCGGCGCCATGCGCCCCGCCGTGCCGCCGAAGACGACCCACAAGCCCGGGCCGCAAAAGGAACGCGGCCGCCTGACGCTGGTCACCGCCCTCGACGCCGACAATGTGCGCGAGCGTTCGATCGCCTCGTTCCGCCGCCGCACCCAGCGCCTGAAGGGACACGCCTCGAACGAGCCGAAGGAAAAGATCATCCGCGAAGTGGTGATCCCGGAAGCCATCAACATCCAGGAACTCGCCAACCGCATGTCGGAACGCGCGGTCGACGTCATCCGCCTGCTGATGAAGCAGGGCGCGATGCACAAGATCACCGACGTGATCGACGCCGACACCGCGCAGCTGATCGCCGAGGAATTGGGCCATACCGTCAAGCGCGTGGCCGCGTCCGACGTCGAAGAGGGATTGTTCGACATTGTCGACGATTCCACCGACACCGAACCGCGTTCGCCGGTCGTGACCGTGATGGGCCATGTCGACCACGGCAAGACCTCGCTGCTCGACGCGCTTCGCCATGCCAACGTGGTTTCGGGCGAAGCCGGCGGCATCACCCAGCATATCGGCGCCTATCAGGTGACCTCGCCGGAAAGCGGCAAGAAGATCACCTTCATCGATACGCCCGGCCACGCCGCGTTCACCGCGATGCGTGCGCGCGGCGCCAAGGTCACCGATATCGTGATCCTGGTGGTGGCGGCCGATGACGGCGTCATGCCGCAGACCATCGAGGCGATCAACCACGCCAAGGCGGCGAAGGTTCCGATGATCATCGCGATCAACAAGATCGACAAGCCCGACGCCAAGCCAGAGCGCGTGCGCACCGAGCTGTTGCAGCACGAGGTTCAGGTCGAGTCGTTCGGCGGTGAAGTCGTCGACGTCGAGGTGTCAGCCAAGAACAAGACCAATCTCGACAAGCTCTTGGAAATGATCGCGCTGCAGGCCGAACTGCTCGACCTCAAAACCAACGCGGAACGTCCCGCCGAAGGCACCGTGATCGAAGCCAGGCTCGACCGCGGTCGTGGTCCGGTTGCGACCGTGCTGGTGCAGCGCGGAACCCTGCGCATCGGCGACATCATCGTGGCCGGCGCCGAAATGGGCCGCGTCCGCGCCCTTATCAACGACCAGGGCGTCAACATCGACGAGGCCGGACCTTCGGTTCCGGTCGAGGTGCTCGGCTTCAACGGTCCGCCGGAGGCCGGCGACCGCCTCGCGGTGGTCGAGAACGAAGCCCGCGCCCGCCAGGTCACGAGCTATCGCGCCCACCAGAAGCGCGAAAATGCGGCTGCCTCGATTTCCGGCATGCGCGGTTCGCTCGAACAGATGATGTCGCAGCTCAAGACGTCGGGCCGCAAGGAATTCCCGCTGATCATCAAGGCCGACGTGCAAGGTTCGCTCGAAGCCATCCTGGGATCGCTGGAAAAGCTCGGCACCGACGAAGTTGCCGCCCGCATCCTGCATGCCGGCGTCGGCGGCATCTCCGAATCCGACGTGACGCTGGCGGAAGGTTTCAACGCCGCCATCATCGGCTTCTCGGTTCGCGCCAACAAGGAAGCGGCGGCCGCGGCCAAGCGCAACGGCATCGAGATCCGCTATTACAACATCATCTACGATCTGGTCGACGACATCAAAAAGGCGATGTCCGGCCTGCTCGCGCCGACGCTGCGCGAAACCATGCTGGGCAATGCGCAGATCCTGGAAGTGTTCAACATTTCCAAGGTCGGCAAGGTCGCCGGCTGCCGTGTCACCGACGGCACCGTGGAACGCGGCGCCAACGTTCGCCTCATTCGCGACAACGTGGTTGTGCATGAAGGCAAGCTCTCGACGCTGAAGCGCTTCAAGGATGAAGTGAAGGAAGTGCAGTCCGGTCAGGAATGCGGCATGGCGTTCGAGAATTACGGCGACATGCGTGTCGGCGACGTCATCGAGTGTTATCGCGTGGAGACGATCCAGCGGAGCCTGTAAGTCTGAACCTTACGGCTTCGTCGGAAGACATTGTACTAGTTCGACGTCATGCCCGGATTTAATCCGGGCATCCACGTCCCAGAGAATTCAACAGCAAGAACGACGTCAATGGCCGGGAATAGCCCGGCCATGGCCAATTTTTTTTCGAGAGACGGCCATGCCCCGCCACCACAGCAAGAGTTCCGCCCCCGGCGGCTCGCAACGCCAATTGCGCGTCGGCGAAACCGTGCGCCATGCGGTCGCCGATATTCTGTCGCAAGGTAGCGTGCATGACCCCGATCTCGAGGGTCACATCATCACGGTTCCGGAGGTGCGCATGTCACCGGACCTGAAGCTTGCAACCGTCTATGTGATGCCGCTCGGCGGACGCGACACCGATGTCGTGCTCGCGGCGCTCGCGCGCAACAAGAAATTCCTGCGCGGCGAGATTGCGCACCGCGTTAACTTAAAGTTTGCGCCTGATCTTCGCTTTCGCGTCGACGAACGATTCGATGAAGCGGAACGGATCGAGAAATTACTGAGAACACCTGCGGTGCAGAGAGACCTCGCACCCGATTCGGACGACAAGTGATGATTGTGACCACTGCCAACAGCGTGATCGCTTCGGAAAATGCCGAATCGCACGACGCGGAAAAAAATATTTTTACCGAGGCCCGCAACGACGGCAACAGCCGCGTTGGCGAAGAGGTCCGGCGCGGCGACGATACGCGTCGCGGCAATAACGATCCGCGTCAGAAGCATCAGGGCAAGCAACGCCAGAACAATCAGCCGCGCCGCGACAAGCGCGACGTCCATGGCTGGGTGATTCTCGACAAGCCGATCGGCATGACCTCGACGCACGCGGTTGCCGTGCTCAAGCGCCTGTTCCAGGCCAAGCGCGCCGGCCATGCCGGTACCCTCGACCCGCTCGCCTCCGGCGGCCTGCCGATCGCGCTGGGCGAAGCCACCAAGACGGTCCCGTTCGTGATGGACGGCCGCAAGCGCTACCGCTTCACCGTGAGCTGGGGCGAGGAACGCGACACCGACGACACCGAGGGCCGGGCGACCAGGACCAGCGATGTCAGGCCCTCTGCCGAGGCAATCCGGGCGCTGCTGCCGCAATTTACTGGCCTGATTGAGCAGATTCCGCCGCAATATTCCGCGATCAAGGTCCAGGGCGAACGTGCCTATGATCTGGCCAGAGACGGCGAAACCGTCGAACTGAAGCCGCGGCCGGTCGAGATTCACGAATTAACCCTTGTAGAACATGGGGATAACGGCCAATCCGTGTTCGAGGCCGAGTGCGGCAAGGGAACCTATGTCCGGGCGCTGGCCCGCGATATCGGCCGGATTCTGGGCTGTTTCGGCCATATCAGCGCCTTGCGGCGGACCCTGGTCGGTCCATTCCGCGAAGCGGACATGATTCCGCTGGAACAGTTGGAGGCTTTGTGTAATAGAGCCGCGTCGGGCGAGGGCAGCCTCGCCGACGCGCTTTTGCCCGTTGAGACCGCGCTGGACGACATCCCGGCACTGGCCGTCACACGGGCTGATGCGGCAAGGCTCCACCGGGGCCAGGCCGTTTTGTTGCGCGGACGGGATGCGCCCAATTGTAGCGGCACAGTCTATGTCACGGTGGCAGGCCGGCTTCTGGCCCTCGCCGAAATTGGCAATGGCGAACTCATCCCCAAGCGTGTGTTCAACCTGACCGGACTGACTGCCAGTTCCGGTCGTAACGATGAGAAAGTTTGACGATGTCGATTACCGCCGAACGCAAAGCGGAAGTCATCAAGACGAATGCCAACAAGGCCGGCGACACCGGCTCGCCCGAGGTTCAGGTTGCGATCCTGTCGGAACGCATCACTAACCTCACCGGCCACTTCAAGACCCACGTGAAGGACAATCATTCACGCCGCGGCCTGTTGAAGCTCGTGTCGACCCGCCGCTCCCTTCTCGACTACATCAAGAAGAAGGACGAGGCGCGTTACAAGGCGCTGCTCGAAAAGCACAACATTCGTCGTTGATATAAGAGAGTACGCGCGCGCCTGTTGCGCGCGTTTTCGTATGGTCTTCCGGAAGAAACCGGACTCCGAATTCTCGGAGACGATCATGCGCAAGGGCATGATGAAACTCATGTCCGATAGACGTCCAGCAGCAATCCGGCCGCTGGGCAGGGCAAGGTGCCCAGACTACCGAGAGGATGGACGCCATCCGAAATATAAAGACCATGGCAGGATCGCCGGATGCTGATCATTTGTTGCGATCAGTGTCTCGCAATCTTGCGCATGGTCTTTGTGTTTCAGGCGCCCCTGCTTTCGCGAAACCATGAAAGAAATCGAAATGTTTAATGCTCATTCAGTCGAGATCGACTGGGGTGGACGTCCCCTCAAGCTTGAAACCGGAAAGATCGCCCGTCAGGCCGACGGCGCCGTATTGGCGACCTATGGCGAGACCATCGTGCTCGCCACGGTCGTCGCGGCCAAGAACCCGCGCGAAGGCGTCGACTTCCTGCCGCTGACCGTCGACTACCAGGAAAAGACCTATGCCGCGGGCCGCATTCCCGGCGGCTATTTCAAGCGCGAGGGCCGGCCGACCGAAAAGGAGACCCTGGTCTCCCGCCTGATCGACCGTCCGATCCGTCCGCTGTTCGTCGATGGCTGGCGCAATGAAACCCAGGTCATCGTCACCGTGCTGTCGCATGACATGGAGAACGATCCCGACATTCTGGCGCTGGTCGCGGCCTCCGCGGCGCTGACGATCTCGGGCGCGCCGTTCAAGGGCCCGATCGGTGCGGCCCGCGTCGGCTTCGCCAACGACGAATATGTGCTCAACCCGACGCTCGACGAAATGCTCGAGACCCAGCTCGATCTGGTCGTCGCCGGCACCGCCGACGCCGTGCTGATGGTGGAATCGGAAGCCAAGGAACTCAACGAAGACATCATGCTCGGTGCGGTGATGTTCGGACACCGCCACTTCCAGCCGGTGATCAAGGCGATCATCGAGCTCGCCGAGAAGGCCGCGAAAGAGCCGCGCGAAGTCAAGGTCGTCGACGAGAGCGCGCTCGAGAAGGAAATGCTCGGCCTGATCGAGCAGGAGCTGCGCTCGGCCTACGCGATCCCGATCAAGCAGGACCGCTACGCGGCGGTCGGCAAGGCCAAGGAAAAGGTGATGGCTCACTACTTCCCGGAAGGGCAGGAGCCGCAATACGACAAGCTGCGCATCGCCGGCGTGTTCAAGGAACTCGAATCCAAGATCGTCCGCTGGAACATCCTCGACACCGGCAAGCGCATCGACGGCCGCGATTCCAAGACCGTGCGCAGCATCATCGCCGAAGTCGGCGTGCTGCCGCGCGCCCACGGTTCGGCGCTGTTCACCCGCGGTGAAACCCAGGCGATGGTCGTGACCACGCTCGGCACCGGCGAAGACGAGCAGTACATCGACTCGCTGTCAGGGACCTACAAGGAGCAGTTCCTGCTGCACTACAACTTCCCTCCCTACTCGGTGGGTGAAACCGGACGCCTCGGCGGCACCAAGCGCCGCGAAATCGGCCACGGCAAGCTCGCCTGGCGCGCGATCCATCCGGTCCTGCCGCCGCACCACGAATTCCCCTACACGGTGCGCGTGGTTTCCGAGATCACCGAATCCAACGGATCGTCGTCGATGGCGTCGGTCTGCGGCGCCTCGCTGGCGCTGATGGATGCGGGCGTTCCCCTGAAGCGGCCGACCGCGGGTATCGCGATGGGCCTGATCCTGGAGGGTTCGCGCTTTGCGGTCCTGTCCGACATTCTCGGTGACGAGGATCATCTCGGCGACATGGACTTCAAGGTGGCCGGCACCGACCAGGGCATCACCTCGCTGCAGATGGACATCAAGATCGAGGGCATCACCGAGGAGATCATGAAGGTCGCACTCGGCCAGGCCAAGGATGGGCGTATCCACATCCTCGGCGAAATGTCGAAGGCGCTCACCAATGCCCGCGCCGAGCTCGGCGAATACGCGCCGCGCATCGAGACCTTCAAGATCCCGACCGACAAGATCCGTGAAGTGATCGGCACCGGCGGCAAGGTGATCCGCGAGATCGTCGAGAAGACCGGCGCCAAGGTCAACATCGAGGACGACGGCACCGTGAAGGTCGCCTCCAACGACGGCGAGGCGATGAAGGCCGCGATCAAGTGGATCAAGTCGATCGCCTCCGATCCGGAGATCGGCCAGATCTACGAAGGCACCGTGGTCAAGGTGATGGAGTTCGGCGCGTTCGTGAACTTCTTCGGCGCCAAGGACGGCCTCGTCCACATCAGCCAGCTCGCCGGGGCCCGGGTGCAGAAGACCTCCGACGTCGTCAAGGAAGGCGACAAGGTCAAGGTCAAGCTGCTCGGCTTCGACGATCGCGGCAAGACGCGGCTGTCGATGAAGGTGGTCGATCAGGCGACCGGCGAGGACCTCGAAGCCAAGCAGAAGGCGGCGGAAGCCTCGGCGCCCCGCGAAGCGGCCGGCGAGTAAGAGCCTCGACATCGAAAATCAGAAAGGGGCGGCTGCAAAGCCGCCCTTTTTATTTGCCGCAGATGTGATCATGCGCTCTTACGCCGCAGCGCCTAACCCATTTAAAATGAAACCGGAATGGGGCTGACTTCGCAGCTGGAAGCTGGACCCGTTACGATCGTCCGAACCGAGCAACAGGCTCGTCACGCAGGGAGAGACTTATGTCCGCACTTTCGCGCCGTCATTTTTTCAGCGCCGCCGCCGGCCTCGTTGCCGTCGCGGCGGCACCGCGTGTCGTCTTTGCCCAGGCGCCCGCCGCGGCACCTGCGGCTGCCCCGGCCGCGGCAGGTCCGTTCACGCTGCCGCCGCTCCCTTACGCCTTCAACGCGCTTGAGCCGCATATCGATGCCAAGACCATGGAAATCCACCACGGCCGGCACCATGCCGCTTACGTCAACAACCTGAACACCCTCGCCAAGACCAATCCGCAGCTCGGCACCAGCAAGGTGACGGATATTCTCGGCAATCTGAACGCCCTGAACGACGACATCAAATTCGGCGTGCGCAACAATCTCGGCGGCCATGCCAACCACACCATGTTCTGGGAAACCATGGCCCCGGGCGGCGGCAAGCCGGAAGGCGAGGTGCTGGCCGCGATCGACAAGGACCTCGGCGGCCTGGAAAAATTCCAGAACGACTTTAACGCTGCCGGCGGACGTCAGTTCGGCTCCGGCTGGGTGTTCGTGACCGTTGCCAAGGACGGCAAGCTTGCGATCGAAACCCGCCCCAACCAGGACAGTCCGATCATGGACGGCAAGCGCGCACTGCTCGGCAACGACGTCTGGGAGCACGCCTATTATCTCAACTACCAGAACCGCCGCGCCGATTATCTCAAGGCGTGGTGGAACACGGTGAACTGGGCCAAGATCGCGGAGCGCTATGCGGCGGCGAAGGCCGGTACGCTCGGCGTTTGATTGCGCCGTTCATTCCAAAAGTAAAAGGGCGGCTCGTGAGCCGCCCTTTTTTGTCAGTGTTGCGTTGGTCCAGCGCTCAGGTGATCAGAAACGATCGGCGTTCATCACCTTGGTCCAGGCCGCCGCGAAGTCCTTTGCGAACTTCTCTTTCGAGTCCGCGCAGGCATAGACCTCGGCGAAGGCGCGAAGCTGCGCGTGCGAACCGAAGATCAGGTCGACGCCGGTAGCCGTCCACTTGACCGCCTTGGTCTTCCGGTCGCGGCCCTCGTAGACGTTGTCGCCCGACGGCTGCCACTCCGTGCTCATGCTGAGCAGATTGACGAAGAAATCGTTCGTCAATGTCCCCACCTTGCTGGTGAAGACGCCGTGCTTTGATCCGGCATTCGCGCCGAGTACGCGCAGGCCGCCGACCAGCGCGGTCAGCTCGGGTCCCGTCAACCGCAGCAATTGCGCACGGTCCACCAGCGCTTCCACGGGCGCCAGGAACTGATGCTTCTTGCCGTTGACATAGTTGCGGAAGCCGTCGGCACGCGGTTCGAGCGGAGCAAAGGAAGCGACGTCGGTCTGATCCTGCGACGCATCCATGCGCCCCGGTGTAAACGGCACCTTGACGTCGACGCCGGCATCCTTTGCGGCCTTTTCGACCGCCGCGGAGCCGCCGAGAACGATCAGGTCGGCAAGCGAAACCTTCTTGCCGAACTCCTTCTGGATCGCCTCCAGCTTCTGCAGCACCGTGTTCAGCTCGGCAGGCTGGTTGACCTCCCAGTCCTTCTGGGGGCTGAGACGAATACGCGCGCCATTGGCGCCGCCGCGCTTGTCGGAGCCGCGGAACGTCGATGCCGACGCCCATGCGGTCGAAACGAGCTGCGACACCGACAGGCCCGAGCCGAGAATCCTGGTCTTCAGCGCGGCGATATCAGCATCGCCGATCAGCGGATGATCCACCGCCGGGATCGGGTCCTGCCAGATCAGCGTTTCCTTCGGCACCAGCGGGCCGAGATAACGCACGACCGGACCCATGTCACGGTGCGTGAGCTTAAACCAGGCACGCGCGAACGCATCTGCGAACTGGTCCGGGTTTTCGTAGAAGCGCCGCGAAATCTTCTCGTAAGCGGGATCGAAGCGCAGCGACAGGTCGGTGGTCAGCATCATCGGCAGATGCTTCTTCGACTTGTCGAAGGCGTCCGGGATCGTGGCTTCCGCGCCCTTCGCCTTCCACTGCTTGGCACCGGCCGGACTCTTGGTCAGCTCCCATTCGTTCTCGAACAGGTTCTTGAAGAACAGATTGCTCCACTGCGTCGGCTGCTGCGTCCAGGTGACTTCGGGGCCGCCGGTGATGGTATCGGCGCCGATGCCGGTACCATGCTTGCTCTTCCAGCCGAGGCCCTGATCCTCGAGAGCGCCGCTTTCCGGGTCCGACCCCACCAGCGACGGATCGCCGGCACCATGGGCCTTGCCGAAGGTGTGGCCGCCGGCAATCAGCGCAACGGTCTCTTCGTCGTTCATGGCCATGCGGAAGAAGGTTTCGCGGATGTCTTTCGCCGCCGCGAGCGGATCCGGGTTGCCGTTCGGGCCTTCCGGATTGACGTAGATGAGGCCCATCTGCACGGCGCCGAGCGGCTCGGAGAGCTGGCGTTCGCCGCTGTAGCGTTCATCACCCAGCCAGGTGCCTTCGGGGCCCCAGAACAACTCTTCAGGCTCCCAGACATCGGCGCGGCCACCCGCAAAACCGAAAGTCTTGAAGCCCATCGATTCGAGCGCGACGTTGCCGGCGAGAATCATCAGGTCGGCCCACGAGATCTTGCGGCCGTATTTCTGCTTGATCGGCCACAGCAACCGGCGCGCCTTGTCGAGGTTGGCGTTGTCAGGCCAGCTGTTCAGCGGCGCGAAGCGCTGCTGGCCGGCCCCGGCGCCGCCGCGGCCGTCCGTGATGCGGTAGGTGCCGGCGCTGTGCCACGCCATGCGGATCATCAGACCGCCATAGTGACCGAAATCGGCCGGCCACCATTCCTGCGATTCCGTCATCAACGCGGTCAGGTCCTTGACCACGGCATTAAGGTCGAGGCTCTTGAATTCCTTGGCGTAATCGAACGCCGTGTCCATCGGATCGGACAGGGAGGAGTTGCGGTGCAGAACCGAGACGTCCAGCGCATCCGGCCACCAGTCGCGGTTCGTGGGTCCGCCTTTGCCGCCCGAGAACGGGCATTTTGTTTTGTCGTCCATGATTGCCTCCTGAGGGCCGCTTCCGGTGAGATTGGAAGCACTCTAAGAGCCGCTTTCCATCAGGGGAAGTTGATTTTAATGATCGAACCGATAAGATATTCTGATGATCCAGATGACGCTCAGACAGCTCCGCTATTTTGATGCGCTGGCCCGTCACGGCCATTTCGGGCGCGCGGCGGAAGCCTGCTCGATCTCGCAGCCGGCCCTGTCGATGCAAATCAAGGAAATGGAGCAAGCGCTCGGCGGCGCGCTGCTGGAACGAAGCGCGCGACAGATCACGCTGACGGAATTCGGCGAAGAGATCGTCCAGCGTGTCCGCGACATCCTGCGCTCGGTCGATGAACTCGGCGACTTCGCGCGCGCGGCGCAGGACCGGCTTGCCGGACGGCTGCGCATCGGCATGATCCCGACGATCGCGCCTTATCTGTTGCCGAAAGTGATCGAGAACCTCGCGCGCATGCATCCGGAACTCGACATCCACGTGCGCGAGACGCTGACGCCGAAGCTGATCAAGGAGGTCGTGGAGGGCCGGCTCGATACGGCGATCGTGGCATTGCCGGTATCGGAGCCATCGCTGACCGAGGTCGCGTGCTTTTCCGAGAACTTCCTCTTGGTGCGGCCGGGCGAGGACGAGGGCACGCCGGTGCCGAGCCACGAGACGCTGCGCGAGATGCGGCTATTGCTGCTCGAAGAGGGACATTGTTTCCGCGACCAGGCGCTGTCGTTCTGCAACATGCAGTCGCCGCCGCGCGAGGTGCTGGACGCAAGCTCGCTGTCGACGCTGGTTCAGATGGTCGGCGCCGGCATCGGCGTCACCCTGATTCCGGAAATGGCGGTCACGGTGGAAACCCGCTCGGCACAGGTCTCGGTCGCGCGGTTCTCTAATCCGCAACCGTCGCGGACCATCGGCATGGTCTGGCGCAAGACCAGCCCGCTGGCCGCACAGCTGCAGCAAATCTCGGAAGTGGTCTGCCTCGCCGCCGACGCCCTGCGCGAACAGCGCAAGGCAAAAGCCTCGCCGAGAAAATCGCGGGCGTGATGAGCGAAGGCCTCACGGCCGCGCTTAATTTTTGCTAGCCGTGCCTCCTGCCGCCCAACTACCTCAAAGACAATTGAGCAGTGGCTCTCCTGATTCGCCCGAAATCGCCGGCCAGTCGACCGCCCGAAATAAAGTTGACCAACATATCGCTCGACGTTGAACCGTTCGTCCTAGGCGTAGTGCGTTGCCAATTCGCGTCAGACGCGCAATGAAGATGGCATTGTCCGCCCCCGCCGATGAAAGGTTCCGCCATGATGCAGCTTTATTGGTCGCCCCGTTCGCGTTCGTTTTCCTCGCTGTGGCTGTTCGAAGAGACCGGGCAACCCTATGAACGCGTGCTGACGGACATCTCGACCGGCGCACAGCGCAAGCTCGAATATCTGGCGATCAATCCGATGGGCAAGGTGCCGGCGCTCCGTGATGGCGAGGCCACGCTTGCCGAGGCCGCCGCGATCGCGGCCTATGTCGCCGAGCGCTATCCGGAAGCGAAGCTGGCGCCGAAGCTCGGAGATCCGCTGCGCGCAAAGTATCTCTACTGGCTGTTCTTCAGCCCCGGTTGTATCGAGCCTGCGATCGTGCAGCTCGCGACCAAGATCGAGATGAATCCGGTCGCGGCCGGCTGGGGCGATTCGCAACGCGTGATCGACGTGCTCGACAACGCGCTGGAGAAAGGTCCGTGGATTCTCGGTGACAATTTTTCCGCAGCCGACATCATCATTGGCTCCGGGCTGAATTTCGCCGTGCGGCTGTTCAAGATGGTGCCGTCACGCCCCTCGTTCGACGCCTACATCGATCGATGCGCGGCGCGGCCGGCGTTCCAGCGCGCCGAGAAGATTGCGGCTGGTTGAACGTTCACGGCTCTCGTCACCGGCAAATGTCGTAGGGTGGGCAAAGGCGCGCCTTCGCGCCGTGCCCACCATCTATCGATAGAACGTTGGCTTGAACGGTGGGCACGCTCCGCTTTGCCCACCCTACGTACCCGCGCTTGGGGTCACGCATCCATGCGCTTGAACACCAGCGTGGCGTTGGTGCCGCCGAAGCCGAACGAGTTCGACAGCACGGTGCCGAGCTTGGCGTTGTCGATGCGCTTGCGCACGATCGGCATGTCGGCAAACACCGGGTCGAGCTCGGTGATGTTGGCGCTCTCGCACACGAAACCGTTGTTCATCATCAGCAGCGAATAGATCGCTTCCTGGACGCCGGTGGCACCGAGCGAATGTCCGGTCAGCGCCTTGGTCGCCGAGATCGGCGGGCATTTTTCGCCGGTGCCGAACACCCTGCGGATCGCCTCGATTTCCGGCGGATCGCCGGCGGGCGTCGAGGTGGCGTGCGGATTGATGTAGTCGATCGGCGTCTTCACGGTCTCCATCGCCATCCGCATGCAGCGCTCGGCGCCTTCGCCCGACGGTGCCACCATGTCGTAGCCGTCAGACGTTGCGCCATAGCCGACCACTTCGGCATAGATGCGCGCGCCGCGCGCTTTGGCATGCTCGAGTTCTTCCAGCACCACCACGCCGGCGCCGCCCGCAATGACGAATCCGTCGCGGCTGACGTCATAGGGACGCGACGCGGTGGCGGGCGTGGCGTTGTATTTCGAGGACATCGCGCCCATGGCGTCGAACAGCACCGACAGCGACCAGTCGAGTTCCTCGCAGCCGCCGGCGAAGATCACATCCTGCTTGCCGATCTGGATCGTCTCATAGGCATTGCCGATGCAATGGTTGGAAGTCGCGCAGGCCGACGAGATCGAATAGTTCACGCCCTTGATCTTGAACCAGGTCGCCAGCGTGGCTGAGGCGGTCGACGACATCGCCTTCGGCACCGCGAACGGCCCCACGCGCTTGGGACCCTTGGTCCTGGTGATATCGGCCGCTTCGACGATGGTGCGCGCGGACGGTCCGCCGGAGCCCATAATGATGCCGGTGCGGACGTCGGAAACTTCGGTCGGGCCGAGACCGGAATCCTGGATCGCCTGCTCCATCGCGATGTGATTCCACGCCGCGCCCTCGCCGAGGAAGCGCATCGCGCGCCGGTCGATGACATCGGCGGGATTGATGGACGGAGCGCCCTGCACCTGCGAGCGGAAGCCGAGCTCGGCGTATTTTTCCGCGCGCGTGATCCCGGATTTTGCCTCATGAAGGCTCGCAAGCACTTCCTGGGTGTTATTTCCGATGGATGAGACGATGCCCATCCCCGTGATGACAACCCGCCTCATGATCGCCTCGTCCTGTCGTTTGCGTTTTGTGTGATGGCCGCCGTCAAACCGAATGCCGCCTTATTGCAGAGCCGGTAACCTACGCTCCCGGCAATGCGGCACCCTGCTTTAACAGCCCCACCCTCAGATCCTTCGCGCGATAGATAATCTCGCCGTCGGCCGAAAGCCAGCCGTCGGCGATGCCCAGCCAGAGCTTTAGACGCATCACGCGCTTGATATCGACGTTGTACACAATCTTGCGGACGTTCGGCATCACTTGACCGGAGAACTTCAGTTCGCCGAGGCCCAACGCCCGGCCGCGGCCCTCGCCGCCGGTCCAGCCGAGATAAAAGCCGACCATCTGCCACAGCGCGTCGAGGCCGAGACAGCCCGGCATCACCGGATCGCCCTTGAAATGGCAGCCGAAGAACCAGAGGTCCGGGTTCACGTCAAGTTCGGCGCGAACGATGCCCTTGCCGTATTCCCCGCCGGTTTCGGAAATTTCGGTGATGCGGTCGAACATCAGCATCGGCGGCAGCGGCAATTGCGCATTTCCCGGGCCGAACAGCTCGCCACGGCCGCAGGCCAGCAAATCCTCGTATTCGTAACCGCCGCGGCGATCCAGCATCGTTTCAGCCTCTCTAAGATGTCCCGATGGAGCGCTTTCGAGCGAACCGGACCGGTTTCCCGCGGGAGAATGACCGTTTCCCGCAAATTGGCGCTACTTAGGGTGCCACCGGCAAATGTCCCTGCCGAATATGCATATGTGGTCCGCGCGCTCTGTAACATAGGCCTTGGCGGGCGGCAAAGCACTGGATACGGGCTAAAAACACCATGTCCCTTCGTGGGTTCCGCCTTAACCTTGGGATCGTTCTAGTTGCGAAAAACTTGCATCTAAAGGATTTCCTTTTATATTGGGCAAGATTATTGCCCAAGTTTGTCAGCGTGGTACCGAAGTGGAAATGAACGACCAGGTCTCGACTGTGAACGACGACGCCGCTGACCTAGCTGCGATGGATCCGGCCGCCCGTGCCGCCGGACATCAACCGGCGTTGACCGGCTGTCCCTGGCATGACGTCAACGAAATGCTGCAAGCTGCCGGCCTGCGGCCGACCCGCCAGCGCATGGCGCTCGGCTGGCTGCTGTTCGGCAAGGGCGCGCGGCATCTGACCGCTGAAATGCTGTACGAGGAAGCGACGCTGGCCAAGGTGCCGGTCTCGCTCGCCACCGTCTACAACACCCTCAACCAGCTCACCGATGCCGGCCTGCTGCGCCAGGTCAGCGTTGACGGCACCAAGACCTATTTCGACACCAACGTGACGGCGCATCACCACTTCTATCTCGAGAACAACCACGAGCTGGTCGACATTCCCGATCCGCATCTGGTGCTGTCGCGGATGCCGGACGTGCCCGAAGGCTACGAAATCGCCCGCGTCGACATGGTCGTGCGGCTGCGCAAGAAGCGCTGATTGATCTGTCATACGCGGGCTTGACCCGCGTATCCATCAATCTTCATCAAAAGCATTTTCTTGAGCGGATGGGTTGCCGGGTCAAGCCCGGCAACGACAAGGTGGATCAATCCACCTTCTCGTCGGCGTAGACGCCCCACAGCCGCTGCTGTTCGATCCAGCCGTCAAACCCGTTGCCGATGACGCGGCACCAGCCGGCGGAGCATTTCTTGACCTGGGCGACGACGCCGGCCTGCAGGCGCGCGGCGACCGCGCTGGACGGATCGGCGCGATCGTAGAGCGGCGCGAGTTCGTCCTTGGTCTTCATGGTGACGACGGCGGTGCGGCGGCCCGACAGCAGGGAGTGATAGACCCAGCCCTCGGCGCCTTCGGAATCGCGCACCCGGCGCCAGTTCTCGAATTCAGCTGTTATTTCGACCGGCAGGCCGGAGCGGGTGTAAACCCAGGCGACGTCATTGTCCTTGGTCGGACCGGCTCTGACGTTCACATGATCGGATTTGAGGCTGACATAACGCGGCACCGGGAGGCCGCTGGTGGTGGAGCCTGCTTCCTTGGCTGAAAAACCTGTGCTGACCGACGCGCCCAGCATGCATCCTGCCAGCACCGCCATCGAACAGAAACGCCCCAACGCCATCAACTCGTCTCCTGCCGAAAACCTCTCAACTCGAATTCTTCGAGTTGAAACAATCCACTCAACGCCTGAAGCCCAAGACCCTTAAACCCAAGATCCTTAAACCCAAGACCCTTAAACTCAGGTCCCCCTGTGCCCGCTTGGTCGCAACTCGGATTGTCGTTCCCGAGGGGTTCTTGTCTTGGCCCGGCCTTCTGCTAGAGAGGACGGAACGCTTGAGAACCAGAACGCCCGAATTTCCCTGATTACCTTGACCCTTCCCCTGGCAGCCCCAAGGTAAGGACCGGGGAACCCGAGGAAGCTTTCAGGAAACCAAAGGAAACGACCAGGTAGCCGTTCGAACCGCGCAGCGAATGCAGTGTCGAACAACCAGGTTAATGAGGCCTCAACGGCGAAGCTTCTGACTCGTCAAAGGTTGGGCGAGCCATTGCCTCATGAGAGCAGGACATGTCGGTTAAGAAAAAGCCTCTCGTCGTCGTCACCCGCAAACTCCCGGACTCGATCGAGACCCGGATGCGCGAACTGTTCGATGCGCGCTTAAATCTCGACGATACGCCGATGACGCCGGAACAGATCGCCGAGGCGGTCCGTACCGCCGACGTGCTGGTGCCGACCGTGACCGACCTGGTCAACGAGGAAATTCTCAAGCAGCCCGACTGCAAGCTGCGGATGATCGCCAATTTCGGCAATGGCGTCGACAATATCGACGTCACGGCGGCGCATGCGCGCGGCATCACCGTGACCAACACGCCGAAAGTTTTGACCGAAGACACCGCCGACATGACCATGGCGCTGATCCTCGCGGTGCCGCGGCGGCTGATCGAGGGCGCCTCTATCCTCACCGACGGCAAGAACTGGCCGGGCTGGTCGCCGACCTGGATGCTCGGCCATCGCATCGGCGGCAAGCGCCTCGGCATCATCGGCATGGGCCGCATCGGCCAGGCGGTGGCGCGCCGGGCGCGCGCCTTCGGCCTGCAGATCCACTATCACAACCGCCGCCCCGTCGCCCCCGTGATCGCCGACGAATTGGGCGCGACCTATTGGGAAAGCCTCGACCAGATGCTGGCGCGGATGGACATCATCTCGGTGAATTGTCCGCACACCCCGGCGACGTTCCACCTGCTGTCGGCGCGGCGCTTAAAACTGATCCGGAAAGAGGCCTATATCGTCAACACCGCGCGCGGCGAGGTGATCGACGAGGATACGCTGATCAAGCTGATCGAAGGTGGCGAGATCGGCGGCGCCGGGCTCGACGTCTACGAGCATGAGCCCGCCGTCAATCCAAAACTGGTTCGGCTGGCCAAGGCCGGCAAGGTCACGCTGCTGCCGCATATGGGCTCGGCCACGATCGAAGGCCGCGTCGAGATGGGCGAGAAGGTGATCATCAATATCAGGACCTTCCTCGACAACCACAAGCCGCCGGACCGCGTGCTGCCCAGCATGCTGTGAGGCGGCCACCGAGGATGATGTGAGCGAAGCCCACGCATCGCTGCTGAACCGTCTCGCCGCCGCCATCGTCGCACGACATCCCACGCGAATCATTCGCGTCGCGATCGATGGCGTCGATGGCGCGGGCAAGACCACGCTGGCGGATGCGCTGGCGCCGCTCGTAGCAGCCCAAGGCCGCCCGACGATCCGTGCCTCGGTCGATGACTTCCATCACCCCCGCGCCGTTCGTTATGCGCGGGGGCGCTACTCGCCGGATGGCTTTTATCTCGACTCATACGACTACGATTCATTTCGGACGCTGTTGCTCGATCCCTTGAGCCCCAGTGGCTCCGGTCGATACGTCGCAAGACGTTTTGATCTCGAAAACGACCGGCCGTTTGAACCGGTCACGCAGCAAGCGCCGCCGACCGCCGCGCTGATCGTTGACGGCATCTTCCTGCACCGTCCCGAGCTTCGCGCTTATTGGGACCTCTCGATATTTCTGAAGGTCGACTTCAATGTCTCGGTGCCGCGCGGCGCACAGCGTGTCCCGACTCTTGACGCGGCCGATCCTGTTTCGCCGTCGAACCAACGCTATGTCGGCGGCCAGCAGCGATACCTGAGCGAGTGTGACCCGGAACAACGCGCCGCTATCGTGATCGGCTACAACGACCTGCGCGAGCCGCAGGTATTGAAGTGGCCGCAGGCATAGCCCGGCGCTTTGCTCACCGGACACGCCATTTCAGCCTGTCACCTGCGGAACAGCGATCCGCTCCGGTCTCAGGCATTCTCCAAATCACAGGAAACGAACGCGGTGGTCGCGCTCACCTGCCAGATGGAGAACTGCCATGAATACCCAGAACGCTCAGAACGCTCAGATCGATGCGCTTTCCGACCAGGAACTCAACGCCGTGTCCGGTGGCAAGGACCGGGTTCAGGTGACCAAGGAGCAGTATGAACAGATCCTCGAGGTTCGGATGATGTTCGCCAGCCTCAAGAAGTAAGCAAGAGTGCCTTGAGCGGATCAGTCGCTTTCACGCCTTGGCCCATACGAGTGCGGCGGATCAGGCCTCATGGCCGGTCCGCCGGACTTGTACTTGCAAAGTATGTAACTCTCTCCAGCGGAAGCTACGCCGTCTTTCCCTTCCGTCTCTCGCGCTTGCGCCATTCCCCGACAAACGAGACGAATGCGCCTAGCGCCGGCGGCGGCTGGCGGCGGCTCGGGTAGTACAGAAACGGTCCGGGAAACGGCGCGCACCAGTCGTCGAGCACGCTGACCAGTGCACCAGATTTGATGCCAAAGCGTACATAACCTTCAAACGTCAACCAGAAGCCGATCCCATCATGGACGGCGCGCAGCGCGAGGCCGAGATAGGTCGCAACCAGTTTTGCCGGCGGCGAAACCACCACGACACGTCCCGCCTTCTCGAATTCCCAATCCAGCATGGCGCCGCTGCCGAAGCGGGTGCGGATGCAGGCGTGATCGAGCAGATCCTTCGGCTGCATCGGCTTGCCGTGTCGCGCCACATATTCCTTCGATGCCACCACCGCGTAGCGCTGCGGCGCCCCGAGCGAAACCGCAATCATGTCCTGTGCCAGATGCTCGCCGTAGCGCACGCCGGCGTCGAAACCGCCGGCGACGATATCGACGAATGCACTCTCGCCGACGATCTCCAGTTCGATCTGCGGATACTTTGCAAGAAACGGCGCGACCATCGGGGCCAGCACGAGGTCGATCGCCGGCGGCGGCGCATTGATCCGCAAGCGGCCGGAAGGCACGCCGCGCAGACCGCGCACCTGATCCAGCGCGTCGCCGACATCCGACATCGCCGGCCCGACCCGGGCCAGCAGCAGCTCGCCGGCTTCGGTCAATGCAACGCTGCGGGTGGTGCGGTTCATCAGGCGGACGCCAAGCCGCTCCTCCATGTCGCGCAGCCGCTGGCTGAGACTCGAGACGGAGACGCGCTGCTCGATCGCGGCGCGCCGGAAATTCCGGGTGCGTGCCACGGCGACGAAGGCATCGAGATCGCGGAGGTCAAAATCCTGCATTGTTCGGTATACTGAACAAGCTATTTAGCATTGTCCAGCTTATCGCTGTAATCGCGATCGGCCATACCAGCCTCGTCAACCCGGCGCGGGAATCCCGGCCGCCAACACGAGGAGAGCCACCATGGAACAACGCAAACTCGGCAAAACCGGCCCCAACGTCGCCGCCATCGGTCTCGGCTGCATGGGCATGTCGGACTTTTATGGTCCGGCCGACCGCGGCGAGAGCATCGCCACCATTCATGCCGCGCTCGACGCCGGCATCACCCTGCTCGACACCGGCGATTTCTATGGCATGGGCCACAACGAATTGCTGATCCGCGAGGCGCTCGCCGGCAGCAGCCGCGACAATCTGCAGATCAGCGTCAAGTTCGGCGCGTTGCGCGATCCCGCGCGCGGCTTTATCGGAATGGACGGCCGCCCCGCGGCGGTGAAGAATTTCATCGCCTATTCGCTGCAGCGGCTCGGCGCCGATCACATCGACATCTACCGGCTGGCGCGGCTCGATCCGGCGGTACCGATCGAGGACACGATCGGTGCGATCGCCGACATGATCAAGGCTGGCTATGTCAGGCATATCGGCCTGTCCGAAGTCGGCTCCGACACCATCCGTCGCGCCCATGCCGTGCATCCGATCGCCGATCTGCAGATCGAATATTCGCTGATCTCGCGCGGCATCGAGGACGAAATCCTGCCGACCTGCCGCGAACTCGGTATCGGCGTCACCGCCTATGGCGTGCTGTCGCGTGGCCTGATCAGCGGACACTGGTCGAAGAACACTTCCGGCCAGCAGGATTTCCGCCAGATGGGCCCACGCTTCCAGGGCGCCAATCTCGACGCCAATCTGGCGCTGGTCGAGCCGCTGCGCGCGGTCGCCGCCGAACTCGGCGTATCGGTGGCGCAGGTCGCGATTGCCTGGGTCGCGGCGCAGGGCACCGATATCGTGCCGCTGGTCGGCGCCCGCCGCCGCGACCGTCTGACGGAGGCGCTTGGCGCGCTCGATGTGAGGCTTCCCGCGACGCATCTGGCCAAGCTCGCGAAGGCATTCCCGCCGGATGCAGCCGCCGGCACGCGTTATGCGGCGGAGCAAATGGCCCATCTGGACAGCGAGAAGAAGCGGGCCTGAACGCAACCGCACGAGTTCCTCGCGCCCCCACTCGCCGGCGCGCGAGGGTTCCGTGAGCAAAATCACGGTAACTCATCCACTCTGTCCCTAGCCTCCTGTAGCAGCCGAAGCGGATGGCCCCTTCGTCTCGCAACAGGAGAAGACAGATGAAGAAGTCCGACATTAACGCAGTCGAGCCTGCGAAGCCCGCGCTCGAAGCACCGGTCCAGCTCACCCCGGAGCAGCTTGAAATCGTCGCAGCCGGTTTCAGAGCGGCACTAATCAACCGCGGATCGCTGGGCGATATCATCAAAGATATCACCATCTTCGGCAAATTTCCGATGCCGACGATGCCGGTGCCCACAAAGACGTACCAGTTCTGAATCGATCAAGAAACGAGATGGCGTTCGGCGCGTCGTGCGTCGGACGCCGTCCCGGATGACTTTTCATTCCAAGATAGACGCAGCTCACCCGGCACGCGCAGCGAGATAGAGGGTTTCATGTCCAAGGATTCAAAGAAACAGATCGACTGCCCGAGTTCGCAGGCGACCGATGAAGGCGCCCGAATCTTCGGCGTCATCACCGGCACGCCGGAGCAGCACCGGGTCGGATATCTCACCGAGACCGTGCCAATCTCCGAGCAGGTCCTTGCCCTTGCGGGAGATGCCAAGCCCACCGAACTCTTTCGCATCGCGGCGCCCTGCGCCGGCGGCGGCTGCAAGCATTTCAAGGGTAACACCTGCAGCTTGGCCAAACGGATCGTTGAAGGCGTCCCCGCTGTCGTGAACGCGCTTCCCGCCTGCGAGATTCGCCCCACCTGCCGCTGGTTCCGTCAGGAAGGCAAAGCGGCCTGCTTCCGTTGCCCGCAGGTCATGACGGATAAATCAAACGCGTCTGACTTCGAGAAGCAGATTGCCGACATCGACTAGAGCCTTTTCCGTTCCGATTGAATCGGAACGGGGCTCTATATTTTGTTTTGACGCGTTTTCTTAACGCGAACCGGGATCCACTTCGCTGGAAAACGCTTTAGGACGGACGTCGGCCAGTCCTCACCTATGCGCACTTAGATCAGTGATCGTGGGCGCATCGCCATTGAGCGGGTTCGCCGGATCACGCCGGTAGCGCAGGGTTTCGAATCGCATCGCGCGGGCATCGACCATCACCAGCCGTCCGACCAGGCTGTCGCCGAAGCCGACGATTTCGCGAATCGCTTCCAGCGCCATCATCGAGCCCAGCATGCCCGCAAGCGCCCCCATCACGCCGGCCTCGGCGCAGGCCGGCACCGTGCCCGGCGGCGGCGCCTCCGGAAACAGACAGCGATAGGTCGGATTGAACTCGCCGTCAGCGCCCCGTTCATGGGCGCGGATCGTGGTCAGCGATCCGTCGAACTGGCCGAGCGCCGCCGTGATCAGCGGCTTGGCCGCGAGGAAGCAGGCGTCGGAAACCAGATAGCGGGTTTCGAAATTATCTGACCCGTCGAGCACCAGATCATAGCCGCCGATCAGCGACATCGCGTTGCCGGCATCAAGCCGCACCGCATGCGCCTCGAAGTTGACATGCGGGTTGAGCGCGTCGATCTGCTGCGCGGCACTGTCGACCTTGCGCTTGCCGATATCGGGCGTGGTATGGATGATCTGGCGCTGCAAATTGGACAGCGAGACAATATCGTCATCGACCACGCCGAGCGTGCCGATGCCGGCGGCGGCGAGATACATCAGGACCGGGGCGCCGAGACCGCCGGCGCCGATCACCAGCACGGACGCCTCCTTCAGCGCGGTCTGGCCGGGGCCGCCGACTTCGCGCAGCACGATGTGGCGGGCATAGCGTTCGAGTTCTTCGGCGGTCAGCATGGTCGCGTTGAATCCTTCCACGTCACGTCTTTAGAACCCTCATGGTGAGGAGCGCGTCTTCGCGCGTCTCGAACCATGTGGCCCCAGTCGGGCCTTCATCCTTCGAGACGGCCGCTTCGCGGCCTCCTCAGGATGAGGACCTCAATCAGTCCCGTGAACCGGGGCGCTGTTGTTGCTGACCAAGCAGATGTGCTTAATTGACCCGAGGTCAATGATCGCTCCAATATTCCCTCCCGATTCCCTCAGTCTTCCCTGGGATTTGTCATGAGATCGGTGTTTTCAGCAACATTGATGGTCTCGGCCGCCATTTTCGCGAGCCTGGGATCGTCAGCTCAGGCCCAGTTGACGCCGCCCTCCACGGCCGGCGCCAAGCCGAAGCCGGTCACGACGGTGCCGATCCGCCCCGCGCTGCAGAAGCCCGAGGAGACCGCCAACGCGATGTCGCAGGCCGAACGGCTGGCGCTGCAATCCGACCTCGCCTGGGTTGGCCAGTACAATGGCGCGATCACCGGTGACGTCAGCGAGCGCATGGTCAAGGCAATCAAGGAATTCCAGAAGAGCCGCAACGGTAAGGAAACCGGCGTACTCAATCCGCAGGAGCGCGGCGTCCTCGCCGACACCGCCAGGAAGCGGCAGGAGAATGTCGGCTGGAAGATCGTCACCGATCCCCTCACCGGCGTGCGGCTCGGCATTCCCTCGAAGCTGGTGCCGCAGCAGGCCAGCGATGCCAACGGCACCAAATGGACCTCGCCGACCGGAACCATCCAGATTCAACTGGCACGGCGCAAGGAAGCGAGCCCCACCACGGCGAAGCTCGCCGAGCTGGAAAAGAAGGAAGCCCAGCGCAAGATCGACTACACGGTGGTGAAGCCGGACTTCTTCGTGCTCTCCGGCCTGCAAGGCCTGAAGAAGTTCTATGTGCGCGGCACCTTCAAGGGCGATGAAATCCGCATCCTCACCATCCTCTACGATCAGGCCACGGAAAACACCGTGGAGCCGGTGGTGATCGCAATGTCGAGCGCATTCAACGCGTTTCCAACCGGCCCGCAGGTCGCAGGCCCCCCGCCGCGCAAGACCGTGGAATATGGCACCGGCGTCGTGGTCAGCGACGACGGCGCGATCATCACCGACCGCCAGATCACCGACGGCTGCGTCGCGATCGCGATCGCCGGCTTCGGCAATGCCGACCGTGTGGCCGAGGACAAGGAGCATGATCTCGCTTTGCTGCGGATCTATGGCGCGCGCGGACTGAAGCCGCTCAACCTCGCGAGCCCGGCCTCGAAGACGGCGCTCGACCTGACCGGCATTGCCGATCCGCAGAACCAGGGAGGCGGCGGCGCGGTCAGCAGCGTCAAGGCTTCGGTCGCGCAGCTTGGCGGCAGCAGCGACGTTGCGTTGTCGCCGCCGCCCGCGCTCGGCTTTTCCGGCGCGGCCGCGCTCGACGGCGACGGCAAATTCGCCGGCATCGCGCTGCTGAAGCCGGTGGTCGTCGCAGGTCCGGCGAACGGCGCCGCACAGGCGGTGCTGGTGACATCGGATGCCGTGCGCGATTTCCTCAAGGCCAATGGCGTCACCGGCGCCAACGGATCACCGGACGCAAAAGCATCCGTAGTGCGCGTGATCTGCGTGCGGAAGTAGACTGACGACGTCAGTGCGTATCAGGCCGCCTTGATGTTGCTGAGGAAAGTTTCGACGTGGCTTCGCATCGTCTCGGACTGCCGCGATAATTCGCTGGACGCCTGCAGCACCTGATGCGCGGCGGCACCGGTGTCGCCGGCGGCTTGCTGAACGCCACTCACGTTCGACGAGATTTCGCCGGTGCCGAGTGCAGCCTGCTGTACGTTGCGGGCGATCTCCTGGGTTGCCGAGCCCTGTTCTTCCACGGCACCCGCAATCGCGGAGGCGATCTCGCTCATTTCGTTGATGGTCGCGGAGATCCCCTTGATGGCAGCGACGGCCTCGCTGGATGAAGCCTGGATCGACGAAACCTGAGCGTCGATCTGGTCGGTCGCCTTGGCGGTTTGTTCAGCCAGACTCTTGACCTCGGATGCCACCACGGCAAAACCACGGCCGGCCTCACCGGCACGCGCCGCCTCGATCGTCGCATTGAGCGCCAGCAGATTGGTCTGGCTGGCGATTTCGCTGATCAGCTTGACGACGTCGCCGATACTGGCAGCGTCCTTGAACAGACCCTGCACCGTCGCATTGGTGCGATCGGCCTCACCCACGGCCTTCTGCGCGATCGAGGCCGACTGCGCCACCTGACGGCTGATCTCGGTAACGGAACTGGCCAGCTCCTCCGACGCAGCCGCGACGGTTTGCACGTTCGTCGAAGCCTCCTCGGTCGCAGCTGCCACCGCGGTCGCCTGGTTGCTGGTCTCCTCAGCCGTCGCCGTCATCGACGACGCGGTCGCCTGCAGTTCGGTCGACGCCGACGCCACCGATCTCAACACGGTCGATATGTTGGCGTCGAACGTCTGCGTCAGTTCATTGACCCGCGCCGCCCGCGCCACGCGCGCGCTGATGGCTTCGGCTTCCTTTTCGGCGAGCTCCTTTGCCTTGATCATGTTCTCCTTGAAGATCAGGACCGCCCGCGCCATCAGGCCGATTTCGTCCTTCTTGTCGGTCGCCGGGATCGTGACCGAATGATCGCCGCCGGCAAGCTGGCCCATGGCGCCGACCATCTTCAGAATCGGCGGCACGATCGAACGGTTGGTCAGATACACGACAGTCGCCGCAACGCCGATGCCGACACCGAGCAGCACCCAGAGCAGCGTCATCAGGAAACTGGTTTCAGCGAGAACCGCCGCGCCGTCGCGCTTCAGATTGTCTTGCTGGCGCGCAACCATCCCGCCGGAACGCGATCCGGCGGCGCCCTTTGTTCCCGCGAAAATATCGAGCAGTTTGTTGGCGCGGGGGGCCGCCTCGTTGGTCAGGAACCACTGCGCCATGTTCCAGCGGTCCGAGGCGCGGATCTCGAACATCTTCTGCGGCATCGGCGCGAATTTGGCACGGGCATCGACCAGCGCGTCGAACGCCTTCTGCTGCTCGCTTGTCATTTCCGCGCGTCGCTTCGAGAGCGCCTCGAACTTTGTCTGGTTGAGCGCCCAGAGATCCTCAAACTCCTTCTTGAAGGCCATGTCCGCGGTCAGCAGATAGGCGCGGATCGCGCCGATCGCCATCGCCATGCTGCCGCGCATGTCTGCAAAACCGATCAGCAGGCTCTTGCGCGCATCCGTCGAGGCAATGCCGCCCTCCTCGTCGATGATCGACGTCGCCTTTTGCAGCATGAGTTTCGCCAGCGGCGCGGCCTCGGTGGCGAGAATCTTTGCTGCGGGTTGCTCGTCGATGGTGTGGGCAATTGCTTCGGCCTTGTCCTGCGCATTGCGCAACTCGTCGAGCAACGGCTTGGCCTGTCTCCAGTCCGACTTGTTCTGTTCCGAGGTCCAACGCGTTGAGAGGTTATCCATCTCCGCGCCATGGCGCTGAATGTCCTTCCAGAGCAACACGCGCTCGGCCTTGAATGTGTCGTTGCCGGTGATCAGCCAGCCGCGCAGCGAAGCGAGCGAGGCGTAAACTCCGGCCACCACGTCATTTGCGGCCATCGCTGTCGGCACGCGAAGATTGACGGTCCGCTCGGTGGATTCGTTGACGTTGCCAACCTTGACGATGGTGATGACGACCACGCATGCAAGCAATGCGCAGATCACGCTGAAGCCCAGGATCAAACGCCCACGAATATTCAGATTCAGAATTGCCATGGCGAAGCCCCTTTGTGCAGACCGATAGCTACCGGCAGCGCATCAGGGTGGGCATTAACCATGAAGAATGGAGAAACAGGCGGCCCGTACTAGTACGCAATTCCCGCCGCATCGACGGAATCGCACGAAAATATTTGCGCTATTTTCAACCACAACGAAAGTGCGGCAATCTTCGAATCCGAGAAATTGCGTCCACCGATTTGCTAGGCCAGCCCGAACCTCACGCCGGCGCGCGCAAGCCCGCCTGCGATGCCGATCGGTGTGCCGTCGGCGCGCCAGCAGGCTGCGCCCGACATCCGACCGTCGTCGTGGAATTGAATGGCGTTCATGCCACCGGCCACCGTCGGCACCGCCTGCACTCGGTGGCCCATCGATGTGAGTTTGGCGCGAACGCTTTCCGGCACCGCCGATTCGACTTCCAGCGCATTGCCCTCGGTCCAGACCCGCGGCGCCTCGACGGCTTCCTGCAGGCTCATGCCATGGTCGATCAGATTGATCAGCGCCTGCATCGCGCTCGGAAAGATCCGCTTTCCACCGGGCAGGCCGAGCGCATAGACCAGCTTGCCGTCGCGCAGCGCCATCATTGGCGACATCGAGGTGGTGACGCGCTTGCCGGGCGCCAGTGACAGCGCATGGCCGGGCCGGGGATCGTAGAGGTTCATGTAGTTGTTCGGGACGGTGCCGAGACCGGGGATCATGATCTTGGCGCCGAACAGATTGTTGATGGTCTGCGTGGTCGCGACCACGTTTCCAAACGCATCCGCCGCCGTCATATGCGTGGTGTGCGCGCCTTCGAGCTGCGCGACGCCGGCGCCCCTTTGCTGCGCGCGGCCGGGATCGATCGCGCGGCGGCGTTCCCCGGCATAGGCCTTCGACGTCAGCCGCTCCACCGGCACGTTGATGAAGTCAGGATCGCCGCTGGCGGCCGCGCGATCGGCAAAAGCGATCTTCAGCACTTCGGCGAGATAGTGAATCGTCTCCGCAGAGCCGAAGCCGAGCCTGGCGATATCGTAGCCTTCGAGAATGTTGAGCATCTGGGCGATGTGCACGCCGGAGGCCGCGGGCGGCGGCGGTCCCTGAATTTCCCAGCCGCGATAATCGGCGCGGATCGGCTGGCGCTCGACGGTCCTGTAGACGGTGAGGTCTTCGCGGCTGATGAAGCCGCCATGCGCTTTCATATAGTCGACCAGGATATCGCCGAGCGGTCCCTGGTACAGCGCCGCCGCGCCGTGCTGCGAAATGTGGGTCAGCGTCTGCGCATATTCCGACTGTACCACGCGCTCGCCGGCCTTCAGCGGCGTCCCCTTGGGCAGAAAGACCGCCGAGATCGCCTTGTCCTTCAGCATGTCAGTCGCGCTATCGCTGATGCATTCGTGCAGATAGGGCGTCGCGGCATAGCCGCGCGAGGCGTGCTTGATCGCGGGCTGCATCACGTCGGCAAGGCTCATGGTGCCGAACCTTTGCAGCGTCTCGCACCAGGCTTTCAGCGATCCCGGCGTCGCGACCGCTTTCGGGCCATTGAGATTTTCATCGCCGACGGTGTCGAACACGTCATGCGCCGAACCCGGTTTTGATTTGTAAGTGTCGGGACGGACCGACAGCGGCACGGTGCTCTGGCCGTCGATGAAGCGATGGCTGCCGTCGGCGAGGCGAATATGTGCCATGCCGCCGCCGATGATGCCGACCATCATCGGCTCGACCACCGTCAGTGTGAACAGCGTCGCGATCGCCGCATCGATGGCGTTGCCTCCGGCCGCCAGCATCTCGGCGCCCGCGCTCGAAGCCAGCGGATGATTGCTCACCACCATGCCGCGGCTGGAAGTCGCCGGCTGCTTCTGACATTGAAAAGTAGTGGCCGCGCGATCCCGCCAGTTGCTGGTCATGGTGTTTCCCGTTTCGTTGGAGCCAGGCGCAGCCAGTTTTCGCGCGTCACGCGCCATTTTTCCGATTTCGACTGGCCGTTGTGATGCGCGAGTTCGATGTAGCCAACGAACTCGGCGCCGGTCTTTTGCTTGACGCGGCGGGACGCTTCATTGGAAACCACGTTGCAAACGTAGAACTGCTCGATAGCGAGCGTGTTGAAGGCAAAATCGTTTATGGCCGAGATGGCCTCGGTCATCAGCCCGCGATTCCAATAGGGCTCGGCGAGCCAGAATCCCCGGTTGCCTTTCGGGCTGTCCGCCGACGGTCGAAAGTGGATGTTGCCGATGGCCTCGCCGTCGCCCGCTCGCAATACCAGGACCCAATGATAGAGTTCTTCGCCCGCGGCGATTGCTTCCAGCTGAGCCCTGACAAAGCTTTCCGCGCCGTCGTCCGGATATGGCCAGGGCACGACGGATGCGAGATTCCGGATAATGTTCCAGTTGTTGAAATGGCGCTGGATCGCCGGCGCGTCGTATAGCGCGAGCGGTCGCAGGATCAGTCGCGAGGTCTGGATCGTCGGGGTGTTCATGATGTCGATGCCGCGACGTGGACGTTCGTGATTACTTCTGGCATTTCGGGCACCAGAAGGTCGAGCGGCCGTTCTGGACGAAGCGCCGCACGACGCCGCCGCAGCGCGCGGTCTGGCATTTCTCGCCCTCGCGGTCATAGACCTGGAACGAGTGCTGGAAATATCCGAGTTCGCCTGAGGTCTGGCGATGGTCGCTGATCGAGGAACCGCCGGCCTTGATCGCCTGGTTCAAGACATCGTGGATCGAGCCCACCAGACGCTTGGCATGATCCGTCGGCTCGGCCTTCTTCGTCGCCAGGGTCGCAGCCAGCCGGCGCGGCGACAGATGCGCGCGATAGAGCGCTTCGCAGACATAGATGTTGCCAAGTCCCGCCACCACGCGCTGGTCGAGCAAGGCGGCCTTCAGGCTGGTTTTCTTGTTGTGGCAGGATTGCGCCAGCATCGTCGCGTCAAATTCATTGCCGAGCGGTTCGGGACCGAGCCCTTTCAGCAGCGGCTCCTCCTCCAGCGCGTTGCGGGCGATGATCTTCATGTAACCGAAGCGGCGCGGATCGTTGAACACGACAGAGGCGCCCGATGACATGTGGAACACGACGTGATCATGGGCGCGGTCTTCGCTGCGCGGCAGATGGAATTGGCCCGGTGTGTTCTCGCCTGTGCTGTTGGCAGCGTTTTCCAGCACGCGAAACGAGCCCGACATGCCCAGATGCATCAGCAGCACGTCGCCCGAGGTCAGGTCCGCCATCAGATATTTGGCGCGGCGGCCAAGGCCGGTCACGGTCTGGCCCTCCAGCCGCGCGATAAAGTCTTTTTGAAAGGGAAACCGCAGATCTTTCCGCCGGGCTTCCGCCTTGACGATTTTTGACCCCTCCATGGCGGGTTGCAGGCCGCGGCGGACGGTCTCAACTTCGGGTAATTCAGGCATGCAGGTATTCACCTTATGAAGGTGACGTGATAGCGCCATTGCGGCGGGCGCGCTATGGTCAGGCCATGGAGATAAGTTGATGGATCGGCCGGACCAAACGACGCATTTTGGCTTCAGGGACGTCCCCCTTGGGGACAAGCAGACGCTGGTGAATGACGTGTTTCACAGCGTGGCGTCGCGCTATGATTTGATGAACGATCTGATGTCTGGCGGCCTGCACCGGGCCTGGAAGGACATCATGATCAACAAGCTCAATCCGCCAAAGGGCGATGCGCCGTTCGCGCTGCTGGATGTTGCCGGTGGCACCGGCGATATCGCGTTCCGCGCCGCCAAGGCGGCAGGCACCGGCTTCCGCGCCACGGTCTGCGACATCAATACCGAGATGCTCGGCGTCGGCCGCAACCGTGCATTGGCGCAGCATCTCGACCAGCAGGTTTCGTTCGTCGAGGGCAATGCCGAGGCGCTGGAATTCCCGGATCGCGCGTTCGACGCCTATACGATCGCGTTCGGCATCCGCAACGTGCCGCGGATCGATGCCGCGCTGAAGGAAGCCTACCGCGTGCTGAAGCCCGGAAGCCGATTCCTGTGCCTGGAATTCTCCACCGTCGATGTGCCCGGGCTCGACCGGCTCTATGACTTCTTCTCGTTCAAGGTGATCCCGCCGCTCGGCCGCGCCGTGACCGGCGACGCCGACTCCTACCAATACCTCGTCGAATCGATCCGGAAATTTCCGAGGCCCAACGCCTTTGCCGAGATGATCAGCGCCGCCGGCTTCTCACGGGTGAAATGGGAAAGCCTCTCCGGCGGTATCGTGGCGCTGCATTCGGGCTGGCGTTTGTGATTTCTGCGGCGACCCACATCGCGCGGCTTGTCCGCGCCGGCTTTGTGTTCGCACGCGAGGGCGTGTTCGGCGTTGTCGATCCGAGCCTGGTGCCGCCGCCCGGGCAACTTGCGCTCAAGCTGGCGCGGATCATCGAGCGGCCCGGCGCCAAATCCGGCCCACGGCTGTCGCGGGCGCTGACCCGGCTTGGCCCCGCCTATCTCAAGCTCGGACAATTCCTGGCGACGCGGCCCGACGTGGTCGGCGTTGCGATGGCGCGCGATCTGGAAGCCTTGCAGGACCGGCTGCCGCCGTTTTCACAGAGCGAGGCTGAGGCCGTCATCGCGACATCGCTGGAACGCCCTGTGGCGCAGGCGTTTGCGAGCCTCGGGCCGTCGGTTGCCGCTGCTTCTATCGCACAGGTGCATCGCGGTGAAGTCGAGCGCGACGGCGCGCGCAAGGCCGTTGCCGTCAAGGTGCTGCGCCCCAACGTCGCCGCACGCTTCCGCCGCGACCTCTCCGATTTCTTCTTTGTCGCGCACAATGCCGAAGCGCATTCGGCTGAAGCGCGCCGGCTGCGGCTGATCGAGGTCATCAACACGATGTCGCGCTCGGTCGCGATGGAGATGGATCTGCGGCTGGAAGCGGCGGCGATGTCCGAGATGGCGGAGAACACGCGCGACGATCCGGATTTCCGCGTGCCGGCGGTGGATTGGGACCGCACCACCCACAACGTACTGACGATGGAGTGGATCGACGGCATCGCGCTCAACGACCACGCGCGCCTCGAACAGTCGCAGGTCGACCTGCCCGATCTCGGGCGCAAGGTGATCCAGAGTTTCCTGCGCCACGCGCTGCGCGACGGCTTCTTCCATGCCGACATGCATCCCGGCAATCTGTTCCTCGATGAGGCCGGCCGGCTGGTCGCCGTCGATTTCGGCATCATGGGCCGGCTTGGGCCGAAAGAGCGGCGCTTCCTCGCCGAAATTCTTCTGGGCTTCATCACGCGCGACTATCGCCGCGTCGCCGAGGTGCATTTCGAGGCCGGCTATGTGCCCGGCCACCACTCGGTCGAGAATTTCGCGCAAGCGATCCGCGCGATCGGCGAGCCGATCCATAACCGCATCGCCGAAGACATCTCGATGGCGAAGCTGTTGACCTTGCTGCTCGAGGTCACCGGGCTGTTCGACATGCAGACCCGCCCCGAACTGATCCTGCTGCAAAAGACCATGGTGGTGGTCGAGGGCGTGGCGCGCGGCTTCGACCCCAAGCTCGATATCTGGAAGGTCGCCGATCCCGTGGTACGCGAATGGATCGAACGCAATCTCGGACCGATAGGGCGCATTCAGGGCGCGGTGTCCGGCGCGGGCGATCTTGGCCGCGTGCTGACGGGCCTGCCGGCCATCGCCACGCGTTCGGTGGCGGTGCTGGAGCAGCTGGAGAAGATGACCCGGGAGGGCGTCACATTGTCGCCGGAGACGATTGCGGCGCTGGGCCGGGCCGAGGGGCGCAAGAGCCGCTGGCGCACCGTGGCGCTCTGGATCATCGTGGCGACCTTCATCGGGATTCTGGTGGCCGTCCGGCAAATGTGATTGCAATGCATGCACCTTATGCTAGCATTGAGATCATGCCTGCCTGGAGCCACCCATGGCCAGCCTCACCATCCGAAAGCTCGACGACGCCGTAAAGGCCTATTTGCGGCTGCGATCGGCCGGCAACGGCCGCTCCGTGGAGGAAGAAGTCCGGGTCATCCTGGGCGAGCTGATCCAAGGCCGCCCCGAGTTTCCTGCCTCGACGTCTGGCTTCGTGGCGCCGCCCGCGGATGCCTCCGCGCGCGCGCCGGCGATCGCCGATGCGGCCAACCAGGCCAGCGTCACCTTGATCATCGGTGGCGGCATCGCCGCCTTCAAATCCCTCGAACTGATCCGGCGGCTGAAGGAGCGGCGCATCGAGGTCCGCTGCGTGCTGACCAAGGCGGCGCAGCAATTCGTCACGCCGCTGTCCGCGAGCGCGCTGTCGCATGAGCGCGTCTATACGGACCTGTTCGACCCCGGCAGCGAATTCGACGCCGGTCACATCCGTCTGGCGCGTGAATGCGATCTGATCGTGGTTGCGCCGGCGACGGCCGACCTGATGGCGAAGATGGCGCATGGCCATGCCAACGATCTCGCCAGCGCCATCCTGCTGGCTGCCGACAAGCCGATCCTGCTGGCACCGGCGATGAACCCCTTGATGTGGAACAACGCCGCCACCCGCCGTAACGTGCTGCAGCTTCGCCGCGACGGGGTCACCATGATCGGCCCCAATGCCGGCGAGATGGCCGAAACCAACGAGGCCGGCGTCGGACGGATGTCTGAGGCGGTGGAAATTGCCGCTGCCGCAGTCGACATTTTGCGTCCGCCGCGCCCGCGTCCGCTGTTGGGAAAACGCGTGCTGATAACAGCGGGCCCGACCCATGAGCCGATCGACCCGGTGCGCTATATCGCCAACCGCTCGTCGGGCAAGCAGGGGTTTGCGATCGCCGCCGCGGCGCGAGCCGCGGGCGCCGACGTGACGCTGGTGTCCGGCCCGGTGGACTTGCGCGATCCCGCAGGCGTGACGGTGATCCGGGTGGAATCGGCGCGCGACATGCTGCATCGGGTCGAGGCCGCACTGCCGGCGGATATCGCGATCTTCGCCGCTGCCGTGGCCGACTGGCGCGTCGCCAATGAAGGCGAACAGAAGTTGAAGAAGACATCGGCCGGCATGCCGCCGCTACAGCTGGTCGAAAATCCCGACATCCTGGCCACGATTTCAAAAATGAAGGACAAGCGCCCGCCGCTGGTGATCGGCTTCGCCGCCGAGACCGAGCATCTGATCGAAAATGCCAAAGCCAAGATCGCGCGCAAGGGCTGTGACTGGATCGTCGCCAATGACGTGTCGCCGGCAACCGGCGTGATGGGCGGCGACCGCAACACCGTGCACCTGCTGACGCGGGACGGCGCCAAAGTCGGCGACGACGAAATACAAGTGGACTCGTGGCCGGTCATGACGAAAGAACAGGTCGCGACCGAACTGGTGGCGCGGATCGCAAAATCACTGGAGAAGAATTCGTGAGCGCAACGGTCAAGGTCGACATCATGCAATTGCCGCACGCGGAGGGCCTGGCGCTGCCGGCCTATCAGAGCGCGGACGCCGCGGGGCTGGATCTGCTGGCGGCGGTGCCGGCGGAAACACCGTTGATCCTGTCGCCGGGCAAATATGCGATGGTGCCCACCGGCCTTGCCATCGCATTGCCCAGGGGATTCGAGGCGCAGGTGCGGCCGCGCTCTGGGCTGGCGGCAAAGCACGGCGTCACCGTCCTCAATACGCCCGGCACGGTGGATGCGGATTATCGCGGCGAGATCAACGTGATCCTGATCAACCATGGCGAGACGCCATTCCCGATCCGGCGCGGCGAGCGCATCGCGCAGATGGTGATCGCGCCGGTCACGCAGGCGCAACTGGTCCAGGTCGACACGCTATCGACCACCGAACGCGGCGCCGGCGGTTTTGGCTCGACCGGGCGTTAAGCCACTTCAACTCCGGCTGAATTGGTACGTTGCGCGGCAGCTTGCCGGGCCGTGAGGGCGCTTGGCGCAAACGGCGATGTCCCTCATACTGCGCTCCAATAATTCGCAATGCCGGGGGGGGGGCGCCATGGGGAAATCAATCGTCTGCGCGGTGTTCGCAATCCTGTCGGGCACGCTGCCATCCAATGCTCAACAGAACGTCATCCTGTTCGTCGCTGACGGTCTTCGAGCTGCGGCTGTCACGCCCGAGCGAGCCCCCACATTCGCCCGGATACGGGACACAGGTGTCAACTTCTCGAACAGTCATTCGGTCTATCCGACCATCACGACCTCGAACGCCTCGGTGATCGCGACCGGTCATCTGATCGGCGACACCGGAGATTTCGGCAACGTGTTCTACACAGGCTTTCCGGTTGCCAGCGCAGCCGGAACCATAACGCCTTTCATCCAGAACAATGCGGTGTTGAGTGAGCTGAACCAGCATCACGGCGGAAATTTCATTGCCGAGCGCTCGATCATGGCGGCGGCGCGTGACAAGGGCTACTTCACGGCCGCCCTCGGCAAGGTCGGGCCGGTGGCGATCCATGACCTCACCCAGCTCGACGGCAAGACCACGATTTTCTTCGACGACGATACCGGCAAGAAGGATGGCATCGTGTTGCGGCCGGATCTCGTCGAGATGCTCAAGAAGGCTGGACTAGCGCTGGAAACGCCGGGGCGCGCGCAGCGCGAAAATCCCGGCAAGGCTACCAATATCGTGCAGCAGAAATATTATCGCGACATCGTCACCAAGGTGCTGTTGCCGCATTTCAAGGAGAACAAGAAGCCGTTCATGCTGCTGTATTGGTCGTCCGACCCGGACGGCACCCAGCACTCCCAGCGCGACAGCGTCAATGAACTTGTTCCCGGCATCAACGGTCCGACCTCGCTTGCCGCAATCAAGGTGGCCGACGACGATCTTGCGGCGATCGTCGCTGCGCTCAAAGAACTTGGGCTCGAGGCCGACACCAACATCTTCATCACCGCCGACCACGGCTTCAGCACGGTGTCGAAGCAAAGCAAGACCAGTCCGGCTGCAAAACTGAAATACGACAATGTGCCCGAAGGGCAGTTGCCACCCGGCTTTCTTGCCATCGACCTTGCGCACGCTGTGGGCCTGCCGCTGCATGAGCCCTCCGCTCAAGGCGCTGGCATCGACTACAGGAGCGGGAGATACCCGCGCCGCGCCAGCGCTTCGATCGGCAACGATCCTGCCAAACCCGATATCGTGGTTGGCGCCAACGGAGGCAACGATCTCATCTATCTACCGCAGGACAACGCCAAGACCCTGGTGAGGCAGGTGGTCAAGGCGCTCCTGGCGCAAGACTACACCAGCGGCGTCTTCGTTCGGGATGACCTTGGACCGATTCCGGGAACCCTGCCGCTGAGCAGAGTGGGCCTCAAAGGGGGAGCGCGAACGCCGACGCCGGCCATCGTCGTCAATTTCCGCTCCGAAACGACGGGGTGTGATCAGCCGCTGTTTTGCAGCGTGACCGTATCCGATACCACCCTCTTGCAGGGGCAAGGCCATCACGGCAGCTTTAGCCGCGCCGACACCGGAAACTTCATGGCGGCCATCGGGCCTGCGTTCAAGACCGGCTTCAACGACACGGCCCCGGTCAGCAACGCCGATATCGCTCCGACGCTCGAGAAGATTTTGGGTGTCACCCTCCCGCCTATCGGCAAGCTGCGCGGCCGCGCGCTTACCGAAGCACTTCCCGGCGGGAAGCCCGCCCGGCCGTGGCGACAGGACGTTGTCTCGAAGCGAGGCGACAACGGCCTGCGCACCATCGTCAACATGCAGTTTGTCGGCCTGACACGCTACTTTGACGCCGCTGGCTTTCCAGGACGCACCGTCGGATTGAAGGTGCCGGCGAGCGCGAGGTGAAGAGGTGCTCTAGCAAGCGATGAGCCGGAACGTCGGCTTTGAGCGGGAGCGGTTATCCGCCCATTTTTGCACAGCCAGATTCACGTTCACGGTCTGGACTCTTACCCGCGGAGTCCCCTTGGGGATACTCTCACTCGATTCGTGCACGGCTGATGTAAAGCGCCGGGCCTGAAGTCGTGCGTTCTGGGGCAAATCATGTCGGGCGTAGTCGCGGCGATGCGTCGAAACCTGCTGTCGTGCACCTCACTGGCACGTCACGGCATGATTGCGCTCGCCTCTGCTCTATCCATCGTATCGGAACCGGCCTTGGCCGGTGATTTGCCGCTCTCCGAGGTGATTTCGGCCTGGCTCGACCTCAATCACCAGGAATTCGCGGTGCTGACGACGGCGTTGTCGCTGCTCGGCTTTACCGTCGTGGCGGCGATCCTGTTGATGCGCACCCGCGTCAAGGCGACCCGCACCGAGCTCCGCCTGCGCCAGGACATCGCCGATCTGCAGGTTCACGCCGACCGGTTGCGGGCGTTGCTGTTCGCCGAGCCGCAAGTTCTGATCTCCTGGGCCGCGGGCGACAGCCGGCCCCAGATCAGCGGCGACACCGCGCTGTTGATCTCGCAGGAAGCGTTGCAAAACTCGCCGCAGCGGATCCTCGCCTTTGGAACCTGGCTGCCGCCGGAACCGGCGCTGCAGATGGACCATGCCGTCGATGCGTTGCGCGAGGCCGGGGAAGGCTTTCTGCTCAACCTCTCGACCTCGAACGGCCGCGCGATCGAGGCGATGGGCCGCGCCATCGGCGGCCAAGCCGTTGTTCGGATTCGCGAACTCGGCGGGTTGCGCCGCGAACTCGCCGAATCCAATCTGCGCTACAAGACGCTGCAGGAAGAGACCGAGCTGCTGCGCGACTTCGCCGCCGCCGCGCCCTGGCCGATCTGGGCCAAGAGCCCCGAGGGCAATCTGCGCTACGCCAATACGGCCTATGTGCGGGCGACCGAAGGAACCAGCGTCGCCGATGTCGTCCGTCGCAACCTCGAACTTTTGGAAACCGACCAGCGCACCGACATGAGCCGGACCTTGAACGACAGTTCCAGCTTCAGCGCGCGGCTGCCGATCGTCGTCAGCGGCGAACGACGGATCTATGACGTACAAGCCTTGAAGCTTGGCGGCGGCAGCGCCGGCATCGCGATCGACGCCAGCGAGGCGACCCAGCTGCGCGCCGCGCTGCAGCGGATGGTCGAGGCGCATCGCCGCACTCTCGACCAATTGTCGTCGGGGGTTGCGGTATTCGACGCCCAGCGCCGGCTTGCCTTCTACAACGAATCCTACCGCCGACTGTGGGGCCTCGATCAGGCCTTCCTCGACGGCCAGCCCGACGATTCCAGCGTGCTCGACCGGCTGCGCGCCACGCGCAAACTCCCGGAGCAGCCGGACTTCCGGGCCTGGAAAGCCAAGCTGCACGAGGCCTATCGCGCGGTCGAGCCGGAGACCTACACCTGGTTCCTGCCCGACGGCCGCGCGGTCAGCGTCGTCACCACGCCGAACCTCGAAGGCGGCGTCACCTATCTGTTCGACAACGTCACGGAAAGCCTCGATCTGGCGCGGCGGTTCGACGGGCTGACGAGGGTACAGCACGAGACGCTCAGCAACCTCGCCGAGGCGGTCGCGGTGTTCGGCAGCAATGGTCGCGTGGAACTGTTCAATCCCGCCTTCGCCAAGATCTGGAAGCTGTCGGAAGAGCAGCTGCGCGAACAGCCCCACATCGAGACCGTGGAATCCTGGTGCAAGCCGCTGTTCGACGACGCCCTGACGTGGCGGGCGCTGCGCGAGGCGATTACCGCGATCGGCAACCGGGCGCAGGTGGCACTGAAGCTCGAGCGCAAGGACGGCAGCGTGCTGACCTGCATGACGATGCCGCTGCCCGACGGCGCCACCATGCTGACCTTCCAGGACATCACCGACACCGAGAATGTCGAACGCGCGCTGCGCGAACGCAACGAGGCGCTCGAGACCGCCGACCAGATGAAGGTCGATTTCGTCCACCACGTGTCCTACGAGCTGCGCGCCCCACTCACCACCATCATCGGCTTCGCGCACTTCCTGAGCGATCCCTCGACCGGTCCGCTGACGCCCAAGCAGGCCGAGTATCTCGATTACGTCACCAAATCCACCAATGCGCTGCTGGCGCTGACCAACAACATCCTCGATCTCGCCACCATCGACGCCGGCGCCATGAAGCTCGAGCTCGGCCCGGTCAACATCGCCAAAGCCATCGAGCAGGCTAAGGAAGGCATTCAGGACCGGCTCGCCACCGACCGCATCGAACTCAAGGTCGACATCGATCCCAGCATCGGCGACTTCACCGGCGACGAACGCCGCGTGGTGCAGGTGCTCTATAATTTGCTCGCCAATGCCGTCGGCTTCTCGCCGCATGATGCAACCGTCAGCATCAGCGCGCGGCGCAACGAGCATCGCGTCATCTTCACCGTCACCGATTCCGGTCCGGGCATCCCGCCCGACGTCAAGGACAAGGTGTTCGACTGGTTCGAGAGCCATTCCAACGGCTCGCGGCACCGCGGCGCGGGGCTTGGCCTGTCGCTGGTGCGCTCCTTTGTCGAACTGCACGGCGGCAAGGTGCGGGTCGATTCGGAACTCGGCAAGGGCACGACGGTCACGTGCGACTTTCCGATCGACCAGAACGCCCATCGCAACGCCGCCGAATGACCGTATCAGCGACATTCTCGGTGGCGCTCGCGAACGAGACCGCGACCGCGCAACTGATGGCCGATCTTGCGCTGCTGGTTGGCCCCGGCGATGTGATTACGCTGTCGGGCGATCTCGGCGCCGGCAAGACATCAGCGGCGCGGGCGATGATCCGCTACCTCGCCAGCGACGAGACGCTGGAGGTGCCGAGCCCGACGTTCACGCTGGCGCAAAGCTATGACCAGCCGTTTCCGATCGTTCATGCCGATCTCTATCGCATCAACGATGCGAGCGAGCTGGAGGAAATCGGGCTGTCGCCGCTGCCGGAGGGCGCGCTGGCGCTGATCGAATGGCCGGAGCGCGCAGCCGACGCGCTGCCGGACGACCGCATCGACATCGCCTTCAGCCATCGTCCCGCGCTCGGATCCAATGCGCGCGCCGCCGAATTTACCGGCTATGGCAAGGCGGCAGCGCAGGTCGAAAGGCTCAAGGCGCTGCGCCAGTTCCTCGAGACCTCAGGCTTGATGGGAGCGCAGCGCGAGCGCATGCCGGGCGATGCCTCGACGCGCTCCTATGCGCGGCTGCATCTGGACGGCACCGCCATCCTGATGAATTCGCCGAAGCGGCCAGACGGCCCGGCGATCTATGACGGCAGATCCTACAGCGCCGCCGTGCATCTGGCCGAAGACGTCAAGCCGTTCGTCGCCATCGCCAACGGCCTGCGCGAGCGCGGCTTCTCGGCGCCGGCGATCCGCCACCAGGACCTCGATGCCGGTTTCCTGATCACCGAGGATTTCGGCCACGCTGGTATCGTCGAAGGCGATCCGCCGCAGCCGATCGTGGAGCGCTACGAGGCCGCGACCGACATGCTGGCGGCGCTGCATCGCGAGCCGCTGCCGGACATCCTGCTGCTGACCCTGCAATCGACCCACGCCATCCCCGTGTTCGACACCGAAGCGTGGCTGGTCGAGATGGGGCTGATGCTCGAATGGTACATGCCCGATCGCGGCGTCGAGCCAAGCCAGGAGCTGCGCGACGAATTCGTCGCGATGTGGCGAGGGTTATTGAAGAAGCCGGCTTCCGCGCCGCGGACCTGGGTGATCCGGGACTTCCATTCCCCCAACATCATCTGGCTCAATGATCGTTCCGGAATCCTGCGGGTCGGCATCATCGATTTCCAGGACGCCGTGCTCGGACCTGCCGCCTATGATCTCGTGTCGCTGCTGCAGGATGCGCGGATCGACGTGCCCGAGGCGCTCGAGCTGACGCTGCTGACCCGCTACATCAAGGCGCGGCGCGCCGCCGACAGCAATTTCGATCCGGCCAGGTTCGCCGAGCTCTACGCCATCATGTCGGCGCAACGGAATACCCGGCTGCTCGGCACGTTCGCGCGGCTCAATCGGCGTGATGGCAAGCCGCAATATCTGCGTCACCAGCCCCGGATCTGGACCTATCTTACTCGTTCATTGGCCCACCCGGCCCTGGCGGATTTTCGCGAATGGTACGCCGCCAACGTGCCGCCGCCGGGCTCCTGATTTACCACTTGTTAGCCACCCCGGCTCTAATCTGGCGAAGGCTATGCTCCGCGCGTGCGAGCGGCTGTTTCAAATCCGGGAATATGGCGATGGCGACATCAGAGCGGCGCAAGGGAGATCGCGTCACATTCGAGCGCGGCTATCCGGCGCATATGATGGGCATCGACGGCACCTGGCGGCGTGAATGCGTGATGGAAGACGTCTCCGAGACCGGCGCCAAGCTGACGGTGGAAGGCTCCGTCGAGGGGCTGCATCTGAAGGAATTCTTCCTGCTGCTGTCGTCCACGGGACTGGCCTACCGCCGCTGCGAACTGGCCTGGGTCAATGGCGACCAGATCGGCGTCAATTTCCTGAAGCAGGGCGACAAGAAGAAAAAGGCGGCCGGCAAGCGCGGCGCGGAGACCGCCGAAGCATGAGCCCCGCCGCTCCCAAATCCTCTTACACCCGTCGTCTTACAGCCGTCATCTGCAATGACTATGGCCTCACAGTCGCTGGATCAGCCGAATCACCGTGATATGATCCGAAGCGCTGATCCGTTTCGAGAACTCCAGGAAATGTCCGTCACGCCCAAGAAAGCCATGGTCCTCGCCGCCGGTCTCGGCCTGCGGATGCGCCCGTTGACCGATCACATGCCAAAGCCGCTGGTGCGCGTGATGGGCCAGCCGCTGCTCGATCACGTGCTGGACAAGCTGGCCGGCGCCGGTGTCGGCGAAGCCGTGGTCAATGTGCATTATCTGCCCGACCAGATCATCGAGCATACGGCGTCCCGGACCCGGCCCCGCATTACCATCTCCGACGAACGCGATCAGGTGCTCGGCACCGGCGGCGCCGTCGTGAAGGCGCTGCCCTTGCTCGGCACAGAGCCGTTCTTCCATCTCAACGCCGACACCATGTGGATCGACGGCGTGCGGCCCAATCTGACGCGGCTGGCCGAAACCTTCGACCCTGATCGTATGGATATCCTGCTGTTGATGGCGCCGACCACCAGCAGCATCGGTTATGCCGGCCGCGGCGATTACTCGATGCTGCCGGACGGCGCGCTGCGCAAGCGGCGAGAACATCAGGTGGTGCCGTTCGTCTATGCCGGCGCCGCGATCATGTCGCCGTCGCTGTTTGCCGATGCGCCCGCGGGCGAGTTCCCGCTGACGAAATTGTTCGACCGGGCCAATGAGCAGGAGCGGCTGTTCGGCCTGCGGCTCGACGGCGTCTGGATGCATGTCGGAACCCCCGACGCGGTGCAGGCCGCGGAAGAGGCGTATCTGGAGAGCGTGGCCTGAGGTGCTCGTTTCGTAGGGTGGGCAAAGGCGCATTTCGCGCCGTGCCCACCACCCCGCCCGACTGCCGACTAAGAATCCCGAAAACAACCCCATGCAAAGTAGGCGTTGGTAGGCAAAGGCGCCCTTCGCGCGAATAAGCATGGTGGGCACGCTTACGCTTTGCCCACCCTACGAATCCGGCAAATGCCGGAACCCATGACCATTGCGAGATCACTCCCTATATTGCCCTGACCTCGAATCAGGCAGCCCATGCGCGTTTTCAGCGTTCCCGTATCCGTGCCGCTTCTGCGCACCGTCATCGCCGCACTGGTGGACGGCCGGCTGGTCGATGGTTTCGAGGCGCGCAACAATCCTTTGAACCTGGCGCAGGCGACGCTCTATCTGCCGACCCGGCGCGCCGGCCGGATGGCGCGGGAGATCTTTCTCGACGAGATGAAGACGGATGCTGCGATCCTGCCGCGCATCGTGGCGCTCGGCGATATCGACGAGGACGAACTGGCGTTCGCCGAAGGCTCCGAACAATTCGGTGGCGTGGCGCCGCTCGACATTCCGCCGCGGCTCGGCGAACTCGAGCGGCGGCTGACGCTGGCGCATCTCGTCGCAGCGTGGGCCAAGACACCGGTCTCCGCACCGCTGGTGGTCGGCGGCCCGGCCTCGACGCTGGCGCTGGCCGGCGATCTGGCGCGGCTGATGGATGACATGGTCACCCGCGGCGTCGACTGGAATGCGCTCGACAAACTGGTGCCGGACCAGCTCGATCGCTACTGGCAGCATTCGCTGGAATTCCTGCGCATCGCGCGCAAGGCGTGGCCGCAGCATTTGCACGAGATCGGACGGATCGAACCGGCGGCGCGGCGCGACCTTCTGATCGACGCCGAGGCCACGCGCCTGACTGCACACCACAAGGGCCCGGTGATCGCGGCGGGTTCGACCGGCTCGATGCCCGCGACCGCAAAATTCCTGCACGTCGTCGCCAAACTCAAACAAGGCGCGGTGGTGCTGCCGGGGTTAGATACCGATCTCGATGACGCGGCCTGGCAAACCATCGGCGGCATCAGAGACGCGCACGGCAAATTCACCACGCCGCCGGCCTCGAACCATCCGCAATTCGCAATGAATGCCCTGTTGGACCGGTTCGGCATCAAGCGCAGTGACATCGAGATTTTGGGCGCGCCTGCGCCTGATGGACGCGACGTGCTGGTCTCCGAGACGATGCGGCCATCGACGGCGACTGAACAATGGCATGACCGACTGGAGCAGCCTGACATTGCCGCGAAGATTTCCGGCGGCATGAAAAACCTCGCGGTGGTCGCGGCGCCCAATCCGGAGATGGAGGCGCTGGCGATCGCGGTCGCCATGCGCGAGGCGCGGCATCTCGGCAAATCGGCCGCGCTGGTAACGCCGGACCGTGCGCTGGCGCGGCGCGTGATGGCAGCACTCGGCCGCTGGAATCTCGAATTCGACGATTCCGGCGGTGACGCGCTGATGGATACCTCCGCCGGAATCTTTGCGCGGCTGGTGGCGCAAGCCGCGGCGAAGGGGCTGGAGCCCCCGACCTTGCTGGCGCTGATGAAGCACCCGCTGTTCCGCCTGGGTGGCGCGCATGGTGCGTTGAAACACGCCATCGAGGTGCTGGAACTGGCCCTGCTGCGCGGCACGCGGCCGCAAGCCGGCAGCAATGGCCTCGCGCGCGACTTCGACCGTTTTTGCGCTGAACTCAGGAAATTGAAAGACGGCGAGACCTCCTCGCTCCACGCGTCCGAGCAACGCGCCAGATTGCGCGATGACGAGCTCGAACAGGCGCGCGGGTTGATCTCAGCCCTGCAGCAGGCGCTGTCGCCGCTGGAAAGCATGGCGTCGTCGAAGCCCTATGACTTCGCCGAACTGGCGCATCGCCACCGCGAGGTGTTGATGGCCCTGTCATCCGATCAAACCGAAATCGCCGTCGCGTTCGAGGGCGCCCAGGGATCAGCGCTGGCCTCGGCGTTTGCCGATCTGTTGGGCGAACAGAAACCCAGCGGGCTGATGGTGCAGCTCGCCGATTATCCCGAATTGTTCCAGACCGCCTTCGCCGACCGCATGGTGCGGCGGCCGGAATCGGCGAGCGCGCATCTGCACATCTATGGCCAGCTCGAAGCACGCTTGACCGAATCCGATCGCGTGATTCTGGCCGGGCTGGTCGAAGGCGTGTGGCCACCGTCACCGCGGATCGATCCGTGGTTGAGCCGGCCGATGCGGCATGAACTCGGCCTCGATCTGCCGGAGCGGCGCATCGGGCTGTCAGCTCATGACTTCGCGCAACTGCTCGGCCATACCGACGTCATCCTGACCCATTCGGCGAAAGTCGGCGGCGCGCCGGCGGTGGCCTCGCGCTTCCTGCACCGGCTGGAGGCCGTCGCCGGCGAAGAACGCTGGAAGCAAGCCACGCGGACCGGCGAGGATTATATCCGCTTCGCCGCCGAACTCGACCGGCCGACAAAGATAGAGCCGATCCCGCAGCCCGCGCCAAGGCCGCCACTCGCGACGCGCCCGCTGAAATTGTCGGTGACGGCGATCGAGGACTGGCTGCGCGATCCCTACACGATCTACGCGAAATACATTCTGCGGCTCGACCCGCTCGATCCCGTCGATATGCCACTGTCCGCTGCCGATCGCGGCTCGGCGATCCATGAAGCGCTCGGCGAATTTACAAAAACCTTCGCCGACACATTGCCAGCCCAACCTGCGCTCGCGCTGCGCGGCATCGGTGAGAAGTTTTTTGCGCCACTGATGGAGCGCCCCGAGGCGCGGGCGCTGTGGTGGCCGCGGTTCCAGCGCATCGCCGCATGGTTCGCCGATTGGGAATTGGCGCGCCGCGATCACATCCACCGAATCGACGCCGAGATCCGGGGCGAGATCGGCATTCCGCTCGACAACGAACGAACCTTCATCCTGTCAGCTCGCGCCGACCGCATCGAGCAGCGCGCCGACGGCCGCTTCGCGATCCTCGACTACAAGACCGGGCAACCGCCGACCGGCAAGCAGGTGCGGATGGGGCTGTCGCCGCAGCTCACGCTCGAGGCCGCGATCCTGCGCGAAGGCGGTTTCAAGGATATCGGCGCGGATTCGTCGGTCGCCGAACTCGCCTATGTCAGGCTGAGCGGCAACAACCCACCTGGCGAACACCGCTCGCTGGAACTGAAGATCAGGAACAACGATACGCCGCAGCCGCCGGACGAAGCGGCGGATTACGCGCGGCTGGAGCTGGAAAAACTGATCCGCAAGTTCGAGGACGAGAACCAGGCCTATACGTCGTTGAACCTGTCGATGTGGTCGAACCGCTACGGCGCTTATGACGATCTTGCCCGGATCAAGGAATGGTCCGCGGCCGGCGGATTGGGGATCGAGGAATGGTGAAAGCTCCCCGCATCATTCCGCCGAATGTGCGCGATACCCAGGCGCGCGCGTCCGATCCGGCGGCGTCCTCGTTCGTGTCGGCCAATGCCGGCTCGGGCAAGACGCATGTGCTGGTTCAACGCGTGATCCGGCTGCTGCTCGGCGGCGTGGCGCCGGAGAAAATCCTCTGTATCACCTTCACCAAGGCTGCCGCCGCCAATATGGCGGAACGCGTGTTCTCGACGCTGGGACATTGGGTCACGCTCGACGATGCTTCGCTGGATGCCGCGATCAAGGAAGCGGGAATTGCCAATCCCAATGCAAAATTGCGGAAATCGGCGCGGCAGCTGTTTGCTTGCGCGCTGGAGACGCCCGGCGGGCTGAAAGTGCAGACCATCCACGCACTGTGCACGCGCCTGCTGCAGCAATTTCCGTTTGAAGCCAACGTGCCCGCGCGCTTCGCCGTGCTCGACGACCGCGACCAGAACGAGATGATGGAGCGCGCCAATCTCGCGGTGTTTCTGGAGGCATCGCGCCACCCCGACAGCGCGACCGGCCAGGCGCTCCGGATGGCGATGGCCAGTGCCGCCGACGTCACCTTCAAGGAGGTGGTGCGCGAGGCCTGTCTTAGCCGCGATCATTTCATGGCATGGACGGACACCGCCGGCAGCGCTCACGCCGCCGCGAGGCAGACCTCCGCAGCTCTGGGTGTCGATCCCGAGGACCGCATTGAGGATATCGAGCGCGACATCGTCGATGGACCGAACCTGCCGCGATCCGAATGGGAGGCGATCGCGCGTGTTCTCGACACCGGAAGCAAGACCGACCAGGATCAGGCCGCCCGGCTTCGTGCAGGACTGATGTTCACCGGCGCTGCGCAGGTCGAAGAATATCTCGGCGTGTTTCTAACCGAGACCGACCGCACGCGCCGCAAATCGGTGGTGACGAAAAAATTCGTCGACAACAATCCTGTCGTTGGTCGCCTGGTCGAATCCGAGGCTGATCGCATCGCCCCTCTGATCGAACGCCGTCGCGCGTTAACAGCCCGCGACCGCACCGAGGCGCTGCTGCATATCGCAACCGCTTCTGCCGCGAACTACCGGCGCGAGAAGCTGGAACGTGGACTGCTCGATTATGATGATCTGATCGACAAGACGCTTGAGATGCTGGACCGCGTCTCCTCCGGCTGGGTCCATTACAAGCTCGATCGCGGCGTCGATCATGTGCTGATCGACGAGGCGCAGGACACCAGCCCGCGGCAATGGGACATCGTCGCGCACATCATTTCCGAGTTTACGTCCGGCGCGGGTGCGCGTGACGGCGTGACGCGCACCGTGTTCGCGGTCGGCGACGAGAAACAGTCGATCTTTTCGTTTCAGGGGGCAGCTCCCCGCGAGTTCGACCTGCGCCGGCGGGCGTTGAAAAAGAAGTTCGAAGATGCCGGCCTGAAATTCGATCCGGTATCTTTCAACTATTCGTTTCGTTCCGGGTCGGCGATTCTGCATTCGGTCGACCACGTTTTCCGCGAGCAGGAGATCTTCCGCAGTATCCACGCGGTCGAGAACGGATACCCGATCCATCATGCGCTGGAAGACGCAGGCCCGAGCCAGATCGATCTCTGGGAATTGGCCGTGGCCGACGACAGGCCGGACATGGAAGGCTGGCGCGCGCCGTTCGACGGCGTCGCCGTGACCAGTCCCGAAGTCAAGCTCGCCCGGCGGATTCAGGCCGAGATCAAATCGCTGGTGGAAAGCGGCACCATGACCGGCAGCGCAGGTAGCCGCCGTCCACTGCGATACGGCGACATGCTGGTGCTGGTACGCCGGCGCGGCAATGCGTTCGATGCGGTGATTCAGGCGTTGAAGCACGCCAATGTCCCGGTCGCCGGCGCCGACCGACTCAAACTGACGGAGCACATCGCGGCCATCGACCTGATGAACCTGGCGGACGCGCTGCTGTTGCCGCAGGACGATCTGGCGCTGGCGGTGGCATTGAAGAGCCCGCTGTTCGGTCTTACCGACGACGATCTGTTCAAGCTGGCCTGGCAGCGAAAGGGATCGTTGCGCGCGGCCCTGAGCGCGCGCGCTGCGACCGACGGACTGCTGAGAGACGCGCTCTGGCGGTTGGAGCAATGCGAGCGACGCGTCGTCAACGCGACGCCGTTTGCCTTCTATTCCTGGCTGCTCGGCGGCGACGGCGGCCGTGCACGGATCCTGAACCGGCTCGGGCATGAGGCCAATGATGCGCTCGATGAATTCCTGGAACTTGCGCTGAGCTACGAGCGCAAGGCGCCTGCCTCGCTACAGGGCTTCATGGCGTGGCTGCGTGCGGCCGATACCGAGGTCAAGCGCGACATGGAAATCTCGCGCGACGAAGTTCGCGTCATGACCGTGCATGGCGCCAAGGGCCTGGAGGCGTCCGTGGTGTTCCTGGTCGACACCACGACATCTCCCTCGGATACGCAGCGGCTACGGCTCATCAACCTGCCGCAGGGCAATTCTGGTCCGCACGCCCCCGGTATCGTGGTTTGGGCCGGCCGCAAGGCCGAGGATCCACCTGCCCTCGTCACCGCACGGGCGGCGATGCTAGGCGATACCGAGGATGAATACCGCCGCCTGCTTTACGTGGCGATGACGCGCGCGGCCGATCGCCTGATCGTCGGTGGTTGCATGCCCGGCAACAGGAAGGATGTTCGCCCCTCCTCCTGGTATGATCTTATCAGCAAGGGCCTCGAACGTTCCGAATTGCAGCTCGAGGAGATCACGACATCGAGCGGCGTCGTGAAACGCTATTCTCGTTCCGAGAAAGTCGCGCCTACCACGGGATCGGTTGCGCCGGTAAAGACGCCCTCGATCGATTTCCCATCGTGGTTGCTGACCCCGGCGCAGCCGGAGCGTCCGGCGGAGGGTTTGCTGCGCCCGTCCGATCCCGCTGACGACGACAGCCATCCGGTGCGGTCAGGCGAATCGATCCTCGTCCGCGCCAAGGCGCTCAAGCGCGGCACGCTGGTGCACCGGTTGCTGCAGTCGCTGCCCGATATCGCCGCCGAACGCCGCCGCGAGGCCGCGCTGTCGTACCTCGCCCGCAACGCCGACGGCTGGACCGAGGACGAACGGCTCACGCTGGCGGAAAAAGCGCTGGCGCTGATCGCGGATGCGCGCTTTGCGCACGCCTTTGCGCCGGGCAGCCAGGCTGAGGTCTCGATCGTGGGGCGGCTGGATCGGCCCGGGCAGCCACCGGCGCTGGTTTCCGGCCAGATCGACCGGCTGGTGGTCACGGAGCGGGAGGTTTTGATCGTCGATTACAAGACCAACCACGCCCCGCCCAAGCTGCCTGCCGAGGCGCCGCGCGCCTATGTCCGCCAGCTCGCGCTCTACCGGGCGGTCCTGGCAAAGCTTTATCCCCAGCTGCCGGTCCGGGCCGCGCTGCTTTGGACCGAAACGCCTGATTTGATGGAGATTTCCGCCCCCGCGCTGGACGCGGCGCTGGCATCCTATCATGTCGGCGTGACCGCGCTTGACCCGGCAGGATCGCGTTCATAGGTTTGCCCATATCCTGACGGGCGCGATTCTCATCCGCGCCGCTGTTTCCAACCGAACGAGGTATTCCCATGGCCGTTGGCAAGGTTTCTGACGCCGATTTCGAAGCCGAAGTGCTCAAGGCGACCGGGCCTGTGGTCGTGGATTTCTGGGCCGAATGGTGCGGCCCCTGCCGCATGATCGCGCCTGCGCTCGACGAGATTTCCGGCGCGATGGGCGACAAGGTCAAGATCGTGAAGCTGAACGTCGACGAGAGCCCGAAGACGGCCTCGAAATACGGCGTGATGTCGATCCCGACCCTGATGATCTTCAAGGGCGGCGAGATGGCCTCCCGCCAGGTCGGCGCCGCGCCGAAGGCCAAGCTGCAGCAGTGGATCACTGCTGCGGTCTGATCGGCTTCGACCGATTGTTATTTGAAACGGCCGGCTCATCGCCGGCCGTTTTGTTTTTCAGGTAATCCAACCCGTCGCCAGTGCGGAGGCCAGCTCAAGCTGGCCGTTCTGCCGCGCGAGCGTCGCCATTGCCTCATGGTCGTAGGGCACATGGCGGAACGTCACGCGCCAGGATCCATCAGTGAGTTCGAGGATGGCGTAGCGCGCATCCGGCGTGCCGGCTTCGATTACATGCGCAAACGGATGGGTGTCGCGATAGCCGGGTGAGCCGACGCTGCCGGGATTGACGATTCTGCGGCCATCGCCAAGCCGGACGGTGCGCGCGACGTGGGTGTGGGCGCAGAGGATCAGCGGCTGCGTAATACCCTCAGCTTGCTTCTCGATCGCATCGAGCGAGGCCATGCAAACGGTGCCGTCTGACATCACCGTGTCCAGCCAATAGACCTCGTCATGCGCCGGCGTCGCGTGGCACAGAAACACCTGGTCGCGATAGACGCGCGTCGGCGGCAGCGCGCGCAGCCAGTCGAGATGAGTCTTGTCGAGCTGCGCATGGGCCGGCCGGTCCCAGGAACCCATCTTCTCCGGCGGCCGGTCGATCAGATAGCGATCATGGTTGCCGAGCACGTGTACGGCATCGAGCGCGATCAGCGTATCCATCGTGCGCCGAGCGTCGAGCGGGCCGCTCGCCATGTCGCCGAGATCGACGATCTCTTCGATGCCTTGCGCGCGGATATCGGCAATCACGGCTTCCAGCGCGAGATAGTTTCCGTGCACGTCGGCAATCGCGGCAAAGCGCATTATTCATTCCAATTACTATCGCAGCATCCGGGTCCGTGGGCCCCGGCTCTGCGGAGCAGCGTGAAGGACTCTGCATCGCGTCCGGGACACAGGGGGTTATGCAGGCGGCGTGCCATTACGCGCCAGCACGTGGCCTGCGAGGTAGAGCGATCCAGTGATCAGGATGCGCGGCGGCACTTCGTAGGCTAGTTTCGACAGTGTTTGAAGCGCGGCTTCGACGCTGGCGGCGTTCTCCACGCGCATGCCGAGGGCGCGGGCGGCATCCGCCAACCGGTCTGGCGGCATCGACGCCGCCATCGAGCTTGCATTGTCGCGACCGGGGATTGGTACCGCCATGATATGGCGCGTCAGCCCGGCGAAATTGGCGAGGAACGCGCCAGCGTCCTTGTTGGCCATCATGCCAACGATGACGACCAGCGGCCGCGACACCCGCTCTTCGAGGTCACCTAATGCAGCCGCAGCAACACGCCCGCCTTCGGCATTGTGGCCGCCATCGAGCCAGATCTCGCAGCCCTGTGGGCCCTGCTCGACCAGCGCACCGGAAACCAGGCGCTGCATCCGCGCCGGCCATTCGGCGTTGACGATGCCGGCCTCGAAATGGGGCATGCCGATCTTGAAGGCATCGAGCGCACGCAGGGTCGCGATCGCGAGCCCGGCATTGTCGAACTGATGCCGGCCGAACAGTTTTGGCGCCACCAGATCCATCAGGCCGCGATCGTCCTGATAGACCAGCCGGCCGCGCTCGACGCTGACATGCCATTGCTGGCCGGCCGCATGCAGCGGCGCGCGCATGCGGCGCGCCTGCGCCTCGATCACATCAATCGCTTCCGGCGCCTGCTCGGCGCAAATCACCGGCGCATTGCGCTTGATGATGGCGGCTTTCTCACCCGCGATCTCGGTCAGCGAATTACCGAGGAATTCCGTATGATCCATGCTGACCGGCGCAATCACGCACGCGAGCGGCGCGTCGATCACATTGGTGGCGTCCAGCCGTCCGCCGAGCCCGACTTCCAGCAGCACGACATCGGCCGGATGCTGCGCGAACAGACAAAACGCCGCCGCAGTTTCGATCTCGAAAATCGTGATCGGATCGCCCGCGTTGGCCTGTTCGCAATGTTCCAGTACGGCGCATAATTCATCGTCATCGACCAGCACACCACCACCGCTGCGGCCAAGACGAAAACATTCGTTAAACCGCACCAGATAGGGCGAGGTATAGACGTGAACGCGCAGGCCCGCTGCTTCCAGGATCGCGCGCAGATAGGCAATGGTGGAACCCTTGCCGTTGGTCCCGGCGACATGGATCACCGGCGGCAGCTTGCGTTCAGGGTGATCGAGCCGCGCCAGCAGGGCCTGCATGCGATCGAGGCTGAGATCGATGCGGCTGGGATGGAGCGCCGACAGCCGCGCGAGCAATTCGTCGAGCGAAGGCTGCGGTCTGGCGGCGGCTGTGTTCACGCGTGGGGGGCGGCCGGCACCGCTTCCGGCGCCGAGACAATCTGGGTCGGGTCGGTGACCTGCGGCACGGCTTTCGACGCAACATCAGGCGCCGGCGACTTCGTCAGCAGCCGGCACAGCCGCGCCAGGGTGGGACGCATTTCGTGGCGATGCACCACCATGTCGACCATGCCGTGGTCGCGCAGATATTCGGCGCGCTGGAACCCTTCCGGCAGTTTCTCGCGAATGGTCTGTTCGATGACGCGCGCGCCGGCGAATCCGATCAGCGCACCGGGCTCGGCGATCTGCACGTCGCCCAGCATGGCGTAGGACGCGGTGACACCGCCGGTGGTCGGGTTGGTCAGCACGACGATGTAGGGCAGTTTTGCTTCGCGCAGCATCTGCACGCCGACGGTGGTGCGCGGCATCTGCATCAGCGACAAAATGCCTTCCTGCATCCGCGCGCCGCCAGAGGCTGCGAACACGATGAACGGCGATTTCTTTTCGACCGCGAGCTCAAGCCCGCGCACGATCGCTTCACCCGCGGCCATGCCGAGCGAACCGCCCATGAAATCGAAATCCTGCACGGCCACGACGACCCCGGCGCCTTCGAGCTTGCCGTAGCCGACCTTGATGGCGTCGTTCAATCCGGTCTTGGCGCGGGCATCCTTGATGCGGTCGGCATATTTGCGTTCGTCGCGAAACTTCAGCGGATCGGCGGTCACGTCAGGCAGCGCGATGTCGTACCAGGTCTCGTTGTCGAAGATCGACTTCAGCCGCGCCACCGCACCCATGCGCATGTGATAGTTCGAACCGGGAATCACGAACTGGTTGGCCTCGACATCCTTGTAGAACACGAGCTGCCCGGAATCCGGGCACTTGATCCACAGATTCTCCGGCGTCTCGCGGCGCAGGATGCTGCGGATCTTCGGCCGGACGACATTGGTGAGCCAATTCATGTTTCGCTCCGAAATGCGGTTGAACGCATCGACCTTATATTCTGACGCGCTTTCTTCACGCGAACCGGTATCCACTTCGCTCGAAAACGCTACGCTCGATATATGGCGGCCCCGGTCTGACCCGGCAAGCCGCAGGTAGCGCCTCAATCTACGCCAAAATGGCCTATTCTGCGGCCTGCTTGGCGCCCCTAACGCCCTGCGCCAGGGCGGCAACGAGGTCGGCCACGGCGGGTACGGTCTTGGCGGTGGCGCGCCCCTCGGCGTCGAGGCTGCCGCGCAGGGCATCGACCAGGGCGGTGCCGACGACGGCGCCATTGGCGTTCTCGGCGATCGCGCGCGCCGCATCCGGCGTCCTGATACCGAAGCCGACGCAGACCGGCAGTTTGGTATGCCGCTTGATCCGGGCGACGGCTTCACCGACCACGTGGGAATCGGCGCTGGCGCTGCCGGTGATGCCGGTGATCGCAACGTAATAGACAAAACCCGAGGTGTTCGCGAGCACCGCCGGCAGGCGCTTGTCGTCGGTGGTCGGTGTCGCCAGCCGAATGAAATTGAGCCCGGCCTTCATCGCCGGCAGGCACAGCTCGTCGTCTTCTTCCGGCGGCAGATCGACGATAATCAGACCGTCGACGCCGGCGGACTTCGCGTCGACGAGGAACTTGTCGACACCGTAAATGTAGATCGGATTGTAATAGCCCATCAGCACCAGCGGCGTGGTGTCGTCGTCCTGGCGGAAGCCGCGCACCATCTCCAGCGTCTTCTTCAGGGTCATGCCGGCTTTCAGCGCGCGCAGGCCCGCCGCCTGAATCGACGGCCCGTCGGCCATCGGATCGGTAAAGGGCATGCCGATCTCGATCATGTCGGCGCCGGCCTTCGGCAGCGCCTTGAGGATGTCGAGCGAGGTTTTCGGATCGGGATCGCCAGCCATCAGGAACGTGACGAAAGCCGAGCGGCCCTGCTTGGCGAGTTCGGCGAAGCGTGCGTCGATACGGGTACTCACTTCCTCTCACCCTTCAAGATTTCGGCGACCTGCGGGATGTCCTTGTCGCCGCGGCCCGAGAGATTGACGACCATCAAATGATCCCTGGGCCGCTTCGGCGCGAGCTCCACAACCTTGGCGATGGCGTGTGCCGATTCCAGTGCGGGGATGATGCCTTCCAGTCGCGACAGCAATTGGAACGCGGCGAGCGCCTCGTCGTCGGTGGCGCTGAGATAGGTGACCCGGCCGTTTTCATAGAGCCAGGAATGCTCCGGCCCGATGCCGGGATAATCCAGTCCCGCCGAGATCGAATGCGCGTCCTGGATCTGGCCGTCATCGTCCATCAGCAAATAGGTGCGGTTGCCATGCAGCACGCCGGCCCTGCCGCCGGCGATCGAGGCGGCATGCAGCTGGGTCAGGCCGTGGCCCGCCGCCTCGACACCGAAAATCTCGACCGAGGGATCGTCGAGGAAGGGATGAAACAGACCCATCGCATTGGAGCCGCCACCGATGCAGGCGACCAGGGAATCCGGCAGCCGGCCCTCGGCCTCCTGCATCTGCTCGCGGGTTTCGTCGCCGATCACGCACTGGAAGTCGCGCACCATCATCGGATAGGGATGCGGCCCCGCGATCGTGCCGATGCAGTAGAACGTGTTGTGCACGTTGGTGACCCAATCGCGCAGCGCCTCGTTCATCGCGTCCTTCAGCGTACGGGTCCCTGATTGAACCGGGATCACCTTGGCGCCGAGCATCTCCATGCGGAACACGTTCGGCGCCTGACGCGCGACGTCGACCGCGCCCATATAGACGATGCATTCCAGCCCGAACCGCGCGCACAGCGTCGCAGTGGCGACGCCGTGCTGGCCGGCGCCGGTCTCGGCGATGATGCGCTTCTTGCCCATCCGGCGCGCGACCATGATCTGGCCGAGCACATTGTTGACCTTGTGCGAGCCGGTGTGGTTGAGCTCCTCGCGCTTGAAATAGACCTTTGCGCCGCCGAGATGCTCGGTCAGGCGCTCGGCAAAATACAGCGGCGACGGCCGGCCGACATAGTGCTTGAGAAAGCCCTTCATTTCCGCGGCGAACGACGGATCGGCCTTGGCGGCGATGTAGGCCTTCTCCAGATCCAGGATCAGCGGCATCAGCGTTTCGGCGACAAAACGTCCGCCGAAATTACCAAAATGGCCACGCTCGTCGGGACCGGTGCGGAAGGAGTTTGGCAGGGGATTCGACTGACCTGGATTCATCGGACCATCAATTCTTCGGAGGCGCGCGCGGCGCGGATAAAATCGCGGATCATGTCGGGATCCTTGACGCCGGGCGAACGCTCGACGCCTGAAGACACATCGACGCCGCCCGCACGGGTGACGCGAACGGCCTCGGCGATGTTGGAAACGTTGAGCCCGCCCGAAACCATGAACGGCAGTTCGAGGTCGAGCTTCTCCAGCAAGCGCCAGTCGAACACGGCCCCTAACCCGCCCGGGCGGGTGGCCTCTTTTGGCGCACGGGCGTCGAACAGGATACGGTCGGCGACCGCAGCATAGCCCGCGAGCGGCACCAGATCGGCCGCGGTCTCGACCGGCAGCGCCTTCATCAGCGGCAGGCCGAACTTTTGTTTGATGTCGCGCAGCCGCGCGGTGGTTTCCTTGCCGTGCAATTGCAACATGTCCGGCCGCAGGGTCTCGACGATATTCTCGAGCGTCGCATCGTCGGCATCGACCGTGAGCGCCACCTTGACGGCGCGGCCCTTGGCCTGCTTGCCGAGCTCGCGCGCGGTCTCAAGGCTGAGGTGTCGCGGCGACGGGGGGAAGAACACGAACCCGACCATGTCAGCGCCAGCCCCGAGCGCGACGTCGAGCGTCTCGCGCGTGGACAGGCCGCAAATTTTGACGAGCAGGGACATGGTCTCTCGGGCGCGGCTTTCAGGCCGCGAAGTACGGGTTGGAACGGAGCTGTTTGGGCGGGTTCTACAACGTCGCGCCCTGCTTGTCTCGCCCGGCGGCCCCGTAAATGCCGCGCGGCGCCGGTGCTGCAAGCTGCGGCACGGCGCCCCGGGAGACCGCCGCAGCGGCGCGCAGATCGGCTATTTCCGACCGCGCCCGCCGGGCCTCGGCCTCGTGCTGGCGTGCGGCGCGGCGCCAGCGGCGCTGGCGGAACCAGGTCGCCGTGCCGCCCGCCGCGACCCCCAAAATCGCGACCGCAATGATCACGACGAACAGCGGCATCGACACCGCGAGCGACGGATTGACGGAATCGAACGGATCGAACGACACCGTCACCGAATGACGGTTGGCGACCGCAAAGACGATGAAGATGACGCCTAAGGGGATGACGACCAGCGCCGAGAAGAATTTTCGCATGACCATCTCTCGCAGTGCGGACTCTCGAAGCAGCTGAGATCGGCGGGCACGTGTCCCGCAACCCGATCGTTCAGAACCCGGTGGGGTCTTTTACTTGACGCGTTTTCTTCACGCGAACCGGGGTCCACTTCGCCTGAAAACGCTATGGTTACGCGCCGGCCTCGGGCGAACCGCCCTCGCGGTTCAGCCGCTCACGCATTTCCTTGCCCGTCTTGAAGAACGGGACGCTCTTTTGATCGACCGGCACATGCGCGCCGGTGCGTGGATTGCGTCCTGCGCGGGCTGGACGATGCTTGACCGAGAAAGCGCCGAAACCGCGGAGCTCGACACGGTCGCCGCGCGCCAGGGCAGCGACGATCTCATCGAGAATCGCGTTCACAATGTTCTCCACATCCCGCTGATAAAGATGCGGGTTGTGCTCGGCGATGCGCTGAACAAGTTCGGATTTGATCATCGAGACTGGGGTCCACTGTCGTGCGGACTTCCATTTCCGTGAAAATGCCTTGAACTGTCAAGACGCTAAATCAATTTTGGGCCACGCGAAATGACGTGACAAATGGCCCGGAAAGGGGTTGTCGCAACACCCGCAATGCGGGAGAATCGCGCCAAACCTCGCCTGCGCGGGTTCAATTGGAGGCCGCGGGCCGCCACAGTGCCAGCATACCGTCCAGTGCCAGCTGGTCGACGGCGCCTGTGACGCCGGCCTGCTCGATCTGACGCGCGATCGCGCTCAGGCCGAGCGCATCGAGGCTCACGGACGCGACGGCGCGCAGGAAAGTCATGTCGCCGAACCGCGGGGTCAGCTTGAAATCGCGCACCGGCAGATCGCTCTTGATCTTCTTCTCGGCGACCAGCCATGCCACCGCGGTTTTCTCGTCGCCGAGCTGATCGACCAGCTTCAGCTCGACCGCCTGGCGGCCGGTGAACACGCGGCCGTCCGCGACTTTTTCGAGCAGCGCCTCGTCCATGCCGCGCCGCGCCTTCACGAGGCCGCGGAACCAGGCGTACGAGTCCTTCACCAGCGCGTCGAGCGCCGCCCGCGCCTCGGGGCTGGTTGGCTCAAAGCCGTTCGGCGCCGCCTTGAGCGGCGAGGATTTCACTTCCTCGACCTTGACGCCGACGGTCTTCATCAACTCGGTGAAGTTCGGAAATTGAAACAGCACGCCGATCGAGCCGACCAACGAGCTCTGCTGGGCGATGATGTGATCGGCCGCAAGCGCCCCGATGTAACCGCCCGAGGCGGCCAGCCCTTCGACCACCACGACCAGCGGCTTCTTGGCCTTCAGCCGCGTCAGCGCATCGTAGAGCTGCTCGGAGCCGGCGGTGGTGCCACCCGGCGAATTGATGTGCACGATGACGGCCGCGGCCGACGATTTTTCCAGCCGCTCCAGCGCCTCGACGCGTTGCTGATCGCTGCGAATGAGGCCCTCGATATTGACGCGGGCAATCGAGTTGGACACCGACAGCGACGAGCGGCCGGCCGGTGTCGCGAGCACACCGACGACGACGACCGCGGCAAGCACGACCACGGCCGCCACCAGGCGCCAGAACGTCAGCTTGCGGCGTATCCTGCGGCGATCGACGATCACGTCCGAATCGAGCGACATCGAAACTCTCCTGAGGTCAGCAGCGCGTTTTGCCTTCGCAGCGTCACCAGCACGTTATCCAATTACATCAATTGCGACGCAATATGAAGAAAACAAGGCCCCATTTGTCGTCCCGGCGAAGGCCGGGACCCATAACCACCGATCTCAATTGTCGCACCGGGCTGGAGCTCCAGCTTTCGTCACCGCACCATCCTGTGGCTATGGGTCCCGGCCTTCGCCGGGACGACAACATGAAAAAGGCCCCGGTCGAAACCGGGGCCTGGTCTTTGCGAACAGGGAAGCTGCGCTTACTTGTCGCGGTTCTTGAGCGCGGTGCCGAGAATGTCGCCCAGCGTCGCTCCCGAATCGGAGGAACCGTACTGCGCGATGGCTTCCTTTTCTTCGGCAACTTCCAGCGCCTTGATCGAGACCTGCACCTTGCGGGCCTTCTTGTCGAACTGGATCACGCGGGCATCGACCTTCTCGCCGACGGCGAAACGCTCGGCGCGCTGATCGTTGCGATCGCGGGCGAGTTCCGACCGCTTGATGAAGGTGGAGAAGTCGGTCCCCGAGATCTTCACCTCGATGCCGGCTTCCTTCACTTCGAGCACTTCGCAGGTCACGACCGCGCCCTTCTTGACGTCGCCCGGCTCTGCGAAGGGGTCGCCTTCGAGCTGCTTGACGCCGAGCGAGATGCGCTCCTTTTCGACATCGACGTCGAGCACCACGGCCTTGACCATGTCGCCCTTCTTGAAGTTGTCGATCACCTGCTCGCCCGGAAGCTTCCAGTCGAGGTCGGAGAGATGGACCATGCCGTCGACGTCGCCGTCGAGGCCGAGGAACAGACCGAACTCGGTCTTGTTCTTGACTTCGCCTTCGACGGTCGCACCGACCGGGAACTTCTCGACGAAGACTTCCCAGGGGTTGCGCATGGTCTGCTTGAGGCCGAGCGAGATACGGCGCTTGACCGAATCCACTTCGAGAACCTGCACTTCGACTTCCTGCGAGGTCGAAACGATCTTGCCGGGGTGCATGTTCTTCTTGGTCCACGACATTTCCGAGACGTGGATCAGGCCTTCGATGCCCGGCTCCAGTTCGACGAACGCGCCGTAGTCGGTGATGTTGGTGACGCGGCCGGTGAAGCGCGCGTTCAGCGGATACTTCGCCTCGATGCCCTGCCACGGATCGTCCAGCAGCTGCTTCATGCCGAGCGAGATACGGTGGGTCTCGTGGTTGATCTTGATGATCTTGACCTTGACGGTCTGACCGATGGTGAGCACCTCGGTCGGGTGATTGACCCGGCGCCAGGCGATATCGGTGACGTGCAACAGGCCGTCGATGCCGCCGAGATCAACGAACGCACCGTAATCGGTGATGTTCTTGACCACGCCGTCGATCACCTGACCCTCTTCGAGGTTCTGCACCAGCTCCTGGCGCTGCTCGGCGCGGGTCTCTTCGAGAACCGTGCGGCGCGACACCACGATGTTGCCGCGGCGGCGATCCATCTTGAGGATCTGGAACGGCTGCGAATTGTTCATCAGCGGCGCGACGTCGCGGATCGGGCGGATATCGACCTGCGAACGCGGCAGGAAGGCCACCGCGCCGTCGAGGTCGACGGTGAAGCCGCCCTTGACCTGGTTGAAGATGACGCCGTGAACCTTCTCGTTGTTGTTGAAGGCCTTCTCGAGCTTGCCCCAGCTTTCCTCGCGGCGCGCCTTGTCGCGCGACAGCACGGCTTCGCCGAGCGCATTCTCGATCCGGTCGAGGAACACCTCGACTTCGTCGCCAACCTTGAGTTCGCTGTCGCGGCCGGGTCCTGCGAATTCACGCAGCGCCACGCGGCCTTCGGTCTTCAGGCCGACGTCGATGACGGCCATGTCCTTTTCAATTGCAACTACCTTGCCCTTGATGACGGAGCTTTCCTGCAAATTGCCGCCGGCGAAGGACTCGTCCAGCATCGCAGCGAAATCGTCGCGGGTAGGATTATAAGAAGCAGCAGTCGAAGCCATTTGTTCTCCAGATGCGGGTATCGCCGGCCATTCGGGTTAAGGGGCGTATCGCGCGTGAAGTGTCAGGGGTCCGCAAACCCTAACGACCGCCGTTTGCGGGAAATCGCAAATAGCGGGCCGGCAGCATGCCTGCACGTTCGATCCGTTGATTTATCCGGAGCCTCGAAGCGTATCGACTTCAGGAACCTGGAGCGGGCTTTCCTCCAATGACGGCAGGGGCTCAAACCGCCTGCCGGCCCGCTCGGACAGCCCTGATCTTATCGATGGCGGCCCGGATGGCCGGTGATATAGCCCCAAGGGGTCTTTTCGGCAAGCGGAAATGCCCGATTTACGGGGCTTTAAGGCTGGCGGGCGCGCGCCATGGGCCCATGTTTTCAACGCCTTGTTCACCGCATGACGCGAAAGGTCGGCCGCGTCAGACGATATGGAACCCCGCCTTAAGCGCCGCCCCCCAACGATGGCAAGCTTCAAAAACAGGGGGAGTGCCAACCATGAAGAGCCTGATCGCGATGACCGCCATCGCCGTCTTTACCGTCGCTACGGCCGTTGCCGGCAAGCCGGCCTATTTTGCGACCGACAAGGCGATTGCCGCGGCCAAATCGAAGCCCGTGCAGATGGCCGAACAGCGCTTGCCGTTCGACCGTGACCGCTCGAGGAACTGAACCAAAGACTTCACCGCCCGGCGCGGACGGCTTCGACGATCGCGATCGCGGCGCGAACGCCGCCTTCGATATCGAGATTGGAGTTGTCCAGGACATGCGCGTCGGGGGCAGCCTTCAGAGGCGCCGCGGCCCGATTGCGGTCCCGCTCGTCGCGTTTGAGAATATCGGCCAGCACCAGCGCTTCATCGGCCGCTTCACCCCGCGCGAGCGCTTCCAGCGTGCGGCGGTGCGCCCGCACCTTTGGGTCGGCGACGACGAAAATCTTCACGTCCGCATGCGGGCAGATCACGGTGCCGATGTCGCGCCCGTCAAGCACCGCACCCGGCGGATCGGCCGCGAACTGGCGCTGAAAACTCACCAGCGCTTCCCTCACCGTGGGAATGGCTGACACCACCGAAGCGGCATCGCCGATCCGCTGCGACTTCAACTCAGGATGGCCGAAGTTTTCCGGATCGAGCGCCATCGCGGCGGCGACGGCGCGGGCTTCATCAGTGAGATCAAAACCCTGGTCCAGCAGCATCTTGGCCACGGCGCGATAAATCACGCCGGTATCGAGGTGGCGATAGCCGTAGTGCTGCGCGAGCCGCTTGCCCAGCGTGCCCTTGCCCGAGGCGGCGGGTCCGTCGATGGCGATGATCATGTGCGCCATGTGCGACAGAGCGGCCATGGCGGTCAAGACCATGCGTCAGAGATGATGGGGCCACTGCTCCGGGAAGCGGCGTCCTCACCGCCAGGAAACCCGAATTCCGCGATGCGGACATAGGCGCGCCAGATGCGTCCAAATGTGCCTCGCCCCCGCCGTTGCCCGCCTCTATCCTGAGACCAGCCGGGGCATTCCATCGCATCTGCGAATCGCCCGATTCAAAAAAATGATAACGGCCGGAGGGATACGATGAGCACGATTTCACGACGTCAATTTATTGGCACCGCCGCAGCAGCCTCGGCGATCCCATTGATTGGGAGTTCGGCCCAAGCGCAGGCCGACTGGCCGACCAAGCCGATCAAGATCATCGCCGGCTATCCCGCCGGAGGGCAGACCGATCTGTTTGCGCGGACCTATGGCGAACATATCCGCACCATGACGGGCCAGAATGTGGTGGTAGAAAACAAGGCCGGCGCCTCGGGATCGGTCGCGGCGGTCGAAGCCAAGCGCGCCGCGCCGGACGGCTACACGCTGATGTTCACGATCTCGACGACCATGATCATGAACCGCGTTCTGATCAAGGACATCGCTTACGACACCGACAAGGATTTCATTATCGTCTCGATCATGCCGGCAGGCAGCCTGCCATTCGTCGCCGCCGAGAAGACGGGCGCCAAGACTCTCGCCGAATTTGTCGCCTACGCGAAGAAGGCCGAGAAGATCAACATCGGCACCTATGGCGCAGGATCATACGCGCACATGGCGGTCGCCGAAATGAACAAGCAATACGGCCTCAAGATGGAAGCGGTGCATTATCGCGGCGAAGCGCCGATGTGGACCGATCTGGCCGGCGGATTCATCGATGGCGCCCACGGCAGCTATTCCGCGGCGTTGTCCGTGCTGCAGAGCGGCCGCGGCCGTGCGGTCGCGGTCTCGCGCAAGCGCATGTCGACATTGCCGGACGTCCCTTCCTTTGCAGAGCAGGGCACCACATCGCCCATCTTCAAGCTGACCGGCTTCCAGTGCTGCGCCGTGCCCACCGGAACGCCGCCGGAAGTCGTTCAGAAGCTGTCAAAACTCCTCGTCGAGGGCGGCAAGACTGAAAAAGTGCTGCAGCTGATGAAATCATTCGGCGTCGACGACACCGCGATGACCTTCGAGGAGACGCAGAAACTGTACAAGGAAGAAGCGCCGATCTGGCTCGAGGCAGTGACCAGCCTCGGGCTTGCGCCGTCCTGAACCGCGCAAGCCTCCGCTCTATGAAAACTCCGCCCCGAGCCCACGCATCATCGGAATGAAATCCGGAAAGCTGGTGGCGATGAAGCTCGTATCGTCGATCTTGACCGGCTTGTCGGCGGCAAGCCCCATCACCAGCGCCGACATCGCGATGCGATGATCCATGTGGGTGGCGACGAGGCCGCCGCCGGGCACGTGCCCCCTGCCTTCGACGATCAGATCGTCGCCTGCGACCTCGACCTTGACGCCGTTGACGCGCAGCATGTCGGCGGTCGCCTCCAGCCGGTCGGATTCCTTGACGCGCAGCTCCTGCAGGCCGCGCATGATGGTGGTGCCTTCGGCAAATGCGGCCGCAACCGCCAGCACCAGATATTCGTCGATCATCGAGGGCGCGCGCTCCGGCGGCACTTCGACGCCACGCAGTTTTGAAGCCCGCACGCGCAGGGTGGCCATCGGCTCGCCGGCATCGCCGCGCACATCGCTCTCCTCGATCGAGGCGCCCATCTCGCGCAGGGTCGTGAACAGGCCGGTGCGCAGCGGATTGGTCATGACGTCGGAGAAGACGACGTCGGAGCCCTCGACGATGAGCGCCGCGACGATCGGAAACGCTGCAGACGAGGGATCGGCGGGCACCACGACATCGGCGCCGTGCAGTTCGGGCTGGCCGGTGAGCGCGATCTTGCGGCCATGGCTGCCTTCGCTGGTCGAGACGATCTGCGCGCCAAAATGCTTCAGCATCAGTTCGGTATGGTCGCGGCTCGCCTCCTGCTCGATCACGGTCGTGACGCCCGGCGCAGCAAGGCCCGCCAGCAGCACCGCCGATTTGATCTGGGCGGAGGCCACCGGCGTCCGGTACAGGATCGGCACGGGATCGCGGGCGCCATGCAGCGTCAGCGGCAGGCGGCCGCCCTCCTTGGCCTCGCCGGTCCTGGCGCCCATCAATTCCAGGGGATCGAGGATCCGCCGCATCGGCCGCGACCGCAGCGAGGCGTCGCCGTCGAAAACCGCCGAAATCGGGCAGCCGGCCACCGCCCCCATCACCAGCCGGCAACCCGTGCCGGAATTGCCGAAATCGAGCGGGTTTGCGGGTTGGGCGAAGCCCGCCACCCCGACGCCCCTCACCTGCCAGGCAAACGAGCCTGTTCGTTCGACCTTGGCGCCCAGCGCCTGCATCGATTTCGCCGTATTGAGCACGTCTTCGCCCTCAAGCAGGCCGGAAATCGTGGTCTGGCCGACCGAAAGCGCCCCCAGAATCAGGGCCCGGTGCGATATCGACTTGTCGCCGGGAACCCGGACTTTACCGGTCAGGGAACCGCTGGAGCGGGATTCCAGCGGGGTCGGGTGGGCTGCAAGCCGGTCTGAATGGGTCAAGATTGTGTCCTCTCGCGCAGGGCGGCAGGTATCACATAGGCAAGCCAGCGTCACGCGGCCGTCTCATGCGCACAAACCGCTATTGACAGCGGCCTAGCAACTAGCCAAGTGAAGCACCGTTTTTCAGAAATTCCCAGGATCCACACGTGGCCAAATCCGATCTCGGAACCAAACGCATTTGCCCGACGACGGGTAAGAAGTTCTATGACCTGAACAAGTCGCCGGTGATCTCGCCCTATACCGGTGAGGTCGTGCCGATTGCGCCGATTGCGCCGCCCCGGGCCGCCCGCGGTGATGCTGCACGCGCTGCCGCCGCAGCGAGCGCCGCTGCCGATGCGCCGGAACCGGCCGAGGCCGAGGAATTGGTCTCGCTCGAAGAGGCCGATGCCGAGGAGAACACCGGCAAGGTCAAGGCCGTCGTTCCCGAATCAGAGGACGACATCGAAATCGACGAGACCATCGAGGGCGACGAGGACGACGATTCGACCTTCATTCCCGACGAGGAAGAAGGCGATGAGGACGTCACCGACATCATTGGTGACGTCGGCGGCGACGAAGAGACTTGAGATCGGCCCTGAACTGTGGTTCAGGGTGCCTGCGCGTCGCCCAAGGCGCGCGGATCGGTTAAGGGGCCATAGCTCAGCTGGGAGAGCGCTTGCATGGCATGCAAGAGGTCGGCGGTTCGATCCCGCCTGGCTCCACCAGCCTTCGCTCGCTTCGCGAGCTTCGGCTGGGCAGGCCCGGGCAGTCCATCGTAGCGAAGGGAGCGAAGGCTGCCCCGCCATAGCCCGAAGGGCGACGGCGGGCTGCGCAAGTTCTGCGACTCCACAGACTATCCACCTGCGGTATCCTGCCTTTCCGGGGTGGAGGGCTGACCGTGCGATACGTCTATATTCTCGAAAGTCTGGATTCGCTGCACTTCTACGTGGGCATGACAGATGACCTGCGCGCTCGTCTGGCTAAACATAATGCCGGTGAAGTGCCGCATACCTCGAAGTACCGCCCTTGGCGGTTACGAACTTATATTGCGTTCGATGACGAACAGCGCGCCATCGCATTCGAGAAATACCTGAAGTCTGGATCCGGCCGGGCTTTTGCAAAGAAACACTTCTGAGCCCCCCTACTCCCCCAACGCCGCATTCAACTTGTCGCGCAGCGCGAGCAGTTCGTTCTTCATCGCCACCAGCTCCCCCACCGAGCACGCCGAGCTCGCCAGAATGCCCTGCGGTACGGCCTTGGCTTTTTCCCGCAGCGCCTGGCCTTTCGGCGTCAGTGCGATCAGGACCTGGCGCTCGTCCTCGGTGCTGCGCGTGCGCCGGATCAATTCGGCGGCCTCCATCCGCTTCAGCAGCGGGGTCAGCGTGCCGGAATCGAGGAACAGCTTCTCGCCGATGTCCTTGACGGGCACGCCGTCGCGCTCCCACAGCACCATCATCACGAGATATTGCGGATAGGTCAGCCCGAGCTTGTCGAGCAGGGGCTTGTAGACGCGGTTGAAGGCGTGCGCCGTGGAATACACCGCGAAACAGATCTGATTGCCGAGCAGCAGCGGATCGACCGCCGGTTTCCTAGCCATTTGCACCTCGCCAAGTGGGGACGCCCGTGATCATTTAGGGCCGCGGGCGCGCCTAATCAATTGCATACAATTAAATTGCGGACCTCTTCATTTTTTCTATTGTGCACAATCTAATTGTGTGCAATACAACAACCATCGAAACCGAACCCAAGGGAGACCAACATGTCCGTGAAAGTCCTCTACAAGACCACCGCAACGGCCACCGGCGGCCGCGACGGCACCGCTTCGACGGCTGACGGCGCCTTCAGCGTCAAGCTTGCGACCCCGAAGGAGCTCGGCGGCGGCGGTGGCGCCGGCAACAATCCCGAACAGCTGTTTGCGGCCGGCTATGCCGCCTGTTTCATCGGCGCGATGAAGGCGGTTGCGGCTCAGGGCGGCGGCGTGAAGGTGCCCGCGGAAGCCTCCGTGACCTCCACCGTCGGCATCGGCCCGCGCTCGGAAGGCGGCTTCGGCCTTGATATCGACCTCGCCGTTTCCCTGCCCGGCCTTGCCCGCGCCGACGCCGAAGCACTGGTCCAGAAGGCCCACCAGGTTTGCCCGTATTCCAACGCCACCCGCGGCAATGTGGATGTGCGCCTGACCGTGGTGTAACGGCCGCGTCGAACGGCCCGCTGCAACAAGCCGCGGGCCGTTTTCGCGCGTCTTCTGTCTCCGCATGCGCCTGTGCGCGGGCGGGCATTGCCGCCGCGCCCGAAGACCGCTAGCTCAGGAATTCCATTGGTCTTACTTGAGCGAAGGTTCTTTCCATGAGTTCTCCGGCTCCCGGCGCGATGACCGGCCTGCGCGTGATCGATCTCACGCGCGTGCTCGGCGGCCCCTATTGCACGCAGATCCTCGCCGACCACGGCGCCGACGTGATCAAGGTCGAACCGCCCGCCGGTGACGAGGTGCGCGACTGGGGCCCTCCGTTCCATGAGGAGGACGCGGCCTATTTCGTCGGCATCAACCGCAACAAGCGTTCGATCGGCCTCGACCTCGCCTCCGAGGGCGGCCGCGCCGTGTTGTTGAAGATGCTGGAGACCGCCGACGTCCTGATCGAGAATTTCAAGCCCGGCACGCTCGACAAATGGGGCATCGGCAACGACGTGCTGCGCGCGAAATTCCCAAAGCTCGTGCATTGCCGGATCTCCGGCTTTGGCGGCGACGGCCCGCGCGGCGGCAATCCCGGCTATGACGCGATCATCCAGGCCATGACCGGCATGATCGCCGCAACCGGTTCGCCGCAGAGCGGCCCGATGCGGATCGGCGTTCCGCTCGTCGACATCACCACCGGGCTTTATGCCGCGATCGGCATCCTGATGGCGCTGTCGGAGCGGCAGCGCTCGGGCCTCGGCCAATTCCTCGAGACCACGCTGTATGAAACCGGCCTTGCGATCATGCATCCGCATACCGCGAATTATTTCATGCATGGCAAGCCGCCGAGTCTGACCGGCAACGAGCATCCCAATCTCGTGCCTTATGCGATCTTTCCGACCCGCACCGACAACATCTTCATCGGCGTCGGCAATGACGGCACCTTCCGCAAGCTCGCCGAGGAAATCGGCAAGCCGGAACTCGGCACCGATCCGCGCTTTGCCCGCAACAAGGACCGCATCGCCAACCGCGATGCGCTGCGCGCCGAACTCGCCGCGGTGTTCAGCCAGCACGATGCCGCGCCGCTGTGCGACCGCCTGCTCGCGGCTGGCCTGCCGGCCGGGCCGGTCCAGTCGATCGACCAGGCGCTGACCGCCGCCCACACGCTTCACCGCGGCGATGTCATCGAAAAGGACTGGTACAAGGGCGTCGCCTCGCCGATTCGCCTGGAGCGAACCAGGCCGAGCCTGCGCCGGACCCCACCGAAATTCAGCCAGCACTCCGCCGAGGTGCTGGGCGAGTTCGGCTACTCCAAAAGCGAGGTCGAGGCGATGGTCGCCAAGGGCGTGGTCTGCGGCTCAGAGCGGAAGCGCTAGCTACATTGGTCGTCCCGGCGAACGCCGGGACCCACATCGGTGAACAAAGGCGGCTGATACCGCCCATTAAATCAACGCCGCGGCGTATGGGTCCCGGATCGCGTTCGCTGCGCTCACTTGTCCGGGACGACGAGATAACTAACAAGCCGCCTCAGCCTATTTTCCGGCTTCCCTTGGCGCCCGCTTCCCCCCTACGCTGCTTTCGCTTATACGGTCATTTGTACGTCATCCGGCGCTGCTATCGCGCGAAACGAAGATGATGACCCAACCTGGAGGGAATTACATGGCATTTCGACAATTCGGCGTAGCGGCGAGCGTGACTGTTGCGCTTGCGCTCGCCACGCCTGCCTACGCTGCGACCGAGATCCAGTGGTGGCACGCGATGACCGGCGGCAACAACGACATCGTCAACAAGCTTGCCGAGGATTTCAACGCCAGCCAGTCCGACTACAAGGTCGTCCCCACCTTCAAGGGCAGCTATCCCGACACCATGAATGCCGGCATTGCGGCGTTCCGCGCCGGCACCGCGCCGCACATCATCCAGGTGTTCGAGGTTGGCACGGCGACCATGATGAGCGCCACCGGCGCCATCAAGCCGGTCTACCAGCTGATGAAGGATGCCAACGAGCCGTTCGACCCCAAGGCCTATCTGCCGGCGATCACAGGTTATTACTCGACGTCGAAGGGCGACATGCTGTCGTTCCCCTTCAATTCGTCGTCGACGGTGATGTGGATCAACAATGACGAGCTGAAGAAGGCCGGAATCGCCGCGATCCCGAAAACCTGGCCGGAGGTGTTCGACGCCGCCAAGAAGCTGAAGGCGGCTGGACACACGACCTGCGGCTTCTCCAATGCGTGGGCGTCATGGGTGCATATCGAACAGTTCTCGGCCTGGCATAACGTGCCGATCGGCACCAAGTCCAACGGCCTCGACGGCTTCGATACCGTGCTGACGTTCAACTCGCCGCTGCATGTGAAGCATCTGCAGAACCTGATCGACCTGCAGAAGGACAAGACCTACGACTATGCCGGCCGCGCCAACGCCAGCGAGAACCGCTTTGCGTCCGGCGAGTGCGCGATCTTCCTGACCTCGTCGGGCTATTACGCCACCGCCAAGAGCACCGCCAAGTTCGACTTCACCTCGGCGCCGATGCCCTATTACCCTGATGCCGCCGGAGCTCCGCAGAACTCGATCATCGGCGGCGCTTCGCTGTGGGTGATGGGCGGCAAGAAGCCTGAGGAGTACAAGGGCGTCGCCAAGTTCTTCACGTTCCTGTCCGACACCAACCGTCAGGCCGACCTGCACCAGAAGTCCGGCTACCTGCCGATCACCAAGGCAGCCTATGAAAAAACCAAGGCGGACGGCTTCTACGAGAAAAACCCCGTCCTGCAGACGCCACTGAAAGAACTCACCAACAAGGAGCCGACCGAGAATTCGCGCGGCCTGCGCTTCGGCAACATGGTGCAGATGCGCGATCTCTGGGCCGAGGAACTGGAAGCGGCGCTGGCTGGCAAGAAGACCGCCCAGGAAGCCCTCGACGCCGCGGTCGCGCGCGGCAATGCGATGTTGCGGACGTTCGAAAAGACGGCCAAATAGGATCGGCGAAGACTCCCTCTCCGCCTTTCGGAGAGGGAGCACCTCTGGCATCACAGCGTCCTGAATGGAAAAGTCGGTCGTCTTCAATAACAAGCTGCTGCCATACCTGCTGCTTGTGCCGCAGCTCATCATCACATTCGTATTCTTCTACTGGCCGGCGAGCCAGGCGGTCTTTCAATCCTTCAAGCGCGAGGACGCGTTTGGACTGACGTCCGAATTCGTCGGGCTGGAAAATTACCTGACCCTTTTCGCGCAGCCTGAATATTACAAGTCGATGCTGACGACGGTGATCTTCTCGTCGCTGGTCGCGGCGTTGTCGCTTTCCATTGCGCTGTTGTTCGCAACCCAGGCCGACAAGAACCTCAAGGCGGCCGGCACCTACAAGACGCTGATGATCTGGCCCTATGCGGTGGCGCCCGCGGTCGCCGGCGTGCTCTGGATCTTCATGTTCCATCCCTCGCTCGGCACACTGGCGCGGCCGCTCCGCTGGATGAATTTCGACTGGAATCCGCTGCTCAACGGCAACCACGCCATGACCCTCGTGGTGATGGCCGCGGTGTGGAAGCAGATCTCCTACAATTTCCTGTTCTTCCTGGCCGGCCTGCAATCGATCCCCAAGAGCGTGCTGGAAGCCGGCGCGATCGATGGCGCCGGCCCGATGCGGCGGTTCTGGACCATCGTCTTTCCCCTGCTGTCGCCGACGACGTTCTTTCTTCTGGTCGTCAATGTCGTCTACGTCTTCTTCGACACGTTTGGCATCATCGACGCGGTCACCGGCGGTGGCCCGGCCGGTGCCACCACCACGATGGTCTACAAGGTGTTTGCCGACGGACGGCTCGGCGGCGATCTCGGCGGCTCAGCCGCGCAGTCAGTGGTGCTGATGGTGATCGTGATCGCGCTGACCGCGGTCCAGTTCAAATATATCGAGCGCAAGGTGCAATACTGATGGTCGAGCACCGCCCGCTCAACGACATCATCGCCTACGCGATCCTGACGCTCGGCGTCTTCATCGTCGCCTTTCCGGTCTATCTGGCCATGATCGCGTCCACCCACGACGCCGCGACAGTGGTCGGCGGCAGCATGCCGCTGACGCCCGGCAGCCAGACGCTGGAAAACTACTACCGCGCGATATTCGTCGGCGGATCGCGGACCAGCCGCGAGCCGGTCGGCCACATGCTGATGAACTCCTTCATCTCGGCGCTCGGCATCGCGATCGGCAAGATCTTCATCTCGATCCTGTCGGCCTACGCCGTGGTGTATTTCCGCTTCCCGTTCCGCAAGACCGCATTCTGGATCATCTTCGTCACGCTGATGCTGCCGGTCGAGGTACGCATCTATCCGACTTACAAGGTGGTCGCCGACCTCAAGATGCTCGACACCTATGCCGGACTGATCATGCCGCTGATCGCGTCCGCCACCGGAACGCTGCTGTTCCGGCAATTCTTCATGACGGTTCCTGAGGAATTGCTGGAAGCATCGCGGATCGACGGTGCGGGCCCGTTCCGCTTCTTCTGGGATACGCTGCTGCCGCTGTCGGTAACGACGATCGCGGCGCTGTTCGTGATCCAGTTCATCTATGGCTGGAACCAGTATCTGTGGCCGCTTCTGATCACCACCCAGGATTCGATGCAGACCATCGTCACCGGCATCAAGAAGATGCTGTACACGACCGACGAGCTGGCTGAATGGCAGCTTGCGATGGCGACCGCCATCCTCGCGATGCTGCCGCCGGTCGCGGTGGTCGTGTTCATGCAGCGCCTGTTCGTGCGCGGACTGGTCGAGACGGAAAAGTGAGGAAGCGAGTGGCGCTGGTGACCCAAGGCAACGTAAATGGCTAACGTAACGCTGCGTAACGTCCGCAAGACCTATGCCGGTGGCTTCGAAGCCATCAAGGGCATCGAATTTGACGTCGGCGACGGCCAGTTCTGCGTGCTGGTCGGCCCTTCCGGCTGCGGCAAGTCCACGCTGCTGCGGATGGTCGCGGGACTGGAAACGATAACCGGCGGCGAGATCGATATCGGCGGCCGTATCGTCAACCAGATCGAGCCGGCCGACCGCGACATCGCGATGGTGTTCCAGAACTACGCGCTCTACCCGCACATGAGCGTCTACAACAACATGGCCTACGGCCTGCGCAACCGCGGCATGCCCGAGCCCGAGATTAAGACCCGCGTCGAGGAAGCCGCGCGCATCCTCGAACTCGGCGCCATGCTCGAACGCAAGCCGCGGCAATTGTCCGGCGGCCAGCGCCAGCGCGTGGCGATGGGGCGCGCGATCGTGCGGCAACCGAAAGTGTTTCTGTTCGACGAGCCGCTGTCGAACCTCGACGCCAAGCTGCGCATCGCGATGCGGGTCGAGATCCGCAAACTGCAGCGCCGCCTCTCCACCACGGCGATTTACGTCACCCACGATCAGCTCGAGGCGATGACGCTGGCCGACATCCTTGTCGTGATGAATGCCGGCCAGGTCGAACAGATCGGCAATCCGCTCGACATCTATCAGAAGCCCGCAACCACCTTCGTCGCCTCGTTCATCGGAGCGCCACCGATGAACCTGATGCCGCTGCGGTCCGATGAACTCAAATCGCAACTGGCCGGCGACGTCAGGCTCAACGAGGCCGCCATCCTCGGAATCCGTCCCGAAGACTTCGTCATCTCAAATGAGGCCGTCGGCGGCGGTGTGGCACTTGGCCTCACCGTCGAGGCGATCGAGCACGTGGGGGCCGAAACCTTCATCTACGGCGCTCGGCAGAACGAGACGCAGGCCGTGGCCGCCAACCCCGGGGAACTGCCGCCCGGCGAGGTGATCGTGCGGATTCCCGGCGCCATCGGCCCCGCCATTGGCGAGCGAATCAGGGCGGTGGCACCAGCAGACAAACTGCATCTATTTACCGCCGATGGCCGCAAGCGGGTGGGTGATTAACCCTGTCATCCCGCGGCGGCGCGGCCGATTTACGCAGCGCCTGGAGCGGCTTGAACCCTCCCCAAATCACCCCCATATTGTTGTTTGACCGGTCAGCAAACCCGCCGGCCGGTCGCATGGGGTGCCGCAAGGGCCCCTCAAAGTCGCTTCGAGAGGACTTTGTAATGTCTCGTGTTCCATCGTTATCCAGTCCGTTCCTGCTTGGGTTCGACGAAATTGAGCGTGCGCTCGATCGCGTCGTCAAAGGCGCCGACGGCTATCCTCCCTACAACATCGAGCGCTGCGACCGCAGCAATGGGCAACCCGAACGCTTGCGCATCACGCTGGCGGTCGCCGGGTTTACCCGTGACCAACTCGATGTGACCATTGAGGAAAACCAGCTGGTGATCCGCGGCCGTCAGCAGGACGACAAGGCCCGGCAATACATCCATCGCGGCATCGCCGCGCGCCACTTCCAGCGCACCTTCGTGCTGGCGGAGGGGATGCAGGTGCTGGGCGCGGATTTGAAGAACGGGCTGTTGTCGATCGACCTTGCCAGGCCGGAACCTGAAAGGGTCGTTAAGACAATCGCTATCAATGAACACGAATAATGGAACGAGGAGCGGACTCGACCGCTTAGTCTCATAGAGGAGTCGAGACCATGAGTGATGTGAGTGTGACGTTCGAAGCTGAAAAGGTTTCTGTTGAGGCGCTGGCCCATCTTGGCGAGGGCCATATCGCCTACGTAAAGCAGGTCCGTTCCGAGGACGTGCCCGGGCTGTTTCCGCAGGCGCCGAAGATCGCGCCAGGACTGAAACTGTTCGCGCTGCATGCCGCCGACGGTACCCCGATCATGCTGACCGACAGCCGCGAGGCGGCGGTCGCCAATGCATGGAGCAACGAATTGCAGGCCGTCAGCGTGCACTGACCCGGCCTACCGGTGTCGGCTGATCCGACGCTTGTCGGTATCAACTGACGCTGCGGTGGCTGCTGTCACTGGCGCAGGCTTGGTAGCGGTCGCGTAGACCGCGATGAGAGTTCGCAATACGCGGGCATGTTCCTCGGATCGGGGACGGCCCGCGTATTTTTTTGGCCGACGTAATTCGCCAGCGTCAGTTCGGAAATGAAGGGTGTTACGCCGCGCTCGCCGGCGGCAGCGCCAGTACCGAATAGATCGCCTGGGCGTCGCGCGAGGCGCGCAGTTTCTTGGCGACGTCCTGATCGCGCAGCAGGCGGGCAATCCGCGCCAGCGCCTTCAAATGGTCGGCGCCGGCGCCTTCCGGCGCCAGCAGCAGGAATACCAGGTCGACCGGCTGGCCATCCATTGCTTCGAAATCGATCGGGCGCTCAAGCCGGGCGAAAAACCCGAACAGCTTTTCGAGCTTGGGCAGCTTGCCGTGCGGTATGGCAACGCCGTAGCCGACGGCGGTGGTCCCCAGTTTTTCGCGCTGCAGCAGCACTTCGAAGACCGCGCGCTCGTTCTGCCCGGTCAGGGTCGCCGCCCGCGCCGCAAGTTCCTGCAACGCCTGCTTCTTGCTGATGACTTTCAACGCGGGGAGTATCGCCTCGGGTGCGACCAGATCGGTAATCGTCATGGGGCGTTCCGAGGTGAATTAAGCCGTCAGGGTGCGAAATGGGTTCGAGAACTTCAGCTTCAAGAATTGGGCGTCAAGAAACTGAGGTAGGAGGCGGGCTTAGGCCCGGGTCCCGATTGGTCGGCTTCTACTCCAACGCATGACCGGTGCCAACTCCCACGGGTGAGTTCCCGCACGCTATCCTTAAAGGGCGGCGGACCATAGGGAGGGGCGCTAGGGGCGTCAATGCTGTCAGCCATGCTTGTCAGGGGGTAACGGCCGGGGGATCGACCCACCCGACATTGCCGTCCGTGCGCCGGTAAATGATGTTCACCCGGCCGCTCGAGCCGTGCTGAAACACGATGCAGGCCGCCCCGGTCAGATCGAGCTCCATGACAGCTTCGCTGACCGACAGCCGCTTCAGCGACTTGGTCGCCTCCGCAATGATCACGGGGCTGTATTCAGAGACCTCGTCGTCGCCCTCCGGGGCCTCGATGATATAGCTCGGCGCGTCCAGACCCCCGCCGTTCAACTCCGCGAGCGCCGCCGAAGCCGCGTAGGTCTTGCGGGCCGAACGGTCCTTCAGCCGGCTCTTGTAGCGGCGCAGGCGCTTCTCGATCATCACCAGCGCCTGGTCGGCGCTGGCATAGGCGTCGGTGGCGTTCGAATCGGCTTCCAGCGTAATGCCGGAATCGAGGTGCAGCGAACAATCAGTACGGAAGCCGAAGCCATCCTTGCTCAGCGTGATGTGGCCGGAATAATTGCCGTCGAAATATTTTCGCAGGACCTCATCGGTGCGCTCGCTGACGCGGGAACGAAGCGCTTCGCCGACGCTGATGCTTTTCCCGGAGATTCGAAGGGTCATTTGATGCCTCGCTTGATGCCTCGTTCACTCTGTCGGGAAACCGACACTATCGCGATTTGACGCGAACGCAATCAGGCCGGCGCCGTGTCACGGGACCGGTCGGAGGAAGTGGCCGGGGCTGAAAGTGCGTTACCGAGCATGCTCTGTTTGTCACGGCGGCGCTGCACCGAGGAAGGAATTCGCATCGCTTCGCGGTACTTCGCGACGGTGCGGCGGGCAATATCAATGCCCGACTCGCGCAATCGTTCCACGATCGTATCGTCGGAGAGGATCGCGGTCGGGGCTTCGGCGTCGATCAGTTGCTTGATGTGGTGGCGGACCGCTTCGGCCGAATGGGCCTCGCCGCCGTCGGCCGAGGCGATCGAGGCGGTGAAGAAATACTTTAGTTCAAAGCTGCCGCGATTGGTCGCCATGTATTTGTTGGCGGTAACCCGTGACACCGTCGATTCATGCATCTGGATCGCATCCGCCACCGCCTTGAGGTTCAGCGGCCGAAGATGCGCCACGCCATGGGTGAAGAAGCCGTCCTGCTGGCGTACGATTTCGGTCGCGACCTTCAGGATGGTGCGGGCGCGCTGATCGAGCGCGCGGACCAGCCACGTCGCGTTCTGCAGGCAGTCGGTGAAGTAGGATTTGTCGCCGTCTTTCCGGATCGTCTTCGACAGCTCGGTGTAATAGACCTGATTGACCAGCACGCGCGGCAACGTGTCGCTGTTGAGTTCGACATGCCAGCCGCCGTCCGGGCCCGGCCGCACATAGACGTCCGGCACCATGGTCTGGGTGCGGGCCGAGCCGAACTTCAGGCCGGGCTTGGGATCGAGCCGGCGGATCTCGCCGATCATGTCGGTGATGTCCTCGTCGTCGACCCCGCACAATTTGCGCAAAGACGCGATGTCACGCTTGGCCAGCAAATCCAGGTGTTCGACCAGCGCCTGCATCGCGGGGTCGTAGCGATTGAGCTCGCGGAGCTGGATCGCGAGGCATTCGCTCAGATTGCGCGCGCAAACGCCGGGCGGGTCGAACTTCTGCAGCACCGCAAGAACCGCATCGACATCGGCTTGCGCGGCGCCGAGCCGTTCGGCGGCCTGCCCGAGGTCCTGCGGCAGATAACCGGCATCGTCGACCAGATCGATCAGGTATTGTCCGATCATGCGCTGCACCGGACCGGGGAAAGCCACCGCCAGTTGTTCGGCGAGATGGCTGCCGAGGGTAATTTCGGCGGCGACAAAGGCTTCCAGGTTGTAATCGTCGTCGTTCGACGCGCCGCCACCCCATTCGGTGTAGGCGGTGGGCGCGGCATCCTGCGCCGCCCGGGCGGCCGCCTCGGCGGGCTCCTCGGAGAAGACGTTGTCGAGCGGCGTATCCAGCGTCTGCTCAATTTCTGTGCGGCTGCCGAGATCGCGGTTCAGCCAGTCTTCCTGGCCGGCCTCGAACTGGCCGGGCTCAAAACTGTCGCCATTGGTCCCGCCGGCCATCTCGCCCGGCTCGGCACCGCCCTCGTCGCCAAAGCTCTGGGAATCACCGGAATTGGAGAATTCAGCCTGTTCCGGGACCGGTTCACCCCTGACCGGCGCTTCCGGCCCGTCGCTGGCCCGCTCCAGCAGCGGATTACGCTCCAGCTCCTCCTCGACGAAGGCCGAGAGATCGAGGTTCGACAGTTGCAGCAGCTTGATCGCCTGCATCAGCTGCGGCGTCATGACCAGCGACTGCGACTGGCGGAATTCTAGTCTCTGCGTCAGTGCCATGGAGGCGAGAACCGATCCACTAAAGTTGGTCCGATTCTTGCTTATCCTAGTCCAAAGCCGATGTACACGGCTTGACGTCTGCTAAAAAAGGGCTAGAGGCGGAATTCCTCGCCAAGGTAAAGACGGCGTACATCCGGATCGTTGACGATGTCGTCCGGACTGCCTTCAGTCAAGATTTCCCCGGCATAGACGATGTAGGCGCGGTCGGTCAGGCCGAGCGTTTCACGCACATTGTGGTCGGTGATCAGGACGCCGATGCCGCGATTGGTGAGATGGCGCACCAGGTCCTGAATGTCGCCGACCGCGATCGGATCGATGCCGGCGAACGGCTCGTCGAGCAGCATGTAGTTCGGACGCGTCGCCAGCGCGCGCGCGATCTCGACGCGGCGGCGCTCGCCGCCGGACAGCGCGATCGACGGCGATTTACGCAAGCGCGCGATGTTGAATTCATCGAGCAGCGAATCGAGTTCGGCCTCGCGCTTCTTCCTCGAGGGTTCCACCACCTCGAGCACCGCGCGAATATTCTGTTCCACCGTGAGGCCGCGGAAGATCGACGCTTCCTGCGGCAGATAGCCGATGCCGAGCCGCGCGCGCTGATACATCGGCAGCTTCGTGACGTCATGGCCGTCGAGTTCGATGGCGCCGCGGTCGGCCTTGATCAGCCCGGTGATCATGTAGAACACCGTGGTCTTGCCGGCGCCGTTCGGCCCGAGCAAACCCACGGCCTCACCGCGGCGAACATAGATGCTGACGCCGCGCACGACCTTGCGGGTGCCAAAGCTTTTTTCCACGCTGTGCACGGCGAGATAGCCCGGCCGCTGGATCAGACGGGGCGCAGCGGCGCCATTGGTCCTGGATTGGTTCTTTGGGGCTTGGGTCTTGGGGGCCTGCGCGCGCGGGCGCGGTTCCTCGTACGGCGGTTCCACCGCGTGCTCCGGCGGCTGGGGCAATTCCAACCCGGTCAGCGGGACGGTACGCGCCATCGGCGGCGCATCGCGCACCGGGTTCGTCAGCATGTCGCCAAAGGAATCGCCGAGCGCGGTGATGTCCTCGCGCGAACGCGCAAATCCTGCCGGCCCGCGCTTTGCGGGGCGTCGACGGAACATGCCGAGTAAATCCACCATCCCGCTTCGCTTAGCCTTTCACGGTGATCCCGCGCCACCCGCCGGCGAATCGATCCGCCTGCAAAGCATGAATGAATGGATGTTCCGTGCCCAGTGGAACACCTTGCCGCGCCCGCCCAGTAGATACAGCCTCGGAACCCCGGCTTCAACCGTGCGAGCCCAAGATAATAATTAAGGCTTTGATCTGTCTTACTTTTTCCCAGGAAGCAGCATGGGCAGGCCCGGCTTCGCGCCGCCCGGCGCCGGCGCCGCTCCCGGCCCGCAGCCCTGCGAGCTCTGGTCGAACATGCCCTGTACCTTGCCGCTGTCGGATTCCACCCGCGACACACCGGTCGTCATGTCCACCTTCAGGCGGTCGCCGCGCAACACGTTCTTGCACTGGGTCAGCACGACCTGGCCACCCGGTCCGCCCGCCATGGTCATGAGATTGGCCCTGGTATCGAAGATGGCGGTGTCGCCGGTTACGATCTGATCCTTTTGCGTGATGACGACATTGCCCTTGGCTTCCAAGCGGCGGATCGACGAACTGCCGCCAGGCCCCGGAGAAGCGGCCTGCATCGGCGCGGTCTTGGCGCCCTTCGCATTGGCCGCAGGCGGCGTGGCTGGCGTCCCCCCAGCTTGATCGTAGAACACGACCAGCGTTTTCGACGTCATGGTGGTGTCGCCCTGCACGACTTTCACGTTGCCGGCAAAGGTCGCCTCTTTTTTCTTGTCGCGCATCTCCAGCGACGCGGCTTCGATCTGGATCGGCTGATCGCGGTTCTGCGAAAAGCCCTGCATCGCGTTGGGCACGCCCGACATCGCGCTTTGCGCAAGGGCGGCACCCGGCGCGATCAGCGCAAACGCCAACGCCGCCTGAGCCAGACTGCGCGAGAAAAACATCTTCATGAAAATCATTTCGTGCTGGAAGATTTGCCGGAGACGGATCGCGTCTTCGGCTGTGGAGCAACGGGTTCGGGCGCCGGCGCAGGCTGAGCGGGCGCAACGTCATCACCCAGTTTGTCCAAATTCATCACGACATTGCCTTCGAACCGCACCACCTCGCCGCTGTTGAGGATTCTGAGCCTGTCGGCGACGAGCGTTCCATTCAGCAGTTTGACGTCGACATGTTCATCCGAGGTTACCGTGCCCTTGTTGATGTCGATATAGGCCTGCGACAGGCGGGCTTCATAGCCGGTGGAGGATTGCAGGAAGATATCCTTACGCAGATCGAGCAATTGCTGCTTGCTGTCGTAATAGCCGGTGCGGGCATCCATCGTCACCGTGCTCTTGTCTTCCAGCATCACCTTGGCGCGCGGCGCCTTGAGTTCCATATGGTCGGGATCGGTCAGATCCTGGATCGCGGCCTTGGCCCAGACTTCGTACGGCCGCTGGTCGGTCGAAAAGCCGGCGAGATGCGGCGATTCCATCGTAATCTTGGTGCCGGAAACCACCAGATTGCCGATGTCGACCGGGAGCTTCGGCAACAGCATCCGGAACGGATTGAAAACCGACACGGCGACGATGCTCGCCATCGCCAGCACCACTGCCGACGGCACCGCGATCCGCAGCACCCGTACCATCCGGCTGTGGCGCGCCGCGCTGGCAAAGCGCGCCTCCATTCCGGCGACGTAGGCTGGGTTCTGTGACGAGTTCACCGCTGCTCCAGAGCGAGGTTAGCCCGCCATTGTAGCCGGGATTGCCTCACGATGCAGCCCGGACCTCGCTTTACCAGTGTGACCGAAACGGGGCGTAAACACCCCCAAGCACCCCGGGGACTGCTTCAAATCGCCCCGGTTCAGGAATGCGCGAAAATATCCTCGAGCTCCCAGCCGCCGAGGTCGAGCCTGGCCCGGGTCGGCAGGAAATCGAAACAGGCCTGCGCCAGTTCGGTGCGGCCCTCGCGCGCCAGCATGGCGTTGAGCCGTTCACGCAGGCCATGCAGATGCAGCACGTCGGAAGCCGCATAGGCGAGCTGCGCCTCGCTGAGGCTGGCCGAGCCCCAGTCGCTCGACTGCTGCTGCTTCGACAGGTCGATATTGAGCACCTCGCGCACCAGGTCCTTCAGGCCATGCCGGTCGGTATAGGTGCGGCTCAGCCGCGAGGCGATCTTGGTGCAATAGACCGGCTGCGGCATCACGCCGAAGGCGTTGTAGAGGGCGGCCAGATCAAAGCGGGCGAAGTGGAAGATCTTGATGACCTTGGGATTGGCGAGCAGCGCCTTCAGGTTCGGCGCGTCGCTGTGGTCCTTGCCGTAGTCCTTGGGGATCTGGATCACGTCGGCGGTGCCGTCGCCATTCGACATCTGCACCACGCAAAGCCGGTCGCGATGCGGGTTGAGCCCCATGGTCTCGGTATCGATCGCAACCGAATCCGTGTAGCGGGAAAGATCCGGCAGATCGCCGCGATGCAGGCGGATGGTCATGGCGTTGGGAACCTCTTCGAATCGGCAGAGCGTAAAGTCCTAAGGTAACGTCGAAATCGCCGCCAAACGAGGGTCCGGCCCGCCAAATCGCGTACTTTATGCGGCCTTTTCCAGAATCGGCGGAGTTGCGTCAATATGGCCGCGACCACAAAAGGGGGCACCGATGAAAGCCGAACAGCAGCGATTGCCCCGTTTTGCCGTGCTGATCGATGCCGACAACACCTCGCCGCTGATTGCCGGCGGCTTGTTCGAGGAAGTCGCGAAATTCGGCGAGGCCAGCGTCCGCCGTATTTGCGGTGATTTTTCCGGGCCGCACCTCAAATCATGGTCCGAGATCCTGCAAAAGCACGCCATCGATCCGTACCAGCAGTTTGCCTACACCAAGGGCAAGAATGCATCTGACATCGCGCTGGTCATCGACGCCATGGACCTGCTGCACAGCGGACGGTTCGACGGCTTTTGCCTGGTGTCATCAGACAGTGATTTTACGCGCCTTGCCTCCCGCATGCGCGAGCAAGGCGCCGATGTCTACGGATTTGGCGCCCAGAAGACGCCGGAGAGTTTCAGGCAGGCCTGCCGCCGATTTATTTACACGGAGAATCTTTTGCCGGCGGCGGCGACGACCTCCAACGCGGAGACACCATCCAAGCCGGTTTCGCTCCAGCCTCGGAGTGCCGCTATTCCAATATTGAAAAAGGCCATTTCGCAGATCGAGGGCGAGGACGGATGGGTTTCGCTGGGGCAGGTGGGCACGCAACTTTCAAACCTGTTCTCTGATTTCGACCAGCGCTCATACGGCCATAGCAAACTCATCGATCTGGTCCGGAAGACGGACGCCTTCGACGTCGAAAGGATCGATAGCGGGCATGTGCGGATCAGGGCCAAGGTCGCCAGCCGCGGTCCGAAAGGCAAGGTTCAGGTCGCGCAAGAACCAGCAAACACAAAATCGCGAAAACAACCCCATGCAAAGTAGAATGGGAGCCTGCAATCTGCTTGAAAAACGGGCAATCCAATAATAGTTATTGGCACTGAAGGCGGGAAGGCCGGAGATCAAGCATGGCGGTGAGCGCAGATTTGGGAGAGGTGCTGGAAAGCTTCGTGACTAAGCTCGTGGCATCCGGCCGCTACCATTCTAAAAGCGAAGTGCTGCGCGAAGGCGTGCGGCTCATTCAAGAACGCGAAGCAAGGTTGGCCGCGCTCGACGCGTCGATCGCGCGTGGCCTTGCTGACGCGGATGCCGGCCGGGTGAAGCCAAGTTCCGAGGTGTTTGACCGCCTGGAAGCGAAATTGGCGGTCAAACCGGATCGCAAGTGATCGTCGTCGTCACGGCCGAGGCCGAGGCCGATCTGGAGCAAATCGCGGCGTATGTCGCTGAGCAAAGCGCGCAGAGCGCGCTCACTCTGGTCCGCGAGTTGCGGGAGAGATGCGAGTCATTGCTGGACGCCCCGCGTGGCTACCCATTGGTGCCGCGCTACGAGCATCTCGGCATTCGACGCCGTCCCTTCGGCCGGTTTCTGATTTTCTACCGCGTCAGTCAGGATGCGATTGAAGTCATCCATATCCTTCACGGCGCGCGAGATTATGAGCGCCTGCTATTTCCTGAGGAATAATGCGCCACGACGCGAAAGTTCTTGCGCAGACCTATTGCAGTCTAGCTGTCGATGCACCGCGCCGGAGAGATCGAAGACTTCTAATCACATCGCCGTGACAACCAACGCAATTCTGCATTCTTTCGGAGTAATCTTTCGCTGCGTTGCTTTGCGTTTAGACAACCTCTCGCCGGATTTTAGCGCTTGATCATCGCCACCGGCCTCGGCTTGCGCCGCCCGCGTGAATCGCATCTGTCCAGCTCATATGCTCCCGGCCATGCGGCGTCCGTCCGGCGCTCCGCACGGCATCGCTCCCGACGAAAGAATGTCATGACCGAACAAATCCCGGCAGCGCCGATCGAGGAACAGTCGGAGCAGCAGCGCGGCTTTTCGCGCTACCAGTCATTCCTCATTGCGCTGCTGGCGTTCGCGCAGTTCACGATCATTCTCGACTTCATCATCATGTCGCCGCTCGGCGCCATCCTGATGCCCGCGCTAAATATTTCCGCCGGGCAATTCGGCGTGGCGGTTTCGGCCTACGCGTTCAGCGCCGGCATTTCGGGCATCCTCGCGGCCGGGTTTGCCGATCGATTCGATCGCAAGCGCCTGCTGCTGTTTTTCTACGCCGGCTTCACCTTGGGAACGCTGCTTTGCGCGCTGGCGCCGAACTATCATTTGCTTCTGCTCGGCCGAATCGTGACCGGACTGTTCGGCGGCGTGATTGGCGCCGTGGTGCTCGCCATCGTCACCGACCTGTTTCCGCTGCACCTGCGCGGCCGTGTGATGGGTTTCGTGCAAACCGCCTTCGCCGCCAGCCAGGTACTCGGCATTCCGGCCGGACTCTTTCTCGCCAACCACTGGGGCTGGCACGTCTCTTTCGGTGCGATCGTCGGCCTGTCACTCGTCGCGATGGCCGCGATCCTGCTCGTGATGCGGCCGGTGAACGCGCATCTCCAACTAAAGCAGGACAGGAACGCGTTCCGGCACCTGATCGCGACCGTCGGACAGCCGCGCTATACGCTGGCTTTCGCGGTGACGACGCTGCTGTCGACCGGCGGCTTCATGCTGATGCCATTCGGAAGCGCCTTCACCGTGCATAATCTCGGCATCGACATCCTGCATCTTCCGACCATCTATCTCGTTTCCGGCGTTTTCAGCATTTTCATCGGGCCGCTGGTCGGACGGGCGAGCGACGCGTTCGGAAAATTCCCGACCTTTGCGTTCGGCAGCGCCGTTTCGGTGGTCATGGTGCTGATCTACACGCATCTCGGCCACGTCAGCCTGACGACCGCGATCATCGTCAACGTCCTGATGTTCGTCGGCATCTTTTCACGCATGATCCCGTCGCAGGCGCTGATTTCAGCGATACCCGACGCCAGCCAGCGCGGTTCGTTCAGCGCGGTCAGCGCGTCCCTGCAGCAACTCTCCGGCGGGCTCGGATCGGTGTTCGCCGCCGCGATCATCGCGCAAAACCCGGACGGCACGCTCCGGCATTTCGATTGGCTGGGCTACGTCGTGGTCGCGACGTCGATCCTCTCGCTGATCATGATGTACTTCGTGCAGAAGTCGGTCGCTAGTCAGGCCGCGAAGCGCATGGTCTGAGGTTTGGGCGTTCCGCCAGCCGCGGCGCCCCGGCAGCGAGCGTCCGGTTTTGGGACCGGTCAGCCCGCCTTCAGCGATCTCATGGGCATGGGCAAATGGTGCCCAGGAAAGGACTCGAACCTTCACGGCCGTTAAGCCACTGGCACCTGAAGCCAGCGCGTCTACCAATTCCACCACCTGGGCCCGGGCGGGTTAGTAAGGATCAGTCGCGAGCTTGTCAAATTGATGAATTGCGGGCTGGGCCATAAAATTTTGGCCCATCGCCCTTGCGGAAAACCGGAGCCCACTTTTCCGGGGCGTTGTGCAAATATGCTGTACAGCGACAGCGGGTTGGCGTATCGCGAATCCGCTAAATTCGCCCACGATCTCTCGAATTTGACCGCAGGAATGGACCCGGCAATGGACCCGATGGCATCGAACCAGGAAACGCTCGTCACGATCTTCGGCGGATCGGGCTTTCTGGGCCGAAACGTGGTCCGGGCGCTGGCCAAGCGCGATTATCGCATCCGGGTGGCGGTGCGGCGGCCGGAGCTGGCCGGGCATCTGCAGCCGCTTGGCAGGGTCGGCCAGATCCACGCCGTACAGGCCAATTTGCGCTATCCGGCCTCGGTCGAGGCCGCCATGCGGGATTCCCAGATCGCGATCAACCTGGTCGGCATCCTGGCCGAGGGCGGCGCGCAGTCCTTTGACGCCGTGCAGGCCAAGGGTCCCGAGACGATCGCCCGGGCCGTCGCCGCCGCCGGCGGGCGGATGGTGCATGTCTCTGCGATCGGCGCCGACGAGAACTCGCCGTCGGGCTATGGCCGCTCCAAGGCCGCCGGCGAAAAGGCCGTGCTCGCTGCCGTGCCCTCCGCCACCATCCTGCGGCCGTCGGTCGTGTTTGGCCCTGAGGATCAATTCACCAACCGTTTTGCAGCGCTCGGGCGGATGTCGCCGGCGCTGCCGCTGATCGGCGGTGGGGTGACGCGGATGCAACCGGTCTATGTCGGCGACGTCGCGACCGCGGTCGCCGAGGCCGTCGATGGCAACGCAAAGCCAGGCGCGACCTATGAGCTCGGCGGGCCGGAGGTGCTGACCATGCGCGAGATCATGGAAATCATCCTTAGCATCACCGAACGCAAGCGTGCGCTGGTTTCGCTGCCGTTCGGCCTGGCGAAGCTGAACGCACTGTTCCTGCAATTCGCACCGGGCGCGCTGAAACTGACGCCGGATCAGGTCGCCATGCTGCGCTCGGACAATGTGGTGTCGGATGCGGCGAAGGTCGCAGGGCTGACGCTGGAAGGGCTCGGCATCGCACCCGATTCGTTGGAAGCGATCGCCCCGCAGTATCTCTGGCGCTTCCGCGCCGCGGGCCAGTTCCAGAGGAAGGCAGTTTAGTTCGTCGTCCCGGCGAAGGCCGGGACCCATACGCCGCGGCCAAAATTGCCGAAAAAGGAAGATAACGACCAGCGCGCAAACCCAATGTCCGCTGGTGGTTATGGGTCCCGGCCTTCGCCGGGACGACCCACGGATGAATTACCGTCCCAGCGCCAGCGCGATCAGGCCGACCGTGCCGATGATCACGCGCCACCACGCGAAAAACGTAAAGCCGTGGCGCGTAACGTACGTCAGGAAGGTCTTGACCACGATCATCGCGGTGATGAAGGAGACCACGAAGCCGATCGCGACGACGCCGATGTGGTCGGTCGTCATCTCGCCGCGGTTCTTGTAGAAATCGTAGGCGAACGCACCGATCATGGTCGGGATCGCCAGGAAGAACGAAAATTCCGCCGCCGACCGCTTGTCACCGCCGAGCAACATCGCCGCCACGATGCTGGCGCCCGAGCGCGACACGCCGGGAATCATCGCCACGCACTGCGCGATGCCGATCCACAGATACATCATGAGCGGATACCGCGTGGCGTCGTCCTCGTGCGGTTTGAGCTCGAGCTGATCGACCCACAACAGGACTGCGCCACCGACAATCAGCGAGAAACACACCACCCACGGATTGAACAGCAGTTCCTTGATGTATTTGCCGCCGATCAGGCCGACGATGACAGCCGGTAGGAACGCCACCAGCACGCCGATGACGAAGCGCCGGTCGTCGGGATTGGAGAACATCCCGAGCGCGACCCGCCACAATTTGCTGAAATAGAGCACCACGATCGCGAGAATCGCGCCGAGCTGAATCAGAACGACAAAACTCTGCCAGAAAGCGCCCTCACCGAGGCCAAAGAAGCGTTGCGCCAGCAGCAGATGGCCGGTCGAGGAAACCGGTATGAATTCCGTCACACCCTCGATGATGCCGAGAATCACCGCCCGCACTGCATCTGACATCATGATTGGGTCCGTTCCGATCGAAAAAGCCGGGCCCTTCTCGCCTATTCGAACCCATCTCGCAATCGCAAAAAAACAGCAAACACCGGTTGCCTCGTGTGCAGGCTCGGCTATAGCGTTTCGAGCGAACCGATACCGGATCGCGTAGCAATCTGTTGCGCAGATTGCGTAAACTTATCTGCGGTGAAAAGCGCGTCGAAACAAGGGATTTCGGGCTCCCTTCTGATTTCAATCGGGACCCGAATAGGCTCTAGTATCTCCGTTCGATGACGCGGCCTTGAAGAGATTGAGAGTTTCTTAAGCGCCGCGAACTAACCCCAATGATTCCTAATCTAAAGACTTCCAAGTCAAGGACTTCATGTACACGCTGCACCATCATCCGTTCTGTCCGCATTCGCGCTTCATTCGCCTGATCCTCGGCGAACACGGCCTCGATTTGCGCCTGGTGGAAGAACGGGTCTGGGAACGTCGCGAGGCGTTTCTCGCGCTCAACCCCGCGGGCACCACGCCGGTCCTGATCGCCGAAGGTTATCCCGCGATACCCGGCGTCGGCATCATCGCCGAATATCTCGACGAGGTGCATGGCCCCAGCGCCGACGAGCGGCGGATGCTGCCGGTCTCGATGGGCGAGCGCATCGAGGTGCGCCGCCTGATGGCATGGTTCAACGAGAAGTTTTTCGAGGAGGCCTCCAATCCGCTGGTGACCGAGCGCATCTACAAGCGCTTCATGAGCGAGGAGAATGGCGGCGGCGCCCCGGCGGCCGACGTGATCCGCGCGGCCAAGGTCAATGTGCGCTATCATCTGGCCTATATCGGCTGGCTGGCGCAGACCCGGAACTTCCTTGCCGGCGACCGGCTGACCTACGCGGACCTCGCCGCCGCGGCGCATCTTTCGGCGATCGATTATCTGGGCGACGTGCCATGGAGCGAGGACGACGCGGCAAAGGCGTGGTACGCGCGGGTGAAATCCCGCCCGTCGTTCCGCCCGTTGCTGAGCGAATGGCTGGCCGGCGTACCGGCGTCGCAGAGCTACGTGGACCTCGACTTCTGAACAAGGCCGTCAAGCTCTCCGGCGAAGACCTCAAGGCCGCGCTGGCGCATGAAGCGCGCGCGCTCGGCTTCGATAGCATCGGCGTCACCGGTCCCGAAGCGATCGCTCAGGCCGGCATGCATTTTCGCGAATTCCTTCAGACCGGCGCCCATGGCGACATGGACTGGCTCGCCGCCAGCCCCGAGCGCCGCACCGATCCGCGCGTGTTGTGGCCCGGCGTGCGCTCGGTGATCATGCTCGGCGTCAATTACGGGCCAGATGAAAATCCGCTGCACATTCTCGAAAAGCGCACGCGCGGTGCGATCTCGGTCTATGCGCAAGGTGACGACTATCACGATTTGATCAAGAAGCGCCTCAAGGCGCTCGCGCGATGGCTGGTCGCGATGTCGGGCGACGAAGTCAAAGTGTTCGTCGATACCGCGGCCGTGATGGAAAAGCCGCTGGCGCAGGCGGCTGGATTGGGCTGGCAGGGCAAGCACACCAATCTGGTGTCGCGCGAATTTGGATCATGGCTGTTTCTCGGCGCGATCTACACCGCCTCCGACCTGCCGCGCGATGAGGCGGACGCCGATCGTTGCGGCTCCTGCCGCGCGTGCCAGGACATCTGCCCGACCGCAGCATTCCCGGCGCCCTACAAGCTCGACGCGCGCCGCTGCATTTCCTATCTCACGATCGAAAACAAGGGCCCGATCCCGCGCGAATTCCGTAAGGCGATCGGCAACCGCATCTATGGCTGCGACGATTGCCTCGCGATATGCCCGTGGAACAAGTTCGCGCAACAAGGGCGCGAGACAAAACTCGCCGCCCGCACGGAATTGCGCGCACCGCCACTTTCGGAATTGGCCCGGCTCGACGACGGCGCGTTTCGCGCGCTGTTTGCGAAATCGCCGGTCAAGCGTATCGGGCGCGACCGCTTCATTCGCAATGTGCTGATTGCGGTCGGCAACTCCGGCGATGCATCACTGGCGCATGAGGCGGAACGACTGCTTGACGACGAAAGCGCGCTGGTGCGGGGCGCGGCGGCCTGGGCGCTGTCGCAGCTGATGCCACCGGAAGCCTTTGCCGCACTGGCGAACCGCGCAGCAGCCGGCGAGACCGACGCAGGCGTTCGCGCGGAATGGGTGGATAGCTGACGGTGCCAGTTCCTCATCCTGAGGAGCGGCGACTTCGCCGCGTCTCGAAGGATGCAGGCCCGTCTGTGGCCTCATGGTTCGAGACGCGCGAAGACGCGCTCCTCACCATGAGGGTCATCGTTCCGTGCACTCTTGATTTTATCGCGCGGTTTCCGTCATGTTCGCCGGTCATGACAAACCAGCCCTTCTTCGCCAAAAACGGCGACGCCTTCATCCCCAATCCAGTTTCGAACGGTCCGTGGGACCCGAGCTCGATGCATGGTCGCGTCGTGGTCGGCCTTCTGGCCCACGTGATCGAGGAGCGCCACGGCTCCGACGAGTTCGTGCCGGCACGGCTGACGGTCGACATGTTCCGCCTGCCGGACATCCACACACCGGTGGAGGTCACCACGCGGCTGATCCGCGAGGGCCTGCGGATCAAGGTGGTGGAAGCCGAGTTTTTCTCCGGCACCACCCGAATGGCGCGCGCGTCCTGCCAGTTGTTGCGCCGGACGGAAAATGCGCCGGGCAATGTCTGGTCGCCGTCGAACTGGGACGCGCCGCTGCCCGAAACGATCCCGGCGCCGACCGACCCCAAGCTCGGCATGAACGGCAAATGGACGACCAGGCCGATCGCAGGCCACATGGGCTCGCTCGGCCCGCGGCGATTGTGGATGAGCGAGGTCCGTGAGCTGGTCGAGGGCGTGCCGGTGTCGCCCTTCGTCCATGTCGCCACCGGCGCGGATTTTGCGAGCCCGTTTGCCAATGCGGGCGATAAGGGCCTCGGCTACATCAACAGCGACGTCACATTGTATCTGCACCGGCTGCCGGTGACGCGATGGATCGGCTTCGACGTCGTCAACCATCACGCCAGCGACGGCGTCGCCATCGGCGAGTGCTGGCTCTATGACGAAAAAGGCCCGATCGGCACGTCGACGGTGGCCGCATTGGCGCAGAAGAAGCCGATGACGAACGTGCCGCCGCCGTAATTCCTCCCGTCGTTCCCCGATGCGCAATTGCGCATCTGAGGGCATCGCGCAGCGATGAACCCGGGACCTCGAGATTCCGGGTTCGATGCTTTGCATCGCCCCGGAATGACGGCTGCGCCGTCACTCCACCAAATGCCGCGCCATCTCGGGCCGCGCCTTCAGCGCGGCGCCCTGCTTGGCGACGATCTTGGCGATGCGCTCCGGCGCGAAATTCAGCTGGACGAAAGCCGGCGCGGTGTTGGCGACCTCGTGGTATTCGAGAATCCTGCCGTCGCGCAGCCGCATGATCGACACGCCCTCGAACATCGCCCGCGCGCCCTTGGCGTCCGGCAGCGTCGAGCGGTAGCTGAACGTATAGCGCGCATAGAGCGTCTTGCCGTCGCTGACGGGGCTATGCATGTCCCAGCGAAAATCGGTGGCCGTGCGATAGAACCAGTCGTCGATCAGCTCGGCGATTTTAACGCGGCCGGCGAAGGCGCCGTAGAACACGTCGTGATAGACGCCGTCCTCGGTGAACAATTCGGCGAATGCCTTGCCGTTGTGCTGTTCGACGCCGTCGCAGAACGCGCGCAGCAGCTCCGATGTGTTCATGGGGTTTTCTCCCGGCCTATCCTTGTCATGCCCCGCGAAGGCGGGGCATCCAGTATTCCAGAGAGCGTGAGATGAATCGAGATGTCCCGGCGTACTGGATCGTCCGCTCCAGTGCGCAATTGCGCACAAGGCGGACGATGACACCGTAGTTGTGGTGAGAACTTACCCGATCTCCGCCACCGCGGCGATCATCCGCGCAATATCCTGCGGCCGCGACAGGCGGTGATCGCCGTCCTGGATCATGGTCAGCACCACGTCCTCGCTCGGCAGCCGCTGCGCCAATGCGAACGCGTGCTGCCACGGCACGTCAGGATCCTGCGCGCCCTGCAGGATGCGGACGGGGCAACCGACCTCGATGGCGCTGCCGAGCAGGAGGTGATTGCGGCCGTCCTCGATCAGCGCCCGCGTGATCGGGTAGGGCGCGCCGTCGCCATATTGTGACGGCCGCATCCAGACACCCTTGGTCTGGATCTCCTGCTGAATTTCGGGCGTAAAGTTGTTCCACATCAACTGCTCGGTGAAGTCGGGCGCCGGTGCGATCAGCACCAGTCCCGCCAAGCTCGCCTGGCTCGCTTGCGATGCCGGGCTCGCTTGCGATGCCGCCGGGCTCGCTTCCCGCTTTGCGATCTCGCGCGCCAGCAGCAGCGCCATCCAGCCGCCCATCGACGAGCCGATCACGACCTGGGGGCCGCGACAAAACCGCGCGAACACGGCAACGCTCTCCTCCAGCCAGCGCCCGATGGTGCCGTCGATGAAGGCGCCGCCGGATTCGCCATGGCCGGAATAGTCGAACCGGACGCAGGCGCGACCCTGTTCGGCGGCCCAGGCATCCAGCGCCAGCGCCTTGGTGCCCTTCATGTCGGAGTTGAACCCACCCAGCCAGATCAGGCCGGGAGTACCTCCGGCCCGGGCCCGCACCGCGATTTTGCGCTTGTCCTCGCCGCTACCCACCTCGATGAAGGCCGGTTCCTGATCGTTTACCGCTGAATTGGTCATGGATTCGCTACTCTTGCCCGCTGCTTTGTCGGCGAGCCCATCTCTTGGGTCAACCACCGGTCAACTGCGCGCAAACGCACAGGCAATCTCGGGGCTGTCCTTGCAGAACCTGCCGCTGCGCTATATTTGCCGGGCGTGACCAAAATGCCTCGCATTTGACGGTTTTCGAGCGCAGACAGCGAGTTCGCTTGCTCAGCGCCGCGTATTGCTTCAAAATATAGCCTTCCTTCACAGCATTGGAGAATTACCCATTCGCCGTCCCAACAGAGCCCCGCCCGCTGCAGCCAAAGACGGGCCGCGCACCAATGATGAAATCCGCAACGCGCAGATCCAGCTGATCGATCAGAACGGCACCAACCACGGAACGGTCGAGACCGTGGTGGCCGTCAAGATGGCCGTTGAGGCCGGCATGGATCTTGTCGAGATTTCGCCGAACAATAATCCTCCCGTTTGCAAGATCATGGACTACGGGAAGTTCAAATATTCCGCGCAGAAAAAAGCCGCTGAGGCCCGCAAGAAGCAGAAGGTCGTCGAGATCAAGGAGATCAAGCTGCGGCCGATGATCGACGATCACGATTACGACGTGAAGATGCGCGCGATGCAGCGGTTCTTCGAGGAAGGCGACAAGGTCAAGATCACCTTGCGTTACCGCGGCCGCGAAATGGCCCACCAGGAGATCGGCACCAAGCTCCTGGACAAGGTCAAGGCCGACGTCGCCGAGTTCGCCAAGGTCGAGCAGGACGCGCGATTCGAGGGCCGCCAGGTCGTTATGGTGCTGGCACCGCGCTGATCGGCAATACGCGTTCAATCGATAGCGAAACACGCCCTTGGAATTGATCCGGGGGCGTTTTCAATTGGCGTCACGCCTCGACTTCCACATCCCGGCGTTCTCGGCCCGAGATCATGGCGGCATCGATGCACGCAATGATGTGCCGGCCGTAGGCGCCGGTAACAGGCACATCCGCGTCATGAACGATCGCAGCCGCCATCGCCTGCCATTCCCTGACGACGGCGTTCTGCATCCAGGCAGGATCATGGGAGTTCGGAACGTCGGTCCACTTTCCATTCTGTCCGATGGCAACCCCGCGATCGAAGTCGATGCGCAGCGTTCCGCGCTCGCAGACGAGGTCTATGTCGAAAGTTCCGCCACCGTCCCGGAAGCCGATGCTGGCCACCTGGGCGAACCGGCCGTCGGTAAAGCGCAGCAGCATCATGGCGCTGTCATCGGCTTTTTGATCGTGAAACGACGTGCTGACCGCGGCCGAAACCGACCCGACCCGGCCATTCATCAGCCAGACGAGCTGGTCCAGCGCATGGATCCCGGCGGTCAGCAGCATGCCGCCGCCGGTTAAGGGATCGAGGTGCCAGCCACGGCGGTTCTGCTCCATCCAGATTTTCTGCAGCAAACTCGACCCCGTCACGGGCCTGCCGAGTTCACCGCGATCCAGGATTTCGCGCGCGACGAGGCAGGGCCACACGAAATGCATGATCTGCCCGACCATCAATTTGCGCCGGCCGGTTTCGGCGGCCGCGATGATGCGGCTGCATTCGGCCACCGACAGCGCCATCGGCTTTTCCAGCAACACGTGCTTGCCGGCCTGCAGCGCGGCCACCGCCAGCTCGCAATGCAAATGATGCGGGGCCGTGATCGCGACGGCGTCGACCGACTTGTCAGCCAGCATTGCGCGCCAATCGCCATATGGCCTGCCGCCATGTTCGGCGGCGAAAACTTCGGCGAGCGCCAGTTCCTCAGCGCACACCGCGACGATGCTGACATCCGGAACGGCCGCAATCGCACGCGCATGAAAGGCGCCGAAAAATCCGGCGCCCAGAATACCTACTCCCAGCATCAGACGTCCCTTGATCGAGCCGCGTCGTTCGCGCGTGTCGTCAAGCTACAGCCAATGCGGCGGATACGGCAAAGTCAGCTGCGCGTGGCCTGCCAGGTACCGCTGCAGCGATCGCCGGTGATGATGCCGCTCCATGAGCCGGCGCCGCTGGTGCCGGCGAGCCGGCCGCCGCCGCTGGCCTTGGATGCGCCAACCGACACATTGACGGCAACCGCGCCGCCACGGCTGACCGAGCCGGAGACCCTGCCGCCGCCTGCCGATGACACCCGGGTTCCCGTCACTTGGAACGGGACGCTGTAGCCGGAACTGCAATTGCCCCGCTTGGTGGCGAACACCACGTTCCAGGTGCCGTTGTAGGCGCCTGAGGCCCTGGCCGCGTCGGCGGAGGAGGGCACCGCGGTCACGGCAAGCGCCGCGAACACGGGGAGCCAGCGCAGGGTCGAAAAGCGGGAAAAGGCGGGGAGGCGGCAAATGGAACGATGAAATCTGGTCATTTTGGTCCTGCCAGGGCTGAGACTGGGATCACATCAACGACTACGTCACAGCACAGGGTTTACCGGTTCAACGTTGCAAACATGCGTCTGGTCTGCCATAAGCCCAGCCTTCATCGCCCGGCTGATTAAGGGCTGCCGTGTCGATGACCCCGTGCGGGTGGTTTCGTTTTCGAAAAAACCTGAGCACTATCAACGCTCTAACGAGCATTTTAAGCCGCAGAAGCGTCCCTCGGGGCGCGTTTTCCTGTGGCCATAGGAGAGCCAAATGCCCAAGCTGAAGACCAAGTCAGGCGCTAAAAAGCGCTTCAAGGTGACTGCCACCGGCAAAGTGATGCACGCCCAGCGCGGCAAGCGCCACGGCATGATCAAGCGGACGAAGAAGCAGATTCGTCAGCTCCGCGGCACGCGCGTGCTGTTCAAGACCGACGGCGACAACGTCAAGAAGTACTTCTTGCCGAACGCCTGATCGCGCTCGCATTTCCGATTTAGCCGGCCGCGTGCGCGCGGCAATCCGTCACCTGATTTCAGATTTTAAGGATAGCAGTCATGTCTCGCGTCAAACGCGGTGTGACCTCTCACGCCAAGCACAAGAAAGTCTACAAGGCCGCCAAGGGCTTTTCCGGCCGCCGCAAGAACACCATCCGCGCCGCCAAGGCCGCGGTCGAAAAGGCCGGGCAATATGCCTTCCGTGACCGCAAGCGCAAGAAGCGCACGTTCCGCGCGCTTTGGATCCAGCGCATCAATGCTGCGGTCCGCCCCTTCGGCATGACCTACAGCGTCTTTATCAACGGCCTCTCGAAGTCGGGCATCACGGTGGACCGCAAGGTGCTGTCGGATCTCGCCATCACCGAGCCGGCGGCGTTCCAGGCGATCGCTGAAAAGGCCAAGGCTGCGCTCGCAGCCTGAGGTTCCAAGGTACCTGAAACGGCACCCGACTTGAGGCGTCAGCGAGCCCGTGCAGGGCTCGCGGCTTTCAGTGCTCGCTGCGAGTAGCGCTGGGCGACTTTCGCCCGGCAGAATGCCGCGAACGAAATATACATCGTTCCCTCTTCGTGGCTGAACTTGCGGTCGCAGGCATCCTTTTCGCGCTGATAGGCCTTTTTCTGCTGCGCCTTGAGGCGGGCGAGGAAGTCGCCCTCGCATCTCTCTTCAACGGCGTCGGTGAGCCCGACGTCGCCGGTAGCCCCGCCTGAGCAGGCCGAGGCGATTTGCATGGCACGGTTGCAGCTCGCCGTCTTCATCGCCGTCACGACGTCGTCCCTGGACTTCGCCGGACAATCTTCGGCAGCGGCAGGTGCGGCAAACGACAGAACGAGGGCCAGAACGGCCACTCCAGGTCCAAAACGCATCAATTGCTCCTTCTCGAACTCACCCGTGAGTAGAGCGTGCGGGATCAAGGGTTCAAATGCCCCCTGCTCCAGTTACGGGCTTTTTGCTTGACGTTTCAGCCCGGGAGCGGCGACAACCGGCGGCCTTTTGCGAAAGAGATTTGACCGTGTCCGACCTCACCACACTCGAACAGACCATCCTCACCGATATCGCCGGCGCCGCCGACGAAGCCGCGCTCGAAGCGGTGCGCGTTGCCGCGCTCGGCAAGAAGGGATCGATCTCGGCGCTGCTGGCAACGCTCGGCAAAATGGCGCCGGACGAACGCAAGACCCAGGGCGCCGCGATCAACGTCGCCAAGGACAAGGTCACGCAGGCGCTGACCGCGCGCCGCGATATCCTCAAATCGGCAGCGCTCGACGCCCGCCTCGCTTCCGAGACCATCGACGTCACGCTGCCGCTGCGCGACGCGGTGGCCGAGCAGGGCCGCATCCATCCGCTGAGCCAGGTGATGGATGAGCTGACATCGATCTTCGCCGACATGGGATTTGCGATCGCCGAAGGTCCGGATATCGAGACCGACGACTACAACTTCACCAAGCTGAATTTCCCCGAAGGCCATCCGGCGCGGGAGATGCACGACACGTTCTTCTTCAATCCGAAGGAAGACAATTCGCGCATGCTGCTCCGCACCCACACCTCGCCGGTGCAGGTGCGCACCATGCTGAACCAGAAGCCGCCGATCCGCGTGGTCTGCCCGGGCCGCACCTATCGCATCGATTCCGACGCGACGCATACGCCGCAGTTCCACCAGGTCGAAGGCCTCGTCATCGACAAGGGCTCGCATCTCGGCCACCTCAAATGGATCCTGCACGAGTTCTGCAAGGCGTTCTTCGAGGTCGATCACATCAACATGCGGTTCCGGCCGTCGTTCTTCCCGTTCACCGAGCCCTCGCTCGAGGTCGACATCCAGTGCCGGCGCGACAAGGGTGAAATCCGGTTCGGCGAAGGCGAGGACTGGCTGGAGATTCTCGGCTGCGGCATGGTGCATCCGAACGTGCTGCGCGCCTGCGGCATCGATCCCGACGTCTATCAGGGCTTCGCCTGGGGCATGGGCATCGATCGCATCGCGATGCTCAAATATGGCATGTCCGATCTCAGGCAGCTGTTCGACAGCGACGTGCGCTGGCTCAGCCATTACGGCTTCAAGCCCCTCGACATCCCGACGCTGGCGGGAGGATTGAGCACGTGACTCCCATAGGGACCGCCGTCGCGGAGAGAGCCCCCACCCTAACCCTCCCCCGCAAGCGGGAGAGGGAATGGACCGCGCTTGGGGTAAATAGCGAGCGTCTCAGTGATACGAATCGCGCCGCGCGACAGGTCAAGACCCCCTCTCCCGCTTGCGGGGGAGGGTTGGGGTGGGGGTCTCTCCACGCCGGAGGTGTCTATGGTTGATCCAGAAAATCCCACTTGGAACGTCTCGAAGAAACTCCGCACGCACGCGCGCGAACTCAGAAAGAATTCCACCGACGCTGAACGAATCCTCTGGTCCGAACTCCGCGATAACAGGCTGAACGGAACAGGCTTCCGGCGCCAGGTGCCGATCAAAAACTACATCATCGACTTCGCCTGTCATTCGGCCAGGTTAGCTATCGAGCTCGATGGCGGGCAACATTATTCGGATAAGGGCGAGCAGGCTGACGCCGCACGCTCAGCCGTTATCGAAGCGAGAGGCTTCAAGGTCCTCCGATTCAGCAACCTCGACGTCATGACGAATCGCGCAGGCGTCCTTGAAACAATTGCCGCCGCCGTCGCGGAGAGAGCCCCCACCCCAACCCTCCCCCGAAAGCGGGAGAGGGAGCCGACCATCCGCGTGGAGAAAAAGCAGCCATGAAATTCACGCTCTCCTGGCTGAAGGAACATCTCGACACCGACGAACCCCTGGAAAAGCTCGCCGACAAGCTCACCATGATCGGGCTTGAGGTCGAGCAGATCGAGGACAAAGCGAAGGCGCTGGCGCCGTTCTCGATTGCGCGGGTGATTTCGGCCGAGCAGCATCCGAATGCGGATCGCCTGCGCGTTTGCATGGTCGATACCGGCGCAAAAAACGAACAAGGCTTGGGCGCACCGGTGCAGGTGGTCTGCGGCGCGCCGAACGCGCGCGCCGGCCTGATCAGCGTGTTCTCGCCTCCGGGCACGTTCATTCCCGGCAAGAACATCACGCTTGGCGTCGGCACCATCAGAGGCGTCGAGAGCCGCGGCATGCTGTGCTCGGCGGCCGAACTGCAGATTTCCGAAGACCATGACGGCATCATGGAGCTGCCGGCCGATGCGCCCGTCGGTACGCCCTACGCGCAATGGGCCGGGCTCGGCGATCCCATGATCGAGATCAACCTGACGCCGAACCGGCAGGATTGCACCGGCGTGCATGGCATCGCCCGCGATCTTTCCGCCGCCGACATGGGCAAGTTCAGGGATCCCGGTATCCGCCCGATCAAGGGTGAGTTCCCCTGTCCGGTGACGGTGACGGTGGAAGACGCCACGCTGTGCCCGGGATTTGCGCTGCGGCTGGTGCGCGGCGTCAAGAACGGCCCGTCGCCCGAATGGCTGCAGAAGCGCCTGACCTCGATCGGACTGCGTCCGATCAACACGCTGGTCGATATCACCAATTTCATGACCTATGACCGCGCCCGGCCGCTGCATGTGTTCGACGCCAAAAAGGTGACAGGCAATCTCACCGTGCGCCGCGCGCGCGACGGCGAGAGCCTTCTGGCGCTCGACGGCCGCACCTACACGCTCGATCCCGGCATCTGCGTGATCGCGGACGAGCATGGCGTGGAGTCACTGGCCGGCATCATGGGCGGCGAAGCCTCCGGCTGCGACGAGAACACCACCGACGTGCTGATCGAATCGGCGCTGTGGAACGAGATCAACATCGCACAGACCGGCCGCAAGCTCGGCGTCAATTCGGACGCGCGCTATCGCTTCGAACGCGGGGTCGATCCGGCCTTCATGGTGCCTGGGCTCGAGCTCGCGACCAAAATGGTGATGGAACTGTGCGGCGGCACGCCGTCGGAGAACGTCGTTGTCGGCAACCCCTTCGGCGAAGATCGCGTGATCGACTTCCCGCTCAGCGAGGTCAAGCGCCTCGCCGCCATCGAAGTGCCGCTGGTCGAGATGAAGCGCATCCTCAGCCATCTCGGCTTCATGGTGGCCGGCAGCGGTCCGGTCGTGAAGATCGCTGTGCCATCCTGGCGTACGGATATCGGAGGCAAGGCCGATATCGTCGAGGAGATCGTGCGCATCGTCGGCGTCGACAAGGTGCCGATGACGCCGTTCGAGCGCGGTGACGCGCCGCGCAAGCCGGTGCTCACCACGATCCAGCTCCGCACCCGCCGCGCCAAGCGCGCACTGGCCGCCCGCGGCATGGTCGAGGCGGTGACGTGGTCGTTCATTTCAAAACCTGCGGCCGAATTGTTCAGCGGCGGACAGGCCGAGCTCGCGCTCGCCAATCCGATCGCATCTGATCTCTCCGACATGCGCCCGAGCCTGCTGCCCGGCCTGATCGCCGCCGCGCAGGCCAATGCCAATCGCGGCTCGTCCGATGTCGCGCTGTTCGAGGTCGGCCAGGTCTTCAAGGGCGACAAGCCGGAAGACCAGCTGGTCGCGGCTTCCGGCGTGCGCCACGGCTTTGCCTCGGCAAAGGGCATGGGACGGCACTGGTCCGGCTCGGCGGAGGTCGATGCGCTCGACGCCAAGGCCGACGCGTTCGCGGTGCTCGCGGCTGCCGGCGCGCCGATGCAGGCGCTGCAGATCGTACCTGGTGGTGCGAGCTGGCTGCATCCGGGACGTTCCGGCACCATCCAGATCGGTCCGCAAAACGTGCTCGGCTATTTCGGCGAGCTGCATCCGCGCACGCTGGAGGCGCTCGGCGCCGACGGGCCGCTGATCGCGTTCGAAGTGATCCTCGATCGCGTTCCCGACGCCAAGCAGAAGCCGACCCGCGCCAAGCCGGTGCTGGAACTTTCCGCGTTCCAGCCGGTGTCGCGCGATTTTGCCTTCATCGTCGATCGCGCCGTCAAGGCGGGCGATATCGTGCGCGCCGCGCAGGGTATCGACAAGAAGCTGATCACTGCTGTCACCGTGTTCGACGTCTACGAGGGCAAGGGCATCGACGAGGCCAAGAAGTCGGTCGCGATTGCCGTGACCATCCAGCCGCGCGAAAAGACGCTCACCGACCAGGAGATCGACGCGGTGGCGGCGAAGATCGTGGCCGAGGTGACCAAGAAGACCGGCGGCACCTTGCGCGCTTGATGCCGAACGGCGTGAGCGGTTCGGACATCACGCCCAAAAACACGTTCTAGAAACAGAACATGAGCCTCGAAGGCCTGATCCCCGCCAGCGTCAGCCTCACCGCCGCAATCGCGATCTGCGCGATTGCGTTCGTGTCCGGCTTGGCGCGCGGGTTTTCCGGTTTCGGCTCCGCGCTGATCTTCATGCCGCTGGCGAGCAGCATGGCGGCGCCGCAGCTGGTAGCGGCACTGCTGCTGATCATCGACTTCATCGCAGCCGCGCCGCTGGTCCCGAACGCGTGGAAACAGGCCGATCGCCGGGCAACCGCGGTGATGGTGTTCGGCGCCCTGATCGGCGTTCCCATCGGCACCTATTTCCTGAGCCGGCTCGAGCCGGTCACCACCCGCTGGATCATTTCCGCCTTCGTGTTTGCGCTGCTCTTGCTGCTGCTTTCCGGCTGGCGCTACCGGGGCAAGGACCACGCAAGTATTTCGGTCGGCATCGGCGGCGTATCCGGCTTTTGCAGCGGGCTGGCGCAGACCGGCGGGCCTCCGATCGTCGGCTATTGGCTCGGCCGGCCGATCGCCTCCAACATCGCACGGGCGAACATCCTGCTGTTCTTCGGCGCCTCGGATTTGTTCTCGGTCGTCAGCTACAGCCTGACCGGGCTGATCACGATGGAAGCGATCAAGTTTTCGCTGGTGGTCGGACCAATCTACGGCATCGGCGTCTGGCTCGGCGCCTCCCTGTTCGGCCGCGCCAGCGAGTCATTGTTCCGCGCGATCTGCTACGCACTGATCGCGATGGCCGTGATCGCCGGCCTGCCGCTGCTGGATGGCGTGCTGCGCTAACGGCCGCACGATTCCAAATTCTGCGTCGTCCCGGCGAACGCCGGGACGACGAAATTTATTCCAGCACTAGATCGCCATCGCGTTCGACGTGCTGCGCCAGTTTATCGAGGGTCTGATACCCGAATTCGACCGCGCCGAATCCGATCCCCGCGTCGCGCTGAGCCTTCGTCGGATGCAACTGCCGCAAAGTGATGACGGTCTTGCCATCGCTCTGCTCATCGAACGTGATGGTGGTGCGGAATATGCCGGGATCGTTGTCTTTGTCGGCGCCATGATCGATCTCGATCAAATGCGGCCTCTCGATGCGCCGGAACTGCATCCGGTTCGTATATCGCTTGCCGTCGGGCGCGATCATATCGAACCGCCATTCGCCGTTGACGCGGATATCCATTGACTTTGTCTCGACCTTAAAGCCGGCCGGACCAAACCATTGGGGGAGATGACGCGGATCAGTCCAGGCGGAGAAAACGAGCTCTCGCGGCGCGTTGATCACGCGCGAGAGGACGATCTCCCGATCGAGAGCCCAAGTGGACAGCGGCGCATCATTTTCACTTGCGTTTGCGGACATTGGACTTCTCCCTTTTCTTCAGTTTCTCGACGTACATTTCCAGTCGATCCAGTCGTTGCTCCCAGATCTCTCTTTGGGTCGCCAACCAGACCTCGACCGTTGCGAGAGCTTCCGTCTGCAATGAGCACATCCTGACGCGACCGGTCTTCTCGGACGTCACGAGGCCGCTGCTCTCCAGAATGCGGATGTGTTTCATCAGGCTCGGCAGCGCCATTTCGAACGGCTTCGCCAGCTCTCCGACGGATGCCTCGCCATCACATAGTCGCATGACGATCGCCCGACGGGTCGCGTCGGACAGGGCCCCGAAAACGTGGTCGAGCTGCGTTGATTGGTTAGCCATAAAGCTAACTATAGTGGGGACACAGAGGCGTGTCAATAACGGTTAGCCATACGGCTAACTAATGGTGAGCATAGCTTTATGAGTTCGCGGTCTGGATCACCAGATCGCAATAGGCGTAGCCGTCGCGCTCGACGTGCTCACCGGTGCTGACGGAAAGACGATGCGAGAACATCGGTCCCGCCACCACGCAGGTGTGGAATTCGCCGTTCTCGCCGCAAGGATCGACGCTATCAGGCAGGTCCGCCAACAGTTGCGTATCGAATTTGCGGCCCGCGAATTCGGCCGCGAGCTTTTTCATGTCGACGGTCGCAAGATAGGCTTCCAGACCACATTCCATCATCGCCCGCGCCAGTTCGGGCGTCGGCCGGTCCCAGAGCGGAAAGATTGGTGTGATGCCGGTGCCGGCGAGTTTCGCTTCGCGATAGGCCCGGATATCGCGCAAGAACAAGTCGCCGAAGATCATATGCGTGACGCCGTCGGCGACCGCTTGCGCGACCGCTTCGCCCATCCGGGCCTCATAGATCTCGTTCGGGCAAGGATAGGGGATCGGCACGATCCGTTGCGGCAGGCCTGCGGCTTCGCATTGCGCCTGCAGGATCTCCTGCCGCACGCCGTGGATCGAAACGCGGCCGAACGTCTCCGTCACGGTGGTCAGCGCGCCCACCACATCGAATTCGCCCGCGCGCCGCGCTTCGTGCAGCGCAAACGCGCTGTCCTTGCCGCTCGACCAGGAGATCAGCGCCTTCGGTCGCGCCATCAGTTGAACTGCGAGGATGGCATTGCCGCTTTCGGCTCCGGGGCGCGGCGCCGCTGCTTCGGTGGCGGCGCCGCCGGTTCGGGATCTCTCAACGCGCCGATCCTGCGCAACGCCGCTTCGGCGGCGCGCTCGCCGCTTTCCCAGGCTCCGTCGATCGTGCCCCACAAGGTCTCATGCGTGGCTTCGCCGGCCAGGTACATGCAGCCGAACGGCTCGGTCAGAACCTTTCGCGACGCCTGCGCGCCCGGCCCGGCCGCGGACATCGCGCCGAGCGCGAATGGCGCGGCGTTCCAGCGCGTCGCACTCGACTTCTTCACCGCCGCCGCAATCTCGCTGCCGTACAGCTTGGTCAACCACTCCACCGCAAACGCGATCATGGCCTTCTCGCCCTGCGCGGAGAGATCGCGGCCGAACGAGCCTGCGACGTCGATCGAACACAGCGAAGATGACCCCATATTGGCGTACAGCAAGGCGGTGCGCGTCGAGTTGCTCTGCTCGATGATGATGTCGTCGCGGGCGAGCCCCAGCGGATTGCCCGGCATTTGCAGCGCGATGCGGTCATAGCTGCCGAGGCTCAGTTTGGCGGCGGCATCCAGCGTGCGTTTGGGGATGTCGGGCGTGAATTTGATGTTGCCCGCCGCCAGCACGTTGCTCGAGACCGTCACGACGGCGGCGCGCGCGACGATCTTGCCGGACGGCGTTTCCACCGCAACGTCGCGGCTGCCCCAGGAAATTCGGTTCGCGGGCGTCGACAGCGCCAACGGCACCTGCTCGCCGAGTTTCGTGATCAGCGTACCGAGCCCCTGACGGCAGGCGATCGCGGTGTTGCGATCCTGCGCGCGGACCTTGTCGACAACGGAGATATCCTTCAGGTCCTTGCCGGCGAAATTGGCGCCGAGCACGAATTCGGCGGTGCCGGCCCAGTCGCCGAGGTCCTTCGGCAGCGCCGAGGCGCAGGAGACGTCGAGCCGGCGCGAAGCCTCGTCGATGGCGCGGTTGGCGCGCACCAAAGCTGCAAGAAACTCCTCGGTCTCGCCGGCGCGGGCGTTGCGGCGGCCGATACGGATTTTCTGGCCCGACGGCGCGGTGATGATCTCGAGCCCGGCGGATCGCGCCAGCTTGATCATCGGGTTGGTTTCGGGATTGTGCATCCAGCGTGCGCCGCGATCGTACGGCACCTCGAAGGTGGTGGTGTCGGTCTGGCAGCGCCCGCCGATCTGGCCCGCCGCTTCCACCACGATCACCTTGCGGTTCGCTGCCATGATCCGCCGCGCCGCAGCAATGCCGGCGGCGCCGGCGCCGATCACGACAATGTCAGCCTCGCGGGGCAGCGGCGCGGCCCCTGCCCGCCCACCGAAAACCGGCATCGCCGCCAGGCCAGCGGACGCCGAGAGGAAATCGCGGCGAGTCATTGTCATGTCATGGTTTCCGGGGCCTTGAAGCAAAGAGAACAGCTAGCGAACTCTGCCGCATCTCACCGTGCGCAGCAACACTCATGGTAAATCAATCATGATTGACCGGCTTCACGCATGAACTAAATTGAAACGGCTTGCGACCATGCTAATGGAACATAAAAGCGGTCAAAGAACCGCGGGGGGATTTCATGGGCGTAATGCTCGATACGATTGGCCAGTTGATTGCGGGCTACCTGCAGAAGGAAGTCCCGGGCTATGAACCGTTCACGCCCAGTGACCCCGAGCATCTGCGCGGCGTCATCGAGCCCGGCGACGTGCTGCTGGTCGAAGGCAACAACCGCATTTCCGGCATCATCAAATACCTCACGCAATCGACCTGGTCGCACGCCGCGCTCTATGTCGGCCCGATCGACGGCGCGACGGAACCGGACGGCGAACCGCACGTCCTGATCGAGGCCAATATCGGCGAAGGCGTGACCTCGGCGCCGCTGTCGAAATATTATCCCTATCACACCCGCCTCTGCCGTCCGGTCGGACTGTCCTATGAGGACCGCATCACGGTGTGCCGCTACGCCATCAACCGGATCGGCTTCGGCTACGACACCAAGAACATCGTCGACCTGGCGCGATATCTGTTCCCGCTGCCGGTGCCGCAGCGCTGGCGGCGGCGCCTGATCGCGTTCGGTTCCGGCGATCCAACCAAAATCATCTGCTCGGCGCTGATCGCGCAGGCGTTCGACGCCGTGCGATATCCGATCCTGCCCAAGATCACGCGCGCCGCCTCGCGAAAGGCCCGGCGCGAAATTCTCCACATTCGCGATTCGTCGCTCTACATGCCGCGCGATTTCGATATCTCGCCCTATTTCGAAGTCGTCAAACCCACCATCGTGCATGGCTTCGACTATCTGGCCTTGCATTGGGCCGACAAGCAGAAGCCGCTCCAGGAGGTAGCGGGCGAATTCGGTGTGTTTCCAGAAGTCGGGTCGCCGTCGCTTGTTCCTGAAGAGATTGACGAAGCGGCGCCGCTTCCGGTTTCGGCTGAAGAAGTGATCGAGGTCGCGGTAGCGACCATGGTCGAACGCGTGACCGTGTCGGAGCATTACCTCGCCGTGGAGTACGTCCAGGTCCGCTCGCCGGAACGCCGCGCCCGACGGCGCGGCAAGGCATTCGAGGCGGCGTAAGTTCTAACGCATATTCCAGTTGGCTTCATCCTTCGAGACGCCGCTTTGCGGCTCCTCAGGATGAGGTCTACTTGCTCAGGATGACGTCTTAGACCCTCATGGTGAGGAGCGCGGCAAAGCCGCGCGTCTCGAACCACGAGGCCCGATTGGCGGCATCGGAATGCGCTAGAATCTCCCCGCCAACGTCAGTCGCACCGCCAGCGGCTCTGCCGGATGCACATGGCGGTCCGCAACACCGTCGATCGGCTCGCCCGGCAACCGCGACAGATAATAATACTCAATCTGGTTGGTCTTCGCGTTGAACAGATTGAGCACGTCGAGCTGCAGGCGTATGCCGCTGTCGAATCGGTAGCCCGCCCGCGCATTGAAGATCAGGGATGACAGCGAACGCACGCTGTCGTCCTCGATCAGCGGACGCGGTCCGAAATAGCGTCCCTTCAGCGCGCCGAACCAGCCCGTCTCATGGCCGAAGGTGACGGCGCCACTCGCAATCCAGGCCGGTGCACCGGGGATGCGATCGCCCGCGGCATCGAAGTCGGTAAAGCGGGCGCGTGTATACGCAACATCCAGATCGAACGTCAGCCAGGGCACCGGCTTGTACTTGTTGGTCCACTCCACGCCGACCCGGCGGCTCGGCCGGCTGGCCTCGGTGGTGCCGGCATCGCCGACGAACAGCAACTCGGAATCGAAGTCGAGCATGAAGACCGCGACCGAACTTGTGAGGCCTTCGACCGCCTTGGTACGGATTCCGAGTTCGGCGCCTTTCGACCGCACCAGCAGCGGCACGCGATCCTGCGGCGTTACCTTGTCGACCGGATCGACCGTGATCGTCGCACCACGGATGTCGTTGGAGTGCAGGCCGTAGCCGGCATTGCCGAAAAACTCCGTCTTGTACCAGGGCCCAAGCACGATGCCGGCCTTCGGGCTCGCCATCGAAGCCTGCGCATTGCCGGAGTTTTCAGGCGTGTCGCTCCGAACGCTGCCGGCAAAGACATCCTCGCGAATGCCGACAGTGGTACGCAGCCAGTCTGTCCAGCGCGTGGTGCTGTCCATCCAGACGCCGACATTGCCTTCCCTTACGCGGTCCTCGCGCACGGTTGAAAGCCAGCCTCGCTGCTGCGTCTTGAACAGGCCGACATGGATATCGTCATAACGGCTTTGCAGACCGACGCGCGTTTGGGTCTCTAGCCCGCCGAGGCGCCAATCGAAGGCGTGCCGTGCATCGAAGCCGCCGAGGGTGCGGCTGTCGAGCTGGTTGAACTGGTCGCCATTGACGGGGTCGTCGAGGAAATAGGTGAAGTTGTTGTAGAGCTGCAGGTTGGATCGGACGACATAGGCATTGATCTTGCTCTGCCCGTATTCGCTCGAATGCGCAAAATTGCCGGACAGGCTGAAGCGGCTGGCCACGCCGCCGTCGGTCGGATCGAGCGTACCGAAGCGGCCGATCACGCCCTGGTCGATGGCGCGCTGCGCGACCTGGTCGGTCGAATTCCAGGCGTTGGAATAGGCCATGGCCGTCAGCGTCAATCCGTCGGTCGCGGTACCCTGGCTGTAGCGCATGACGCCGTTGATCTTGCGCACATCGTCCGGCACGTCCCATGGACCGTTGTACTTGACCCCTTCGATGGCGGAGAGCAGCGTGCCCGCACCGACCGTGACTGAACCGGCGGCCACCCCGCGCCGATATCCGAAGCTGCCAACGGTGAGCTCCGCCAGATTTTTCGGCAGTCTGGTGAGGTAGTCGATTTCGACCGACCCGGCGGAGCTGAAGTCGCCGACATCGGCAAAATACGGACCCTTGCGGACATTCAGCGACTGGATCAGCTCAGGGATCAGAAAGTTGATATCGGCGTAGCCTTGTCCGTGGCCATGCGTCGGCATGTTGACGGGCATGCCGTCTACCTTGATGGACAGATCAGTTCCGTGGTCAAGGTTGAAGCCGCGCAGAAAATACTGGTTGGCTTTGCCCTCTCCGGAATGCTGGGTGATAATCAGCCCGGGCACGGCCTCCAGCGCCTCCCCGGGCCGCAGAAACGGAACGGCATTCACTTCCGCGCCGCTGATGCGCACGGCGCTGGCGGCGGTGGGCTGCAAGGCAGCAACGCCATCGGATGACGTATCAGGCGCCACGCCGCTGGCGCCCGCAATTGCCGGCTGGTTCGAGTTGATGGCCGTTCTGTTCCGCGCGCCACGATTTTGCGACGGTTTTGACCGGGCGGCCCGCTTGGGCGTCGGGTCTGATGCGGTGATGGTGACAGGCGGGAGCTGGCCAGGTTGAGCCGCCCGCTCTTGTGCCTCGGCCGGGAGCATCAGGACAGCAGAAGAAGCCGTAGCGGAAAATACCCGCAACAAGACTCTACGCACCGCCTTGCCCCCGCATGATAACTGCTACAGTCCGAGAACGACTGCGCTACACCTAACCCGGCCCCTCACGCTAGCAAGCCCGGTATGACGATACAATAAGAATATCATACTGCCGAAACCACGGAATCCCAGATGCAACGGATCACCATCACGATCGAAGACGATCTGCTCGCCGAGATCGACGCCGCAGCCGAAGCGCGCGGCTACCAGAACCGCTCCGAGATCATCCGCGACCTCGCCCGATCAGGCCTGCAGCAAAGCGCCGAGGACGCCGCGCCGTCAGGGCAATGCGTCGCCGCGCTGGTTTATGTCTACGACCACGCCGCGCGCGACCTCTCGAAACGGCTGGTGCAGAATTTCCACGGCCATCACGATCTGTCGCTGGCGACGCTGCACGTCCATCTCGACGACGACAGCTGCATGGAGGTGACGGCCCTGAAGGGCGCCTCCGGCGAGGTCCGGCATTTCGCCGACCACATCATCGCCGAGCGCGGCGTACGCTACGGCCGCGTGGTGATGATCCCGACAGCAGCGGCGGACAAGAAGCCGAAGGCGCGTAAGCACGCCCACAAGCACGACTAGGAGTGAGGACCGTAGGGTGGGCAAAGCAAAGCGTGCCCACCATTCAGAGCGCGGCACTAGATGGTGGGCACGGCGCAAGCGCGCCTTTGCCCACCCTACAAGTTCTAAGTCACGCCGCCTTGGCCGCCGTTCCGCACGGCAATCCAGCACGCGCCATGCCGCCATAGAGCTGCTCGTCCGGCATTTCCGATTTCAGGATTCCGCGCACCGCGACCAGTTTTTCGATATCGATGCCGGTGGCAAAACCCTTGCTCTCGCACAGGAACACGAGATCCTCGAACACGACATTGCCGGTCGCGCCCGGTGCGAACGGGCAGCCGCCGAGGCCCCCCAGCGATCCGTCGAGCACCCGCGCGCCGGCATCGAGCGCTGCCGAGGCGTTGGCGATGCCCATGCCGCGGGTATCGTGCAGATGAATGCAGACGGGTTTTGATCCCGCGATCTTCACCACGGCCGCCGTTAGTTCGCCGACCTGCCTCGGCCCGGCATAGCCGACCGTATCGGCGACCGCGACCATGTCGACACCGGCCTCGAACAGCTTTTCTGCAATCCTGATCACTTCCTTCGGATCGACGGCACCGACGATCGAACAGCCCAGCGCCATCGAGATCGCAGCATTCACGACAGGCTTATGCGCAGTGGCGTCGCGCAATTCACAAAGCCGCTTGACGTTGGCGATCGCGGATTCTCTGCTGCGATTGGCATTGGCCTGGCTGTGTTCTTCGGTCGCCGAGACCACGGTGGCGACTTCAGCCACGCCTGATGCCAGCGCCTCGTTGACGCCGCGCTCGTTCAGCGTCAGCGCGATGCCATAGGCGCCCGGCAGCGACGCGATGGTCGCGATAATGTCGCGCACATCGGTGAATTGCGGAAAGGTTTTCGCGGGCAGGAACGAGCCGACCTCGAAATGGCGCACGCCAGCGGCATATTCGTCGCGGATCCAGCGCTGCTTGGCGGCAGTGGACGGAAACTTCTTCACCAGCTGCAGCCCGTCGCGCAGGCCCACTTCGCGCAGAATGATCTTGTTGTCGGGATAGACGTCCTGAAGACGGGTCATGGCAGCCTCACGCAGCGTTATCGGTTGAAGTTTGTTTGTTCAGTTCGGCTCTCACAGCCTCGGTGTCGGCGCCAAGCACAGGAACATGCAGCCCTTCGCCGATATTGCCGCCGTTCCATTCCACCGGCAATGCGGGCACGCGGAACGGCGCGCCATCGGCGTTGAAATTGTTGACGAGCCCGCCGGGGCGCAGCACATGCGGGTCTTGCAGCAAATCCTCAGGCCGGTTGATCGGCGAGAAGCAGATGTTCAGCGCGTCAAGCCTGGCTGACAGCTCGGTGACGTTCCAGCCTTTGACCATTTCGGCGACGCGCGGAATGATCCGGTCCCGCGCCATGATCCGCTCCGTTGTGTTGGTCAAGGTCGGATCATCCAGAAATTCGATTAGCCCAAATTCGCGGCAGAAACTCTGCCAGTGACCTTCGGTGACCACGCCGATGAAGATGCGGCCACCACCGGCGGTGTCGAAGATATCGTAGATCGGCCAGGCATGTTCGCGCTCCGGCATCGAGCGCGGCTTGCGGCCGGTCATTTCATACTCGACCATGTGCTGCGCGACGAGAAACAGGCAGTTCTCGAACAGCCCTATCCTGATATCGGCGCCGTCCTTGTTGCCACCGCGCTTCTGGTAGAGCGCGGCGAGAATCGCGATCACGCCGAACATGCCGCCCATGATGTCGTTGGCGGAAGAACCGACCCGCTGTGGTTTGGTTTGCGTCCCGGTCATCGCGGCGAGCCCCGACATCATCTGCACGACCTCGTCGAGCGCCGGACGATGCTCATAGGGGCCGGACAAGAATCCCTTGTGGCCGGCCACGATCAGATGCGGATGCTTGCGGCGCAACTCCTCGGTTCCGAGGCCCTGCTTTTCAAGCGCACCGTCGCGAAAATTCTCCACGAACACGTCGGCGCTAGCGAGCAGCCGGTCCATGGTCTCGCGATCCTCCGCCCTGGAGAGATCGAGCACGACGCTGCGCTTGCCGCGGTTGAACAGCGGGAAGAACGAGACCCCCATGCCCCCTAAGCTGCGGGTCTTGTCGCCGACCGGCGGTTCGACCTTGATCACCTCGGCGCCGAGTTGCGCGAGGATCATGCCGCAGGTCGGACCCATCACCATATGGGTCATCTCAATGACCCTCACGCCCTCAAGCGGCAGTCCCGTCCCGGTCATGGCTTCTCCCTTGCGCCCTGTCTTGGGGATCAGACTAAGCCCTCAGGACTTGCCGGGAAAACATAATCTGCCTGATCGTGCCGTCACGGCTGCATAACGCAAATGCACGGGCGGGATCGCTGCCGGCGTTCCTAACTCGGGTCTGCCCAGGTCTTCTGCACAGGTCTTGCCGAAGCCCGATTGCATCTCTACCTCTCGCGAGGGTTTTTTCGCGAGAAACAGAGGCCATCATGCTGGACGCCGCCGTCAAGGCGCTTTCCCAAATCCTGTCGCCGCCGATGCGCACCATTCTGTGGCGCTCGATCGGGCTGGCGCTGGTGCTGATCACCGTGCTGGCAATCGGACTGCAGCGACTGCTGAGCTGGTTCGCCGAATATGGCGAGGTCTGGGCAGAAGGCCTGCTCGGGCCAGGCTTCCACACGCCGCTGAACATCCTGGCCTGGATCGTCTCGATCGCGGCCGGGCTCGGCGTCGTGCTCGGCGGCATCTTCCTGATGCCGGCGATCACCTCGCTGGTCGCCAGCGTATTCGTCGACGACGTCGCCGACCATGTCGAGCGCGAGCATTATCCGGCAGACAAGCCCGGCTCCGCGCTGCCGCTTGGGGTCGCTATCCCCGAAGGCATCAAGACGGCGTTGCTGACCATCCTGGTCTATCTGATCGCACTGCCCTTCGTGCTGTTCGCCGGGGCCGGCTTCCTGATTTTCTTCTTCGCCACCGCCTGGCTCTTGGGCCGGGAATATTTCGAGCTCGCGGCGATGCGTTTCCGCTCGCCCGCCGAAGCCAAGGCGATGCGCAAGGACAATGCGGCGACCGTGTTCACCGCGGGGCTCTTCATCGCGGCCTTTGTCTCGATCCCGATCGTCAACCTGGCGACGCCGCTGTTCGGCATGGCCTTCATGGTCCACATGCATAAGCGCTTGAGCGGCTCCCGGCCGGAGCTGATCGAGCCTTCGCGGCGCACCGGGATGCCGGTGGTCTAACCCCTCATGGTGACGAGCGCGGCTTCGCGCGTCTCGAACCATGAGGCCCCGATCTCGCCCGTGGCCATCCTTCGAGACGCCGCTTTGCGGCTCCCTCGGTGAGCGCAAAAGCGCTCATCCGGGGATGAGGGCGAGCAAGCGGGGCGAGGTAAGAACCACAAACCTCACACCGTCTTCTCCGGCCACCTGCAGAGATCGTTGATCAAACACACATCGCAGCGCGGCTTGCGCGCGAGGCAAATGTAGCGGCCGTGCAGGATCAGCCAGTGGTGGGCGTGCAGCATGAACTCGGACGGGATGATCTTTTCCAGTCCGAGCTCGACCTCGAGCACGTTGTTGCCGGGCGCCATTCCCGTGCGGTTGCCGAGCCGGAACACGTGGGTATCCACCGCCATCGTATGCTCGCCGAAGGCCATGTTGAGCACGACATTGGCCGTCTTGCGGCCGGCGCCGGGCAGCGACTCGATCTCGGCGCGGGTGCGCGGCACCTCACTGCCGAACTCGGCGATCAGTTTTTCCGACAACGCGATGACGTTCTTGGCCTTGTTCCGATAAAGCCCGATGGTCTTGATGTAGTCGCGCACGGTGTCCTCGCCGAGCGCCAGCATCTTCTCGGGCGTGTCGGCCACCGCGAACATGGGGCGCGTCGCGCGGTTGACGCCGGCGTCGGTCGCCTGCGCCGACAGCACCACGGCGACCAGCAGCGTGTAGGGGTTGAGATGTTCGAGCTCGCCCTTCGGCTCCGGATTGGCGTTCCGAAAGCGGCTGAACGCCTCGTGCACCTCGGCCGAGGTCCAGGGTTTTGGCTTTGCTGTTCGCTTCGCCACGGGCTTGGCGGACGCTTCGGCCGGCTTCCTGGCCGTGGCCTTTTTGGCTGTTTTCCTTGCGGTTTTGCTTGGCACAGATGGAACGCTTGGTTTTTTGGCAGCTTTAGCGCGGATGATTTTGGCCATGATCCGGGTATACTGACCCGCGATGACCGCAAGCAACGACTTTGATCGGGATGTTGACCAGCCGAAGCTGTTTTCGGCGCGACTGACGCCGCATCGTTCGCTCAACCGCACCGGCTTCCTGGTGCTGATGGCGTTCCTTTGCGCGGTGAGCTTTGTCGCGGGCGTCGCGTTCCTGTTGATGGGCGCCTGGCCGGTGTTCGGATTCTTCGGGCTCGATGTGCTCGTGATCTACTGGGCGTTCCGGGTCAATTTCCGCAGCGCCAATGCGTCGGAGGAAATCACGGTGACGCCGTCGGAGCTGCGGGTGCGCCGGGTCAGCCATCGCGGCCATGTGGTGGAATGGGTGCTCAATCCGCTCTGGGTGCGGCTGGACCAGACCGGCGATCCCGAATTCGGCATCGAGCGGCTTTATCTGGTCTCGCGCGGCCGCCGCGTCTCGGTCGGGTATTTTTTGGGGCCGGACGAAAAGGCAAGCTTTGCCAAGGCTTTACTGGCCGCGCTACAAGCCGCCAAACGCGGCATCACGTATAATCCCATAACGTGAATCCGTATCGGAAATCGGGTGGTTTGGAGGTCGGATGAGCCCTAAATCTGATCCCATGATGACACTTGCCATACATGACCAGCGCCTGGCCAAGCCGGGCCCCCAGAACGCCGCGCTGCGCGACTATGATTCCGTGCGCCGCGCCATCGCCTTCATCTCGGAACATTGGCGCGCGCAGCCGACCATCGAAGCGATGGCGGATGCCGCCTCGGTGACCCCTGATGAATTGCACCTTCTGTTCCGCCGCTGGGCCGGGCTGACGCCAAAGGACTTCATGCAGGCGCTGACGCTCGATCACGCCAAGGGATTGTTGCGCGACTCGGCGAGCGTGCTCGACGCCGCGCTCGACTCGGGGCTGTCGGGTCCGGGCCGCTTGCACGATCTGTTCGTGACGCATGAGGCAATGTCGCCGGGCGAATGGAAGAACGGCGGCGCCGGCATGACGCTGCGCTACGGATTCCATCCCTCGCCGTTCGGCACCGCCATTGTGATCGCCAGCGGCCGCGGCCTTGCGGGGCTTGCCTTCGCCGATCCCGGCGAGGAGCCGGCATCTTTCGCCGACATGAAGCGGCGCTGGCCGAACGCGACCTATGTCGAGGATCGTGACGGCACGGCCGGCCTCGCGCAGCGCATCTTCGACACCAAGTTGTGGCGGCCGGACCAGCCGCTGCGCGTGGTCCTGATCGGTACCGACTTCGAGGTGCGGGTGTGGGAGACCTTGCTGAAGATCCCGATGGGCCGCGCGGTCTGCTATTCCGACATCGCCAACAAGATCAAGAATCCAAAAGCCTCTCGCGCTGTTGGTGCCGCGGTCGGCCGCAACCCGGTATCGTTCGTGGTGCCCTGCCATCGCGCACTCGGCAAGGGCGGCGCGCTCACCGGCTATCACTGGGGCATCACCCGCAAGCAGGCGATGCTGGGCTGGGAAGCCGGCCAGGTCGGGCTGCACTAGACTGGTAGATTCGTAGGATGGGTGGAGCCAACGGGTCGCGCGAATGCGCGCCCGATGACAGGCTCCGCGATACCCATCAAGAGCTTGCGACGAAGCTGATGGGTTTCGCTCCGCTCTACCCATCCTACGCTGTCACTCGCGTGAGATGTGCGCATGTAAAAAATGTGAGGTGACAGGCCGCGACGCAAACCCTAGCATCGCCTGATCAGGATGGTGACCGCGGATTTTCATGACAATGCAATTCCTGCGGCTGTCCTGTCTTGCACTCTCGGTTCTTGCCGCTGCGCTGGTCGCCGGATTCTTCTACGCCTATCATTGCTCTGTCATGCCGGGTCTCGCCGCGACCGATGCGGTATCGGCGATCAAGGCGATGCAGGGGATCAACGCGGTCGTTCGTAACGCCGTTTTCGCGTTCAGCTTTTTCGGGACGTTGGCGTTCGGAACTCTCGCTATCCTTTTGCTGATCGGTGCGGGCGGCTGGCCGCTGGCGCTCGCCCTTCTCGGCACAGCCATTTATGGCCTCGGCGCATTCTTCGTGACGCTGCGTTTCAGCGTGCCGTTGAACGAAGGTCTTGCAACCGTCGTACCGACCACGGAGAACGCCGCCGCGATCTGGCGGGCCTATCTTGAACCCTGGATGTTCTGGAATGCGCTGCGCATGGTCATGTCCGCGCTGACGCTGGCGGCATTCACGGCAAGCCTCGTCATGCTGATCGCACGCGCGCCGGGCGGCGGCCTCCGATTCCCCATGGCTGATATGTCGGCCAAGCAGAGCACCCGGCCGGAACACTGACGGCGGGCGTCGATTGACGATCGCGTATCGATCGCTCACAACCACGCCCGGGGTAAACAGCGAAAGGCCCGTCGATGCAGAAGCGCCGCCCGGTGATGCTAGCGATATTGGATGGTTGGGGTTGGCGGGAGGATCCGGCCGACAATGCTGTTCGGCAGGCCAGGACACCTAATTTCGATCGCCTGTGGAACGCGGGCCCGCGCGCCTTCCTGAGAACGTCGGGACGGGATGTCGGGCTACCCGATGGGCAGATGGGCAATTCCGAAGTCGGGCACCTGAACATCGGCGCGGGCCGCGTGGTGATGCAGGACCTGCCGCGGATCAACGACGCCATTACGTCCGGCGAAATCAAATCCGCGACGGCGCTCACCGCCCTGGTCCAGTCGCTGAAGCAGAGCGGCGGCACCTGTCATCTGATCGGCCTGGTGTCACCGGGCGGCGTCCATTCCCATCAGGACCACGTCGCCGCACTGGCCAAGATCCTCGCCGAGCATGGCGTGCCGGCGGTCGTACACGCACTCACGGACGGACGCGATACGCCGCCGCGATCGGGAGCCGATGATTTGAAGCGGCTGGCCGCGGCGCTGCCGCCACAGGTTCCGATCGCAACCGTCGTCGGGCGATACTATGCGATGGACCGCGACAAACGCTGGGAACGCGTTGGCAAAGCCTATGACGCCATCGTCGAGGCCGAAGGCCCGCATTTTGCCGACGCGCAATCGGCAATGTCAGATGCCTATGCGCATGATGTCACCGACGAGTTCGTCGTGCCGTCGGTGATCGGCAATTACGCGGGCATCAAAGATGGCGACGGCGTGCTGAGCTTCAACTTTCGCGCCGACCGCGTCCGCGAGATTCTCGGTGCGATGCTCGATCCGTCGTTTGACGGCTTCAAGCGCAGACGCAGCGTCCGGTACGCCGGCGCGGTTGGAATGACGCAATACAGCTCTGATCTGGACCGGCTGATGCAGACGATATTTCCGCCGCAGGCGTTTCCAAACATCCTGGGCGAAGTCACGTCAGCGGCAAACCGGACGCAAGTGCGGATGGCCGAAACGGAGAAATATCCGCACGTCACCTATTTTCTCAACGGTGGACGGGAAGAGCCTTTTCCCGGCGAAGACCGCATCATGGTGCCCTCGCCCAAGGTCGCGACCTATGACCTGCAGCCGGAAATGTCGGCTGTCGAGCTGACGGCGAAGGCCGTGGAGGCAATCGACTCGGGCAAGTACGATTTGATCGTGCTGAACTACGCCAATCCGGACATGGTCGGCCACACGGGAGACCTCAAGGCTGCAATCAAAGCGGTCGAAACCGTCGATACCGCGCTCGGGAAAATCTCGGAGGCGATCGAGCGATCCGGCGGCGCGCTGCTGGTGACCGCCGACCACGGCAACTGCGAAATGATGCGCGACCCCGCAACCGGCGGTCCGCATACGGCTCACACGACCAACCCGGTGCCCCTGCTGCTGCAGGGCGGCGGCGGCGCGACATTGGCGGAAGGCCGGCTGGCGGATATTGCGCCGACACTGCTCGACCTGATGCAATTGCCGAAACCGGCCGACATGACCGGCATGTCGTTGCTGCGGCCGAACAAGCAAGGCTAGGGCACGGAATCGCTCATGCGACCTTGGGGAGCGGAGTCGACCGATGGAATGCACAATCCGGCCGGCGCGTGAGGGTGACGCCAACGAAATAAGCGCGGTCATTATCCGTACACTGCGCGAAACCAATGCGAAGGACTATTCGAGTGAGATCATCGAGAGGATCGAGCACAGCTTTAGTCCAAGCGCCGTGCTTGAGCTGCTCGGAAAGCGCACCGTCTTTGTCGCCGCGATTGGTGGTCGCGTAGTTGGAACAGCAAGCCTCGATGGAAGCGTAGTCCGCACGGTCTTCGTGTCCCCTGACGTTCAGGCCCGGGGGATCGGCAAGCTGCTGATGGCCGAGGTCGAGCGCACGGCACGCGAGAGAAACATCCCCACGTTGGCTGTCCCCTCTTCAATCAGCGCCGAGACGTTCTACGGGCAGCTCGGGTTCAGGGCCGTGCGCGATAGCTACTATGGTGAAGAGCGCACGATCATCATGGAGCGGTCATTGCAGGACCGTCCGTAGGTCCGGTCGGCTAATTCAGGCTTCGCATTCGGCGCGTCGTCGAATTTCAGAAGTCGCCGAGGCCCAGCACGTCGGCCATCGAATACAGGCCGGGCGTCTTGCCCTGCGCCCACAACGCCGCCTTGACCGCGCCTTGCGCAAACATGGTGCGGTCCTCGGCGCGGTGGGTAAGCTCGATGCGCTCCATCGCACCGGCGAAGATCACGCTGTGTTCGCCGGTGACGGTGCCGCCGCGCAGCGCCGCAAAACCGATGTCGCCGGCCTTGCGCGCGCCGGTAATACCGTCGCGTCCGCGCGCCGAGTGCAGGTGCAGGTCGATGCCGCGGCCCGCGGCGGCGGCCTCACCCAGCATCAGTGCGGTGCCCGACGGCGCATCGACCTTGGCCTTGTGATGCATCTCCAGGATCTCGATATCGAAATCGGTATCGAGCGATTGCGCGACGCGCTTGACCAGCGCCGCCAGCAAGTTGACGCCGAGGCTCATATTGCCTGACTGCACGACGATGGCGCGGGACGTCACGCTCTTGATCACGGCCATGTCGGAGCTCGACAACCCCGTGGTTCCGACCACGTGCACCAGCTTCCGTTCGGCGGCGATTGCCACATTGGCGATGGTGGCGGCGGGAACCGTGAAATCGAGAATGCCGTCGGCGTTCGCCGTCAGCGCCCAGAGATCGGCGGAGAGCTTGACGCCATTTTCGGGCAGGCCGGCGAGCATGCCGGAATCCTTGCCCAGCAGCTCCGAACCCGGCGCTTCGAGCGCACCGGCAAGCACCGCACCTGACGTTTCCGAAATGACGCGCGTCAGCGCCCGGCCCATCCGGCCGCCGGCTCCAGCTACGATCAAACGCATGTCGGCCATGGCTTCACCTCTTCATGGGGTATAGCTGGGGCGGACCGCTACGGCAACTTCCCGTCATTGCGAGCGAAGCGAAGCAATCCATCTGTCCGCATGGAAAGCATGGATTGCTTCGTCGCTGTGCTCCTCGCAATGACGGAAGCCCTCAAGGCTGCGGGCCGTCATAGCCTTCGATCACGATCAGCTCGGCAATCGAGTGCGGCTGCCGAACCTTGATGTTGGCCTGGTATTCCGGTGAATTGTAGCAGGCCATCGCCGCGTCGTAGCTGTCGAACTCGATCACCACGTTGCGCGAGCGGCTTTGGCCCTCGACGCCGGTGAACTTGCCGCCGCGGACGACGTAGCGCCCGCCGAACTTCTTGAAGATCGCGAGATTGGCCGCCGCATAGGGCTTGTAGCCCTCGTCATTGTTCACGTCGACGCGACCGATCCAGTATCCCTTGGCCATGTTGTTCTCCCGTTTCTTGTCTCGCTGAATTGATTACGCCAGCGCCTGCGCGATTTCGGTTTGAATGGCATCCGCGGCGGCTTTGGGGTCGGCGGCCTCGGTGACCGGCCGTCCCACCACCAGATAATCCGCCCCGGCGGCAATGGCGCGCGCCGGTGTCATGATGCGTTTCTGGTCGCCGGACGCCGAGCCCGCGGGCCGGATGCCCGGCGTCACCAGGTTCATCTGGTGGCCGACGATCTTGCGCAGGGAAGCCGCCTCTTCCGGCGAACTCACCAGCCCGTCGACGCCGAGCACCTGCGCCTGCTGCGCCCGCGCCTCGACCAGATCGGAGACGTTGAGCCGATAGCCGGCGGCATGCAGATCGCCGTCGTCATAGGAAGTCAGCACGGTGACCGCGAGGATTTTCAGGCTCGAGCCCTCGCGCGCCTCGACGGCGGCTTTCATGGTCTGCGGATAGGCGTGCACGGTGAGAAAGGTCGCACCGAGTTTTGCGACACTCTCGACGCCGCGTGCAACGGTGTTGCCGATATCGTGCAGCTTGAGATCGACGAACACCTTCTTACCCGCGCCGGACAATTGACGGACCAGCGGCAGACCGCCGGCATAGGCGAGCTGATAGCCGATCTTGTAGAACGTCACGCTGTCGCCGAGCCGCGCCACCATCGCTTCGGCCTCGGCGACGCCGGGCAGATCGAGCGCCACAATCAACCGGTCTTTCGGAGCGATACTGGCAGGCTGCATGTCACCTCACATCATGCGTTGGGAATGGTCGATCAGCTGCCGCACCAGCGCTTGCAGCGCCTCGACATCGGCAGGATGTTTCAGACGGTCCATCTCGTCATAGGCCTGGTCCGCGAACGACAATGCGAGCTGGTTCGGAACCACGCTGGCGTGACACGCCGTCAGAATCAGGCGCAGCGCCGCCAGCGCGCGCGTGCCGCCGAGCCGTCCGCCCGAAGCGGAAGCGATCGCAAACACGGCGCCGCGAAACACCTGGCCGCGGGTTTCATGCAGGTCCTGCACCCGGCTGATCCAGTCGATGGTGTTTTTCACCAGCGCCGGCACCGACGAATTATATTCCGGCGTCACGATCAGGACGCCATGATGGGCGCCGATCATGCGCTTCAGATTGACCGCGTGCTTCGGCACGCCGGACTTCGCCTGCAGGTCGCCGTCATAGATCGGCAAGGGAAAATCCGACAGCGAGATGCGGGTGACTTCGGCGCCGGATAGCGCCAGCTCATGGCTGGCAGCGGCCGCCAGCCTCGCATTGAGCGAGCCTGATCGAAGCGATCCCGGGATCACGAGGATTTTCAGCGCGGACATATTTTATAAATCGCGGTTCGGGCCAATCCCGCCGCGCAGACGCGGGCGAGCATTTTCGTCGAAAATGCTCTTAACTAATATCTTGCGCGTATTCTATGCGCAAAACCGGCTTCCACTTTTGCGGAATACGCGCAGTCTTAGCCCTTGCGATACACCCAGACCCGGGCGGGCGGAAGGTTCATCCAGATCCGCTCGGAAGCTTCTGTGGACACGCCGGGCAGCGATTTCGGGATCGGCGGCGCAACCGAATAGGTGAACTGCACAAAGGGCGCACCAGGTGCCAGCGCCGTAAAGGCGTCGCGGATCAATTTGAGGCGCGTCAGCATCGGCTTTGTGACCAGCGGCAGGCCGGAGACCACGGCCGAGGCCGGCACGTCGAGAACCTTCAACAGCGAGTCGCGAAGTTTGTAGGCGTCGCCCTGCACCACCTTGGCGTGCGGATAACGGTCGCGCAGCAGCGCGCAGAAGCCCGGATTATATTCAACCAGCACGAGACGCTTCTGATCGACGCCATGTTCGATCAGCGCGTTGGTGATCGCGCCGGTGCCGGGGCCAAGTTCGACGACCGGTCCTTTCGAATCGACGTCGACATATTGCGCCATGGTGCGCGCGAGCAGCTTGCTGGACGGCATCACCGCGCCCATGTGCAGCGGCTTTTCGATCCATGAACGGAGAAAACGCACCTCGTCGTCAAGACGGAGAGGTTTCTTCAACGCACGCACGGACGATTGCAGAGGCATGTCGCTACCAGGCGGGACCGCGAACGGCGGTTATGTCAGAAAACAGTCATAAAGAGGTATAGGTCGCAGCTCTTATGGTCAAGCAAAAGGCTCACTGCGGGGCAGCGCGGCTACCGAAGAAGTCCTTGACCTTAGTAAAGAAACCCGCCGCCTCCGGCTGGGTCGCACCCGACGACAGCTTTTCGAACTCGGCCAGCAATTCCTGCTGCTTCTTGGTCAGATTCTGCGGCGTTTCGACCATCACCTGCACATACATGTCGCCGGTCTGGCGCGAACGGAGCACCGGCATGCCTTTTGATGCGATGCGGAATCGCCGGCCGGACTGTGTTCCCGACGGCACCTTCACCTTGGTCTTGCCCTTGTCGATGGTCGGCACCTCGAATTCGCCGCCAAGGGCTGCCGCCACCATCGAGATCGGGACCCGGCAATGCAGGTCGGCGCCGTCGCGCTGGAAGAATTCGTGGGTCGCCAGCGACAGGAAAATATAGAGATCGCCGGGCGGTCCACCGCGGACGCCGGCTTCGCCCTCGCCGGCGAGGCGAATGCGGGTGCCGTCTTCGACGCCTTGCGGAATGTTGACCGACAGGGTCCGGTCGCGCGTCACCCGGCCCGAGCCCGCGCAGGAGGGACAGGGGTCTTCGATCATCTGGCCGCGGCCCTGACAGCCCGGACAGGTTCGTTCCAGCGTGAAGAAGCCCTGGGCCTGCCGCACCCTTCCCTGCCCGCCGCACAGCGAACAGGTCTTCGGCTTGGTGCCGGCCTTGGCGCCGGTGCCGGAACAGGATTCGCAGGTGACCGAAACCGGAATCTCGATCTGGGCGGTCTTGCCGAGGAAGGCTTCCTCCAGCGTGATTTCCATATTGTAGCGCAGGTCGGCGCCGCGCTCGCGGCCACCGCCACCGCGCCCGCGTTGTCCGGCCATGCCGAACAGATCCTCGAAAATATCCGAGAATGACGAGGCGAAGCCGGCGCCGAATCCGGGCCCGCCGCCACCCATGCCCTGCTCGAACGCCGCATGGCCGTAGCGGTCATAGGCGGCGCGCTTGTCGCCGTCCTTGAGGACCTCATAGGCTTCGTTGATTTCCTTGAACTTCACTTCGCTGGAAGCATCGCCCGGATTCTTGTCCGGGTGCCATTTCATCGCGAGCTTGCGAAAGGCCGCCTTGAGCTTGCCATCGTCCGCTGACCGCTCGACTTCCAGGGTTTCGTAATAGCAGCGCTTGGTGGACATCCGTCAGTTCCGTCCGAATTTCGTCTTCATGCCGCAAGGGTGCATCGTTGAGGATGCCGCCTTGCGCTTAACGAAAAATGACCCCCACCCATCGAGACGCAGCAGGCGCTCTTTGGTGTGAGGGTCATGATCGAAAGCCCGCTTACGCCGACTTCTTGTTGTTCTTGTCGTCGTCGACCTCGGTGAACTCCGCGTCGACGACGTCATCCTTGGCCGCATCCTTCTTGGCGTCGGCTTCGGCCTGCTGCTTGTACATGGCCTCGCCGAGCTTCATCGAAGCCTGCGCCAGCGTGTTGGTCTTGGCCTTGATCGCCTCGGCATCGTCGCCCTTCAGCGCTTCCTTGAGGTCGCTGACGGCGTCCTCGATGGAACGGCGCTCGCTCTCCTCGACCTTCGAACCGTGTTCGGCCAGCGCCTTCTCGGTGGAATGCACGAGAGAGTCGGCATGGTTCTTGGCGTCGACCGCCTCGCGGCGCTTCTTGTCCTCGGCCGCATTGGCCTCGGCGTCCTTGACCATCTTCTGGATGTCGGCGTCCGACAGGCCGCCGGAGGCCTGAATCCGGATCTGCTGTTCCTTGCCGGTCGCCTTGTCCTTGGCCGAGACGTTGACGATGCCGTTGGCGTCGATGTCGAACGTCACCTCGATCTGCGGCATGCCGCGCGGCGACGGCGGAATGCCCATCAGGTCGAACTGGCCGAGCACCTTGTTGTCGGCCGCCATTTCACGCTCGCCCTGGAAGACGCGGATGGTGACGGCGCTCTGGTTGTCCTCGGCGGTCGAGAACACCTGGCTCTTCTTGGTCGGGATCGTGGTGTTGCGATCGATGATGCGGGTGAACACGCCACCCAGCGTCTCGATGCCGAGCGACAGCGGGGTCACGTCGAGCAGCAGCACGTCCTTGACGTCGCCCTGCAGCACGCCGGCCTGGATCGCCGCACCGATGGCGACGACTTCGTCCGGGTTGACGCCCTTGTGCGGCTCCTTGCCGAACAGCTGCTTCACCACTTCCTGAACCTTCGGCATGCGCGTCATGCCGCCGACCAGCACCACTTCGCCGATCTCGGCGGCGGTGAGGCCCGCATCCTTCAGCGCCTTGCGGCACGGCTCGATGGTCTTCTGGACGAGATCGTCGACCAGCGCCTCGAACTTGGAGCGGGTCAGCTTCATCGTCAGATGCTTCGGACCGGTCTGATCGGCCGTGATGAACGGCAGGTTGATTTCGGTCTGCGTGGTCGAGGACAATTCGATCTTGGCCTTTTCGGCGGCCTCTTTCAGGCGCTGCAAGGCAAGCTTGTCGTTGCGCAGGTTGATGCCCTGCTCCTTCTGGAACTCATCGGCCAGATAGCTGACGAGCCGCATGTCGAAGTCTTCACCACCGAGGAACGTGTCGCCGTTGGTGGACTTCACCTCGAACACGCCGTCGCCGATCTCGAGAATCGAGACGTCGAAGGTGCCGCCGCCGAGGTCGTACACCGCAATGGTGCCGGTCTTGGTCTTGTCGAGGCCGTAGGCGAGAGCGGCCGCGGTCGGCTCGTTGATGATGCGCAGCACTTCAAGGCCGGCGATCTTGCCGGCGTCCTTGGTGGCCTGACGTTGCGCGTCGTTGAAATAGGCGGGAACCGTGATGACGGCCTGCTCGACCTTCTGGCCGAGATGGGCTTCCGCGGTCTCTTTCATCTTCTGCAGAATGAAAGCGGAGACCTGCGAGGGCGAATAGGTTTTGCTGTCGGCTTCGACCCAGGCGTCGCCGTTCGAAGCTTTCACGATTTTATAGGGGACGAGCTTCTTGTCCTTCTCGACCATCGGGTCGTCATAGCGGCGGCCGACGAGGCGCTTGACCGCAAAGAAGGTGCGCTCGGGATTGGTCACCGCCTGACGCTTGGCAGGCTGGCCGACGAGGCGCTCGCCATCATCGCTGAAAGCGACGATCGACGGCGTCGTGCGCATGCCCTCTGCGTTCTCGATGACTTTAGCTGTCTTGCCATCCATTACGGCGACGCACGAATTGGTGGTGCCGAGATCGATCCCAATGACCTTTCCCATGGTCCTCATATCCTTCTTTTTGCGGCAGGTTGGCTGGGCCCTGGACGGCGCACCTAACCGAACCCCCAACGATCAATTACTCGCGATATTGCGACGGTGAGCCTCATATAGGAGGGGGGGTCCTGCCCGCAAGGACCGAACGCAACCTTAGGGCCTGAAAATGCTGACGTTTGAAAGATTGTGTCAGCTCAGGGCAAGTCAAGGTTCAGGCCGCAAGCCGTGTTAACAAATCGGCAAGGAGGTGAGCGCGCACTCATCACCACGTCCGAAAATCAGCCCGGTTCATGATCGCCGCCAGCGCGGTATTTGGCCGCTGCGTGGACCTGACCGGCGGTCCGCCACGCCGCCGAAATTGCCCGAAAACGTTTCGTGAGCGGGCGATATCGCGCGAAAATCCGGTGTTTCGGATCACGATGAGGGAACGGACGCCGCCCCTGCCCTGTTGCAGGGACATCAAAACCGCTAAAAGCGGGCCGACTGAACCCACGCCCTCGAACCCTTGAGGGCTGCGCTGGCCGACCATTGAGCCGCCTCAAAGTAAACCCGGTAGACCCTTCATGAAGCCTGTTCGATACCTCGCTGCGTTTGTCCTTACCATCGCCGCGACCTGCGCCGCGCTCGCCGCCGACCCGGTTTTTCCGCCAGGCGCGCGGGTCGGCATGACGCCGCTGGTCGGCCTCGTCAAAGCCAGATCATTCGTCGGCTTCGAGACCGAGGATCAGGGCGTCAAGGTGCTGGTGGCGGACCTGCCCGCCGAGGCCTATGGCGAGGTCGCCAATGCTTTCAAGGCAAATCCCGGCGGCACCGGCGGCATCAAGCCGGAGAGCATCGAGACGGCGGCGGGGCTCGCTTATTACACCGCCGAGAACGCCAAGGACGGCGCCACCAATGTCCGGCGCTACTCGATGATCGTGCCGGGTCCGACCTTCTCCGGCTACGTCGCCGTGCAGGTGCCGGAGAACGCTTCCAGGATCTACACCGATGACGCCATCCGCCAGATGTTCGCATCTGCCGTGATCCGGAACGAAGTCCCGGTCGATGAGCAACTCGGCCTGATGCCGTTCAGGATGTCCGAACTCAGCAATTTCAAGACGGTCCGCACGCTGGCGCCGGGCGCGGCCCTGATCATTGCCGATGGCGACGAAAAAAGCGGTTTTGAAACCGCGCCCTTCATGATCGTCGGCCTGGTTGGATCGGCGCCCGCGCAGCCCGACGACCGCGGTCGTTTTGCCCAGCAGATGGCGACGACGATTCCCGGCGTACGCGACGGGCGGATCACGATGTCGGAGGCGGTCCGCATCGACGGCCAGCCCGGATACGAAACCCGCATCGAAGCCACCAGCGGCAAGGACAATACGCCGGTGACGATCGTGCAATGGTTGCGGTTCGGCGGCCAGAATTCGCTGCGCATCATCGGCAGCTCGCCGCGCGACGGCTGGACCACCGCGTTCACGCGTTTCCGCGCCGTGCGTGACGGAATTCGCCCGCGCTAAACATGACCCGTCCGGTGCCGAAGATTCAGCCGCACGCCGCCGCCTAAAGCCGCTTTACGCTCTGCCTGCGACCTGATTTGCTGGTGTTGACCTCTTTGACAGGGAGATGCACCATGTTTCATCGCAGGCAAATTCTCGCGGGCTTTGGCAAAACGTTGGGCACGGCGGCAATGGCGACCATTCTTTCGAAGGCAGCTTTGGCCGCATCGATCAAACCCGACAATGCGTCGGCGTTGCTGGTGATCGACGTTCAGAACTGCTTCCTGCCGGGCGGCAGCCTTGCGGTGAAAGATGGCGACCAGGTCGTTCCCGTCATCAACCGCATCGCCAAGAGTTTTGCCAACGTCGTGCTCACGCAGGACTGGCACACCGCTAGCCATGTCTCGTTCGCCACCACGCATTCCGGCAAGAAGCCGTTCGAGACGATCGACCTGCCCTACGGCAAGCAGGTGCTGTGGCCCGACCACTGCGTGCAGGGCACCGAAGGCGCGGCGTTGTCAAAGGACCTCTCGATCGCCCATGCCGGCCTCGTCATCCGCAAGGGTTCCAACAAGGACGTCGACAGCTATTCGGCCTTCACCGAAGCCGATGGCAACACCACGACGGGGCTTGCCGCCTATTTGAAGGCGCGCAAGGTGGAACGCGTGTTCCTCGCGGGCCTCGCTACTGATTTTTGCGTGGCATGGAGCGCGCTCGACGCCCGCAAGGCCGGCTTTGAAACCTATGTCGTCGAAGACGCCTGCCGCGGCATCGATACCCAGGGCTCGCTCGCGAAAGCCTGGGCAGATATGGGCGCAGCCGGCGTCAAGCGCATCCAGTCCAGCGACATCGCAGCATAAAACATTCTCGCGCGCGGAGAGCGGCGATGCCGGATCTAGGCGCACCCCTCGCGTTCGAGATGATCCGCCGTGCACCCTCACAGCGCACGGCGGGCCTGATCACGGGAATGACGGGTTACCGCGAGCATGCGCTTGGCCGGTTTTCGCAGCGTGAAGCCGCGCATCTGATTGTGCCGCTGATCATCAGCCTCGGCAGCCCGTTCCTGATCGCGCTCGCCCGGGAGCCCGATGCGGCCGACCGCCAGCCCAGCTTCGCCGCGGGCCTCTACGCCGGGCCTGTTCATATCGGGTCCGATGGCGGGGCGGAATGCGTCCAGGTCGATTTCACGCCGCTCGGCGCTTATCGCTTCTTCGGCGGCGCCGTTGTCGATCTCGTCGCGCGAATGGTCGATATGTCGGACGTGCTGGGCCGCGAGGGGCGCGACTTGCGCGAACGGCTGGGCGCGACGTCCGGATGGCAACGTCGCTTCGACCTGGTCGAGGATTTTGTCGCCGATCGCGCCTGCCATGCAGCTTCACCCGAAATCGAATTCGCCTATCACCGGCTGGCGCGCAGCCGGGGAGGCGTGCGGATTGCCGCGCTCGCACAGGACATCGGCTGGAGCCGCAAGCATCTGGTCAACCGCTTTCGTTCCGAACTCGGACTGGCGCCGAAACCGATTGCCCGCCTGATGCGCTTCCATGAGGCTTGCCGGCTGGCGCGAACGGAAACCCGCGGCGGCTGGGCCGGGATTGCCGCCGAGACCGGCTACGCCGATCAGGCCCATCTCGTCCGTGAATTTTCCGCCCTCGCCGGCGAGACGCCGACGGCCTGGGCGCGGCGGCTGGCGCTGATCGACAGCCGCCTGACGCGGCCGAGCGAAGCGCTGGATGCCTAGAGCCTGATCTGGAAAGTGGGCTTAGGCCCAGGTCAGCGGATCGAGCTTGAGGTAAAAGGCGAGCCGCTCCCTGTCCGGTGCCCGGACCCCAAGGGTGTCGAACAGGATCGCGAAGGCCTGCGCCTCATCCTCTCGCGACTCCCAGCTTTCGCGCGCATTGGCCAGCATCAGCGTGAGATCGACGTAGCGATCGGCCGTTCCGAGGCGGCCCAGATCGATCACGCCGGTGCATTGGAAGGTCTTCGGGTCGACCATGATGTTCGGCATGCAGGCATCGCCGTGACAGACCGCGCGGCCAGTCGCTTCCTGCTGGAGCCGGATTGGCAGCTCATCGGCAATTTTCGCCAGCAGCATTGCTGCCGGAACGCTCTGGTCGTCCTCCGACAGAAACTCTGGATTGACGGCATTGCGGGCGACGACATCCGCAGCACGATCGAACATGAGCGACAAGCCACGATCGAACGGGCAACGGTCGACCGCAAGCTCGTGGAGAGTTCCTATCTGGCGCGCGATCGATGGCCAGGCCTTGAGCAGATCGGCTCCCGAGAGTTCGCTCGCCGGAGTGCCCGGGACAGTACTCATCTCCAGGCGTGAACCGGCCTCGGCTTCGCGCCAGTCGACAACCTCGGGGCTGGCGAAGCCCTGCCCTTTGAGCCAGGCCAGCCGGTCGCGCTCGCCGATGAGGTCCGTTGAACGTTCGGCCGGCGCTATCTTGGCGTAGACGAGGCCATCCTCCCGCCGATAGATGCGATCGCCCGATTCTCCGGTCCTGACAGGAACCCAATCAAAGCGCCGGCGGTCTAGCAACGCGTAAGCCCAGTCCAACTGCGGCTCTCCCTCGATCGGTCGTGCTCCAAATGGATGCTTGCTGCAGCCGGGGCATCCAGGTCGCGGAGCTTCGTCGCGGCGCCCCCTGGTAACAAATCTTCAAGCAGGGGACGCAGCGCCTGCTGCATAATCGGCGCCGCCGCCATCATCAAGGAGTTTGCCGTGACCAATAGCAATGACGCGCAGCGCATCTATCCGACGATGCGCTGCAGGGATGCCGAGGCGATGATCCGCTGGCTCAAGGACGTGCTTGGTTTCACCGAGCATGTCGTTTACCGCACCGACGGCGTGGTACAGCACGCGCAACTTGCCTGCGGCGCTTCGCTGCTGATGCTCGGCCAGGCCCGCGACGATGAATACGGCAGACTGGTTGGCGACATCTCTGGCCGCCGCACCGACGCGCTTTATGTCGCCGTCGAGGATCCCGACGCGCTGTGCGCCAAGGTAAAGGCCTCAGGCGCGAAAATCGAAATGGAACTGCACAACACCGACTACGGCAGCCGCGATTTCGCCTGCCGGGATCCCGAAGGCAACCTCTGGAGTTTTGGCACCTACTGGCCCAAGGCGCATGAGAAGCCGATGGACGCGTAGGTCCTGGTCGGCGCCGGGCGACTCCAAGACCCTCATGGTGAGGAGCGCGTCTTCGCGCGTCTCGAACCATGTGGCCCGACTGGGGCCTGCATCCTTCGAGACACCGCTTCGCGGCTCCCTCGGTGAGCGCTAATGCGCTCATCCGGGGATGAGGAGCTAACATAGAGCGATTTACGCTGCGTCCGCCTCAGGTCGTAATGTCGGCGGCAGGCGCCGCCTTGGCGCCGCCCTTGGACACGCCGACCAGCGCCGGACGCAGCACGCGCTCGCCGATCATGAAGCCGGCCTGCACCACCTGCACCACGGTGCCTGCCGGCACCGACGTGTCAGGGACTTCGTACATCGCCTGCTGGAAGTTCGGATTGAACTTTTCGCCGGACGGATCGAACTTCTTGACGCCGTTTTTCTCCAGCGTGTTGAGCAGCGACCGCTCGGTCAGCTCGACGCCTTCGATGAACGCCTTCAGCGCCGGGTCGGCCGAGGCCTTCATTTCCTCGGGAACCGCATCCAGCGCGCGTTGCAGATTGTCGGCGATGTCGAGAATGTCGCGCGCGAAGCCGGTGATGCCGTAAGCCCGCGCATCGGCAACTTCCTTGGCGGTGCGTTTGCGCAGATTTTCCATCTCCGCCAGCGTGCGCAGCATCTTGTCGCGCGCTTCAGCCGCTTCCTTCGTCAACGCCTCGACCGATCCTTCTTCGGGATCATCAGGCATGATGTAGGGCTTTGAGACCACGGGCTCGCTCGGCGCCGCCGCGTCATCATTCGGCCGGTTGGGATCGGTCATAAGTCTGCCTTCTCAAAAGAACCGTTCGGTTAAATGGGGATTTGCTGCCCGGGATATCGTGCTTTAGCGGGCGAAAATCAAGCGTTCCATGGCGTTTTCGAGCGATGCCTGATCCGGGGTGGGCCGGGGTTGGCGCCAAGAAGGGCAGTCAAAACAACAAAGCGAAGCTTTTTTCGGGCCGGATCAACCACCGAGCATGCGGCTGACGATGCGCGCGGCATAGTCCACCGTCGGAATCACCCTTGCATAGTTGAGCCGCGTCGGCCCGATCACGCCGAGCACCCCAACGATGCGGCCGGCGGCGTCGCTATAGGGCGCGATGATGGTGGAGGAACCGGACAGCGAGAATAGCTTGTTCTCCGATCCGATGAAGATCCGCACGCCCTCGGCACGCTCGGCACGACCGAGCAGATCGATGACGCCGCGCTTGGTCTCGAGATCGTCGAACAGCGATTTCACGCGCTCCAGATCTTCCAGCGCATGCAGATCCTCGAGCAGATTGGCGTGACCGCGCACGATCAATTGGCGGTCCTCGCTTTCGCCGCCGGACCAGCTCGCAATGCCGGCCGCGATGATCTTCTGCGTCAGCTGATCGAGTTCGGCGCGGCTTTGCGTCAGCGCGGTTTCGAGTTCGAGGCGCGATTCGGCAAGCGTACGGCCGCGAATCCGGGAATTGAGGAAATTGCTGGCTTCCGTCAGCGCCGATGAGGGAACGCCGGGCGGCAGGGTCAGCACGCGGTTTTCGACCTGGCCGTCTTCGCTGACCAGCACCACCAGCGCGCGTTCCGGCTCCAGCCGCACGAATTCGATGTGCTTCAGCCGCGAATTGGATTTCGCTGTCAGCACCACCGCAGCAGCGCGGGTCAGGCCCGACAACCGCGTCAGGGCTTCGCCGAGCGCCGCCTCGACCGATTGCGCGCGGCCGACGGAGGCAAGCTGGGTCTGGATCGACTGCCGCTCGTCTTCGGTGAGATCGCCGACCTGCATCAGGGCGTCGACGAAGAAACGCAGGCCGAGTTCCGTGGGCAGACGGCCGGCCGAGGTATGCGGCGCGTAGATCAGGCCGAGCTGTTCGAGGTCCGACATCACATTCCGCACCGAGGCCGGCGACAGCGGCATCGCGATCAGGCGCGAAATGTTGCGCGAACCGACCGGCTCGCCGGTAGCGAGATAACTCTCGACGATTTGACGAAAAATGTCGCGCGAACGCTCATTGAGCTGGGCCAGCCCGGCATTCGGCGCAATCAGGCCAATCGGATCGTGGTGGGCCACCAATTACTCCCTCGACTTGACCTCTAATCTGTCTATCCGGAGGGCCGGTGACAAGCACGCATTATACCCCAAAGAGGTACCAAAGGCCTTGCCGCTGCCCGCTCCCCCTCCTACAAGCACCGCGAACCGCTTTTGCTTGATTTTTCGGAGGATTTCCCATGCGGCCAAGCCGCCGTGCGCCCGATGAGCTGCGCCCCGTGTCGCTGGAACGCGGCGTCGTCAAATACGCCGAAGGTTCCTGCATGGTGAAATTCGGCGATACCCATGTGCTGGTCACGGCCACGCTGGAAGAGCGCCTGCCGCCATGGCTCAAGGGTCAGGGCCGCGGCTGGGTCACCGCTGAATACGGCATGCTGCCCCGCGCCACCCTGGAACGCACCCGCCGCGAGGCCGCGGCCGGCAAGCAGGGCGGCCGCACCGTCGAAATCCAGCGCCTGATCGGGCGCTCCTTGCGTGCGGCGGTCGACCTCGAAGCGCTTGGCGAGCGGCAGATCACGGTCGATTGCGACGTGATCCAGGCCGATGGCGGCACCCGCACTGCCTCGATAACAGGCGCCTGGGTGGCGCTGGCCGACTGCATCTCGTGGATGAAGAACCGCAACATGTTGAAAGCCAATGTGCTCCGCGACAATGTCGCGGCGATCTCCTGCGGCATCTATCAGGGAACACCGGTGCTGGACCTTGATTACGCCGAGGATTCCGAGGCCGATACCGACGCCAATTTCGTCATGACCGGCGACGGCCGCATCATCGAGGTGCAGGGCACCGCGGAGAAAACGCCGTTCTCGCAGGACGAGTTCCTGGCGCTGATGGCGCTGGCGCGCAAGGGCGTCGCGCGTCTGGTGGACTTGCAAAAGATGGCCGTCGCGTAGTCTGATTGATCATGCACCGTCGAATCACAGGCCGCCTCGTGATCGCGACCCACAATCCCGGCAAGCTTGCCGAGATGCGCGAATTGCTGGCGCCGCATGGCGTCGAGGCGATCTCCGCGGGCGAACTCGGCCTCGATGAGCCCGAGGAGACCGGCGAGACGTTTCGGGCTAATGCCGCGATCAAGGCGATCGCGGCCGCGAAAGCCGCGCAGCTTCCGGCCTTCGCCGATGATTCCGGCCTCGTGGTAGATGCGCTGGACGGCGCACCCGGAATCTATTCGGCGCGCTGGGCCGGCAAACCTGCGGATTTTCTGGCGGCGATGACGCGGGTCGAACGCCTGTTGCAGGAGCGCGGCGCCAAAACGCCAGACAGACGCAAGGCGCATTTCGTGTCCGCGCTGTGCGTCGCCTGGCCCGACGGCCACGTCGAAGAGGTCGAGGCGCGGGTCGATGGAACCCTGGTGTGGCCACCGCGCGGCACCGAGGGTTTCGGTTACGATCCCTCGTTCCTGCCCGATGGACACGGCCGCACCTTTGGCGAGATGGCCAGCATCGAGAAGCACGGCCTGCCGCCGCTGGGGCTCGGCCTGTCGCATCGCGCCCGCGCCTTCGTCAAACTGGCGGAGATCTGCCTTGGCTAGCTTCGAGCGCCCCGAGATCCTCAAGACCGGCAAAGCGGCTTTCGGCGTTTATGTGCACTGGCCATTCTGCCTGTCGAAATGCCCGTATTGCGATTTCAACAGCCATGTCCGCCACGCCCCGATCGACGAGGCGCGGTTCGTCAGTGCCTTTGCGCGCGAGATCGAAACATCCGCCGAGCGCGCGCCGGGACGCGAGGTGACCTCGATCTTCCTTGGCGGCGGCACGCCGTCGCTGATGCAGCCGCAGACCGTGGGCGCGATCCTGGATGCAATCGGCAAGCACTGGCGCGTCGCTGGTGATGTCGAAGTGACGCTGGAGGCCAACCCCACCAGCGTCGAGGCGACGCGGTTTCGCGGCTATCGCGCGGCCGGCGTCAACCGGGTGTCGCTCGGCGTGCAGGCGCTGGACGATGCGTCATTGAAAGCATTGGGCCGCCTGCACAGCGCGCGCGAGGCGCTGGATGCGGTGGCGATCGCGCGGCAATCCTTCGACCGTTACTCGTTCGACCTGATCTACGCCCGCCCCGACCAGACGCCGCAGATGTGGGCCGACGAACTGAAGCTGGCGATTTCGGAAGCCGCTGAACATCTGTCGCTCTATCAGCTCACGATCGAGGAAGGCACACCGTTCTTCGGACTGCACGCCGCAGGAAAATTGAAGACGCCGGATGAGGCCGTTGCCCGTGCGCTCTATGACGTGACGCAGGATGTTTGCGCCGCGCAGGGTCTTCCTTCCTACGAGATTTCCAACCACGCGCGGCCGGGCGCGGAGTGCAAACACAATCTCGTCTATTGGCGCGGCGAGGAATATGCCGGCATCGGCCCAGGCGCGCATGGCCGCCTCGACATCGATGGCGAAAGACACGCGATCGCGACCGAAAAACGTCCCGAGGCCTGGCTGATGCGGGTCGAGACCAACGGTCACGGTTTTATTACCGACGATGTCCTCAACTCGGAAGAACGCGCCGACGAATTTTTGCTGATGGGGTTGCGGCTTGCGGAAGGCATCGACCCCAAGCGCTACGCCGCGCTGTCGGGCCGCACCCTCGATCCCGGCCGGATCGCCGTGCTGCGCGAAGAAGGCGCGATCATCGTCGACACCGATGGAAGGCTGCGGGTGACGCAGGCCGGTTTTCCGGTGCTTGATGCGGTTGTCGCGGATCTCGCGGCGTAAATTCTCTCGCGTCGCAGACGGCTTTCTCTAACAACAACGGCCGCGGAGTATGGGTCCCCCGATGTGCAATTGCACATCTGAGCTCAAGGCCGGGACGACGTGTGGAGAGAGCTCGCCGCGTAACGGTTTGATAAGGCAATGCACAGGGATTTGGGCGGCGCCCGCCCCGCTGTGGTACATTGCGCTGAAAGATTTACCCCAACCGCCATTTGCATGACGATCGTGAACGACCGGACCATCACCCCGCCGATCCATGATCCCGAGCTCGACCGCCGCGTTAAGAGCGCCGGCGCGAGCAAGACGGTTTATGCGCTGGTCACATCAGAGACCGAGGCCGCCAAGAATCTCATTTTCGGCAATGCCGTCGCCGGCCCCGACGCTGCGCGGCGTCATCATCTCGAACAATTCCGCGACGCCTGGACCGGCAAGCAGTTCGCCTCGCATGAAGCCTTCATCGAACGCTGGATGAGTTGGGCGGCGCCCGTGGTCGCGATCGATGCGGCCGGTTTTCCCTGGCGCTATCCGACCGCCGGCGGCAGCGAGGCGCTGTTTCACGTCATCACCGCCTACGGCAATCGCGCCCGCGTCGAAAAATTCAATCCCGAGGTGCACGTCTTCGCCGGCGAGTATGAGGGCTACAAGGCCTATGCCGAAGCCTGCGGGATCGCCGTGATCGAGCATCCGCGTAGCCAATGGCAGGCGATCGGCCGCACGCTGCCCACAGATGCCCTGTTCTGCCTGAGCCAGCCGTCGGCGATCGACGGCAATGTCTGGCCGCACGCCAATGATTTTCTGGCGCTGCTCGCCGCCGCCGAAAAACCCCGTGTGCTGCTCGACGTCACCTATGTCGGCTCGATTGCCGAACCGCCTACCGCAAAAATTGCCGCCGACAGTCCGGCGGTGCAGGCGCTGGCCTTCAGCCTGTCAAAACCGTTCGGGGTCTATTACGACCGCATCGGTGGCGTGATCTGCCGTCACGCCATGCCGAGCCTGTTCGGCAATCAATGGTTCAAGAATCTCACCTCGCTGCAGCTCGGCTTGACCTTGCTGGAACGTCACGACGTGTTCGAGCTGCCGCGCCGCTACAAAACCGTTCAGCGCGAAGCGGCCATTCAAGTCGGCCAACGCCTCGGGCTGACGCTCCTACCCTGCGACGTCACCGTGCTCGCCCAAGCAGAAGCAAACGCCACCACCGACCGCGCGCTTGCGGATTTCCTGCGTCGCCCGGCCGGAGATCCCGATGCACGTTTGCGGCTGTGCCTGACGCCAACGATGGCCGAAATGATCGGCACCGCCGGGCCCATCGCCGCCCCTGGAGGCGCGTCGTGAAAAACCTGGTCGTCCTGACGGATGTAAAAGAGATTCACCGCCACGTTCACGGTCTGTGGCGCAGCGCGCCGATCCGTGCTTCCCACACTGATGGCGGATTCATCCACGACATCGTCGAGCAGTTCGCGAGTCTGCCGCGGCTGTTCTGCGACTCCACCGACGACCGATTGGAACGCGCGCATTTCTGCTCCTGGTGGGGCGTCACAATGAACCGCACTTACGACAATCCCGCGATCGAGGACCTCTACCGATTGCATGAGATGTTCCACGCGGCGTTCATGCCCTACTTTCCCGGCATCGGTTTCGATGCCTTCCACCGCAAGATGGAAGACAATGAACTGAAGGCCAGCGTCTGTTCGGAAATCCGCGTCTATTTCGAACTGCCGCATTTGCGCGACCAGGCCTTTGCGCATCCGATCTATGCGGACCGCTATTTGTCCGATCCTGCGATGCAGACGCTGTGGGCCAGGAACAAACCCGTTGCGATCGAAACGCTGCAGGAAGCGCGGCGCGACGTGATGTTTTCAAAACCCGAACACGAGATGGATTTGACGGAGCGCTGGATCCGCCGCTTCGCGCTGCAGAACCGTCAATGGTCGACCTGCTGGTACGATCGCTATCTGGAGATCGAGAGCCACATGTTCGAATTCCAGATCAGGGCGTTGCGCGGTGATCGCTCGGGCGCGATCGCACATCATGCGGCATGGATCGAGGCGCAGGCCAGTCAGGATGCCGACGACCACATCCCCTACCGCCAGGAAGCGGCGCTGTTCGCCAACATCTATTGGAGCAACCGGCGCCGTTACGAGGCGGAATTCGCGAACGCGAAAGCGGCTAATTAAGCCCCAAAACTCTTCGGCGAGCCCGCAACCGGCGTGCCGCCGCCTTGCGCCACCTTCATGACCGCAAGCCCGCGTTCGTTGCTGCCGTCGGAGCGGAACCGGAACAGCCCGTCGATGCCGGCAAAGCCCGACGGATTGGTCAGCGTTTCCGGCGCGAAACGTTGCGGACCTTGTGTGCGCGACAAGGCGGCGACCAGCGCAACGGCGTCATAGGCCAGCGTCGCGGTGCGCACCGGCTCGCCGCCATATTTGGTGCGGTAGCGGCCGGCGAAACTTCGAAAACCCGACGGATCAGGTGCCGCGTAGAGACCGCCCTGCAGCGCCGGGCTCGCGAACACCCGCGGATTGTCCCACAGGCCGGTGCCGAGCAACTGGATGTTGCGCAAATTCACGCCCGCCGCGGTGAGCGCATCGGCCGTCGCCACCACCGAATCGCCGTCATCGGCCATGAACAGCGCATCGGCCTGGCCGAGCGACTGCGAGACGGTACGCACGGCGGCCGAGCGGTCGGCGCCATATTTTTCGAACGCGACGATGCGGCCCTTGCGCGCCGCCGCCTGCTTGAAGGCGGCCTCCACGACATTGCCATAGGCGTTGTCGGGCAGCAGCGCCGCAAAGGATTTCTTGCCGATGCCGGCTGAGTAATCGACGATGCGGTTGACGTCGGATTCCGGCAGGAAGCTGAGCAGATAGACGCCGCGTCCGGCCACGCTGGAATCGGTCGAGAACGCAATCACGGACACGCCCTTCGCGCGCGTCTGCTGCGCGACCGCGGGAACCGACTGCGCAAACAGTGGGCCGAGGATGATCTCCGCGCCTTCACCGAGCGCCTGCTGGGTGGCCTGGCTGGCGCCTTGCGGGCTGCCGCCGTCGTCCTTGATCAGAAGCTGGATGTTGGGATTCTGGAACTCGGCCAGCGCCAATTCGGCGGCGTTCTTCATCGACTGCGCGGCGACACCGGCATTGCCGGCGGCCGAGAGCGGCAGGATCAGGCCGACCTTGACCTGCCCGGTGCCGACCGCGAGCGGTTGCTGCTGCGGCCCTGCGGGCCCGGCCTCGGGTTGCGGCGAGGAGAACGGGTTGGAAAACTGGCCAAAGCTCTGCTGCACGCTGGAGCAGGCGCCAAGCAGCGGCGCGCCGAGAATAAGGCCGACCGCCGTCCGCCGGGTTGCCCCTGACGGCTGAGGTTTGCGAATGAGCGGGCCCACCATCTTATCTCTTCTCTTGACCGACCTTGATCGGCCAGTCCTTGAACCTCAAGGACTTAAACCCAAAGGACCTGAACCTTAAGGCTCCAACCTCCGGAATAAAGGCGGGCGGATTCAGGCATATTGTCGGCGAATAGTTAACCAAAACAAAAGGATTATGGTCCCGCGGCCCCGTCGCCGGTTGCGGATACCTGCCCCCTTCCCGTCATGCGTAGCACCAACGTTGCCACCGCGCTGTGGCGCTGGCGCTACTCCCACTGTGTTCCGGTTCTGATCTTATCAGAACCGGAACACCCGGTCTTTGTATTGACGCGTTTTCTTCACGCGAACCGGTATCCACTTCGCTCGAAAACGCTCTAGATTGGTATGATGCGCGCAAAAACCAGCTCCAACTACGGGTCTGAAGCCGAACCGGGTTCCGTGATCAGGACATTTTCGATTGGCGGCCACGTCCTGACCGCCCCAAAGCCGGTTCCCGGGCTCTATCTGGTAGCCACCCCGATCGGCCACCTCGGCGACATCACGTTGCGTGCGCTTGAAACCCTGGCCGGCGTCGACATCATCGCCTGCGAAGACACCCGCATCACCCGCCGGCTGACCGAGCGCTACGCGATCTCAGGCTTGCTCAAGCAATATCACGAGCACAACGCCGCGATGGCGCGGCCAAAGATCCTGGAAAAGCTGGCGCAGGGCGCCTCGATCGCGCTGGTCTCGGACGCCGGCACGCCCTTGATATCAGATCCCGGCTTCAAGCTGGTGCGCGAGGTATGCGCCGCCGGCCATACCGTGATCGCGGTGCCGGGCGCCTCCTCGGTGCTGACGGCGCTCTCGGTGGCAGCACTGCCCACCGACCGGTTTTTCTTCGAGGGATTTTTGCCCGCCAAGCAGCAGGCCCGCCGCACGCGGCTGGCAGAGCTTGCGCGGATCGATGCCACGCTTGTGATGTTCGAATCCGGCAACCGTATCGCCGACACGCTGGGCGATCTTGCCGGGATCATGGCCGAGCGGGATGCCGCGATCTGCCGCGAACTGACAAAACTGCATGAGGAAATTTTGCGCGCGCCGGTCGCCGAACTGGCGAAGCTCGCCGATACGCTGGAAACCCGCGGCGAGTTCGTGCTGGTCGTCGGCCCGCCCCGGGCGGATGCGCTTGTCATGACCGAGGCTGATCTCGACGACCTGCTGCGGTCATCGCTTGGGCAGGACAGCGTCAAGGATGCGGTCGCCCATGCCGTTGAATTGTCCGGCCGGCCGCGCCGCGAGGTCTATGCCCGCGCGCTCGAGCTTGCGAAAGAAATTCGGGATGGAGAGGACGATGGCGAAGACTGACGGCGCCACGCCGCCCGACCCTTCCACAAAACTCGCCGCGCCCGAGCGGGTCGCGGCGTTCCAGACCGGGCTTTCGGCCGAGACCCGCGCCGCCGCGTTCCTGATGGCCAAGGGCTACCGCATTCTCGCCAAGCGTTTCAAAACCCCCTATGGCGAGATCGATCTCGTCGTCAAAAAGCGCAATCTGATCGCCTTCATCGAGGTCAAGGCGCGAGCCCGGCTCGACGACGCCGCCTATGCGGTGACGCCGCGCCAGCAGGCCCGCATCATCGATGCCGCGCAGGCCTGGCTGATGGCGCATCCCGAACATGCCGAATTCGAGCTGCGATTCGACGCCATCCTGATTGCGCCGCGGCGTTTGCCACGCCATCTGTTAGCGGCATTCGACGCCAGCGTATAAGTATAAATAGACCCCTCCAGAGACCCGGATCGTCCCATGAAATTGAATGTCGCCGTCCAGATGGACCCCATCGCGCGTATCAACATCCGCGGCGATTCGACCTTTGCCCTGATGCTGGAAGCGCAGAAGCGCGGCCATGGACTGTTCTATTTCACGCCGGACCAGCTCTCGCTGCGCGGCGAGGAACTGGTGGCGCCGGTGCAGCTGGTGACCGTGCGCGACGAGCCCGGCAACCATTTCACCCTCGGTGATCCCAAGCGCACGGCGCTGAACGGCTTCGACGTCATCCTGCTGCGGCAGGAGCCGCCGTTCGATATCGCCTACATCACCTCGACGCATCTCCTGGAACGAATCCATCCCAAGACGCTGGTCGTCAACGATCCCGCCAGCGTGCGCAACGCGCCGGAAAAGATGTTCGTGCTGAACTTTCCGCAGCTGATGCCGCCGACGCTGATCTCGCGCGACCTCGACGAAATCAATTCGTTCCGCGACGAGCATGGCGCGGTGGTCATGAAGCCGCTGCACGGCCATGGCGGCGCGGCGGTGTTTCGCGTGATGCCGCAGGACATGAATTTCGGCTCGCTGTTCGACATGTTTTCCGTCACCTTCCGCGAGCCCTGGGTGATCCAGCGCTTCCTCCCCGAGGTCAAGCACGGCGACAAGCGCATCATCCTGGTCGACGGCGAATTCTCCGGCGCCGTCAACCGCGTGCCGGCCGCCGACGATCTGCGCTCCAACATGGTGCGCGGCGGCGCCGCTGAGGCCACCGACCTTACCCCGCGCGAGCGCGAAATCTGCGCCACGCTCGGCCCGGCGCTGCGCGAGCGCGGCCTGCTGTTCGTCGGCATCGACGTGATCGATGGCAACCTGACCGAGATCAACGTGACCTGCCCGACCGGCATTCGCGCCATTGCACGGCTCAACGGGCCTGACGTCGCTGCAAAGGTTTGGGACACCATTGAGGCGAAGCGATCCCAGAAGTAATTTTCTTCGCGCGGTTGTCCGCCTGCACATCTCGTCTGCACGCCTGTTAGGCGTCTAATCCTACTTGCCAATTTCAGGGCGCGGGAGCAGCCTGTAACCGCGGATGAATCTGTCCGGGCGGCAACGCCAAATTCCATAAAAAGTGGAGGAAGACCCATGACGATGGACGTATCGCGACGGTCCCTGCTTGCTCTCGGTGCGGGGCTCGGCGCCTCGACCATGCTCGGGGGCAGCGCGCTAGCGAAAGCACCCAAGCTCGGCACGCAGACGCCCTACTGGCACCGCTTCGTTCTCGGTGACGCCGAGGTAACCGTGGTCTCCGACGGCCCGCTGCCGCTCGGCCCGCCAAAGGGCACCTTCGTCGGCGTGTCCGACGACGAAGTGAAGAAGATGCTGACCGAGAACTTCCTCGACCCCGAAAATGTCGTGCTCGAGCAGAACTCGCCGATCGTCAACACCGGCGACAAGCTGATCCTGTTCGATACCGGCATGGGCACTTCGAAAGCGTTCGGCCCGACCACCGGCCGCCAGCAGAAGAGCATGGCGGAAGCCGGCATCAAGCCCGGCGATATCGACGCCGTGGTGTGCTCGCACGCCCATATCGACCACATCGGCGGCCTCGTCGGCGCCGACGACAAGCCGCTATTCCCCAACGCGCAGGTCTACATCACCCAGAGCGATTTCGATTTCTGGACCGATGAAGGCAAGCTCGGCAGTCCGCTGAAGGATTTTGTGATTCATGCCCGCAAGAATTTGATGCCGGTGCGCGATCGCATCGTCTTCATCAAGGACAACCAGGAATTCCTGCCCGGCGTGACCGCGATCGCGGCGCCCGGCCACACGGTGGGACACACCATCTTCATGGTGAATTCGAAAGGCAAATCCTTTGCCTTCCTCGGTGACCTCACCCACCACCCGATACTGCTTCTGGAAAAACCGCGGATGCAATTCTCCTACGACTCGGATCCGAAGCAGGCGGCGGACACACGCGTTAAACTGCTCGACATGATCGCGGCCAACAAGACCCCGGTCATGTCCTATCACTTCGCCTGGCCCGGCTTTGGTCACATCGGCAAGACCAGCGAAGGTTTCCATTACTATCCGTCGGCGATGGTGATGAACCTCTGAGCCGGAGAAGCGTTCGGGGGCGCGCTTCGGCGCGCCCCTCATCCATCCGGATTTGCGAGAACGATTCGCAGCCGCACGCCTTGCCCTGATTGTGCATCCTGATCGCGCCTCGTTGGCGACAACGGGGAATCGCGACAAGCGAATCCGCGTCCTCTCCATCTGTTCGTCCGTGACGGCGATCACGGCGCGCGCGCCGACAATGCGGCATCGTCTGTTCCCGATGGGATGGCCCATCGCGGAGGGACATACAACGCTCCCGTTTCCGCTCACTCAGAACAGGAGAATTGAATGTCTAACCTTTATGGCACTTATACCTGGCGCACGCGCTACGGCCTCGACGATTTCGTCTCCGATACGTTGCGCGGCGGCAGCGGTGACGACGTCATCCGCGGCTATGGCGGCGCTGATACTCTTTACGGAAACGGCGGCCATGACGAAATCTATGGCGGCCGCGGCGACGACTGGATCAGGGGCGGCACCGGCTGGGACACGTTGAGCGGCGGTTCCGGACAAGACACCTTCGAGTTCTACAGGGGCCATAGCGGTCCCAGCTACGACCAAGCCGACGTCATCACCGACTTCAATACGAACGAGGACTCGATTCTCTTCCAGACCAGTTCGCCCCGCGGCTCCCAATCCAACTATCATGAATTCCTGTGGACTGGCGACGACCTCGGCAGCGACGAGGCCAATTTCAACGAGATGAAGCAACTGGCCCAGGAAGACTTCAACGACGACAGCAGCCTCTGGTTCGTGTTCGGCACCAACGGAACGGACGGCTACCTGTTCGCCGACCTCGATGGCAATGGCACGATCGACACCAGCATCGAGCTGCCCGGTCTGAACTCGACCGGCGACTTCTCGGCCACCAACATCTTCTGAGGGGAGGCCGGATACCGGCGCATCGCCGCAGAAGTGACGGCGGGCCAGCGACGCTCGGCCCGCCGTCACCTTCGGGACCACGGCCGTCTTTTCGGTGAGCGCTTTGCGTCGACCTTCAGCCGCGCTGCCTTCCTCATGCCAAGCCGCCGCGCGGTCGGCTGCCGGGCTGGAATTGATGCTATATCGCGCGCTCGTCCCTGTGCTGGCGCTGGAAAGGCTGCACCGACGATCGTCGGGACGGCCGCGGTCGAATAGCGTAAGGGGGGATCAGCGAACCGCCTCTTACCGCGATGCGGGGAGAGCCCCAAGGAGAGTCACGATGACCGACCAACCGAACCCCAAGCCGGGCGACCTTGTCTATGAAGACACCGGCGCCGCCGCCCCGCTGGTCTATTTCGACATCGTCGGGGCCTACGGCACCATGAACGGCTCGGTCGAGATCGAACTCGCCACCCGCATTCTCATTCCCAAGACTGACGGTTCGACCGAAGTAAAATTCATCTCCTCAGGCCGCCTGCGCTGCAGCCAGAACGCCGCCGTCAATTTGCGCAACGGCCTCGATGCCGCGCTGAAGATGCTGGAGCAGCCGGCGGCGAACGTGGCGGTCGTTGCGGCGAGTAAGCTGAACTAAGGCTCGAAACCTCCGAATTTGGTGTTATAGTACCGTACTTCGCCTCCTTAAAATAAATAAGTAATCACTATATATTTTAAGAACGAGTATGATGCGCTAGATTCCCAGTCGGAGGCTCCGATGGATATTCAGTTTGAGGGTTGGGCCCGGAAGCATGGCCGCCTGAGCATCGCTTCATTCGACCTGACCAAAACGACGGCAGGTCCGCCTGGCACGGACTTTTCAAAGGAAGAGCCGCTCATCGTTCTCTCCGGCGACGGTGGGGTCGTCGAGCGCATAACGGTGAATTGCCACACCAACGTCCGGCTTGGCGGTGACTATCAGGCGATGGTCACCCTCTCGAAGAAAGAGATAGCCCGGCTTTATTATCTGACGCACCAGATGGAAGTAGACGGCCTGATCAAAACGCTGCCCATCGCACGATGAACTGGCTTCCTGGCCGGAATCCCCATGTTCCCGTAATGTTCTTGCACTCACCTTCCTGTTCCGCTACCCTCGGTAGAAGCATGGGGTCGGCATGGTTCAGCGGGTTTCTACCGTAGCCTTTGAGGGGATCGAGGCCCGCGCGGTCGATGTGCAGGTGCAGGTCGCGCCCGGGCTGCCGGCATTCGCGATCGTCGGGCTGCCGGACAAGGCGGTTTCCGAGGCGCGCGAGCGGGTGCGCTCGGCGCTGATCGCCTCGGGGCTGGCGCTGCCGGCGCGGCGGATCACAGTCAACCTCGCTCCCGCTGATGTTCCCAAGGAAGGCAGCCACTACGATTTGCCGATCGCGCTCGGCCTGATGGCCGCCATCGGCGCGATCCCGCCGGACGCGCTCGCAGGCTTCACCGTGCTCGGCGAGCTCGGGCTCGATGGATCGATCGCGCCGGTCGCGGGGGTGCTGCCGGCGGCGATCGGCGCCAATTCGCGCGACGAAGGGCTGATCTGTCCCGCCGCCTGCGGCACGGAAGCGGCCTGGGCGAGCCCGGATATCCAGATCATCGCCGCAAAATCGCTGATCCAGATCGCCAACCACTTTAAAGGCACGCAGCTATTGTCGCGGCCGCAGCCGAAAGTGCACGAGCGCGAGGAAACGCTGCTCGATCTGCGCGACATCAAGGGCCAGGAGAGCGCCAAACGCGCGCTGGAGATCGCGGCGGCCGGCGGACACCATTTGCTGATGATCGGCTCGCCCGGCGCCGGCAAATCGATGCTGGCGGCGCGGCTGCCCTCGATCCTGCCGCCGCTGTCGCCGTCCGAATTGTTGGAAGTCTCGATGATCGCCTCCGTCGCCGGCGAGATTCGCGACGGCGCGCTGACGGCGCGGCGGCCGTTTCGGGCGCCACATCATTCGGCGAGCATGGCCGCGCTGACCGGTGGCGGCATGCGGGCAAAACCCGGCGAGATTTCGCTGGCGCATCAGGGCGTGCTGTTTCTCGACGAATTGCCGGAGTTCGATCCGCGCGTTTTGGACTCGCTGCGCCAGCCACTGGAAAACGGCGAGGTCGCGGTGTCCAGGGCCAATCACCGCGTCACCTATCCGGCGCGCTTCATGCTGGTGGCGGCGATGAACCCGTGCCGCTGCGGCCATGCCTATGAGCCCGGCTATTCCTGCAAGCGCGGGCGGATCGACCGCTGCACAGGGGATTATCAGGTTCGTATCTCCGGCCCGATGATGGACCGCATCGATCTGCGCATCGAAGTGCCGGCGGTGACCGCCGCCGACCTGATCCTGCCGCCCCCGAGCGAAGGCTCGGCCGAAGTCGCCGCCCGTGTCGCCGCCGCGCGCGACGTTCAGCTCGCGCGCTACGCCGCGGCCGGCATGCCGCATGTCCGCACCAATGCGGAAGCGCCGGCATCGCTCCTGGAAACCATCGCGCAGCCGGATGCGCAGGGCCAAAAACTGCTGCGCGACGCCGCCGAGACCATGAAGCTGACCGCGCGCGGCTATCACCGCGTGCTGCGCGTCGCCCGCACGCTGGCCGATCTCGACGGCGCGGAAAAGATCGGCCGGCTGCATCTGGCGGAAGCGTTGTCGTATCGCGCATTGGCCGATGATTCGCGGCGTGCGGCGTAATCGGCTCAGCAAACGGTCCGTAGGGTGGGTGGAGCGCAGCGATACCCACCAGCTTCGTCGCCAGCCATTGATGGGTATCGCTTACCGAACGATCACCTCTTGCACTCGGGAAACAGAAAGCCGAAACAATTCAGCTGCGGTTGTTGCCTTAGGACTGTGCCGGACCCGCAGTCGCCAAGTCGTCACTCTGGCACCACGTAAGCCGTCCCGGCGGGCCGCTTTCTAATCCTGTCGCGACAAATTGACACGACGGGCAAATCAATTCTGAGTTTCAGAAATCGCGTCAAGTAGAAAATTTCTGTAAATCAAAAATATTTCTGTTGTCGGCCGACCCAAATCAGTGCGCATCTATCGCCATCCCGTCCTGGTCAGAAGGGCGTCGGCCGTCGTCACGGACGTTGGGCGGGTTGCGGTGGACGCTGGGCGCACGTCTGACGACGGCGTGGATCGAGCGTACGGCAAAACCGTGTGGTCCTGGCACCCGTTGCTGGTGTCAAACTGTCGGAGAAGCGCAAGCGGAAACGGCAGCGACGGAGTCAACCAAGAACTCGTCTCCGGGGAGATCACGGCATAAGCCGTAAAGCCATTGCGCAGGGAATGTCGGATGTTCTCCGCTGCCCTGTATGCTCGTGTGCACACTTTTCTGTGCAAACCGCACACGAGACCGCGGGTGCAGCGCGCATCCGGCATTCCCTGCGCCCTCTCGATAAGAGGGCGGGAAGTTTCTGGCAAAGCTCGGGCGCAATGCGTCGCGAGAACGCGAACACATATTCCCGTCGTCCCGGACAAGCGAAGCGCGATCTCAGATGCGCAATTGCGCATCGGGGGACCCATAACCACAGGGAGAAGTTTTGCGAATGGTCTCCGCTACCGAGCCTCATCGAGAGATCCCGCGGTATGGATCCCGGCGTTCGCCGGGACGACACGTGGAGCGAGCGACATCTCGGCTCATAAACCCCGTAGTAACGAGTTTTCTTTACCCTCTGCCAACCATAAGCCCCCTGTCGCGGGCTTGTGCTGAGTGGGTAGTGTCATGTTGCGTCTCAAGGTTTTGGCCTCGGTGGTTCCGCTGGCCGTCGTCGCCCTGTTCGCCCGCGGCGAGTTCTCGACCGGTCCGCGCCCCTGCATCGAGATTGCGGGCGCTTCGGTCCAGATCGCGGCCCTGTCCTGGCAGGCCGAACGTCACGTCAGTTTCACTCATGATCCCGGCCGCGCCACCGTCCGCGTCCAGATCTCCGACAGCGCGGAAGCGGCGGACTTCACCGTCATCGACGACATCGACAGCACCGAGCCCGGCGCCTGTGAGAGCCATTCGCCGCCGCATCTGGTCGCGATTTCCAGCTCGCCGTCGCCGTCCGAGCCCGTCATCTATCTCTCGACGGAGGGACCCGCCGATTACCGCATCTTCGTCCGCTCGAAGAGTTTTTCGGCGCGCGACGCCGCCGCCCTCATCGTCAGCGCCCGCGGCGCACAGCCTCGCGTCGTGGCCGCCTCGCTGTGAGTTAACGTTTCATCAACCCTGTTTTTATCGCACCCGCGAAAGGCAACCAACCTCAAGCACTTTTCAAGGTCGGCGACGCATCGTCTCTCGGGACGCACCGGGCGAATCGAGCCGCCTCAATTCGAGTAAACAATCTCAGGGTAACTGACGATGGGGCGGACTTACCGGATCAAACTATACTTTCGCCGCTTCGGCCGCCGGCATCCCTGGGTCAGCTTCACCCTCCGCTCGTTCGTCGTCTTTTCCGCCACCTTTGGCGGCGCCTACGGCTTCATTACCGCAAGCCGCTCGGAAATATCCGGCTACAATCCGCACACCTTTGCGATCGGCATCAGTTTCCTGTTCGCGATCGCCTGCGTCGCGCTGGCCGCCCAGAGCGCCCGGTTTCGCTTCCTGCGCAAGAAGATGCAAAAGGTCGCCTTGCACAATGAAGCGATGGCCGACCGCAACTGGGAACTGCAGGAGGCCGAGCAGCGCACCCGCCGCCTGTTCGAATCGCAGGGCGATCTGATCATCCTGCGCGACACCGATGGCCGCATCACCTTCGTCAACGATGCCTATTGCGAACTGGCGCAAACGCCGCGCGAAGCCCTGATCGGCAGCACCGCCACGCTCGAAGTTCTGGAACAAGGCGACAGCGTGCTGGAATGGAACGGCACGCGCATCCACGACCAGAAGATCACGGGTCCCGAGGGGCCGCGATGGATCGCCTGGCGTGAAGCGCTGGTACGCAACGACGCCGGCGGGCCTTCCGAAATGCAGAGCGTCGGCCGCGACGTCACCAACCGCACCGAGAGCGAGCGCGCGCTGGCCGAGGCCCGCGACCAGGCCGATGCCGCCAGCCGCGCCAAGTCGCGCTTCCTCGCCATGGCGAGTCACGAGATCCGCACGCCGCTGAACGGCATCATCGGCATGAGCGGCCTGCTGCTGGATACGCCGCTGACGCCGGAACAGACCACCTACGTCAAGGCGGTGAAGACCTCCGGCGACGCGCTGCTGTCTCTGATCGAGGAGCTGCTGGACTATTCCAAGATCGAGGCAGGCAAGATCGACCTCGAACATCGCGCCTTCGCCCTGCCGGAGCTGATCGAGGGCATCACCGAATTGCTGGCGCCGCGCGCGCAGGCACGCAAGCTTGAGATCGCCGCCTATATCGACGAGCGCCTGCCGATGGAAGTGGTCGGCGACGCGGCGCGGCTGCGGCAGGTGCTGCTCAATCTTGCCGGCAACGCGATCAAGTTCACCGCGACCGGCGGCGTCGCATTGATTGTCGAGCCCGGCATCCGTCCGGGTGAAGTCAGCTTTGTGTTGCGCGACACCGGCATCGGCATCGCGCCCGAGGCGCAGGAGCGCATCTTCCGCGAATTCGAGCAGGCCGACGACCGCATCGCGCGCAGCTATGGCGGCACGGGATTGGGTCTCAGCATCAGCGACCGCATCGTCAAGCGGATGGGCGGCCGCATCACGCTGGAGAGCAAGCCCGGTACCGGTTCGACGTTCGCGGTGACGATCCCGCTGCCGGCCTCCGATTCCGGCTCGCCGAAGATTTTTGCCGCACCCGACCTGACCGGCCAGTCGATCATGCTGGTGTCACCGCAGAGCATCGAGGCCTCCTTGACCGCACGGCGGCTGCAGCGCTGGGGCGGCCAGACCTGCATGGTTTCCGACGCCGACGTCGCCCAGGCGCTGTTGCCGGAGCGTCCCTGGCACGCCATCCTGATCGATCATGCGCTCGGCACCAAAACCATCGAGGCGTTCGGCGAGGCCGCACGGCTGCACGCCACGCAGCGCATCGTGATGTTCACGCCGGCCACGCGGCAGGAGCTGCAGCCATCCGCGGCATCCCCCTTCACCGGCTATCTGGTCAAGCCGCTCCGCGCCGCTTCGCTCGCGGCGCGCCTGACGGCAACGCCCGAGATTTCGGCACCGAGCGTCGTCAGCGATGCCATGACCGGACTGGACGAGCCTGCCCCGACGCCGGCACCGGCGAGCAAGGGGCTTTCGATCCTGGTCGCGGAAGACAACGAGATCAACGCGCTGTTGATGCGCTCCTTGCTGAGCCGGCTGGGGCACCAGGCCGTCATCACCACCAATGGCGAAGAGGCGCTGGAATCCTGGCTGTCGGCCAAATCGGCCGGCGCGGGCTATGATCTGGTGCTGATGGATATCCAGATGCCGCAGCTCAACGGCATCGAAACCACCAAGCGGATGCGCACGCTGGAATCCGGCCTGCCCGGCCGCCGGACGCCGATCCTGGCACTGACCGCCAACACGCTGGTGGAGGACCGGTATGCCTGCTTCGAAGCCGGGATGGACGGCTTCCTGATCAAGCCGCTCGATCGCGAGAAACTGGCGGAGGCCATCGCAGGCCTAGCGGCCTCGCGGCACATCGCGGCGTGATAAGTTTGTAGGGTGGGCAAAGCGAAGCGTGCCCACCATCAAGAGCAAGGTCGCAATGGTGGGCACGGCGCAACGCGCCTTTGCCCACCCTACGAAGCTAGCTACAGCCGCCGCAGCGCGACAGTCTCGACGACGTGATCGGCGCCCTTCTTGAGGATCAGCGTCGCCCGCGGCCGCGTCGGCAAAATGTTGTCTTCGAGATTGGCAAGGTTGGTACGTTCCCAGATCGCCAGCGCGGTTGCCGTCGCCTCCTCGTCGGAGAGCGGCGCGTAACGATGGAAGTAGGACCGCGGATCGGTAAACGCCGTGTCGCGCAACGCGAGGAAGCGCCGCACATACCATTGGCGCAGCACCGCCTCGTCGGCGTCGATGTAAACCGAGAAGTCGAAGAAGTCGGAGACCACAGGCACCGCCTTGCCGTCGCGCGGCAGCCGGCCGGTCTGCAAGACATTTACGCCTTCGACGATCAGGATGTCGGGGCGGTCGACCTCGATCCACTGGTTGGGAACGATGTCGTAGGTCAAATGCGAATAGACCGGCGCGCGCACCGGCCGCCGGCCGGCCTTGATGTCGCTCAGGAACGACAGCAGCATCGGCAGGTCGTAGCTCTCCGGAAAGCCCTTCTTCTGCATCAGGCCCTGCCGCTCGAGCACGGCGTTCGGAAACAGAAAACCGTCGGTCGTCACCATTTCGACCTTGGGCCGCGGCGACCAGCGCGCCAGCAGCGCCTGCAGCACGCGCGCGGTGGTGGATTTGCCGACCGCGACCGAGCCTGCGACGCCGATGATATAGGGCACCTTGCGGTCGCGGATGCCGAGGAACTGGCGCTGCGCCTGGTAGAGCCTCAAGGTCGCATCGACATAGATCGACAGCAACCGCGACAGCGGCAGGAAGATGTCCTCGACCTCCTGCAAATCGAGGCGGTCGTGCAGCGAACGCAGCCGTTCGAATTCGCCCGGCTCCAGCGTCATCGGCGTGTCGTCGCGCAATCGCGCCCACTGCTCGCGGGTGAAGATCCGGTAGGGGTTGTATTGCTGGTCCGTCGCCCGAATGTCCATGGCGTCGCCTCTTGCTCAATCGCGCTTGCGCGCGGCTTTTTCTTCCAGCCCGGATTGGTTGGTACGTTGCCCGAGCGCGGTCTCGACTTCTTCCAGCGTCACGCCGCGCGCTTTGAGCAGCACCAGCAAATGAAACAGCAAATCGGCGCTTTCGGCGATCAGGTGGTCGCGATCGTTCTCGACCGCGGCGATCACGGTCTCGACCGCTTCCTCGCCCAGTTTCTTGGCGCAGTGCTCCGCGCCCTTGTCGAGCAACTTGCGGGTGTAGGACGCCTCTCCCCCCGATGCGGCCCGGGCATCGATGGTGGCGGCCAGATCATGAATCGTGAAACGTGGCATCAACTGAACTCAACAATTGCGCCGGCTGAAGGCCCGCGCCATCCCGATCACGGACTTAGCACTTTTGTGACGGGGAGTCGTCAGGGATCGAGCCGCATCGGCAGCCCGGCGCGCACCATGTGCTCCTTGGCTTGGCGAATGGTAAATTCGCCGAAGTGGAATATCGAGGCCGCCAGCACCGCGGTAGCGTGGCCCTGGCGGATGCCGTCCACGAGGTGGTCGAGGTTGCCGACGCCGCCGGACGCAATTACCGGTACGGGAACGCTGTCGGCGATGGCCTGCGTCAGCGGCAGGTCGAAGCCCTGTCTTGTGCCGTCCCGGTCCATCGAGGTCAGCAGGATTTCGCCGGCGCCGAGCGAGACCACTTCCTGGGCATATTCGATGGCGTCGATCCCGGTCGAATTGCGCCCGCCATGGGTGAAAATCTCCCAGCGGTCCGAACCGCCGGCGCGCTTGACCCGCTTGGCGTCGATCGCGACCACGATGCACTGCTCGCCGAACTTTTCGGCGCCCTGCTTGACGAATTCGCGGTTGGAGACCGCCGCGCTGTTGATCGAAACCTTGTCGGCGCCGGATCGCAGCAGCGTCTTGATGTCCTCGATGGTCCGCACCCCGCCGCCGACCGTCAGCGGCATGAAGCAGGCCTCCGCCGTCCGCCTGACAACGTCGAGCATGGTGCCGCGGTTCTCGTGGGTCGCGGTGATGTCGAGGAAGCAGAGCTCGTCGGCGCCGGCGGCGTCATACGCAATCGCCGCTTCGACGGGATCGCCGGCGTCGCGCAGATCGACGAAGTTGACGCCCTTGACCACGCGGCCGTCCTTGACGTCGAGGCAGGGGATCACGCGGACCTTGAACATCTTGGTCTCCCTAGGCCGCGCTGCGCGCGTTGCGAATCAGCGTCAGCGCCGCGGCAGGATCGAGCCGGCCGTCATAGAGCGCGCGGCCGGCGATGGCACCCGCCAGCTTTTTGGCGCGCGGCTCCAGCAGCGCCTTGACGTCCTCGATGGAAGCAAAGCCGCCGGAGGCGATGACTGGAATGGAGATGCTCTCGGCCAGCGCAATCGTCGCGTCGAGGTTGAGGCCCTTGAGCAGACCATCGCGCGCGATGTCCGTAAAAATGATCGCGGCGACGCCGGCGTCCTCGAACCGCTGCGCAATTTCGAGCACGGTCACCTGCGAGGTCTCGGCCCAGCCTTCGACGGCGACCTTGCCGTCGCGGGCGTCGAGACCGACCGCGACGCGGCCGGGGAATTTTTTTGCGGCGCTCTTCACCAGTTCCGGGTCGCGCACCGCCGCGGTGCCGATGATCACCCGCGCAATGCCCTTGCCGAGCCAGGCCTCGATGGTCTTGAGGTCGCGAATGCCGCCGCCGAGCTGCACCGGCATCGTGACCGCTTTGAGCATCCCTTCGACCGCCAGCGCATTCATCGGCTTGCCGGCAAAGGCGCCGTCGAGATCGACGACATGCAGATATTCAAAACCCTGCTCGGCGAAGGCGCGCGCCTGCGCCGCGGGATCGAGGTTGAACACGGTCGCCCGCGCCATGTCGCCCTGTTCGAGGCGCACGCACTGGCCGTTCTTCAGATCGACAGCGGGGAAAAGGATCACGGCTTCCATTTCAAAAAGTTCGAGATCAGACCCAGTCCGAAACGCTGGCTCTTTTCCGGGTGGAATTGCGTACCGATCGCGGTGTCCTTGCCGACCATCGCCGTTACCGGCCCGCCGTATTCGGCGCGCAGCAGTACATCCGCTTCATTGGAGGCGTTGAGGTGATAGGAGTGCACGAAATAGGCGTGGCGGCCCTTCGGCCCGAGCGGCAGGCGCTCCAGCACCGGATGCTCGCGCACCATGTCGAGCGTGTTCCAGCCCATGTGCGGAATTTTCAGATTCTCCTCGCGCGGCGTGATCTTTTCGACGTCACCTGCGATCCAGTTGAAGCCGTCGGTGGTGACATGCTCCTTGCCGCGCGTTGCCATCAGCTGCATGCCGACGCAGATGCCGAAGAACGGCCGCGCCTTGGAGCGGACGGCTTCCGTCATCGCCTCGAGCATGCCGTCGACGGCATCGAGGCCCCTGCGGCAATCGGCGAAGGCGCCGACGCCGGGCAACACGATGCGATCGGCGCGAAACACCGCTTCGGGATCGCGCGTCACCATGATCTTCGGCGGATTCTCCATGCTCCGCGCGGCGCGCTCGAACGCCTTGGCCGCCGAGTGCAGATTGCCCGAGCCGTAATCGATGATCGCAACGCTCATCGTGATCCTCCCGGCTCGGGAAACAGCCCGATGATGCCGCCCTGCGGCATCGGCGGCGGCTTCGAGAATGGTTGTCCCGGAACGTTGCGGGTCGGCGGCGGCCCGCCCCGCTCGACCGCCCATTGGTCGTTGGTGAGGCCGCGCTGCCTTGCAGTCCAGCGATCGAAGAAGCGCTGCTCGGCGGCTTCTTCATTGTCGGCTACCACGATATCGAGCTGCCGCCATTTGCGCCGCGAGAACGTCCAGCGGCGCAGGCTGGCCGCTTCAAAGCCCATCAGAACCGCAACCAGGAAATTGGCGAACAGGACCGTACCACCGCTGGCGCCGAGCGCCCTCAGGCCGAATGCGAGCGCAACTGTCAGCGCGATCCAGCCGATCAGCGCCAGCCACATACGATGCCAGACCAGCCACGGCACGCTCGCCACCGCGGCCCAGAAATGGAAGCCGTCGCGGACGAACATAAACCTGTCGGTCGTCGCCAGATCGGCGCCGCCATTGACCGGGGCATGCACTGTATAGACCGGCATCGTCACTCTCCGCCGCGAACCAGATCGAGCTGATTGGTCAGTCCGATCAGCCTTTTAGTTCAAGCATGGACCGTTTCGGGAGAACCGGTTCCCACTTTTCGCCAGCGGGGCCCTCGGGTCCAGATCATGGTCCAAAATCAGCCGCCGAGCTGACCCTTGGTGGATGGCACTTCGCCCGCGGTTTTTGGATCGATGGCAACCGCCGTCCGAAGCGCCCGGGCCAAACCCTTGAAGCAGGATTCGGCGATATGATGGCTGTTCTCGCCATATAGGGTTTCGACGTGCAAAGTCACGCCAGCGTTGGTCGTGAACGCATTGAACCATTCGCGAACCAGCTCGGTGTCGAATTCGCCGATCTTGTCGCGCGGAAAATCCACCTTGAACACCAGCACCGGCCGGCCCGAAATGTCGATCACGACGCGCGTCAGCGTCTCGTCCATCGGCATGTGGATCGAGGCATAGCGGGTAATCCCGGCCATGGTGCCGAGCGCCTGCTTCACGGCCTGCCCCAGCGCGATGCCGACGTCCTCGGTGGTGTGGTGATGGTCAACATGGAGATCGCCATCCGCCTTGACCGTGATGTCGATGCGCGAATGCCGGGCCAGGAGGTCGAGCATATGGTCGAAGAAGCCGATACCGGTCGAAACCTTGGACACGCCGGTGCCGTCGAGATTTACCGCCACCTCGATGTCGGTCTCCTTGGTCTTGCGCTTGATGGTCGCTGTGCGCATGAAATGTGCTTTCCTTTGCCTCTTCCCGGCCGAAAACGCGGCCCTTTTAACAGGCCAAAGTCGCCTTCGCCACTGCGGGATCATGCTTAAAAGGCTCAACTTCCCCGTATAGTGACCAAATCCGGCCGATTGTAACGGTGCGCTCGAGCCCCTAAATCTGGTCGGACACGAGGTATTCCATGCAAGCATCCCCCAACGAGCCGTCGGTCTGGCACGGCACCACCATTTTAACGGTCCGCAAGGGCGGCAGAGTGGTGATCGGCGGCGACGGCCAGGTCTCGATCGGCCAGACCGTGATCAAATCCAACGCCAAAAAGGTTCGCAAACTCGGCAAGGGCGACGTCATCGGCGGCTTTGCCGGCGCCACCGCTGACGCTTTCACCCTGTTCGAGCGGCTGGAGAGCAAGCTGGAGCAGTATCCGGGTCAATTGACCCGCGCCGCGGTCGAACTTGCCAAGGACTGGCGCACCGACCGCTATCTGCGCCGCCTGGAAGCGATGATGATCGTCGCCGACAAGGATGTCTCATTGGTTCTGACCGGTACCGGCGACGTGCTGGAGCCGGAGGCCGGCGTGATGGCGATCGGCTCCGGCGGCAATTATGCGCTGGCCGCCGCCCGTGCGCTGATTGACACCGACAAGGATGCCGAGGCCATCGTTCGCCGCGGGCTGGATATCGCCGCCGATATCTGCGTCTACACCAACCGCAACGTGACCATCGAGGCACTGGGCGGCTGATCGATGGCGGCTTACGTCTTTCGCCCCATGACCTCAGCGGACCTGCCGGTGATCCGGCAATGGCTCGCGCATCCCCATGTCCGGGAATGGTGGGGCGATCCGGACGAGCAATATGCGCTGGTCAGCGGCGATCTCGACGAGCCGGCCATGGATCAATTTGTCGTTTCGACAAACGGCGCCGATTTCGGCTACATCCAGTGTTATGATCTTACCGCCTGGAATTCCGGCTTCGGCACTCACCCCAAGGGCACCCGTGGCATCGATCTCTTTATTGGTGAACCCGGCATGATCGAACGCGGCCATGGCTCGGCACTGATTCGAGCCTTCGTCGACGCGCGGCTGGCGCACGGCGCGCCGCGCATGGTCACCGATCCCGACCCCGCCAACCACCGCGCCGTGCGCGCCTATGCGAAGGCCGGATTCGAAAGAGCCCATATGGTCGATACACCAGATGGTCCCGCGCTGCTGATGGTCCGCAACCCATGACCACAGGCAGCGCCGCGGCACGGCCTCCCCTCGCCAGCAGTGTTACGGCCTGGCACTGGCTGTTGATGGCCGCCGGCATCCTGGTGCTGCAGGCCTTGATCCTCTATGCGATGGGCCGCCTGCCGATCTGCGCCTGCGGCTACGTCAAACTCTGGCACGGCGTCGTGCAGAGCTCGGAGAATTCGCAGCACATCGCCGACTGGTACACGCTGTCGCATATCCTGCACGGCTTCCTGTTTTATGGCGCGGCCCATCTTCTGTTTCCACGTCTCGCCTGGCCCGCACGTCTGATACTTGCGATGCTGGTCGAGGGTGCTTGGGAGCTGGTCGAGAATTCGAGTTGGATCATCGATCGCTATCGGACCGGCACCATCTCGCTGGACTATTTCGGCGACACCATCGTCAATTCAATTTCCGACAATTTCGCCATGATCGGCGGTTTCCTGTTGGCCAGGAAGCTGCCGGTCGCGGCCACTGTGGCGCTGGCGCTGGCGTTCGAAATCGTGTTGGCGCTGCACATTCGCGACAATCTGGCGCTGAACATCATCATGCTGCTCTACCCTTTCGAGGCGATCAAGCAATGGCAGGCCGGGCCGCCGATAATCTAGGCGGTTTGTTCGCCTTGCCGAGAACGAGATTTCACCCTAGCTAAAGCCGATGACCAACTTTTCTCCCCGTGAAATCGTCTCCGAACTCGACCGCTTCATCGTCGGCCAGGCCGATGCCAAGCGCGCCGTCTCAATTGCGCTGCGCAACCGCTGGCGGCGGCTGCAGCTCACCGGCAGTCTGCGCGAGGAGGTGCTGCCGAAGAACATCCTGATGATCGGGCCGACCGGCGTCGGCAAGACCGAGATCGCGCGACGGCTGGCGAAATTGGCCGGTGCCCCCTTCATCAAGGTCGAGGCCACAAAGTTTACCGAGGTCGGTTACGTCGGCCGCGACGTCGAGCAGATCATCCGCGATCTCGTCGAAGTCGCGATCTCCCAGACCCGCGAGCGCAAACGCAAAGACGTGCAGGCCCGCGCCCAGCTCGCGGCCGAGGAGCGCGTGCTCGACGCACTGGTCGGGCCGGCTTCGAGTCCCGCCACCCGCGATTCCTTCCGCAAGAAACTGCGCGCCGGCGAGCTGAACGACAAGGAAATCGAAATCGAGACCTCGTCATCGGGCGGCATGCCGATGTTCGAAATCCCCGGCATGCCCGGCGCCCAGCTGGGTGCGATTTCGATTGGCGATATCTTCGGCAAGATGGGCGGCCGGACCAAGACCCGCCGCCTGACGGTTGAGAATTCACACGAGACGCTGGTCAACGAGGAATCCGACAAGCTCCTGGACAGCGATCAGCTGGTGCTGGAAGCGATCAACGCGGTCGAAAACAACGGCATCGTGTTCCTCGACGAGATCGACAAGATCTGTGTGCGCGACGGCCGCACCGGCGGCGATGTCTCGCGCGAAGGCGTGCAGCGTGACCTGTTGCCGTTGATCGAAGGCACCACCGTCTCGACCAAGCATGGCGCCGTCAAAACCGACCATATCCTGTTCATCGCGTCCGGCGCGTTCCACATCGCGAAACCGTCGGACCTGTTGCCCGAGTTGCAGGGCCGGTTGCCGATCCGCGTCGAGCTGGAAGCGCTGACCCGCGACGACATGCGCCGCATCCTGACCGAGCCGGAGGCGTCGCTGATCAAGCAATATATCGCGCTGATGCAGACCGAAGGCGTCACGCTCGACATCACCGACGGCGCCATCGACGCGCTGGCGGACGTCGCGGTCGCCGTCAACTCCACCGTGGAAAATATCGGCGCGCGGCGCTTGCAGACGGTGATGGAGCGCGTGCTCGACGAGATTTCCTTTGCCGCCCCGGACCGCCACGGCGAGACCATCAAGGTCGATGCCGACTACGTGCAGAAGCATGTCGGCGATCTCGCCAAGAACGCGGATTTGAGCCGGTTTATTTTGTAGTAGCCGTCGTCCCTGCGCACGCAGGGACCCATAACCCCGGTCTTCTATTGTTGAAACAAGCCATCGGCCGTTGTGCTAGACAATCGCGGCCGCGGCGTATGGGTCCCGGCTCGCGCTTCACTTGGCCGGGACGACGATGACGATGAATTTGCGTTTCCGGGAAAACCCCTGGCGCTTGATGCTGGCCGTCAATGTCGCCGTGTTCGTCGGGGTATTCCTGCACAAGATCGCGCTGCCCCCTTACGTCCCCTATATCCATCTTCTCGTCGACTATCATTTCGGCTTTACCAAGCGCGCGCTGATCGGCGCCATCGTGGCGCTGTTCACCGCGAAAGTGCCGGTGTGGCTGGTGTTCGCGCTCGGCGGTGCCGTCTGGCTCATCACGGCGGCCCTGTTCGTGCGACTGTTCAAAAGGACATTCGGTTTCGACGACGCGCATCTGCCGCTGTTCGTGTTCATGGCCGGTTCGCCGTTCTTCCTGAAGAATTTCATGCACACGCTCGGGCATTTCGATATCTATGGATGCCTGTTCGCAATCGTCCTGTTGCTGATTCCGGCGCGCTCGCTGTTCTATGTGCTGCTCGCCACGCTGTTCTCGATGATCCTCGTGCTGATCCACCACATTCATCTCTTGATGTATGTGCCGACTATCGCGGCTATCGTGGTGCTGCGTTATTACCTGGCGCGGGGGGCGGATCGATTGGAAATCGTCACTGGCATCGCCGCGCTTGCGGCGACCGGTTTGCTGTTCGTCACCGCACAATTTCTCGGGACGATGGCAGTGCCCGAGGCTGACTTCGTCAGCTACCTACAGAGCCGCATGACCGACCCCATCCGCACCAATCTGCTGAGCTTTGCCTATATTTGGTACCAGCCGCTGGCGAAGGAGGTTGCCGACACCTGGGCGCGCCTGCCGCATAATCTGCTCGGCTTTCCGATCTTCGCGCTGTTGATCTGGTTGCACACGCCGCTGTGGCGATATTTTTCGAATTCAATCACGGCCCTCTCGGCCAACGTCCACCGCCGCATCGTCATCGCGGCGATCACAATCATCACGCTCGGCTATCTCGTGATGTTTGCGATGGTGTTCGATTATTCGCGCTGGATTTCGAACTGGGCGGTATGCCTGTTCCTGCTCCTGCATGCGGTCAAAGCCCTGCCCGCGTCGCGCGAGGTGGCGTTGATATCAACGAACGATCGAAAAACCACGATCTTCGGCTGGGTCGTCACGCTGATCCCGCGCGTCGGAATCGTACGGCCGTTCTAACGGATTCTGCGCACCCGCACGTACAGCGCGCCCTCGCCGCCGTGGCCGATATGAGCTTCCTCGAATCCGACCACCAGCGAGCGGAATTCCGGCAGGCTGAGCCATTGCGGCACCTGACGGCGCAACACGCCGCGCTCGGCCTCTGAGCCGCCCACTTTGCCCTTACCGGTGATGACGAGCACGAAGGTGAGGCCATCGCTGTGCGCCCGCTGCAGGAAGGTCAGCAGCACGCGGTGCGCGCGGATCTGCGTCATGCCGTGCAGATCGAGCCGGGCGTCGATATCTTTCCGGCCACGCGAAAGCTGTGAGCGTTCACGGCGTCCGATCGGCGCCAGCGGTGGCGGCTCCGGCCGTGACGGAGCAATGATTCGTGGCGAAGGCATCGCCTTCGGTGATGCAACAGGCCTGGCAGCGACACTGGCTTCCGCCTCCGGCGCGGCTGCCGGCGGCTTCACGGTGCGGTGCCGCTTGCGCAGCGGCTTGACCTGCTTGGCCACGCTTTCCCACAGCGCGCGATCTTCCTCGCTGAGGCCGCGCTTGCGCCGCGGCGGCATTGGTATTTCGGGGATCGAGCTCGACGTCCGGCGTTTCATTGACGGTGGTGGCGGAAGCGGCGGATGTGGCGGTGGCGGACCGGTTCGGAAGCCGGTTTGACACCGGGCCGGGCCGCCGGCAGCGGCACCGGTTTTACGACGGCAGCCTGCGCGGCGGATGTGGGTGCGGTCGCGGGCGGTGTTGCAGCGGGAGTAGCGGGAGCGGCGTTCTTCGGATCCTTCAGTGGATCAACCTGCGGAAACAGCTTTGCGATTTTTTCCGACGGCCGTTCGTCCGGCACTGGCAGCTTGCGGCCCAGCGCGGAGGGATCGAGGCTCTTCGGCAACAGCATGACAAAACGCATGGGGTGGCGGAAGCGGCCTGCTACCTTGCCGGCATCGGCTCCGGCGCCGAGATAGAGATCGGCGCGGGCGGGCCCGACGATCGCAGACCCGGTGTCCTGCGCGATCATCAGCCGCCGAAACGGCGTCCTGGACGTGTCGGTATCAATCGGCAACTCGCCCTCGATGAAGAACGGCGTGCCATAGACATGCAGCGCCTTGTCAACCGCGATCGAGCGGCCCGGCGTCAGCGGCACACCCTGGGCGCCAACCGCTTCGTCCTTGTCGGAGAGGTTAACCTCGCGGAAGAACACGTAGGAACGGTTCTGGCGTCGCAACTCGTTGGCGCCGTCGGGGTTCGCCGTCATCCACTCCCGGATCTTCTGCATCGACATCTGATCCCTGGGAATGATGTTGCGTTCGATCAGGATGCGGCCGACCGGCGTATAGGGATAACCATTGTGCGCATCGTAATTGATGCGAACCGTCGAGCCATCATCGAGGCTGACCCGCGCCGAACCCTGGATCTGCGAGAACAGCAGATCGGTCTGGTCCTTCAGAAAGCAGATTTCGAGGCCACGGCCCTCGATCGCACCGTCCTCGATCTCGGCGCGATCGTAATAGGGCACCAGCTTGCGGCGGCCAATCTTGCGAAACACCTTGCCGCCGTTGGGCAAGCCCACCGAGCTCTGGGTGACGCCGCGAACGAACAGGTTGGACGGCCGGCGATAGACCGGCACCTTGTAGACCTCGTTCTCCGTCCGCGAGCCATCGACGATGGGCTCGTAATAGCCGGTGACAAAGCCCTCGGGCTCGCCGAGCCGCGATATCCGCAGGGGCAGAAAATGCTCCTCGAAAAACGCTGTCGCCCTGGCGCCGTCGGTTAGCTCGAGGCTCCTGGCGACGCGGCATGGATCGCGCAGCGACGTACCGATCGCTTTCGGTTCGGATGGTGGTTTGGTTTGCGCTGCTATCGGCTTGCAGCTGTCGCGAAAGGTCTTGTAGGCGGCGAGGTGATCGTCTTCGTGCCAGCCGGTAACGTCGGACCAGGCGACCGGCGCATATTGGGTGTTCGTGATCTGGAACGGCAAATCCAGCAGCGGATAAGGAAGGTGTCGCTCGGATACCGGATGCGGCGGCGGATGTGAATGCGACCGCGCCCGACGCGCGGCAGATGCGTCCAGGGGAGCTAGTGACAACGCGATAGCGATCGCAGCCAGCGCCGGCCTTGCAAGCGACCTTACAAGGCTGTGCGCGCTAACTGGCGCTTCCGGTGCCAACCAACTTCCAGTTCGGATCGCGGGAACTCGTGTCGCGGGCAAATGTCCAGACATCGGTGATATCGGCGACCTTATCCGGCGTTCCATCGACAATGGCGCCGGTCTTGTCGCGGGTGACCGAGATCATCTGCGACACGAACCGCACCGTCAGCTGCGCAGCCTTGTCGCGGGCTTCCGCACCCACCAGTTCGGCCTTGTCGATCGAAACAAACCGCGTTTCGGTTTTCTGCTCGTGCTTCTCGCGATCCTTGATCACGGTATCGAAACTCTCATAGACCTCGCTCGACAACAGATCCTTGAGCGCGCGGCGGTCGCCATTGGCAAACGCCAGCACGATCATCTCGTAGGCGCTGCGGGCGCCGGAGAGGAAGTGACGGGGATCGAACGAGGAATCCTGCGCGACAAGCGCGTCGAGGCCTTGCGCCAGCGGCGTGCCCGCTTCCGCAATGCCCTTCCAGCGGTCGGTCGCCGGCACGACGTCCGCGGTCGGCGCCAAAGGCGTCTGATCGATCACGGCACCGGGCATCGGCACGACGTTGTTGTCCTGCGTACGCTGCACGACGTTCGGCGCGGCGCGATCATAGGGCGGCCGTTCGCTCCCCGTGCGCTGTCCGAGGACGCTGCGCAGGCGCAGGAAGATGAAGACGGCCAGCGCCAGGAAGATGATAGTGTAAATATCCACGTCGTATTCGCTTTCTGGTTCTAACGCCGGCAACGGGTCCGGCGGTCGAGGGTTCCCTCAAGAGCCCGGGAACGGCAGAGATTACATCTTCAATCGAGACTGCAGCATGTAGGCACGAAACTTTGCCCGGCCAATGGCGCGTTTTGGCGCGGGTGAATTGTAGCGCGTTTTGGCCGCGAGGGGAAATCCGATCATTTCCGGAAATCACGCATATTCAATTATTTAGGATGACCCCAAAGGGGCTCGCTGGGAGGCCGGCCGCGCGCTATTAGCCATATCTGTCACAAATGGCGGTTGGCCGGACCCGCCTTCAGTCCGTCGTCCTTGTGGAATAAGGCGGGGCTATGATAGCCACTCGCCCGGCAAGGCATTTCCGCCCGCCGAGCGAATTCAGACAGTAACCCGGGCTCCGCTCGCCAGCGTTTTTAGGAGAGTTTCATGACCAACGGTAACGGCGCGCCCGCAGAGCAGGCCCCCGCCCAGCTCAACGTATTGGCGCAGTATACCAAGGACCTGTCGTTCGAGAATCCGAACGCCCCGGGTTCGCTGGCGCCTCAGCAGCAGCAGCCGGCCATCAACATCCAGATCAATGTCGGCGCCAATAATCTCTCCGAAAGCGAGTTCGAAGTGACGCTTTCGATCGAGGGCAAGGCGGAAAATGCCGGCAAGCTCATGTTTTCGTTCGACCTCGCCTATGCGGGCGTGTTCCGCATCGTCAATGTGCCGAAGGAAAACCTGCACCCGCTGGTCATGATCGAATGCCCGCGGCTGTTGTTCCCGTTCGCACGCGAAATCATTGCCACCGCGGTACGTGACGGCGGGTTCCCCCCGCTGATGCTCGATCCCGTCGATTTCGTCGGCCTCTACCGCCAGAACATGGAGCGGCAGGCGGCAGAGCAGGCTGCTTCGGGCGCAAAGCCCAGCTAACCGGCACTCAGCGGCTAAACGCCGCTGCAGCGTTTCAAGCGGCTCCCAGAAACTCGTTCCAGATCGCTTTGTCGCCCAGCGTGGCGACAAAGGCCCGGTGCGCCTCGCGGTCGGCATCCGTGATTCGGGGTGCGAGCGGAGTCTCGCGCTGCCGGCGCGGCATGTCGCCGGTCCGCTCCGCCCGCGACTCGCGGGTCTCCGAGGCCAGGATCAGCTGCGACTGCCGTGCGCCGATCAGGTCGATATAGACCTCGGCCAGCAATTCGGAATCAAGCAGCGCGCCGTGCTTGGTGCGGCGGGAATTGTCGATCGAATAGCGCGAGCAAAGATCATCGAGCCTGTTCGAGACGCCCGGATGCTTGCGGCGCGCCAGCAGCAAGGTATCGACCAGCCGATCGCGTGCGATCGCCGGCCGTTTGATGCGGTCGAGTTCGGCATTGATGAAGCTGATGTCGAACGATGCGTTGTGGATCACCAGCGGCGCATCGCCGATGAATTCCAGGAACTCCTCGACCACTTCCGTGAACAGCGGCTTGGTGGATAGAAACTCAGCGGAAAGTCCGTGCACGGCAAACGCTTCGGCCGGCATGTCGCGCTCAGGATTGATGTAGACGTGAAACGTCTGTCCGGTCGGCATGCGGTTGTAGATCTCGATGCAGCCGATTTCGACCAGGCGGTCGCCGCGCAGCGGATCAAGGCCGGTGGTTTCAGTATCGAGAACGATTTCACGCATGGGTTTTCTCTAAAGCGTTTTCGAGCGAAGTGGGTACCGGTTCGCGTAAGGAAAACGCGTCAAACAAAAAGACCGGGCCGGAAAGTCAGCGAATCACGTCCGCCGCTGCGGCATCTTAACAACCTCGGCCAGAATGTCCCTGATACGGGCCCGGACGGGGTCGAGACCATGCGAAGTATCCACCACGAAATCGGCGCGCTTGCGCTTTTCCGCATCAGGTAGCTGCCGCGCCACAATGGCGTCGAACCTCGCTTCGTCCATCGTGCCGCGCGCCAGCACGCGTTCGCGCTGGATTTCGGGCGTCGTCGTCACCACCACGACCGCATCCACGCGCTTCTCGCCGCCGGTCTCATACAGCAGCGGGATATCCAACAGCACCACCGGCTTGCCCGCCGCTTCCGCATCCTCGAAGAATTTCTTTCGCGAGGCGCCGAGCATCGGATGGACGATCTGCTCGAGCTGCTTCATGGCGTCGGGATCGTGCACCACCTGGACGGAGAGCAGCGCGCGATCGACCTTGCCATCCACGGTGGTGCCCGGAAACGCCGCTTCGATCGCCGGCGCCGCCTCACCCTCATAGATTTTGTGCACCTCCGCATCGGCGTCGTACACGGGAACCCCTGCCTCCGCGAACAATTTTGCGGTGGTGGATTTTCCCATTCCGATCGAGCCGGTCAGTCCAAGGATCAGCATTCAGATTGCCGTTGTTTGAGGCTCAGACACCAAGCAGCCGTTCGCTGCGCAAAAATGCGAGCAGCGGCAGCAGCGGCAGGCCGAGGATAGTAAAGTGATCGCCTTCGATACGCCCGAACAGATGCACGCCGAGGCCTTCCAGCTGATAGGCGCCGACGCTGGTCGTTACCGCCTCTCCCGCCTGGTCCAGATAGGCCTCGATTTCGTCCTTGTTGAGAGATCGCATGGTCATGTGTGCAACGCTAATATCTCCGGACAGTATCTTGCCGTCGCGGGCAACGGCAAATGCCGAATGCAATTCGTGGCGCTTGCCGGCGAGCAAACCCAATTGCTCCGCTGCTGCGGCGCGCCCGGCGGGCTTGCTGAACAACCGGTCTCCGAGTGCGAGCGTCTGGTCGGCACCGACGACGTAGCGGCCGGGTTTTTGCCGCGAGACCCACAGCGCCTTTTCCCGCGCCAGCAATTTTGCGATCTCGCCGGGTGCGACAAGCCCGGAATTCTTTTGCACGGCGCGCTCGTCGATATCGGCCGGAACAGCTTCGAAGGAGATGCCGGCGTTGGCCAGCAGCATCTGCCGCGCGCGACTCTGCGAAGCCAGTACCAGCGGGTCTTTTCCAAGCCAGATGCTCATAGCCGACGATTGTTGTTTTGACGCGTTTTCTTGACGCGAACCGGGGTCCACTTCGCTGGAAAACGCTCTGGTTTCATTCCGGAAGCCGTTGCCGCTGCCGGTCGGTGAAAAGTTTCAGGATCGCGGCCGCGGTTTCCTCGATCGACCGCCGCGTCACGTCGAGCTGCGCCCAGCCGAACTTGGCACTGAGCCGCCGCGCATACGCCACTTCATCGGTGACGGATTGGCGATCGATATAATCGTCATTGCCGGAATCGGCGCCCATGCTCAGGAGCCGGTTTTGCCGAACCTGAATCAGGCGCTCCGGCGTCGCGTGGAGGCTGACCACCAGCGGCTTCTTCAGCGTCTCCAACTGATGCGGCGCCGGAATACCGGGCACCAGCGGGACATTCGCGGTGCGGATGCCGCGGTTGGCAAGATAGATCGAGGTTGGCGTCTTTGACGTACGGGATACGCCGACCAACACGATGTCAGCGTCTTCGAGGCCTTCCACATGCTGCCCGTCGTCATGGATCATCGTGTAATTCAGCGCGTCGATGCGCTTGAAATATTCGGCATTGAGCACGTGCTGGGCGCCGACGCGTCCCGTCGTGGCCGCACCGAGATAGGCTTCGAACAATTGCATCACCGGCCCGATGATCGACAGGCTCGGGATGTTGATGTCCTTGCACTTGGTCTCGAGCCGGCCAACCAGATCCTTTTCCAGCAGCGTGAAAAGCACGATGCCCGGCGCTTCCTCGATCTCATCGAGCACACGGTCGAGCTGCTTCTGGCTGCGCACCAAGGGATAGACATGTTCGACCGCGCTGACGTTGGCGTACTGCGCGGCCACCGCGCGCGCCACGGTGATCAGCGTCTCACCGGTCGAATCGGAGACCAGATGAAGGTGAAAATAATTGCCGGTCGTGGGCACCAAAACCCCTGTGTATCCTGTGAATCCTTGTGGACCTTAGCCCAGAGATTTGGCCCTGGATCGCCCTCTCGGGGATAACCCGGCTTTTTCTACACAGGGCTCCCAAAAGGATAAGTCAGATCCCTGATCCGAACGATAGTGAGAATATGTGGATTTGTCTCTGCATAAGCTGCCGATAAATCGGCGCAAGCATTTGATGCAAGGGGTGTTATTCGAACAATCCAATTCTCTTGCAGAAATGGTGATGGATGTGAACAAGCCGGGAGAACTGCGGGACGGTTTGTTGTGAGTCCAATTCACCGCTACTTAGACTCAAACCTAAGATTCTAAAAATATTAGTTTAGAGAAGCGGTGCATGAGGATATGTCTCCGTCCCACGCTGGCGGAAGCTTTTCAGGCAATGCTGAGAGCGTCTGAACGTTCCAAGCGGCGATGAGGACGAGGCGACGCGCGATGTACGAATGGATCACGATCACGGCGTACCCGTGGATCAAGGCACTGCATGTGATTGCGGTCATCTCCTGGATGGCCGGCATGCTCTATCTGCCGCGGCTGTTCGTCTATCATTGCGAGGCCGAGGTCGGATCGAAGCAATCCGAGACCTTCAAGGTGATGGAACGGAGGCTGCTGAAAGCGATCATCAACCCGGCGATGATGATCACCTGGCTGGCCGGGCTGTATCTGGCCTGGAGCGGACATTGGTACATGTCCGGCTGGTTTCACGCCAAATTCGCGCTGGTAATCGTGCTGTCCGGCGTCCACGGCTTTTTTTCGCGCTGGGTGAAGGATTTTGCCGCCGACAGGAATACGCGTGATCATAAATTCTATCGTATTATCAATGAGGTACCGACTGTTCTGATGATCGGGATCGTAATTCTGGTCGTGGTCAAGCCGTTCTAGGCGGCCTTTTAGGCGCGAGGAGTACTTCAGGCCTGCTTGCGGAGCGCCGGGCGATTTTCTATATTAGCCAGATCCCACCCCACGCAGGCGGATGTGGTTGTGTCCCGGTCTCCTCGTTGAGCCGGCCACCGCATCAGGTTTGAAGCCTCACCGGCACTTTCCTCGCTTAGACCTGCGGACCTTCCGTTTTTCGTGTCCGCTTTTCCTAAAAGCCTAGCACCCCTCCTCTAGTTATTCTCCACAGGACCACCCCAATGCGGGAAATGAAACTCCAAGACCTCAAAGCAAAAACGCCGGCCGAGCTCGTCTCGTTCGCGGAAGAGAACGGGGTCGAAAATGCCAGCACCATGCGCAAGCAGGAGCTGATGTTCGCTATCCTCAAACAGCTTGCGATCCAGGAGACCGACATTATCGGCGAGGGTGTCGTTGAGGTTCTCTCCGACGGCTTCGGCTTCCTGCGCTCGCCGGACGCCAATTACCTGCCCGGCCCGGACGATATCTACGTCTCGCCCTCGCAGATCCGCCGCTTCGGCCTTCGCACCGGCGACACCATCGAAGGCCACATCCGCAGCCCGAAAGAAGGCGAACGCTACTTCGCGCTGCTCAAGGTCAACACGCTCAATTTCGAAGACCCGGAAAAGTCCAAGCACAAGGTCAATTTCGACAATCTGACGCCGCTGTTTCCGGACCAGCGCTTCCGCCTCGAACTCGAGGATCCGACGCGAAAAGACCTTTCTGCAAGGGTTATCGACATCGTTGCCCCGATCGGCAAAGGCCAGCGCGCCCTGATCGTGGCGCCGCCGCGCACCGGTAAAACCGTGCTGATGCAGAACATCGCGCACTCGATCACCGCAAATCATCCTGAATGCTACCTGATCGTGCTTCTGATCGACGAACGTCCGGAAGAAGTCACGGACATGCAGCGTTCGGTGAAGGGCGAGGTCGTCTCGTCGACCTTCGACGAGCCCGCCGTGCGTCACGTCCAGGTCGCCGAGATGGTGATCGAAAAAGCAAAACGGCTGGTCGAACACGGCCGCGACGTCGTGATCCTGCTCGACTCGATCACGCGTCTGGGCCGCGCCTACAACACCGTGGTGCCGTCATCCGGCAAGGTGCTGACCGGCGGTGTCGACGCCAATGCGCTGCAGCGGCCGAAGCGCTTCTTCGGTGCCGCCCGTAACATCGAGGAGGGCGGTTCGCTCACCATCATCGCGACCGCGCTGGTCGATACCGGCAGCCGAATGGACGAAGTTATCTTCGAAGAGTTCAAGGGCACCGGTAACTCCGAACTGATCCTGGATCGCAAGGTTTCCGATAAGCGGACCTTCCCGGCGATCGACATCTCGCGCTCCGGCACCCGCAAGGAAGAGCTCATCACCGATCCGCAGCTGCTCAAGAAAATGTACGTGCTGCGCCGGATCCTCAATCCGATGGGCACCATGGACGCGATCGACTTCCTGCTCGACAAGCTCCGCAACACCAAGAACAACTCGGAATTCTTCGATTCGATGAACACCTGATCCGTCAGGCGAGGTTAGGGAAGGGCGCCTTGTGCAGATGGGGCGCCCTTTTCGTTGCCCTGTATGTTGCAGCAATCGCTGCAGCAAAGGTGCAGCACGGCTCCACGCGCGCGTTGATCCGTGAGGTTCAGATAAGTATTTGATATTATTGGGTTTAGTGATTGTGAGCTGCGAAACCCAACTAGGTCACGGGTTTTAGCGGCAAATTTGCTGCGCCATTGCTGCAGCAAACGGAGCTGGTACGGCGGATTTCGCTGTCTGCTTGGCGGAGCTCCCAAACTCAAATTGCGTTGCCTTTTCAAGCACTCCTGCACAAATAGGCGATGCATCCGCGGGATCAGACCATTTTTGCGCTGTCGTCGGGCCGTGCGCCGAGCGCGATCGCCATTGTGCGGGTGTCGGGGCCGGGAGCGGGTCCGGCGTTAACGGCGCTGGGGGGCACAATCCCGCCGGCGCGGACGGCGACCCGGATGCTGCTCCGCGACGTCAGCGGTCAGCCATTGGACGATTCGGTGGTGCTCTGGTTCCCGGGACCGGCGAGCGCCACCGGCGAGGACGTCGCCGAGTTCCACGTCCATGGCGGACGGGCCGTGCTGGCCTCGATCTTTGGGGCGCTGGCTGCCCATGAAAACATGCGCGCTGCGGAGCCTGGGGAATTCACCCGCCGGGCGTTCGAGAACGGCAAGCTCGATCTGACCGAGGCCGAGGGTCTCGACGATCTCATTCACGCCGACACCGACCGGCAACGGCGCCAGGCGCTACGTCAGCTCAAGGGATTGCTCGGCGACAGGGCGCGCGACTGGCGCGGGCGCATCATCGAGGCGTCAGCGCTGATCGAAGCCGGCATCGATTTTTCGGATGAGGGCGATGTGCCTGCGGAATTGATCGCGCCGGCGCTGGTGAAGATCAAGGCGCTACTGGGCGAGATCGAAGAAGTCCTTGCGGCACAGGGCCAAAGTGAACGGCTGCGCGATGGTCTCGTGGTGGCGATCGCGGGTCCCCCGAATGTCGGCAAGTCGACCTTGATGAATCAGCTGGTGCGGCGCGAGGTGGCAATCGTATCGCCGCACGCCGGCACCACGCGCGACGTCATCGAGGTGCAGCTCGATCTCGACGGTTATCCGGTGACCGTCATCGACACCGCCGGCATTCGCGAGACCGACGATCCGGTGGAGCAGGAGGGTGTGCGTCGCGCGCGGGCTCGTGCCGCGGAGGCCGATCTGGTGCTGTGGCTTGCCGACCGGGCGGACGCGAGAATCGATCACGCCGGCACCGCGCCGGTCTGGCGCGTGCGCAACAAGATCGACCTGGATCCGGCCAGTCGGCCATTGGCCGAGGTTTCGGACCGGGGCGAGTTTGCGATTTCGGCCAGGGGCGGGGATGGGCTTCCCGAGCTGATCGCGGCCCTGGTCCAGTTCGCGCAGGATTATTTTGGGGCCAGCGAGGGCGGATTGATCAGCCGGACCCGACAGCGTCAGTTGCTGGAACAGGCGGCGCTTTCATTGCAGCGCAGCATTGCTGTGGTCGGGGAGGGCGAGGAACTGGCGGCCGAGGAGCTACGCGTCGCCGCGCATTCCCTTGGGCGGCTGCTGGGGCGCGTCGATGTCGAGGACATCCTCGACGTGATCTTCCGGGAATTCTGTGTAGGAAAGTAATATTTCTTATTGCTAGTATTTCATTCATTTCATGGTCAACCTGTTTCACGTGAAACACTTTCTAAGGCGCCGCTGGAGCCGGCTGTTTCACGTGAAACAGATCCATTCCTTCAATTTCCCGCAACTTCCCGCTTCCGCGATTTCTGACTCCGCGATAGAAGTCCGTCATGATTTCGCGCCCAGATTCCTTCGACGTCATTGTCATCGGCGGCGGCCATGCCGGCTGCGAGGCCGCGAGCGCCGCTGCCCGGATGGGCGCAAGGACCGCGCTGGTGACCCACAGTTTCGCGACGGTCGGCGCGATGTCCTGCAACCCCGCCATCGGTGGCCTGGGCAAGGGTCATCTGGTCCGTGAAGTCGACGCCCTCGATGGTCTGATGGGCCGGGTCGCTGATGCCGGCGGGATCCAGTTTCGGATGCTGAACCGCCGCAAGGGTCCGGCGGTCCGGGGGCCGCGGGCCCAGGCTGACCGCAAACTCTATGCGGCCGCGATGCAGGCGGCGATCATCGAGACCGCCAATCTGAGCGTGGTCGAAGGCGAGGCGGACGAGCTGATCGTTTCCAACGGGCGTGTCACCGGCATTCGTCTCGGCGATGGTCGCCAACTTGGCTGCGGTGCCGTCGTCATCACCACCGGGACCTTCCTCCGTGGTCTGATCCATCTCGGCGAAAAGAACTGGCCGGCGGGCCGGGTCGGCGAGGCGCCGGCGATGGGACTTTCGGCTTCCTTCGAGCGGGCCGGCTTCAAGCTCGGCCGTCTCAAGACCGGTACGCCGCCGCGGCTGGATGGTACGACCATCGACTGGTCCGCGGTCGAGATGCAGCCCGGCGACGATCCGCCGGAGCCGTTCTCGGTGATGACCGACCGGATTACGACCCCACAGATCGAATGCGGGATCACCCGCACCACGCCGGCGACCCATGAGGTGATCCGGGCCAATGTACATCGCTCGCCGATGTACTCCGGCCAGATCAAGAGCAGCGGTCCGCGCTATTGCCCCTCCATCGAGGACAAGATCGTCCGCTTTGGCGACCGCGACGGCCATCAGATCTTCCTGGAGCCGGAAGGCCTGGACGACACCACCGTCTATCCCAACGGCATCTCGACCTCGCTTCCGGAAGAGGTCCAGCTTGCGATCCTCTCGACCATTCCCGGTCTTGAGCGGGTCAGGATGGTCCGTCCGGGCTATGCGATCGAATACGACCATGTCGATCCCCGGGAGTTGGAGCCAACTCTGCAGGCCAAGCGGCTGCCGGGACTGTTCCTGGCCGGGCAGATCAACGGCACCACCGGCTATGAAGAGGCCGCGGCACAGGGAATTGTTGCGGGACTCAATGCGGCACTGTCCGCCAGCGGCGGCGATGCGGTGGTGTTCGACCGTGCCGACGGCTACCTCGGCGTGATGATCGATGATCTCGTGACCCGCGGGATATCCGAGCCCTATCGCATGTTTACTTCGCGGGCGGAGTATCGCCTGACGCTGCGGGCGGACAATGCGGACCAGCGGCTGACCGACAAGGGGATCGCCTTGGGTTGCGTAGGGCAGGCGCGTTCGCAGCGCCACGGCGCCAAGATGACCGCGCTCGAAGCCGCGAAGTCGCTAGCCAAGTCGCTGACGATCACTCCCAACGAAGCCGGCAAGCACGGCCTGGCGCTGAACCGGGATGGCCATCGCCGCTCGGCGTTTGAGCTTCTCGCCTATCCTGAGATCGAATGGTCCGCACTGCAGGGTATCTGGCCCGATCTATCAGCCATTGACCCAGCGATCGCCGTCCACCTTGAGATCGATGCCAAGTACGACGTCTATCTGAAGCGCCAGACCGCCGACGTCGACGCCTTCCGGCGCGACGAGGGCCTGGTTCTGACCGACATCGATTATTCCGATGTGCCCGGTCTCTCGAATGAAGCGCGCTCAAAGCTTGAGGCGGCGCGGCCGCGGACCGTGGGGCAGGCGGGTCGGCTGGATGGATTGACCCCGGCCGCACTCGGCATCCTGGCGGCCTATCTGCGGCGCGAAGCCCGGCGGAAGACTTCGAAGGCGCCGGCGTAAAACGTTTCACGTGAAACGGGGGGCCGCATGGTTCGAGACGCGCGGTTCCGCGCTCCTCACCATGAGGGTCTCACACCTCATCCTGAGGAGGCCGCGAAGCGGCCGTCTCGAAGGATGGGCCCCGTCCCTTCGCGAGGTGGATTGCTTCGCCTCGCTTGCAATGACAGCTTTAGCCCGACGGGATCCAAGCGAATCGCCATGCGCCCAATCGACAGAAATCAATGACGACCACCGACAAAGCCGCCGCCCTCGCCCTCACCCCCGTTTCACGTGAAACAGAGGAGCGGCTGGATCGCTATGTCGACCTGCTACGGGAATGGCAGGCGAAAACAAACCTGGTGGCGCCGTCGACGCTTCCACATCTCTGGACCCGCCATATCGCCGACTCGCTGCAGCTCTTGAGCCTGGCCCCGAGCGCGACCAGGTGGGTCGATCTCGGTAGTGGCGGTGGCTTTCCCGGCGTGGTCCTGGCCTGCGCTTTGGCGGAAACACCGGGCGCCAACATTCAACTGGTCGAACGCAACGCCAAGAAAGCAGCGTTCCTGCGCGAAGCAATTCGTGTGACTTCGGCGGCCGGGACCGTGCATCTCGCTGACATCGGGGATATCGTGGATAGAATCGCCGGGCCTGTCGATTGCGTCACTGCGCGGGCGCTGGCTCCGTTACATCAGCTCATCGGTTTCGCGGAACCGCTGGTAGGAAAGGGCGCAAAAGCGTTATTTCTAAAGGGCCAAGATGTAGAGGCTGAATTGACCGAAGCCACTAAATATTGGAATATTAAGCCGCAACTTCATTCCAGCCGCACGGGCGGACACGGCTGGATCGTCGAACTCGATCGTATCGAGCGACGCAATCAGGCCGCATTGGGCACTGGGGTACGAACGTGATTGATGAGGTATATCAAGAGGATAGGGCGACCGCACCGGCTGGCCATCCGCGTATTTTGTCGCTCGCCAACCAGAAAGGCGGCGTCGGCAAAACTACCACCGCGATCAATCTTGGCACCGCACTCGCTGCGATTGGCGAGCGGGTGCTGATCGTCGACCTCGATCCCCAGGGCAACGCCTCCACCGGCCTGGGCATCGATCGCCGCAACCGCAACTGCTCGACCTATGACGTCTTGATCGGCGAAGCCCCGCTGCGCGAAGCAGTCGTGGTGACCGCCGTGCCGCGTCTGCATATCGCGGCTTCAACGATGGATCTGTCGGGCCTTGAACTCGAACTGGGTACGACGCCCGGCCGCGCCTTCCGCCTGCGCGACGCCATCGCGGCGCTGAACAACGATGCAGCGCCCGGATCCGATTACACCTATGTGCTGATCGATTGCCCGCCGTCGCTCAACCTCCTCACCGTCAACGCGATGGCGGCGTCCGACGCGATCCTGGTGCCGCTGCAATGTGAGTTCTTCGCGCTCGAAGGTCTGTCGCAATTGCTGCAGACCGTAGAGCAGGTGCGCTCGACGTTGAATCCGAACCTGTCGATCCACGGCATCGTGCTGACCATGTTCGACTCGCGCAACAATTTGTCGAACCAGGTCGTCGCCGACGTCCGGCAGTTCATGGGCGCCAAGGTCTACAACACCATGATCCCGCGCAACGTGCGCATCTCCGAGGCGCCGTCCTACGGCAAGCCGGTCCTGGTTTACGATCTCAAATGCGTCGGCAGCGATGCGTATCTCAAACTGGCAACCGAAGTGATCCAGCGCGAGCGTGAGCTGCGAACGCATTGACCGAATTGTAGGGTGGGCAAAGGCGTCTTCGCCGTGCCCACCATTCCACGTCGTAGCATCTCGGTGGGCACGCTTCGCTTTGCCCACCCTACGATCTGAAAGTGAAATTCTAATTCCGGAGTATGCTGCGTGAATCCAAGGGAGCTGGCGATGGCCGACGAAGCGCGTTCGCGACTGGGCCGCGGTCTTGCAAGTCTGATCGGCGATGTCGGCGGCGAGGCCGCGCACGTCGAGCGTCCGCGCAATCAGCGCAAGGTGCCGATTGAATTTCTAAAGGCAAATCCGCGCAACCCGCGCCGGACATTTGCCGATGCCGAACTCGGTGAGCTCGCGGCTTCCGTCAAGCAGCATGGCGTGATCCAGCCGATCGTGGTGCGTCCGGTGAAGGGCGCCAATGATCGCTACGAGATCATTGCCGGCGAACGCCGCTGGCGCGCCTCGCAGCTGGCCGGGCTGCATGAAGTTCCGATCGTGCCGATCGAGGTCAGCGACAGCGACGCGCTCGAGATCATGATCATCGAGAACGTGCAGCGCGAAGACCTCAATGCGATGGAAGAGGCGCAGGGCTATCACGCGCTCGCGGAAGAATTCAAACGCAGCCAGGAAGAGATCGCCAAGGAAGTCGGCAAGAGCCGCAGCCATGTCGCCAACATGATGCGGCTGACGAAGCTGCCGGCAGAGGTGCAGGCTCTCATCTCCACGGGTGAACTGTCCGCCGGCCACGCCCGCGCGCTGATCGGCGTGCCGGATCCGCTTGCCTCCGCAAAGCGTATCGTCGCCGAAGGCCTCAACGTCCGCCAGGCCGAGGCGCTGGCGCATGAAGAGGGCGTGCCGGAACGCAAGCCGCAGAAAGCCCGCAGCAGCGGCGGCAAGACCAAGGACCCCGATACGATCGCGTTGGAGAAACGCGTCAGCGACGCGCTGGGTTTGAGTGTGACCGTCAGCCACCGCGATCCCGGCGGCAGCGTCCAGATCAGCTACCGCAACCTCGAACAACTCGACGAAGTAATGCGGCGGCTCGCGAAGGGCGGTTGACGTTTCCCAACCTCGCCCCGCTTGCGGGGAGAGGTCGGCGCGTAGCGCCGGGTGAGGGGGTACAGGACTCTCAACGATATCAGTGTTCGCGGATAGAAGTGCCCCTCACCCCAACCCTCTAAGAGCGAGCATAGCTCGTCTCGACCCCGCAAGCGCGGGGCGAGGGAGCGAGAGACCACCCGCACTCATCCCCGCCGCTTCGCATTCGCCGCGATCGACAGCAGCGCGCGCTGCGCGATGGCGGCTGCCAGCGTGGCCTGTTTGCGCATGTCGAATGCGGCGGTCGCGAGCTGGTCGATAATCGCGACCAGCCGCGCGGCGCTGAAATTCCGCAGCGCAACTTCAACCGCGCCCTTGCGCGAAAAATGCAGTCGCGGATACCCGCTCTCCAGCAACGTCGAGACCGGCGTGCCTTCGGCCACGGCTAGCGCCGATTTGTGCAGCCATGCGGCCTGGCGTTGGGCTGCCGAAATGATCACGCCGGGATAGGTGCCGGCGATCATGGCTTTGGCGAATTCGCTTTCGACCAGATCAGGCTTTCCCGCAAACGCGCCGTCGACGATCGGATCGAGCTTCAGCTCGGAGGCGTCAGCGACCACCGCCATCACGTCGTCGATCGACACCTCGCCCTGGCCGTGGGCGTAGAGCGCGAGCTTGCGCAATTCGTTGCGCGAGGCTTGCCGGTCGCCGCCGAGCAGTGCGGTCAACACGGCGCGGGCGTCGGGCGCGATGCGCAGGTTGGAGGGCCGCAATTCGTCATCGATCAGCTTGGCGAGGTCGCGTTCGGTGTCGGGATAGCAGGCGATCGCGACCGCGGTCTTGGCGCGCTCGCAGGCCTTGCGCAGCGGCGATTCCGGCCGGAGTTCGCCGGCCTCAATCACGATGCGGCAATCCCTGAGCGGCATCTCCGCCAGCGTGTCGATACCGCCGGCAAAACTGCGTGAGCCGGCACGCACGCGGATGGCGCGGCGGCCGCCGAACAGCGGCACCGTCATCGCTTCATCGACCAGCCGCGACGGTTCGGCCGACAATTCGTCGCCGTCCAGCCGCACCATTGAGAATGGATCGTTGGGATCGTCGACGGCGGACGCCAGCAATGCGTCGGCGCGTTCACGCACCAGGCCGGCGTCCGGACCGTACAGCAGAATGATGGGACGGCCGGAATCAGGCCGAGCGAGAAAAGCGTCGATTTCTTTTCCGCGAAGCGCGACCATTGAATTTCGACCAATCCGAGCTGCGTCATCCTGAGGTGCGAGCCACTTCGGCGAGCCTCGAAGGATGATTGTGAGCGATGATGTGGCCATCCTTCGAGGCGCGCAAGTGCGCGCACCTCAGGATGACGTCGAGTGTGTGGAGAGATCAGGTGCCGGCGACGAAGAACGACGCCAGCCGGGTCTGGATGTTCTCGGCGATCTCGTTGGCGGAGCGATCCTCGGCGTCGCGGAAGGCGCGGGCACGGGCGAAACGCTGCATCTGGCCCGGGATGTCATAGGACACGCGGGAGAAGGTCGTGCCGGTCATGACAGACTTGTTCGTCGCCAGATCGATCAAATTGTACTGCGCGTCGATGCCGTAATTCTCGCTCGACGGCAGCGCGGTGGTCGGATCGAGGATCAGCGACGAGCGGCTGGTGGAGAACCGCAGCACCAGCCGATGGGTCGGCGGCATGCCGGTCGCATTGCCATAAAGCTTGAACGCCAGCTGGTTGCGGATTTCGACCTGGACGCGGGCCTCGCGGGAGGCGTTGTTCTTGTCGACGGGCGGGATTTCCACGCCCATCAGCTTTTCGCGCAGGCCGGGCAAGCCGTCGGTGCGTTCGGCATACATCGGCTGAAAGCAGCCGGCCGTCAGCGCCGCCAGAGCGACAACCGCCAGCAGCCGAGCGGCGATCCGGGTCCTAGCCAACGACATTCACGATCCTCATGGGAACAACAATCACCTTGCGGACGGCCTTGCCGCCCAAGGCCAGTTTTACCGCATCAAGGGCCAGAACGGCAGCCTCAATTTCCAGATTTTGGGCGCCCCGTGGCACGGTTACATCACCCCGTTTTTTGCCATTGACCTGAACCACCAGCGTCACCGTGTCTTCAACCAGCAAATCGCGTTCGATTTGGGGCCAATTGGCCTCCGAAATCAGCCCGGATTGGCCCAATACCGTCCAGCACTCCTCGGCCAGATGGGGCATCATGGGCGCGAACAGTTGAACAAGGATGACCGCGGCCTCCCGGACTGACCAGGCCAGATCCGGCGCCGGCTGCCCCTCGCGCCCCAGCAGCTCGGCCAGCGCATTGGTGAATTCGCGGATATGGGCGAGGCAGACGTTGAAATGCAGCCGCTCGATGCCGTTCGAGACCTTGTCCAGCGCGCCATGGGCCGCCTTGCGCAGGCCCAGCGCGTCGTCACCGAACGAGGCCGGCCGGGCGGCTGGGGCCTCCTTGGCGATCTCGGCCGATTCGTTGACCAGCCGCCACAGCCGCTGCACGAAGCGCGAGGCGCCCTGCACGCGCTCGTCGCTCCAGATCACGTCGCGATCGGGCGGTGAGTCCGACAGCATGAACCAGCGCGCGACGTCGGCGCCGTAGGTGGCGATGATGTCGTCGGGGTCGACAGTGTTCTTCTTCGACTTCGACATCTTCTCGATCGCGCCGATGGCGACCTCTTCACCCGTCGTCAGCAGCAGGGCGCGCTTGCCGTTGCCGCCGGTCTCGACCTTCACTTCGGCGGGCGTGACGTAAGAGCCGTCGGCCTTCTGGTAAGTCTCGTGCACCACCATGCCCTGCGTGAACATGCCGGCGAACGGCTCGTCCATGGCGATGTGGCCGGTCGCTTTCATCGCGCGGGTGAAGAAGCGGCTGTACAGCAGATGCAAGATCGCGTGCTCGACACCGCCGATATACTGGTCGATCGGCAACATCCGATTCACCACATCAGGCGTGGTCGGCGCGTTCTCGTTCCAGGGATCGGTGAAGCGCGCAAAGTACCAGGACGAGTCGACAAACGTGTCCATGGTGTCGGTTTCGCGCTGGGCCTTGCCACCGCATTTCGGGCAGGTGACGTGCTTCCAGGTCGGATGATGGTCGAGCGCGTTGCCGGGCTTGTCGAAGGTCACGTCCTCCGGCAGCACCACCGGCAGGTCGATGTCCGGAACCGGCACCACGTCGCATTTCGGGCAGTGGATGACAGGGATCGGGCAGCCCCAATAGCGCTGACGAGAAATGCCCCAGTCGCGCAGGCGGAAGTTCACCTGCCGCTCAGCCACCGGCATGTTGCCGCGCAGTTCACTTTCCAGCCGCTTTGCGATCTCTTCCTTGGCCTGCTCGATGGTCATGCCGTCGAGGAAGCGCGAATTGATCATGCGGCCGTCACCGTCATAGGCGGTGTCCGTGATCACGAACGTCTTCGGGTCCTGGCCTTCCGGACACACGACGGGCGTGACGCCGAGCGCGTATTTATTGACGAAATCGAGGTCGCGCTGGTCATGCCCGGGGCAGCCGAAGATGGCGCCGGTGCCGTATTCCATCAGCACGAAGTTGGCGACATAGACCGGCAGCTTCCAGTTCGGGTCGAACGGATGCACCGCGCGGATCCCGGTGTCGAAACCCTGCTTCTCGGCGGTGTCGATGATTTCCTGGGCGGTGCCGATGCGTTTGACCTCGGCGATGAACTCCGCGAGTTTTGGATTTTTCGCCGCAGCTGCGATCGCCAGCGGATGGTCGGCCGCGATCGCCATGAACTTGGCGCCGAACAGCGTGTCGGGCCGCGTCGTGAAAATCTTCAGCTCGCTCTCGCCGGCCGGCGTCGTTGCCGGATCCAACGCGAAGCGCACCAGCAGGCCCTCGGAGCGGCCGATCCAGTTGCGCTGCATCAGCCGCACCTTGTCGGGCCAGCGGTCCAGCCCATCCAGGGCGTCCAGCAGTTCCTGCGAGTATTTCGTGATCTTGAAGACCCACTGGCTCATCTCGCGCTGTTCGACCACGGCGCCGGAACGCCAGCCGCGGCCGTCGATCACCTGCTCGTTGGCGAGCACGGTCATGTCGACCGGGTCCCAGTTCAGCTTGCGCTTCTCGCGCTCGGCGAGCCCGGCGCGCAGCATGTCGAGAAACATCTTCTGCTGATGCTTGTAATAGCTGGGGTCGCAGGTCGCGAATTCCCGGCTCCAGTCGAGCGACAGTCCGATCGACTGCAGCTGCTTCTTCATCGCGGCGATGTTGTCGTAGGTCCAGGCCTTGGGCGCGACCTTGCGCTCGATCGCGGCGTTCTCGGCCGGCAGCCCGAACGCGTCCCAGCCCATCGGGTGCAGCACGTTGAACCCCTTGGCGCGCATGAACCGCGCCAGCACGTCGCCCAGCGTGTAGTTGCGGACATGCCCGATATGGATGCGCCCGGACGGGTAGGGGAACATCTCGAGGACGTAGTATTTCGGCCGGGAATCGTCGTTTTTGGAGGCGAAGATCGCCTTCTGGTCCCACTGGCGTTGCCAGCGCGGCTCGGAGTCACGGGCGTTATAGCGTTCGGAGGTCATGGAATCGCTGGGCTTTTATGGATTCGGGGCCGTCTAAAAGACGGCGGACTAGGCCACAAAAGCGGTTGCGGGGTCAACGGGTTGGCGCAGGTCGGCAGGCCCCCTTGGGGCGGCTGGAGCCGCATTCCGGCGGGCCGGTTGATGGGCATTTAACGAATTCATGGGAACCTGCCTATGAAAAGAGCACCAATTCACCGGTAGGAAGCCATCAGAGCCGTGACCGCGGGATTCGACGAGCTCGATTTCGAGTACGCGACGTCGGTCGCTGAAACGGCCATTCGCTCAATGGCCGAGCATCGCGTGCCGCCGACGCCGAACAATTTCCATGTCTGGTTCAATTATACGCTCGGCACGCCGCCGGTGCTCAAGCGCGCGATCGATATCCTGATCGGCAACAAGCGCAAGTTCGACGCCCAGACCAATCGCGAGATCTATGAGAGCTATATCGGGTCGAAAGCCACCGACGAGGCGGTGGCCTATGAAGTCTCCCAGCAACTGCATTCGGTGATGGCGTCGGCCAAGCAGTTCCTGACCACGGCGATTGCCGACAACCGCACGCAGATGGCTGCCATCAACGATGTTACCGAGCGCACCGAGGCTGGCGTCGATCCCAAGCAGCTGATCGAGAGTCTGATGGGCGAACTCGCCAAGGCGACGACGCGCGCCACCAAGCTCGAAGTCGGCTTTGTCGAGAAATCACGCGAACTGGCGACGATCCGCGATTCCCTGGTCAAGTCCGAGGAGCGGGCCAAGACCGACACGCTGACCGGCCTGCCGAACCGCCGGGCGCTGGAGGAGTTTTTCCGCAAGGCTCAGCTCGCGGCGATGGAACAGGACGATCCCGTGAGTGCGCTTCTGATCGATATCGATCACTTCAAGCGCTTCAACGACGAGTTCGGCCACGGGGTCGGCGACCAGGTGCTGCGCCTGATGGCGAGGGTGTTGCGCGAGGCCGTGCGGGACATCGATCTGCCGGCGCGCTACGGCGGCGAGGAGCTGATCGTCATCCTGCCGAACGCCGGCCTGACGACGGCCGCCACGATTGCCGAACGCATCCGGCGCCTGGTCGCCGAATGCCACATCTCCCGCCGCTCGACCGGCGAAGCGCTGCCCGGCATCACCATCTCTATCGGAGTAGCCCAGTTTCAGGGCGGCGAATCGATGTCCGACCTGATTGAGCGTTGCGACCGCGCCCTCTATCAGGCCAAGAAAACCGGCCGCAACCGGGTCGTCACCGAGGCCGAACTGGTGCCTGAGCAGCGGGCAACGGCCTAGCGTTCAGTTGGGCCGTGACGACGGTCCTTCCCGTGCTCTCGACGCAAACAGCAAAAGTGCTGCGAGTCCAAGCACATCCTTTCTTTGCATGGGGTTGTTTTCGCAATTTTGTGCCTGGGCCCTTGCGATGTACCGCTGGGTCCGAGACCCGAGATCGCTAACCCGCCAGCGCCATTCCGGCCTGATCCACCATCCGCGCAAAGCCGTGCTCGACCACGGTGTTGCGGCCGCGGTGTTTGGCGGCGTAGAGGGCGGCATCGGCCGCCTCGATCAGGTCGCCCGGGCGCTGCGTGTCGTTCGGCAGCGCGCCGGCCACACCGATGCTCACGGTGACGGTGTGATGGCCGCTGGTGTGGTGCGGTATTTTCAGGTCCAGCACCGCGGTGCGCACCATCTCGCCGATCGCCAGTGCCTTCAGCGAATCGGTGTTCGGCAGCAGCAGGCAGAATTCCTCGCCGCCATAGCGGCCGGCGAAGCCCATGGTGTCGGCGGCGATACCGGCCAGCGTTTCGCCGAGCCTGGTCAGGCAGGCGTCGCCCTCGGGGTGGCCATAGGTGTCGTTGTAGAGCTTGAAGTGATCGACATCGATCATCAGCAGCGACAATTGGCTGTTGTATTGCTGCGCCTTCATCCACTCGAAATCCAGACGGCTCTGAAAGCCGCGGCGGTTGGCAAGGCCGGACAACATGTCGATCGATGCGATCACGGTGAGGCGGTCGTTGTTGGCAAGGAGCTCGCGCTCGCGTTGGCTGAGCTGGGCGGCCATCGCGTTGAAGGCGCGCGCCAGCGGCATGAATTCAGCGGGCAGCTTGCTGCGTGCGACACGCGCCGACCGGTCGCCTTCGCCGAATCGCTTGGCCATGCCGGTCATCACCTCGATCGGGTTGATGATCAGCTTTTCCGCGCCGATCAGCGCGCCCAGCAGCACGAACAGGCAGACAAATCCCAATTGAAGATAGGCGTTGCGAATCTCGCGATTGATCGCTTCGGTCACCCTGGTTTCGTCGATGCTGACGATCAGGCGGGATTGCGTTCCGGAAATGCGGGAGAAACTGATCGTGCGATTCGAGCCGTCGGATGCGGTGAATGAAAGCGAGCCGGTCGGTGCGTCGGAGCTCAAGGCCTTCTCCGCCGCGGCGGACATCAGCGGCACCGAATCCAGCGGCCGGCCTATCATGCTGGTCTGATCGGTAGGCGCAGCGAGGACAACGCCGGCGCTGTCGACCAGCAACGACGAAATTCCCGGTCGCCCGCCGAGATTGGTCATGATCTTCGACAGCCAGTCGATATTGATGCCGGCAACGACGACGGCATCTTCCTCGGGATTGATGGCAGCCACCGGATAGGCCGCCATCATCATCGGCCGACCGTTTGTCTTGCCGAACAGATAGTCGCTGAAAACGAAATCGCGGCTTGCCTGCGCCTTCTTGAAATATTCGCGGTCGCCGATTTGCAGTCCGACCTGAATGTTCAAGGTCGAGCACTGCACGAGGCCGTCCTTGGACGCGATCATGATGCTGCGGATCCAGGGCAGGTTGCTCGGCAGGCTGGCGCGCAGGATTTCGCAACTGCGTCCGATGCCGCTGGAGGCGCGGATATAGGCCGCCGATTTGAGCATCGTCTCGACGGAGGAGACGACTTCGCGCTGGGTATCGGCGCTGTGCTGGGCGATGTTGAGGAATTCTTCGGTGGCAAGGGCGATTTGCTTGGAGCGGGTATGCTCGAGCGAACGGACGCGTTCCAGCATCAAGGGCGCCACCAGGATCAACGCCAGCAGCACCAGCCGCGTCCGGATCCCCAGAAGCTTCTTGAGTTTCACTCTGTTGCGGTTGAAAATAACGCTAGACATCCTGTTCCCCACCCCGCGTGGCAGGGTAAAGCGAAGGGTTCAAAAAGCCCTTCCCGAACTTGGTAAAATCCAAGGAAATGCCGTAAATGTACGAGCCACAATCGACATGACGCCTCCGACGACCAGCTCGCTAACAGAACCTTTACCTAGCGGTCTTGCTACGGTGGAGCAGGATATCGCGCGGGCTTGCAAGGAAGCGCGCCGCGATCGGGCGACGGTACAATTGATCGCGGTGTCCAAGACGTTCGACGCGTCGGCGATTTCGCCCATTATCGACGCCGGACAGCGCGTATTCGGCGAGAATCGCGTGCAGGAAGCCAAAGCGAAATGGCCTGGGTTAATGTCCGCTTACCAAGGGCTAACGCTGCATCTGATCGGGCCGCTGCAATCCAACAAGGCGAAAGAGGCCGTGGCGCTGTTCGACGCCATTCATTCTGTCGACCGCCCGAGCATTTGCGAAGCGTTAGCCAAGGAAATCAATTCCCAGAAAAAGCAGCCGGAATTGTTCGTCCAGCTCAACACCGGCGAGGAGCCGCAGAAGGCCGGCGTCCCGCCTGGCGAGGCCGATGCGTTCATCGCGAGCTGCCGGGAGAAATATGGCCTGCCGATTTCCGGATTGATGTGCATTCCACCGGTCGACCAGGCACCGGCACCGCATTTCGCACTGACCGCCAAGATCGCCGCGCGCAACGGCTTGAAGAATCTGTCGATGGGCATGAGCGCCGATTTTGCGATCGCGATCCAGTTCGGCGCCACACATATCCGCGTCGGCTCGGCGATTTTCGGGCATCGGTAGGCCGCGCGATCTATCCTTTCGTCATTGCGAGGAGCGCAGCGACGAAGCAATCCACTCTTTACTTTCTGCGGAGGGATGGATTGCTTCGTCGCTGCGCTCCTCGCAATGACGAGCGCCGCCTACTCGAACCCCACCGACACTTTCCCCAGCACCCCGAAATCAACCGCGCAGAAATCGCCAGCCTGGATCGGCAGCGGCGGATGGCAGGTGCCTGTGGTGACGACCCGGCCCGCCTTCAGCGTCACGCCCAGCTGGCGCAATTCGTTGGCGAGCCAGGTCAGTGCCAGCCGGGGATCGCCCAGCACGTTCTTGCCGTGACCGACGAATTGCTGGCCGCGTAGCGTGGTGACAGGCCGTTCCTCGACCAGATCGCGCGCGCGCCAGTCCGCCGTCGTGGCCGGGCCGAGCACGAACAAATGCGCGCAGGCGTTGTCGGCGATGATCTGGGCGTCACCGGCGCTGACGAAATCCGAAAAGCGCGAATCCGGAATCTCGATCGCCGGATGCAGCGTGTCCACGGCATCGAGCACCTGGCTCACCGTGTAGGGCGTCGATCGCGACGGCAGATCGTAGCGCATGCGAAACGCAAATTCCGGCTCGGCAACGCGCATTTCGTTGCCGGCCATCGACGCCGTGCCGCCGTCTGATATCACGGTCTCGGCGAGAATGCGTCCGGCCATCGGACCGTCGACATTGATGTGCTTCTGCCCGGCCTCGCTGGTGGCCGCGATCTTCCAGCCGAACAGATGGGCCGTCGAAAATCTTTCGATCGCGGCCTGGATCGCATATGCCTCGATGCGGTCCTGTGGCCGCAGCCGGGCCTCGAGCGCGTCAAGCTTGGTGCCGGCGCGCCAATGGTCGTGCAACGTCTGCGATGCAGACGCAATCTGATGTCTGTCCTGCATGATCCCCGCATCCCTGAAATGAAGTTCATCCAATAATGATTTTGGTTTGCGGCCCCATCCGCCGCAGCAACCGCAGCATCGCAGACTTTGTCATTGAAACGCAGCCTGCCGTCGCGGAAAAATTCGTGCGCGCCAGATGCAGGAACACCGCGCTGCCGCGGCCGGCAATACGCGGCGCGCTGTTGTGATCGATCTCGACGATGAAGTCATAGAGGTGATCGTCGCGCGTGAGGCGGTCGCCGGCCTCCTCGCGCATGAGCCGTATCGGCTGGTTGTAATGGCGGTCCTTGGGGTCTTCGCACCAGCCGTCCTCGGGCCGGATTGGCCGGACCGGCAGAAAGGTTGGCGGGCGCGAGTGGCGGTCGGCGCGCCACCATAATTGCAGCGGCCGGTAGGTGCCCCGCGGGGTGCCGCCATCGCCTTCGCGCTTGTTGGCGAGGATGCCGCCGCGGCCAAGTGCCACCGGGACGGTCCAGCCGTCCGCCGTCAGCCAGCCCCGGCGCGGGTCGCCGGCGGCGCGGTGAACCCTGATCGCCGAGAGCGGCCGATCACGCGCTTCTGTCTCATAAGTGATTGAAAAATTGGTGTTTCCCATGCCAAACGTCCAAATCCTGGGGTTGCGTCCCCGGCCGCAATTGCTCTATTTGACGCCCATTACAGGACATTCATCCAACAGCCTCTCGAATCTGGGATACACTGCGGTTCGCCTTGTGAAATTGTAACAATCTCCTACCTGATTCCGTACCCGATGACCGAGGTTCGCCCGCGAACCAGTTTCGTCATCGACCAACCGACCAAGACCGGCTTGAGACGCTCCCATTTGTGTCCGCCGCCTGCCTCTAGAGGATCGTACCTATGGCCAATGCCCGCAAGATCCTGATCGTGGATGACGATACCGATCTGCGCGACACGCTGGTTGAGCAATTATCACTGCATGAGGAGTTCGAAGCCTCCGCGGTCGATACCGGGGCCAAGGGCGCCAGCGCCGCCAAGGCCAATTCCCCAGATCTGGTGCTGATGGATGTCGGCCTGCCCGATACCGACGGCCGCGAAGTGGTCCGCTCCCTGCGCAAGGGGGGCTTCAAGGCGCCGATCATCATGCTGACCGGCCACGACACCGATTCGGATACCATTTTGGGCCTTGAATCCGGCGCCAATGACTACGTGGCAAAACCGTTCCGGTTCGCCGTGCTGCTGGCCCGGATCCGGGCGCAACTGCGCCAGCACGAGGCCAGCGAGGACGCGGTGTTCTCGGTCGGGCCCTACAGCTTCCGGCCTGGCTCCAAGATGCTGACCGGCGCCAACGCCCGGAAGGTGCGGCTGACCGAGAAGGAAACCGCGATCCTGCGCTTCCTGTACCGGGCCGGCCAGATGCCGGTGTCCCGCGAGACGCTGCTGCAGGAAGTCTGGGGCTATAATTCGGGTGTCACCACCCACACCCTGGAAACCCACATCTACCGGCTGCGGCAGAAGATCGAGAAGGACGCCGCCAATCCGGAGATCCTGGTCACGGAAGCCGGTGGCTACAAGCTGGTGCCGTGATACGATTCGGCCGACGAATCGTACCTCCCTGGGCATCACCGGTTCCGTATGTCGATCGAAGATGATGTAGCTCTGCTCGAGCGCGTCCCGACACTGCGCCTGTTGGGAACGACGGCGCTGCGCATGCTGGCGATCGGCTCGGAGCAACGCGAATTCGGCCGCGGCGACCAATTGTTCAACGCCGGCGACGAGGCGGATGCGGGCTATATCGTGCAGCGCGGTGCGTTCCGGGTCGAGGACGGCGGCGCTGAAGTTATCGCAGGCCCCGGCGCCCTGATCGGTGAGCTGGCGCTGATCGTGGCGATGAAGCGGCCGTCGAGTGCGATTGCGATCGAAAATTCCACCGTGATCCGGGTGTCGCGCAGCCTGTTTCAGCGCGTGCTCGAGAGCGACCCTGCCGCTGCGCGGGCGCTGCGCGACGAACTCGCCACCCGCACCAGCCAGCTTGCCAGCGATATATTGATGGCCGGCGCCAAGCTTAGCACCTGATCGCAATCACACCTCCAGCGTCACCGTAACCGGCACGTGATCCGACGGCCGCTCCCAGCCGCGGGCATCGCGGGTGATGCGGAAATCGCTGATGCCATCCTTCAGCGCCCGCGAAACCCAGATGTGATCGAGCCTGCGGCCGCGGTCGCCGACGGTCCAGTCGGCGGCGCGGTAGCTCCACCACGTGTAGACCTTCTCCGACATCGGGATGCGCTCGCGCGCGACGTCGAACCATTCGCCATGGGTCTGCGCCGCCAGCAGTTTTTCGCATTCGATCGGGGTGTGCGAGACCACCTTCAACAGCTGCTTGTGCGACCACACGTCGTTCTCATGCGGCGCCACGTTGAGGTCGCCGACCAGGATATGCCGGTCGTCGCCGCGGGGATGCAGTGGTTCGCAGGCTTTCATCTCGTCGAGAAATTTCAGCTTGTGATCGAACTTCGGATTGAGCGCGGGATCGGGGATGTCGCCGCCGGCGGGCACGTAGAAATTATGCAGCACCAGCGGCTTTGCGAGCTGGGCCTTTTCGCCGAACGCCACCGAGATGTGCCGCGAATCGATGTTGTCGCAGAAGGTGCGGATATCCTTGGTCTCGAACGGCAGTTTCGAGACGATGGCGACGCCGTGATAGCCCTTCTGCCCGTTCAGCGCGACATGCTCATAGCCGAGGCGCTTGAAGCGCTTCAGCGGGAAGGCACCGTCGATGCATTTGGTCTCCTGCAGGCAGAGGACATCAGGCCGCACCGATTTGAGGAATTTGGCGACGATGTCGATGCGCAGGCGCACCGAGTTGATATTCCACGTGGTCAGGGAAAAACGCATGCGGGCTGATGTATCAGGGCCTGATCGGAAAGACATCCTCATCCTGGAGCGGCCACTTGGCCGCGTCTCGAAGGATGAGTTGAGTGTGGGGCCATCCTTCGAGACGCGCGCAAGAGGCGCGCTCCTCAGGATGAGGTCTGAGCTAGCCTGGCGGCACCGAATAATTGGTGAAATCGATCTTGAACAGGCCGGGATCGACTTTCTTCGACGTATCCAGATTATAGACCGCGACCGTGGTGTCGTAGCCCTGCGGGTCGGTCACGGTCCATTGCTTGAGCTGGCCGTCCTTGGTGCCGACCATCAGCATCAACCGGCTGGTGCCGATCAGCGCCTGCTTCTCCTCGATGGTGACGCTGATGAAGACGTCATCGGCGGTGACGCTGACGACGTTGGTATCCTTCAACAGATCGATACGGTCCGACAGCAGGAACCGGAGCGGCGTCTGCGACAACGGATAGATGTCCTGGGTCGCGAGCTTCTTGTCGCGCACCGCGAGCGATGATCCGTCGGCAACGATCGCGATCTGGCTCGGCGCGTCATACTCGAAGCGCACCTTGCCCGGCTTCTGGATCACGAAGTCGCCCTTGGTCTTGCTGCCGTCCGGCCCGACCTGGACGAAATTTCCGACCAGTGTCTGCAGCGACGACAGATACGAACTCACCCTGGCGGCCTGCGCCTTCTGGTTGGCATCGAAGGTCGCGAAAATATTGGCGGGCACGTTGCGATTTGGATCGGGAATGAACGGGTTCGGCGGCGCTTGCATCGCCCCCGCCTTCGGCGGCGCCTGGGTCGCACCTGTCGTCGCCGGACCTTTTTGCGAATCCTGCGCGCTCAGCTGCACGCCGCCGTCGCGGGTCTTGGGTGCGGGCTTTGGGACCGGAACGTTCTGCGAAAAGCCTGATGTCGCTGCGCCGGCAACGGACGTGGCGATCACAAGCGCCAGTCCGTAACGGATGCCGCGATGGGTAAAGTAGTGTGTCATCAGGTATTTCGAATCTCTATTCAACGGATCGTCCCACTGCCGGTGGTTTTATCGCGCTTTCGACCAAAGGAGATATCGTTTTTCCGTGAGAATTATTACGCCAAATTCAGTTCGTTAGTGGGCCCAATCGCTTGAAATCGCTCTAGAAACCGCTCTCTTCTTCCTCGACCAGAATTTCGCGTTTGCCGGCGTGGTTGGCCTGGCCGACGATGCCTTCGAGTTCCATCCGCTCCATCAATGACGCCGCGCGGTTGTAGCCGATTTGCAGCCGGCGTTGAATGTAGGAGGTCGAGGCCTTGCGGTCGCGCTTGACGATCGCCACGGCCTGCTGGAACAGGTCGCCGCCGCCGTCACCGCCCATGCCGGTGGAATCGAATACCGCGCCGTCCTCGCCTTCGGCAGGTTCTTCCGCCGTAACGGCCTCGAGATATTCAGGCTGGCCCTGCGTCTTGAGATGGCGCACGACCTTTTCGACTTCCTCGTCGGAAGCAAACGGGCCGTGCACGCGGCTGATGCGTCCGCCGCCGGCCATATAGAGCATGTCGCCCTGGCCGAGCAGTTGCTCGGCGCCCATTTCGCCGAGGATGGTGCGGCTGTCGATTTTCGACGTGACCTGAAACGCGATGCGGGTCGGGAAGTTCGCCTTGATGGTGCCGGTGATGACGTCGACCGACGGACGCTGCGTGGCGAGGATCACGTGCAGGCCCGCGGCGCGCGCCATCTGCGCCAGCCGCTGCACCGCGCCTTCGATATCCTTGCCGGCGACCATCATCAGGTCGGCCATTTCGTCGACGATGATTACGATGTAGGGCAGCGGTTCGAGGTCGAGCTTTTCGTCCTCGTAGATCGCCTTGCCGCTTTCCTTGTCGAAGCCGGTGTGCACCGTGCGCGTCAGCTCCTCGCCCTTGCCCTTGGCTTCGACCAGACGCTGGTTGTAGCCGTCGATGTTGCGGACACCGAGCTTGGACATCTTCTTGTAGCGCTCTTCCATCTCGCGGACCGCCCATTTCAGCGCGACCACGGCCTTCTTCGGGTCGGTCACCACAGGCGTCAGCAGATGCGGGATGCCGTCATAGACGGAGAGTTCGAGCATTTTGGGATCGACCATGATCAGCCGGCACTGATCCGGCCGCAGCCGGTAGACCAGGCTGAGGATCATGGTGTTGATGGCGACCGATTTACCGGAGCCGGTGGTGCCGGCGATCAGCATATGCGGCGTGCGCGCCAGGTCGATGATGATGGATTCGCCGCCGATGTTCTTGCCGAGGCAGAGCGGCAGCTTGGCGTGCGACTCGTCTTTGAGCGACAGCAGCTCGCGCAGATAGACCTTTTCGCGGTGCGCGTTCGGCAATTCGATGCCGATGGCGTTGCGGCCGGCCACCACGGCGACGCGTGCCGACAGCGCGCTCATCGAGCGGGCGATGTCGTCGGCGAGGCCGATGACGCGCGAGGATTTGATGCCGGGCGCGGGCTCGAGTTCGTACAGCGTCACGACCGGGCCAGGATTGGCCTTGACGATCTCGCCGCGGACGCCGAAGTCGCCGAGCACGCCTTCCAGCGCGCGCGAATTGGCTTCCAGTTCGCTCTTGCTGAGCGGCTGGCGATCGGAGGCTTTTGGTGCCGTGAGCATCGAGACCGCGGGCAGCTCGAACTTGTCTTTGCGTGTCGATGCTTTTGGCGCTGCTGCCTTCTTGCGCGGGGCGCGGGCGACGGGGGCTTCCTCTTCCTCGTCTTCTTCCTCTTCCTCGTGCTCGTATTCTTCCTCGGCCTGCGGGGCAATCGATGGCGCCGGGCGGCCGCCGAGACTGGGCTCCTGCCGTTCGAACGAGGCGGTACGGGGCTGCGGCGCGCTTGCGACCAGCGAACGGTAGGCCGTCGACATCAGCCAGCCGAGCCGGGCCTTGGCGCTCATCAGGGCATGATAGACCCAGCCGAGCGAGACCGAACTGCGATCGCGCACTTCCTCGAACGGCGCGTCGTCGTCCTCGATCGGTGTCAGCTCCTCGTCGTCGCGCGGACGCGAACCCCAGCCGCTCGCAAACAGGAAGGTGGCGCACATCGCCGCGAACAGGATGATGCCGAGCACTAGGCGGTAGATGAAACCGGCGGGCCCGAAGATTACGGCCGGCGCACGCACCAGCGCATCACCGACAACGCCGCCAAGCCCGGTCGGCAGCGGCCATGCGCCGCCGTTCGGCCAGCAGCTGGCAAAGCCTGCCGCAATGATGGTGCAGAGGATCCAGCAGGCCAGGCGCAACGCTTCGCGGTCGAAGGTGCGATGGGTCAGCATGCGCCAGCCCCACACCGCGACGGGCAGGATCAGCATGATCGCGCCAAGCCCGAGAATCTGCATCAACAGATCGGCGCCGATCGCGCCGGGATAGCCGAGAACGTTGCGGATCGCACGCGAGGTCGCGTGGCTTAAACTCGGATCCTGCACCGACCACGTCATCAGCGCGGCGGCAGCGACGCCGGAGATCGCGATCAGGCACAGGCCTGCGACCTCCCGCAGGCGCCGCGCCAGCGCGTCGCGGATCGAGGCCGGCAGATGGCCGACCAGGGGAATGACACGTTCGATCGCTGGCATGCTCATGGGGCCCTGCGATTAAGCCAAAGTTTCGACCAGGCGGTGCAACGCCTCGGCCGTTGATTCACTGTCCGATACCAGCGCCAGGCGGATATAGCCGGCGCCGGGATTGCTGCCGTCGTTTTGCGGACGCGACAGATAGGTTCCGGGGATCACGCGCACGCCGGCATCGCGATAGAGCTGCACCGTCGCAGCCTCGTCGCCGCCGCGGTCCGATACATCGAGCCAGACGCAGAAGCCGCCGGCGGGTCTGGCATAGCCGTAGCGATTGCCGAGGATCTGATCGGCGAGATCGAACTTGATGCGATAGAGCCGGCGGTTTTCCTCGACATGCGCCTCGTCGCTATAGGCGGCGACCGCGACGTGCTGCAGCGGCACCGGCACCTGCGGGGCGGCGACGTTGCGCAGTTCGTGAAAGACGCTGAGAAATTTCTTGTCGCCGGCCGCAAAGCCGACGCGCATGCCCGGCAGGTTCGAGCGCTTCGACAGCGATTGAAACGCCACGACGTTGCTGAAATCGGATCCTGCGCATTCGAGCACGCTGCCCGGCGCCTGTTTGGTGTAGATTTCCGAATAACACTCGTCGCTCAGGATCATGAAGCCGTAGCGATCGGCGAGTTGCACCAGACGGGTGAAGTAGTCGCGCGAGGCGACGGACCCTTGCGGATTGGCGGGCGAGGCGATGAACATCGCAACCGTGCGCGCCAGCGTCGCCTCATCGAGCGCATCGAGATCCGGCAGAAAGCCGTTGGCGAGCGTGGTCGGCAGATAGATCGGTTCGCAATTGGCGGCGCGCGCGCCGGCGCCATAGGCCGGATAGAACGGGTTCGGCATCAGGATCGCCGGCCTGCCCTTGCGCGGGCCGACATAGCGCGCGGCGGTGATCGCGGCGAAGAACAGGCCTTCGCGGCTGCCGTTCAGCACCAGAATTTCGCTCTCGGGATCCATTGCCCGGCGCAGCTGGAACCGGCCCGAGAGCCAGTTTGCGACCGCCCGGCGGAACGAGTCGATGCCCTTGGCGATCGGGTAACGGCCGAAATCGGCGATGTGCTGGGCCAGCACCGGCCCGACAAAGCTCGGGACAGGATGCTGCGGTTCGCCTAACGATAACGCGATCAATGGCTTACCGGGTTGATAGGGAGCCAGAAGCTCGGCGGTCCGCAGAAACGGCGAACGGTCGGCCTGACCGGCAGCGGGGACACTGCCGGCGCCCTGCGCCACGCCGGAAGAGGCGGTCATTGCCATGTCTAAAACGCCAACACTTTCAATTGCGGTCGGGGGACGGACGGAGCGACCGGCAGCGGATCAAACCACCATAGATACGGCGAGGTTAAGACGCGATTAACCATCGGCGCCAGCGTCGATTTTGAGTGGATTTTGGGGGAGAAGGGCGGCGGTGCGGGCCCCACCCACCGATGTCGTCGCCCGCGAAGGCGGGTGACCCAGTACGCCGCGGCTTCTCGATTCAATCATTGGCGTCTCTGGGATACTGGATCACCCGCTTTCGCGGGTGATGACAACTGAATATGTAGCCGCGATCTCGCGACGCATTACGCCCGAGCTTTGCCAGAAATTCCTTGCCCTCTTATCGAGAGGGCGCAGGAAAGACCGGGTGCGCGCTGCACCCGCGGTCTCGTGTGCGATTTGCACTAAAAAAGCTGCACACGAGCATACAGGGCAGCGGTGAA
>NZ_JAFCLZ010000039.1 GCF_018130165.1 Bradyrhizobium sp. JYMT SZCCT0180 | reverse complement strand
GCCGTCGTCAGACGTGAACCAGCGTCCACCGCATCCCGCCGCGCGTTCGTGACGTGCGCACGCCCCTCTTGTCGGGCAGGACGCGACGATTCAAACCGCTGATTTGCCCGACGAGGGAAGCGGAATTTTGCCCGTCGGGTTAATTTGTCGCACTTCTCTCCGTCATTCCGGGGCTCGCGCTACGCGCGCCCCGGAATGACCAAGGAGGCGATGGGTTTCGCTTCGCTCTACCCATCCTACAACCTAACTCCCAAGCAGCGACGTTCCGAACGCCCGCCGCCAGACCGTCAGGAAGCGTGGAAACCAGGAGTGCGCGACGGCGCTCTGATAGGCCCAGGTGCGATATTTGAGGCCTTTTTCGGAAATCAGTTCCTGATATCCGCCGTGGGTTTCGGTCAAGATGCGAATGTCGCGCAAGATATCGCACGCATGGGTGCGATAGGTCTCGGTGCCGGAACATTCATCGTGGTCCAGCATGCGATCGGCGAATTCAACGTTGAAGGTCGGCCAGGACGAACGGCCCTGATAGGCCGGCGCCGCAATTTTGTGAATGAGCTTGTTCAGCGGATTATCGGCGGACACGAGAAAGTGCGATGTATCCGGGACTCGAAATCGCGGCTCGGCCAGGATGAAGTCGGTTGTGGCCGCGAACAGCGCGCGTTCTTCCGCGCTGCTCAAATCCCAAAAGCCCTGATGCACATTCACGAAATCGAGCGCGATGGAATAAACCGGCGGCCCCTCGCGGGAATCCAGGGAATGGCTGATATAGCCGTGCCTGCCGAACAGCAGCAGCAGCTCCTTCTTGTACTGTGACAGCGCGCGTCCGAGCAGTTGCTCCAGCTCAGTCCGCTCGATGATCCCAAGCTTGATACCGCGCAGGAACGTCGCATAGACGCAGGCATTGGTGACGAACCGCCGGCGTTCGGCACGGGTATCGGTCGCCGCAGAACGGGGCGCGCGGACGTCGCACAGCAGCGCTGTCAGACCGTTGTCATCGAAGCGTTCCAGGGCTCCGGCGAGCTTGAATATCTCCCGCTTCAAGTCCTCGCGATATTCCGACAGCAACAGGCGGCCGGCATGCGCGCCTTGCGACATCGCCAGATACGAAGCCGGCCTTTGCTCGGCGGAGAGCAGTTGCTCCAGGCCTGCGAGGATGCCGAGAAGCGTATCCGAAGGCTGCGAAAAATAATTGATGCCGATGTAGCGGTTGCGCCCCGCCGGCACGATCGTGGTGGTGACGACGCCGGCGCGAACGGCTTCCAGCATCAGCCGGACGCTTTTCTCGAGCAGGCGAACCCTGCGGACAGCATCCTGGGAATCCATGATGGTCTCGGGGTCGAGCACATCAGGATAGAACCAGGCAAAGTCGCGCGGATAATAGGCGGAGGCGTGCGGCGCGCCGGTGACGAGAAAGGCTTCCTCTTCCGCAAACGCCGCATTCATCGAATGCCGGTACAATTCCTCGATGCCCGCCGACAAATGATATTTTCGCAGGAAACGATCACCGAGAAAATTGACGGCTTGGATGCTGTTGGCGACGAAACTGGCCAACAACCCCTGATGAAACCGGTATTCGCGATGCGACGAAAATGTGATCTGGCTATTCATGGGCGGGGATGAGAGCAATGTCCGGCGTGCCTGGTATCACGCGTTGGTACTCCAGACATCATTGATTCGTCTCTCCGCAACAGTGCGGGGCAGAGTGTCATCGAACTGTCATGTAGGTCTGTAGGGTGGGTGGAGCGAAGCGATACCCACCACATGACGCTGCCGATTACCGCCGTTTTACGTTGATGATGACGCAGTTGGGACCCCGCCACAGTCCAGTCTGCAGGCATTGATTTTTCCATTCCACGCAGGAATGGACGCCCATGTCACCCAGCGTATCGCGAAGCGTGTCGGTTGGCGCTTTGGGACTTCTGAAATAGGCAACGCATGCATCTGCAAATTCGGAACAGGTGGAAAAAGACGGTTCTCGAGAAGCGCAGGGTGAAGGCACATCGTCAGCACTGGCGACCGCCCCCATTCCAACAAGCATCATGACGATCAATAAGCTTGGCTTAACGGATGTCACATTTACCCCCGGGCTCGGCAGAACGTCGTAGAGTAGAGCGAAGCCTCCAAGAGAATGGGCTTCGCTCTACCCATCCTACGACGTCTTGTCATGCCCCGCGAAGGCGGGGCATCCAGTACGTCGCGGCTTCTCGGCTCAATCACTGGCGCCTCTGGAATACTGGATCGCCCGCCCCCGTGCGCAATTGCGCACTCGGGCGGGCGATGACGGCTGAGAGTGCGGCGGTCTAAGCTTTCCCTGCCCCACTCGTCTCCCTCGGCCTGAAATTCTCCACCAGCCTCAGCAGCACCCTCGCCCCTGCATCGGCATCGGCAAGTTCGACATGCTCCGCCGGGTTGTGGCTGATGCCGCCGCGGCAGCGGACGAACAGCATGGCGACGTCTGATATATCGATCATCGCCATGCCGTCATGCCCGGCGCCGCTCGGCAGTTCGAACACGCCGAAACCTTCGGCGGCGACGGCGTCCGCAACCTGCGCCTTCAGCCAGGGCGCGCAGGGCACGGTGCGGTTTTCGTGGGTGACGTCGAGCTGCAGGACAAGATTGCGGCGCTTGGCGATGGCTTCGATGCGGCGCACGATGTCGGCGAGGGCCATCTTGCGGTGCGGATCTGATGGCGCGCGGATGTCGAGCGTGAAGGAAGCGAGGCCGGGGATCACGTTGGTGGCGCCGGGCATCGCGTCGATATAGCCGACGGTGCCGACGAGGCCGGCCGCATCGGACTTGCAGAACTCCTCCACCATGCAGATGCATTCGGCGGCGCCCGCCAGCGCATCGCGCCGGAACGCCATCGGCACCGTGCCGGCATGACCGGCCATGCCGGTCAGTTTTGCCGCCAGCCGCGTGGCGCCTGCGATCGCGGTGACGACGCCGACCGGCAGATTATTCTCTTCCAGCACCGGCCCCTGCTCGATGTGCAGCTCGACATAGGCGTGGAGTTCGCGGCGGGTGCGCGCGGCCGCGCCGATATGATCGGGGTCGAGGCCGAATGTGACCATCGCATCGCGCATCGAAATGCCGGCATGGTCGCGTGAATTGAGCGCGCTCTCGACAAACGTGCCCGCGACCGCGCGGCTGCCGAGCAGCGTCGAGGCAAAGCGCACGCCCTCCTCGTCGGCAAAGCCAACGACTTCGACCGCGAACGGCAGCCGCCGTCCGCGCCGGTTCAAATCGGCGACGCAGGAGATGGCCGTGATCAAGCCGAGCGGGCCGTCCCATTTACCGGCATCGCGCACGGTGTCGTAATGCGAGCCCAGCATCAGGCACGGCAGGCCGGGCCGGTCGCCTTCATAGCGGCCGCAGACGTTGCCGATGGCGTCGAGACGCGCCGTCATGCCGGCCTCGCGCATCCATGACAGAATGAGGTCGGCAGCGGTGCGGTGCTCGGGCGAAAGGAAGATCCGCGCCAGATGCGCCGGCGTCTCGGAGATCGCCGAGAGCTGGTCGATCCGGCCGACGATTTCATCGCCAAGCGCTGCTTTGCCCGACGCGCTGCTGGCCACTTCTGTCTTGCTCATGCTTTTCCTGTACAGCGCCGCGCCGTTTCCAGCGCGGGCCGATCGATACACATTCAATGCCGGCGCCGTCGACGCAACCCGCCGCGGCCCCCTGACTGGTAGCAGCCCCAATTCGCCTGACCAGCCGGCAAGGCAAGAAATCCGCCGCCAATCGGCCGGCTGACGGCGCTGCGGGATCTAACAATTGCTTAACGACCTTGCATACAATCAGGAAATGCCGCCTAAAAATTAGCCATCTCTGCCCTGCACAAATTTTACATGGCGGATAGCGCTCCCGGATAATTCAATCCGTTCATTAGCTTATGCAGGAATGCCCGCTTCACGCCCTCTGGCATGAAGATTGCGACATCGCTCCCCGAGCCCGCCGCATCGGCGCGGCCCGCGAAATAGGGGGCGGTCCAGCCGCCAGAGGGAGCAGCACATGGAATTTGGCAGGATTTCACGACGGCATCTGTTGCAGGGCGGTGCGGCGCTGACACTCGGCACCGCTTTCGGCGCGGGCGCCGCGCGCGCGGCCGGCACCACCATCGGCTTCGTCTATGTCGGGTCGCGCGACGACTACGGGTACAACCAGGCGCACGCGCAAGGAGCGGCGGCGCTGAAGAAACTGCCCGGCCTCAAGGTGATCGAGGAAGAAAAGGTCCCCGAGACCGACGCGGTCGAGAAGACCATCGAGTCCATGATCAACCTCGACGGCGCGTCGCTGCTGTTCCCGACCTCGTTCGGCTACTACAACCCGCACGTCATCAAGATGGCGAAGAAGTTTCCAAAACTGCGCTTCGAGCATTGCGGCGGCCTCTGGAGCGACAAAGACCCGACCAATGCCGGCAGCTATTTCGGCTATATCGACGAGGCGCAGTATATTTCCGGCATCGTTGCCGGCTACTCCACCAAGAGCGGCAAGCTCGGCTTCGTCGCGGCGAAACCGATCCCGCAGGTGCTGCGCAACATCAACGCCTTCACGCTCGGCGCAAGACTAGCCAACCCGAAGGCGACCACGCAGGTGATCTTCACCGGCGACTGGTCGATGCCGGTCAAGGAAGCCGAAGCCACCAACAGCCTGATCGACCAGGGCGTCGACGTCCTCACCTGTCACGTCGACGGTCCCAAGACGATGGTCGAGAACGCCGCGCGCCGCGGCGCGATGGTGTGCGGCTATCACGTCAACCAGTCGCCGCTGGCGCCGAAGGCGTATCTCACCGGCGCGGAGTGGAACTGGGAAGCGCTGTATCCGAAATTCGTCAAGATGATCGCGGCCGGAGAGACCATTCCGAACTTCTATCGCGGCGGCCTCAAGGAAGAGATCGTCAAATGCTCGCCCTATGGCGAGGCGGTCTCGGCCGAGGCGCGCAAGCACGCCGATGACATCAAGGCCAAGCTCGTCGCCGGCAACTACACCATCTTCAAGGGCCCGATCACCGACAACAAGGGCAACGCGGTCATTACATCAGGCACCGATCGCGGCCAAACCGATCCTGAACTCGAGAAGATGAACTATCTGGTGGAAGGCGTGCTCGGAGCCACTTCGTGACAACAGGTTCGGCGGATCCGGTGGAGGCGGTCGGCGTTGCGCCGGCCGCTGATCCCGGCTTCCTCCAACGCTACGGCGCGACCATCGAATATATCCTGATCCCGGGCGCGGCGCTGGTCGGCGCGCTCGCAACCTTCGGGCTGTTCGTGGCGCTGTTCGGCAAGAACCCGCTCGATCTGTATTTCTACATGTACCAGGGCGCGTTCGGCACCTGGTTTTCCTGGCAGAACACGCTGACGCGTGCCGCGCCGCTGATCCTGACCGCGCTGTGCACGGCGCTGCCGGCGCAACTGGGTATGGTCATTATCGGCGGCGAAGGCGCGCTGCTCATTGGCGCGCTTTCGGCGACTTCAGTCGCATTGGCGATGCCGTGGGCCTCGCCGCTGGTGGTGCAGACCGCGATGGTGTGCGCCGGCGTGATCGGCGGCGGCCTCTGGATCACGCTGGCGGGCGCGCTCCGGCAATACCGCGGCGTCAACGAGACGATCTCGAGCCTGCTGCTGGTCTATATCGGGCTTGCGGTGCTCAACCATCTGGTCGAGGGCGCGATGCGCGACCCCGCCAGCCTCAACAAGCCCTCGACCCGCGAGATCGGCGCGGCCAACATGATCGGCAGCATTCCCGGCACCGACGTGCATTGGGGGCTGGCGTTCGGCCTGGTCGCGGCGTTCGCGTCCTACGTCCTGATCTATCACACTGTGTTCGGCTTCTCGGCGCGGGTGGCAGGCGGCAACATCCGTGCGGCGAAAATCGTCGGCCTCGGCGTCAACAAGCTGATCCTGACGATCTGCTTCCTCGCCGGCGGCGCCGCCGGCATTGCCGGCATGGTCGAAGTCGCCGCCGTGCAGGGCCGCACCAACGCCAATCTCGCGGCCGGTTACGGCTTTACCGGCATCCTCGTCGCGTTCCTGGCGCGGCATAATCCGCTGGCGATCATTCCCGTGGCGATCCTGCTCGGCGGTATCAGCGCCAGCGGCGGGCTACTGCAGCGACGGCTCGGATTGCCTGACGCCTCGGTGCTGGTGCTGCAGGGCATCATCTTCGTATTCGTGCTGGCGAGCGACGCGCTGTACGGCCGGATCGGCTTCCTGAAAGGAAAATCCTGATGGCGGATGGATCGCTCGGACTGTGGACCGTTCCGCTCGCGGTACTCGGCGGCGCCATCCGCGTCTCGACGCCGTTTCTGTTCGTGAGTCTTGGCGAATGCATCACCGAGCGTTCGGGGCGCATCAATCTCGGCCTCGAAGGCACGCTGGTCATGGGCGCGATGAGCGCCTACGGCATCTCCTATCTCAGTGGCTCGCCCTGGCTCGGCGTGCTCGCCGCCGGGATCACGGGCGCGATGCTGGGCGCGCTGCATGCCGGCATCTGCTCGCTGCCGCGCGTGAATGACATCGCGGTCGGCATCGCGTTGATGCTGTTCGGGACTGGTCTTGCCTTTTATCTCGGCAAGCCGCTGATCGAACCGACCGCGGCGCGGTTGCCGGCGATCGATTTCGGCTGGTGGAGCGATGTGCCGCAGGTGCGCGCGGCGTTGCGGATCAACGTGCTGTTCCTGATCGGCATTGCGCTGGCGCCGATATTATACTGGGCGTTCAAGACCACGCGCTGGGGTCTGCTCATCCGCACCGCCGGTGAAAGTTCGGATGCGGCGCGGGCGATGGGCTATTCGGTGCTGGCGATCCGGCTGCGCGCCACCATGGTCGGCGGCTTCCTGTCCGGGATCGGTGGCTCGTTCCTGTCGCTGTTCTATCCCGGCAGCTGGAACGAGGGCCTCTCCTCCGGCCAGGGCATCACGGCCGTGGCGCTGGTGATCTTCGCGCGGTGGGACCCGATGCTGTGCCTGTGGGCGTCGCTGGCGTTCGGCGGCGCCGCGGCGCTGGGACCGGCGCTGCAATCGGTCGGCGTCACCTCGGGCTATCACCTGTTCAACGCCGCGCCCTACATCCTGACGCTGGCGATCATGATCATCACCTGTTCGCCGAAGCGCACGCTGACCGGCGCACCAGCCGAATTGTCCATCACCCGATAGACGGGAGCGACCCATGCCCGAGCGCTATATTTCGTCCGAACCTTACGCGTGGCCCTACAATGGCGATCTGCGCCCGCAAAATACCGCGCTCGTCATCATCGACATGCAGACCGATTTCTGCGGCGTCGGCGGCTACGTCGACAAGATGGGCTATGACCTCTCGCTGACGCGCGCGCCGATCGAGCCGATCAAGGAACTGCTCAGGGTGATGCGGGCGCAGGGCTTTCACATCATCCACACCCGCGAAGGCCACCGCCCTGACCTGACGGACCTGCCCGCCAACAAGCAGTGGCGCTCACGGCAGATCGGCGCCGGGATCGGCGATCCCGGCCCGTGCGGCCGCGTGCTGGTGCGCGGCGAGGCCGGCTGGGAGATCATTCCCGACCTCGCGCCGCTGCCTGGCGAGCCCATCATCGACAAGCCCGGCAAGGGATCGTTCTGCGCCACCGATCTTGAGCTGATGCTGCGGCTGCGCGGCATCGAAAACCTTGTACTCACAGGCATCACCACCGACGTCTGCGTCCACACCACGATGCGCGAAGCCAACGACCGCGGTTTCGAATGCGTGCTGATCGAGGATTGCTGCGCCGCCACCGACAAGAGCAATCACGACCACGCGCTGAAGATGATCAAGATGCAGGGTGGCGTGTTCGGCGCGGTCGCAACCTCCGGCGCGTTCATCAAGGCGGTGTCATGATCATCGGCGAGACACCGCTTCCCGAAGGCCCGCTCGGCGTCGACGCGGTGGCGGTGACCATGAAGTTTGGCGACTTCCTTGCGCTCGACAATGTCGAACTGAAGGTGCGGCCAGGCTCGTTCCACGCGCTGCTCGGCGAGAACGGCGCCGGAAAAAGCACGCTCGTCAAATGCATCATGGGTTACTACCACGCGACCGAGGGCGACATTCTGGTCGGCGGCCGCGAACAGGCGATCGCCAACCCCAAGGACGCGCACGCGCTCGGGCTCGGCATGGTCTACCAGCATTTTACACTCGTGCCGGCGATGACGGTCGCGGAAAACCTGGTGCTGGCGCGCGATAACGTTCCTGCTGTCGTCAACTGGGCCAGGGAAAAGCAGGAGCTGGAAGCGTTTCTGGCGCGGATGCCGTTCAAGGTGCCGCTCAACGCCAGGGTTTCCGACATTTCCGCCGGCGAGCGGCAGAAATGCGAGATTTTAAAGCAGCTCTATCTGAAGCGGCGCTTTCTGATCCTCGACGAGCCGACTTCGGTGCTGACGCCGGGCGAGGCCGACGAGGTGCTGGGCATGCTACGCGACATGGTCGTGAACGGCGGCCTGACCATCCTGATGATTACGCATAAATTCCGCGAGGTGATGGCGTTCGCCGACGAGGTGACGATCCTGCGCCGCGGCAAGCTCGCCGGCAACGGCAAGGTCGCTGACCTCACACCCGACAGCATGGCGCGGATGATGATCGGCGCCGAAGAACTGACGGTTCAGCCGCCGCGCGTCGGACAATTGGGCGAGGCACGGCTGGAACTGAGCAAGCTTTGTGCGATCGACGATGCTGGCGCGGTCGCGGTCCACGACGTCTCGCTCACCGTCCGCGGCGGCGAGATCGTCGGCATTGCCGGCGTCTCCGGCAACGGCCAGCGGCAACTCGTGGAAGTGCTGGCCGGCCAGCGCGAGGCCGAGAGCGGCGAGGTTCGCGTTCGCGGCGATCTCTATTCGGCGAGCCGCGAGGAGATGCGACGGCACAAGATGTCGCTGCTGCCGGAGGAGCCCTTGAAGAACGCCTGCGTCGGCGGCATGAGCGTCGCCGACAATATCGCGTTCCGTGAGTTCGACCGCACGCCGTTCGCCACGCGCGGCTGGTGGCTCAATCGCTCCGCGTTCCGAAAAGACGCCGAGCACAAGATCGGGCTGTACAAGATCAAGACCCGCTCGCCGGACACCCCGATCTCGGCCCTGTCGGGCGGCAACGTGCAGCGCGCGGTGCTGGCGCGCGAACTCGGCGGCGAGGTCGAGGTGCTGATCGCCGCCAATCCCTGCTTCGGGCTCGATTTCGCCGCGGTCGCCCAGATCCATGCCGAGATCATGGCGGCGCGTAACCGCGGCGCCGCGGTGCTTCTGGTCAGCGAGGACCTCGACGAACTGCTGGAATTGTCGGACCGTCTGGTGGTGATGTTCCACGGCCAGTTCGTCCATGAAGCCCGCGCCAGCGAGGCCGATCTCACCGAGATCGGACGGCATATGGCAGGGCATTGACCGCCCGACCGCATTCGCGGAAGTGTGATCTGCCAGCACCACGCATTCCCTGCGGCAATGCCTAGATGCCCCCTTGGAACAATCCGGAGAGAGCGCCCGAAGGCAGCACTCGCCGCCGCAAGCTATTGCGCAAAAAAGCGATAATGGAGAACGACCATGACTGGGCTCAAGGCGCTCGTCGCGGGCGCGCTGGTCTCGACGATACTTGCAACGTCTGCGCTTGCGCAGGAGCCGGCGGCTTATGCGGCACGAAATCCGGACCGGGATGTGCTGAACGGCGGCGTGCTCACGCCTGCGGGCCGGCTGGCGCGGGAACAGCCTGGCGACGCTGCCGCCGCGCTCTATGCGATAAACAGGGCCAACGCGGGATTGGGAGGCGCCGCGCCTTCAGCGAGCGTCCAACGCCCTCGGCGCCGTCCGTTGCAGTAAGCAACGGCACGATCAATCAATACGCGCGGCGAGACCCGCGGGGCATTTGCGCGTTCGCAAAATATGGATTGGCGAGGCACTGGGCTGAGAGGCCCGACGCCGTCGCGGCGCACTGCGCCATCGAGCTAAAGCGGCAATCGATGTCGCTTCCTCCCCATCGGTAGTTCTGGATGCAGACCGGATAATTGCCGCCATAGGTCTGGGCCGGAGCCGGCGCAGACGTCAAAACGGTGACGGCCGTCAATATCATCAAAGCCGGAATGCGCATCGGGACCTCCATCGGGACTGACGTCACAGCATCAACCCACCGAACCAGACAAGCCATACCGCCGGCAGTCAATTCACATTCACGCGCGGGTCCGCGAAAGCGCCATGCGTTGAGCTCAGGCTATGTCCGAGTTGGGTCGTTCAGTACGTCGCGATTATCCCGCTGACGGCGGCGGCGCCGGAATTAGCCCATAGCGCAGCATCGTTGCCTTCATTTTTGCCGGATCAGGCGCGCCACCAACCAACAGCGCGGACATCTCCTTGAAGTAAGACGGCCCCAGCACACCGGGGGTAAGCGTGCAGAGACAAGTTGCCGGCGCGGGTGGACGACGCCGCGCTTGATGAAGACGCTTTCGCCGGGCGCTAGATCGATGTCTTCGCCATCGATGCGCCAGGTTGCCGTTCCCGTCAGGCCATAGACGATTTCATCCCAATTCTCGTGATAATGCGGCACCGGCATGCGGGCATTCGGCTGCAGCGTCATTTCGAACATATCGAGACTGCCTCCGGTCTCATCTTTGGTGTGCAGGAACTTGAGCTGCAGCGTGCCCATATTGATCAATTCCGGCATGACACTTCCTTTTTCGATCGAGGTATCACGGCGCAAGCGCCTTCGGCATTCCCCGGCCTAGCCGATATCAGCGGCGCTTTCGGCGAGATGGCTGAGATTGGCGTGAAAATGCTGCGCGATCTGCAATCGCGTCGGCACCCAGACGCCGTCATGCTTCATGACGTAATCGAGAAAGCGCATCAGCGATGCCGCGCGGCCGGGGCGGCCGACGACGCGGCAATGCAGGCCGACCGACATCATCTTCGGCGAGGTCGCGCCTTCCGCATAGAGCACGTCGAAACTGTCCTTCAGATAGGTGAAGAACTCGTCGCCGCCACCAAAGCCTTGCGGGTTCACAAAGCGCATGTCGTTGGCGTCGAGCGTGTAGGGGATCACGAGATGCGGCTGCAATCCGCCTGCCTTGATCCAGTATGGCAGATCGTCGGCATAGGAATCGCTGAGGTAGAGCAGGCCGCCGGCTTCCATCAAAAGCCTGAGCGTATTGATCGAGGAACGCCCGGTGTACCAGCCGAGCGGACGCTCGCCGGTCGCCTCGGTATGAACGCGGATCGCCTCGGCGATTTCCGCCCGCTCCACGTCTTCCGACATGTCCTTGTGTTCGATCCATTTCAGGCTGTGGCTGGCGATATCCCAGCCGGCCTCCTTCATGGCCGCGACCACTTCGGGATTGCGCTTCAGCGCGGTCGCGACGCCGAACACGGTGGCCGGCATCTTGCGCTCGGTGAACATCCGCCACAGCCGCCAGAAGCCGGCGCGCGAGCCGTATTCGAACATCGATTCGATATTGGCGTGGCGTTTGCCGGGCCAGGGCTGCGCGCCCAGCACATCCGACAGGAACGCCTCGGAGGCGCGATCGCCATGCAGGATGTTGTTTTCGCCGCCCTCTTCGAAATTCACCACGAACTGCACGGCGAGGCGCGCATTGCCCGGCCAGCGCGGATCGGGCGGATTGCGGCCGTAGCCGCGGAGGTCGCGGGGGTAGCCCGTCACCTAGACTTCCTCGAAACGGATTTTCTGCGCACCCTTCCACAGCACGGTCTTGCCGAATGCAGTGAGGTTCTCCAGCCCCGAGGTCAGGGTGATGAAGTGATTGCCGGCGAGCTGGCCCATCTTGCTGGCGAAATGCACGCCGCCATAGGCGAGCAGGATTTCGGTCTCGCTGATGCCGCCGGGATAGAGGATGATCTGGCCCGGCGCGGGATAGCTAGTGTGGTTCTCGTAGGAAACGCCGAAATCGAGATCGCCGAGCGGCATCCAGACCCCCTCGCCGCTCCAGCGGACATGGATCGCCTGGCTCTCGAACGGCATCGCCTTGCGAAAGGCGGCAACCGTCTTGGGCGCCAGTTGTTCTTCAAAACGGGCCTCAAAGGTGAAGTCGCCGGCACGGACAATTAGTTGGCTCATCGATCTCTTCTCTTGGGTAGGGATAGGGTTCAGCCATATCCATTGCAGCCGCCAAAAGCGGAAGCAAGGACCATTCAAGCTGGAAAATGCGGTTTGTGGGGCGCCTGCCGATAAAATCAGCCGAAAATGCCGTCGGTTGGCGTTCGCAAGTCAACCCGCGCTTATCCGGTAGCACAGGCTCCGCTTCTCGCCCGGCGCAATCTGCATCAATCCGGGCTTGCCAGTAAATTCGCCGTCGAACTCCGACGGGCTGGCAAATCCATGCCAGGGCTCGATGCAGACAAACGCCGCGCCTGATGGTTTCGACCAGACGCCGAGTTCGGAAAATCCTTCCCAGGACATCTCGATCGACGGCCCACGACCGGCCGCATAGCGAACCGATCCGCTCGCGAGCCGGTCGATAATAACCGCATCGTCTTCGAACAGCCGCTCGGTGAGCGCGAGGCTGTTGCCGCGAACCGGCGACGGTTCGGCCTTGGCGCGCATCAGGCCGCCTGCCAGCCTGCGGATCGGCGCGGGCTCTTCGTTCGAGAAGGTGAGCGCGTAGGCTTCCTTTTCCAGCCCCGGCAGCAGCGGCCAGTTGAACGCCGGATGGGCGCCGATCGAAGCCGGCAAAGTCTCGTCGCCGGTGTTGGTGATGTCGAACGTCACTTTCAAGCCGGCAACTTCAACGCTGTAGGTAACCTCGAGCCGGAACGCGAAGGGATAGCGGGCGCGCGTCGCCTCGCTATCGACAAGCACCAGCTTGCACGACGAGGCTCCTTGTTCCCGCCACTCGAACCGGACATCCCGCGCAAAGCCATGCTGCGTCATCGGATAGACCTTGCCACGGTGGCGCAGTTGATCGTCCTTGAGGCGGCCGACGATCGGGAACAGCAACGGCGAGTGGCGCGGCCATGCCGGCCCCGCCTGCCAAAGCAGCTCGATCCCTTCATTTCGCAGCGAGCACAGTTCAGCGCCAACGGCCTTGATGGTCGCCTCAATCGCGCCGCTGCGAAGCGTATGCTTGTCCATGCTGATACTTCACCACGCGGGGTGCCCCTGCCCCTCTCATAAGTCATGGCATTGCCCCCAGCAAGCGATGCCCTGGCGGCGTCATTTCCTGATGGCATGGTTGCAAGGCTGACACAGCTTCCGGCCTGTGAAGCGCTTGATTTCCCCTGTTGTTGCGCGTTTCATTCAGGCAACGAACGAATACCCCGGGGAAACAACCATGCCAGCCAGAATCATCGGTATGATCGGCACCCAGCAGGAGGGCGTCGCGGTTCACCTGATCAAGGGCCAGATATCGCGCCAATGGGTGATCGATTTCACCCGCCTGCATGAGCAGTGGAACTATGATTCCGTGCTGGTCGGATATTACGCCTCGGCCGCCGAAGGTTTTGCGATTGCCCTGTATGCGGCTGATCATACCGAGCGAATAAAATTCCTGATCGCGCATCGCCCGGGCTCGGTGGCGCCGGCGCTGGCGGCGCGGCAGATCGCAACCTTCGATCAGCTGACGCAGGGGCGGATGTTGCTGCACGTCATCGCAGGCACCAGCGACCAGGACCAGGCCAGCGAAGGCGACTTCCTGCCCAAGAACGACCGCTACCGCCGCGCCGGTGAATATCTCGACGTCATGCGCCGGATCTGGACCAGCGACGGCCCGCTCGACCACAAGGGCGAGTTCTATCGGGTCGAGGGCGCGTTCAGCGACATCAAACCGTTTCAGCAGCCCTACCCGCAGCTGTTCTTCGGCGGCTCGTCGGACGGCGCGCTGAAAATGGGCGCCGAACATTGCGACGTGTTCGCGATCTTCGGCGAGCCGCTCGCCGAGACCCGCGCCCGCGTCGACGATTTCCGCCGTCGCGCGGCCGCATTCGGACGCCGGGTCGGCTTCAACATGTCGTTGCGTCCCATCATGGCGGACACCGAGGGCGCCGCCTGGGACAAGGCGCACGCGCTGCTGGCGGACGTCGAGCGCAAAACCGGCGAAGCGCCGCAAGCAACCAACCATTCCGCCGAACGCCTGCTCGGCTACGCCGCACGTGCCGACGTTCATGACGAACGGTTATGGATGGGGATCGCGCGCGCCACCGGTGCACCCGGCAATACGTCCTGCCTGGTGGGAACGCCGGAACAGATCGCGGCTGCGGTGCTCAGGTATTACCGGCTCGGCATCCATTCGTTCCTGCTTCGTGGATTCGAAAATCCGCATGACACGATGGCGATCGGCCGCGACCTCATTCCATTGATCAAGGCCGGTGCGGACGCGATCGACCAGCAGGCCGAGGCGGCCGAGTAGCGTTGGCCCTCAGAATCTGCAAACACATCAAGATGCCGGGTCACAGCACGGCGCCAGGGAAGACTTTGGGACCAATTGCATGAAAGCCGTGGTGGTCGAGAATTACGATTCGATTGACGGCATCTCCATCAAGGAGATGCCGATGCCCGATATCCCGCCCGGCGGTGTCCGCGTGCGGATCGGCGCCGCCGCCATCGGCTTCGTCGACGGCTTGAAGGTGCAAGGGCTGTATCAGACCAAGGACCCGCTGCCGTTCGTGCCGGGCACGGAATTCGCTGGCGTGGTCGAAGCTGCCGCAGGCGACGTCGCCACGTTCAAGCCGGGCATGCCCGTGGTCGGCATGGTCAGGTCCGGCGCGCTCGCCGAATACATCTCGGTACCGCCGGCGGCGCTGAAGCATTTGCCGCCAAACATTGCCTTCGAGGCCGGAGCGTCTTTTCAGGCAAATTACCTGACCGGACTTTACGCACTGGATGCGCGCGCCGAACTGCGAAAGGGCGAAACGCTGCTGGTGCTGGGCGCGGCAGGCGGCGTCGGCATCGCGGCGGTGCAACTCGGAAAGCTGATGGGCGCGAAGGTCATCGCGGCGGCCTCGACGCATGAGAAGCGCGAATTTGCCAAAGGTTACGGCGCCGATGAAACCATCGACTACACCAAGGCGGACTGGCGCGACACACTTAAGGGCCTGACCGGCGGTAACGGTCCGGACGTTATTTTCGACCCTGTCGGCGGCGAGGTGGCGCTGCAGGCGTTCCGCTCGATCGCCTGGCGGGGACGGCACCTGGTGGTCGGGTTCGCCTCCGGCACCATTCCGGCGCTGGCCTTCAATCTGCCGCTGCTCAAGGGCGGCGCCCTGCTCGGCGTCGACCTCGCGCAAATCCAGAAGCGTGAGCCGGAAACCCATACCCGCCTGATGGCGCAGTTGTTCGACTGGCTCGCCTCGGGCCGATTGAGCCCCGTGGTCGGCAAGGTCGTGCCGTTCGAGAATTTTCGTGAAGCGTTCAAGACCATGCAGTCGCGATCTGCGCTCGGTAAAATGATCGTCAAATTTTCTTAAGGACCGAAGATGCCCGAACAGAAAACAGGTAGCAAAACCGGGCGTCGCCTGATGCATACGCGAACGGTCGAATGCAACGGCTACATCAGGGACGACGGGCTCTGGGAAGTCGAGGCCCGGCTGGTGGATACGAAGCCGTTCACGCAAGCTGCCGACCGCTATCGCGAGGAGCTGAAGCCCGGCGACCCCGTGCACGACATCCGCCTGCGGCTCGCGATCGACGACACGATGAAAATCCACGAGGCGGAAGCCACCATGGCGGCGACGCCCTATCCCACCTGCATCGACGTCGAGCCGATCCTGCAGCGGCTGGTCGGCGAGAGCATCGGCAAGGGCTGGCGCGAGGTGGTCCGGCGCAAGATCGGCCGGCTCGAGGGCTGCACCCATCTGTCCGAATTGCTGGGTCCGGCGGTGACCACGCTGTTTCAGACCATGTCGCACGGCGACGCGCCGGAAGGACGCGACTCGCTGGAACTCCAGCAGAACTCCGGCAAGCGGCCGTTCTTCATCGGTGGCTGCTACTCCTGGCGCACCGACGGCCCCATCGTCGCCGACAAGTTTCCTCAATTTGCGACCAAGCCGGCCGCACGGGACTAGGGTATTCAGACCAGGCAGAAACGCGTCCAGCAGGAGCCGACGCGACAATCCGGCGCAGGTCCTGATCACGCAATTGCAATCCCCGACTGCGCCGCCTTGTGAAGCCACGCGCTTGACAAGCCACTAACCTATGGTTGTCTTCTCTCCACCGATATACGTCTCATATTTTGCGAAGTCGCGAACGGCGTTCTGAACGGACATTGCGCTTGAAGCAAAACGCCTGTCCGGCCGTTTCTCGCTTCTGGCGCGCGGGGGATCTCATGTCGAAGCGTTTTGTGTCGAAGCGTTTTGGAGTTGGATTATTGCTCGCCTGCGTTACGGCACTTCTGCTTCCGGTGCTGGTCATACTCGTTGACATGATTTTCCTTCACCAGACGATGGTCAACTCCATCTACAAGAACGTCGATGACGTCTCCGACAGCGAGATGCCACCCACCGTTGCTTCCTTCCAATCCGGCCCTGACGTCGTCAGCACCATCGGCGGCAGCGGCGAAGGATTGAACTGCAGCCTCCCTGCCCTGACGAACATTTTCTTCGACCATCGCGCAGACGATAAAGGCAGACGCCATCTCGTGTTGCAACGGTTCCGGCAGGCGTGCGTGTTTCACGACCTCTGCTATCGCCATGGCCTGGCCACCTACGGCTATAACCAGAACGACTGCGATCGCATTATGCAGAATGCGGCTTTCCGGCTCTGCCTCTATATCCGGAACGGCGACGATGCGGATCAGGCGGCACGCTGCGAGACCGATTCAAAAATGGTTCTGGCGGGCGTGAGTATCGGCGGCGCCGACGCCTATCGCGCCTGGGACCGATCGACCTACTTCGAATTCGATTCGGATCCCTGGCGTTCCAGCGGATTCCTGGTCAGCCGGGTGGTCGATCATCCCTTTAAATCCATCGATCGGGAGAAGTACCAGGACGAGCCCGATCAAGTCATTCTGACATTCGAGAACAAGCGATCAAACCTTACGGTAACCTGCGTCACCTGCAAGGACGTACCGGTCTTTCAAACAACCGAACGCCGGAGCGACGTCAGCGCGGAACTCCGATCGGTCGGGATCGAGCGGCTTCCCGACGCCTTGCTCAAGCGCGAAGATCAGATTCTATCCAACACCAGTCCGGTTTGGCTGCCGCCGCGACGTCATCACGCCGCACCGCATCTGCTGGTCGATGGTGCGGGCAAGAATCATCTGATCTGGGTGACGCGGAACAATCCGGGAGACACCATCTCCTGCCTGGTCCTGGCGGATGCGGCGAAGCTGTTGACCCACACATTGCCAAAGCGAGACCTCTGCTCCGAGGAGGCGGGCTCCCAACTTACCATGGTTGAGGTCGATATGTATGCGAGCTCACCACTTCCAATGGAGATACCAAGTGCAAATGGCATTTTTGCAGCCGCAATCAGCGCGAAGCGGGAAGATGATCGCAGCCTGAGCTTCTGTCTGCGGTCCGCGTCCAGGAAGGTCGAGCGAGAAACGGTAAAGAACGACGACCAAGCCGATTGCATTCTCCTCTCCGGACCGGAGGTTTCCGGCGGCGCCGGCCTCGGCGCCTTTCAGAACTTTGCGGTCGTCCGTCCAGGTCAGCAAATCCTGTTCGCGCGTGATATTGCACCATCACCGGCATTGCTGCCGGTCAGGCTTCTCCAGAATGCCCTGGGCGTCAAATACTCGTCCAAAGGAACCATGCTGGTGATCGATGTCACCGCGCACTCCCAGGAAAAAAGGGCTTCGGGATCAAGAATCAAGAAGACGGTGAAGTTTGACATCGACGACCGTTTTGATCCGATGATGCCGATCACGCGCAAGCGAGACGATCTCCGCTTCCTCAGTCTGGAGTCTTCGATGGAAGGGGTCGGTGTCCGCATGATTGATTTTGAAAAAGAAAGCCCTGCCGTCGGCGATGTGAAGCTCACGATGAATGGAAGTGACGTAAACCTGCACCGGTCCTGGGCCTCACGACCTGTCCTTGTGCTTGAAACGCGCGAGGGACTCCCAAAAACCAAACTTGTTTTCTCGCGTGCAGAAATTGCGGGCGGATCTGCCGGTCCCAACGCCGAATCATTGAGTCTGGAAACGCTGGTATTTGAGCGCGCAGCGGACGGCCCCTCCGACGCGCCCTTCGTGAAGACCGGCGGGGCGGCATGCACGGTGAAGTACAAGTTCCAATCGCTTCCTGATTACCCCTGCTATCGTCCGTTCGATCCGAAACGCCCGATGCGGGCATCGGCGGCCGCCCGAATGCAAGCATCCCAACTGCTGGTCGGAAAATTCGCAGGCCAGGACGGACACGGCATTGCATTTCCCGATTTCTGCCTGCAGGGGGAACCCATCATCCTCAAGACAAAAGACGGCAGCTTCGCGCCAACGACGAAAACAGTCGGCGAGGAAATCGACAAGACACGCACGGTCACGTGCGATCCGCTCGACTCCCACAAATATGTCAGCGGGCCCATCAAACCTGGCCCTGACGTGACGGCGTCGGTTGCCGACCGGCCGCGGCCTTAGGGCAGCCGGTCAGCTCTCACGCGGACCCGTCTTGACGACCTCCGCATGCGGATCGCCCTCCGGCAGGATGTCGCGTATGTAGTCGCGGCCCTTCCACTCCGGTGGCGGCGGAGGCCCCTCGCCTTCGCGGGGAACGTAGGGCGACGGACTGGCGCCGGCGAGATCAGGCACATAGCGCGGGCAGTTCGGATAGATTTCGCACTCGATCCGCACCACGAGCTGCGCGCCGTAATGCCGGCCGATCGCCGCCGCGTCGTCCAGGATTGCCGCACGGCCGTTGATGCGCATGCGCCGGCTCTTGCCGTCGAAGCGCACGAACAACAGCCCGACATTCGGATTTTTCGACAGGTTGCCGAGCGTCCGGTACATCGAATTGCCGTCATATTCCGGATACTCGATGACGTTGGGACCGACGATTTTCACGAAACCGGGATCGCCCGACTTGATGTTGCAATCGACATAATCCGCATGGGAAGTGCCGATGAAGAAGAACGGCGAACTCTCGATCAGCGCCTTCTCGTCATCCCAGAACTCGTAATGCTTGCGGTGCCGCTCGATCGCCTCGGCCACCCGCCGCCCGTCGAACCGGTCCTGCAGTTCGCTCATGCCTTCATGATAGAACGCCCGCTGCCACATCGACTTGCTCCCTTTTTTCCCAGGAGACATTAACGCCGATCCAGCGCAGCCGCCAGCTGTCGCCGGACGGCTAGTATTCGAGATGGGGACGAAGCGCTTTCAGCTTGGCGGCAAGTTCGCGGGCGTCGGCGTCGTCCGACTGCGAAAGATGCCGCGTGATCGAGGCATAATCCGCATCTGACTTGTGCTGGTTCAGCTTGCGCTGCCCTTCCACCTGCTTCACGTCCATTTCGAGCACGACGATCGATTGCAGCATCGACTCGCGCTTGGCGGCTTCCATCGATGACAGCGACCATGGCTGCTTCGGCGTCAACCGCTCCTCGAAGGTCGACAGGAGCACGTCGCCATGGCTGCGATTACTTTCCATCGAAAGCCGACGCACCGGACCGGAAAGATGCACGGCCTCGTAGAGCCAGGTCGAGACGTGGTCCGGCGTCGCATACCAGTCGTTGGAAACATAGGCGTCCGGACCCCACACAATCAGCAGGAACGAATTCTTGCCGTCGGCGAGTTCGGCCAGCCTGTTGCGTGCGGTCAGGTGAAACTGCACCGTGACGGCATCGCCCGTCCGGTTGATCCTGAACGGCACATGCGAACTGATCGGGCCGTCGGCGCCGCTCGCAACCATCGCACCGAACCCGCGCGAGGCGGCGAATTGCAGCGCGCCATCGCGGTCCCAGGCAAACATCGGACGAAGGATGTGCACGGCAGCTTCCTTGCTTTGCTCAGGGGGACGGGTCTTGCCGCCTGGCGCGGTCGAAAATGGCGAACGCCGCCGCCAGCGCACAGCCGGCGATGATGCCGACCGTAAGATCCTCGATCAGCGTGAGTCCGAAAGTGGCGAGCAGCACGCCGGCGCCGCGCCAATCGTGCAGCAGATCAAGGAATTCTTCCTTCTCCGCCATGTTCCAGCACACCACGACAAGCACGCCCGCCAGCGCCGACAGCGGGATGAAGCTTGCCAGCGGCGCTGCGACCACCATGAACACAAGCACGAACAGCGCATGCATCATGCCGGAGACTGGGCTGACCGCACCGGCACGAATATTGGTGGCCGTGCGCGCGATCGTTCCGGTCACGCTGATGCCGCCGAACAGTGCGGATGCGATGTTGGCGACACCCTGCGCCACGACTTCCATGTTGTAGCGGTGCTTGCGCCCCGTCATGCCATCGGCGACCTTGGCGGAGAGCAGGCTCTCGACCGCGCCGAGCAGCGTGAAGGAGAGCGCGGCCGGCAACACAGCGAGTACGGACGCATACGAGATCGATGGCAACCGGGGTCCCGGCAATCCATCCGGCAGTTGGCCAAAGCGGCTGCCGATGGTCTCGACCGGCAGGCCGAACAGCCATGCCGCCACCGAGGCCAGCGTCACCACGATCAGCATGCCCGGCCAGTTCGGCGCTATCAGCCGCAGCAGGAAGATCAAGGCGACCGAGCCGATGCCGACCGCAAGTGCAGCCGGGCTGATGGTCGGCAGCGCCTGACCGAGTGCCGCAAGCTTGGGCAGCAACGGTCCGGGTTCGGCGCTTGGCAATTTCAGGCCGCCGAGATCGCGCAGCTGGCTGGCAAAGATCGTGACCGCGATGCCGCAGGTGAAGCCGACGGTCACGGCGTGCGGAATGTAGCGAATGAGCGCGCCAAGCCGCAGCAGGCCGATCAGGGCCAGCATGAACCCGGAGAGGAAGACGGTCAGCAACAGGCCTTCCAGGCCGAACTTGGTGACGGTGGCCGCGACCAGCACAATGAACGCGCCGGCCGGGCCGCCGATCTGATAGCGGCTGCCGCCGAGCGCCGAGACTAAAAAGCCGCCGATGACGGCGGCATATAATCCCCGCTCGGGCGAAACCCCCGAGGCGACGGCGATCGCCATCGACAGCGGCAGCGCCACGATCGCAACCGTCAGCGCCGCCAGCATATCCCGGCGGAGGTGGCCAAGATTGTATCCCTCGGCCAGCACGGTGGCGAGTTTCGGACGATAGGTATGGGCCGTAGCGGAGCCGTCAGGCATTGCGGGTAAACCGATCTGGACTTGGGCATCATAGCCGACGATCAAGCGTGCGTCAGCATGCCCCTGCTTCCTTGAGACCGCGATAGGCCGATATCGCGGCGCTCCGCAACTTTTGCCGTTGCCGGCGATAGCCCGGTGGCCGGCGTTGGCCGGGATCATCGCCTTGAGCCGACAGTCCGGGCCTTGCGAAGCGCTTGAGATCGCGAAGATCGCCGAGCGTGCGTTGCAGCTGTTTCGCCGGCGTGTGGACGTGGCGGAATTCGCCATGGCCGAACACCGGGACGATTCCCGTCAGCGCCTCCAGCATGTAGCGAAATCGCTTCGCCCTGATCCGCAGCCGGTGACGAGCCGATGCGCCGAGGGCTTTGAGCCGCCGGCCTTTGCGGATCAGTTGCCGGCGCCAGCGATTGAGCTCGCGCTTGCAATAGGCCTTCAGCGGCCTTGCGGATTTGCGGCGCAGCATCCGCTCCCAACGCGGCAGCCATGACCCGCCCCCGATCCAGCCGGACATCGCCTCGATCAGGTCATGAAATCGCGGCGAACGCAGGCAGTGAACCATCCGGCGATGATCGCGCGTCTGATGCGCCTCGAGATCCTCGCCGATCATGCGTTGCGCCCAGTCCCGGTACCGTTTGCGGCGTGCATATTCCACGACCACGTCGCTGTCGCGCGCGGCGCCGAGCGAGCCGTTCAGCCATGCAAGCTCTTTCTTCAAGCGCCGCCATTCGGCATCGACAACGATCGAAGCGAAGAAGAACACGGCGGACCGCAGCCGGGTAATGGCAACACGAATCTGATGCACGGCTTCGGCATCGCCTGCGCAGGCGCTGCTGTGATGTAGCCTGACCTTGCCGACGCAGTCCTGCGCGATTTTCTGGAACGCAGTCGCGCAATCGAACTGCGCGGCCGAAGCGGCCTTGCGCAGGCCCATTTTGGTTTTGACGGTGCTCTTCATCTGCCGCGCCCGATCGCGGGCCGAGCATACAGGCTGCCGCACCGCAAAACTTTCATCCCCGTCACGCGCTCCGGTCCATCTCGCCTAACATGGCCCGACCCGTCGCACGGCGCCAGCCCGTACGGCCGGCCAAAAGCAGGCCACAGCTTGCGGAGAATGATCGCCGCAACCGTCAAGCCGAGATAGAGGGTCTGGTGTCAGGCCAATCAGCGGTTGCGACCGGTCAAGCGGGAACCGCTTGATCGCGCGATGGTTCTGCGGTTGATCAGCCGGCGTGCTCGATGGCGCGGATGGCACCGCGCAGTTCGGCCAGCCCACGCAGCCGGCCGATCGCGGTGTAGCCGGGATTGGTGCGCTTGGTCTCGGCGAGATCGTCGAGCATGCGATGGCCGTGGTCCGGCCGGAATATGATTTTTTCAGCCGCCGAACGTTTGCGGTTTTCGGTCAGCAGCGCCTTGAGCACCGCGATCATGTCGACGTCGCCGTCAAGATGGTCGGATTCGAAGAACGACAGGCCGTCGGCTTCGCGTTTGGTCGCCCGCAGATGCGCAAAGCCGATCCGCGACGCGAATTGCTTTGCGATCGCCGGCAGATCATTCTGCGCGCGTACGCCGAGCGAGCCGGTGCAGAAGCAGATGCCGTTCGCCTTGGACGGAACCGCGTCGAACAGCGCAGAATAGTCTTCCGCCGATGAAGCGATGCGCGGCAGGCCGAACAGCGGCCGCGGCGGATCGTCGGGATGCAGCGTCAGCGTCACGCCGAGTTGCTCGGCGACGGGCGTGACGCGCGCGAGAAACTCGATCAGATGCTGGCGCAGCACGCCAGAATTGATGCCGCTATATTGCTGCAAGCGGTCGCGGAACTGCGGAATGGTCAGGGGATCGGTGGTCGATCCCGGCAAGGCGCTGGCGATGTTGGTGACGAGGACATCGATATCGGCCTGCGTCATCCCGGCGTGAAGCTGCTTGGCACGGGCGCGCGCGCTTTCCGAATATTCCGCCGCCGCTCCCGGACGCTGCAGGATGTGCAGATCGAACGCCGCGAACCGTTCCTGGTCGAAGCGCATCGCCTTGGCGCCGTTCGGCAGTTCCCATTCCAGATCGGTGCGGCACCAGTCCACCACGGGCATGAAATTGTAGCAGACGATCTTGATGCCGGCCGCGGCCACCGCCTCGAGGCTGGCGATCCAGGCCTCGATCGAGCGCGTGGCCTTGCCGCCGAGCCGCTTGACGTCGTCGGGGATCGGAATCGATTCCACCACCGACCAGGTCAGCTGCGAACGGCCGGGCTGGCTTTTCTCGATGATGTGCTTGCGCTCCTCGACGCCTGATCGCGTCCAGGCTTCGCCGATCGGCACCTGATGCAGCGCGGTGACCACATCGGTGGCACCGGCCTGGCGGATATCGTCGAGCGACACCGGATCATCCGGTCCGTACCACCGCCATCCCTGCAGCATCATGGGAACTCTCCTGAATATCTTCCGGTCACTGCGCCGTCAGCACGACCTTGACGCTCTGCGAACGGTCGAGCGCGAGGCGAACCGCATCGGGCGCGACCGACAGCGGACGCTCAGCCGTCACCAGCGACAGCACATCGACGCTGCCGTCGGAAATCAGTTCGACCGCGGTCATGAATTCTGGCCCGAAGCGGAACGAGCCGCGCAGGTCGATCTCCTTGGCCATGACCGCGTTCGCGGGCGTCGAAATTTGTCCGCCCGGCAGATTGCCGATCTGGACGACGACGCCGCCGCGCCTGACCGCGCCGATGGCGCTGGCAAGGCCGGCCGCCGTGCCGGACACTTCAAACGCCACGTCGTAAGGCGCCACCGCCTTCAGGGCTTCATCGCCTTTGGAGATGTCGATGACATGGTTGGCGCCGAGCCGCGTTGCGAACGCCAACGGCGCGGCGGCGATATCGACGACGGTGACTTCGGCAATGCCGGCGCGGCGCGCGGCCAGCATCGTCAGCAGGCCAATGGGGCCCGAACCGAACAGCACGGCGCGCTTTCCCCTGACGTCGCCGGCGCGGGCGACCGCGTGCAGGCAGACCGCGAGCGGCTCGGCCAGCGCCGCGGCCTGGTACGTCACATGGTCCGAAATCTTGACGCATTGCGCGGGAATGGCGTCGAACAGGCTGGAAAATCCGCCCTGCATGTGCGGCGTCTTCGAGGCCGAGCCCATGAAGAAGATGTTTTCGCACAGGTTCAGCCGCCCCTCGCGGCACGGCGTGCAATGGCCGCACCAGCGCGACGGATTGACGGCGACGCGGTCGCCGGTCTTCAGGCCGGGCGCGCTGCCCGAGATCTCGACGACCTCGCCCGCGATCTCATGGCCGAGCACCAGCGGCGAGGTGACGACAAAATCCCCGGTGCGGGCATGGCGGTAGTAATGCATGTCGGAGCCGCAAATGCCGCCGGCGCCGAAGCGAATCCGCACCATGCCAGAGGCCAACGGATCGAGTGGCCGCTCGACCATGCGCAGATCCTCGGGGCCAAACAGTGTTGCAGCCAAAGCCTTCGATGTCATTTTGCGAGTCCTATCACTTGGCAAGTCCCATATATTTCGGCAGCCAGAGCGTCAGCTCCGGGATGTAGGTGATGGCGACGAGCGCCAGCAGCAGCGGCACCAGCCAGGGGAGGATCGCCATCGTCGTGCGCTCGACCGAGAGCTTGGCGACGCGGGCGAGCACGAACAGCACCATGCCAAGCGGCGGGTGCAACAGGCCGATCATCAGGTTGAGCGTCATGATCAGCCCGAAGTGAATCGGGTCGATCCCAAGCTTGAGCACGATCGGCAGCAGGATCGGCACCAGGATGGTGATCGCCGCGATGGTGTCGATGAAGCAGCCGACGAACAGGATCAGGATGTTCGCCAGCAGCAGGAACACCCATTTGTTCTGGGTGATCCCGAGTATCGCGTCGCTCAGGATCTGCGCCGCCTGCGACACCGTCAACAGCCAGGCGAAGATCGAGGCCGCGGTCACGATGAACAGCACGGATGCCGTGGTCTCGATGGTATCGAACGTCGCCTTCGCCACCGTCTGCAACGTCATCGAGCGATAGCGCACCAGCCCGAGGAACAGCGACCAGATCACGGCGGCGACCGCGGCTTCCGTCGGCGTGAACCAGCCCAGCGTCATGCCGCCGATCAGGATGACCGGCGCCATCAACGCCATCACGGCGGAGAAATCGAAATACCAGTCGAGCGCCAGCAGCGCCACGAGCCCGATGCCAACCGCCATGTTGACCGAGAGCCCGGCGAGCACCAGCAGCCAGACCGCGAGCGGAAAGCACAGCACGACCACGATTTCGAGCCCGGCCGAGCCGATCTGCCGCCAGGAGAACGGCGTATCGCTGCCCCAGCCGTTCTTGTGGGCGAAATAGGCCACGGTCGCCATCATCATCAAGGTCATGACGACGCCCGGAATGAGGCCGCCAAGGAACAGCGCGCCGATCGAGACGTTCGCCATCATGCCGTAAATCACGAACGGCAGCGACGGCGGGATGATCGGGCCAAGCGTCGCGGACGCCGCGGTCACGCCGACCGAAAACTCCGTCGAATAGCCGTGGTCCTTCATCGCCTTGATTTCGATGGTGCCGAGGCCTGCGGCGTCGGCGATCGCGGTGCCGGACATGCCGGAAAAGATCACCGAGCCGACGATGTTGACGTGGCCGAGGCCGCCGCGCATCCAGCCCACCAATGCGACCGCAAAGCTGTAGATGCGTCCGGTGACGCCGGCGATGTTCATGAGGTTGTCGGCGAGGATGAAGAAGGGAACCGCGAGCAGTGGAAAGCTCTCGACGCCCGCGATCATGCGCTGCGCCAGCGTCACGTCGGGCGTGATGCCGGTGACGAGAATATACAACAGCGACGACACCGCCATCGCCAGTGCGACGGGAAGGCCGACCAGCATCAACAGCAAAAATGCCCCAAGCAGCAGCAGCATCGCCCTACCCTTCCGTTCCGTCGAACGCGCCGGGGCGCTCCAGTATCGAATAGCCGCGCCGCCAGTTTTCGATCGCGATCTGGATCGACCGGCCGAACATCAGCACGAAGCCGAGCAGCACGCCGTAATAGACAAAACCTTTTTCAATCTTGATCGTCGTCATCCGCTCTTCGCCGATGATCTGGATGTAGACCCAGACCAGCTTGATCGCATAGCCGAAGAACGCGATCCGGATCAGGTCGATCGCGGTCGAGAGCGCGCGCCCCACCGCATGCGGCAGATAGCGGAACACCAGGTCGACCTGGATGTGCCGCGACAGCCGCACGCACATCGAAGAGCCGATGAACACCACGCCGATCAGGCAATAGGTCGCGATCTCCTCGGTCCAGGCGTAGCTGTCGTTGAGGACGTAGCGGGTGAAGAACTGCAGGAAGACGCACAGCGCCATGATCCAGAAGATCACCAGCGCCAGCCAGTCCTCGAACGCATACGGACTGAGGTCAGCGCCCTTCGGCGCCTCGTCCTCGAACGTATGGGCGATCTCCTCCGCCGTGATCTGCTTGTGCACTTCAGCCATGGAGTTGGGCTTTCTTTCCAAACTGGCTCGAGGTGGCTCGCCCCTGCCCGCCGCGATGGACGCGGCAAGCAGGGGTAAAAGCCCGTCGGTTTACTTCACCGCCTGGATGCGATCCCAGTCGGCCTTGCGGTAGTCGAAGCTCTCAAAGCTCGTGGTCTTGATCACGGTGTCACGGAACGCGGCCTTGTCGACCTCGGTGACGGTGAGCCCCTTCTGCTTGAAGAAATCGACCAGCTTGGCCTCGTTGACCTTGATCTCGCCGGTTGCCTTGGCGGCGGCTTCCTGGGTCACTTCGGTGAAGATCTTGCGATCCTCTTCGCTGAGCTTCTTCCAGAGCCCGCCGGAGATGATCGTGTTGAGGTGGTCGACGATGTGACCGGTCAGCACGATGTGCTTCTGCACCTCGTAGAACTTCTTCGCCTCGATGGTGGTGAGCGGATTTTCCTGGGCTTCCACGGTGCCGTTCTGCAGCGCCAGATAGACCTCGGCGAACGCGATCGGCGCGGTGTTGGCGCCGCAGGCGCGCGGCATCGCCAGATAGGCCGGCACGTCGGGCACGCGGATCTTGAGGCCCTTCATGTCTGCGCAGGCCTTGATCGGGCGGTTCGACGAGGTGTGACGCACGCCGTAATAGGTCACCGCCACGATGCGGTGGCCGGTCTTGTCTTCATAACCCTTGGTGAGATCCTTGAAGACATCGCTCTTGGTGTAGGCCAGCAGATGATCGGCGTCGCGGAACGTGTAGGGATAGTAGGTCACGCCGATCGGCGGGAAGCTCTTGGCGGCGAAGCTGGAGCCGGAGATGATGATGTCGACCGAGCCCAGCGAAAGGCCCTGGTTGATGTCGGCTTCCTTGCCGAGCTGCGAGGCGGGGTAGACGTCGATCGCATAGCGGCCGTTGGTGCGCTTGCCGATCTCCTGTGCGGCCCACACCGATGCGGTGTGGAACGGCTCGGACGTCTCATAGACGTGCGCCCATTTGAGTTTGGTCTGCGCCATGCCGGCGCTGGTGGCGGCCACAAGCGCGGCGGCGGAAGCCGCCAGTACAATCGTCAATTTCTTCAACATTGAAATCTCCTCCATTGTTACATTTGCTTTTCTTACTCAACCGCTTCGGCCTTTTTGGCCGAACCGTTCGAATGCCAGTTCAGCCGCTCCTGGCCTGCGCGCGAGGCGATGCGGCTTCGGTTCCAAAATTTTGTGCAAAGCGTTCCTGCGAACGCGCCAGATGCTCGCGCATGGTGGTGCGCGCGGCGTCGGGATCGCGCGCGGCGATGGCGTCGCGGATCGCCTGGTGCTCACTGAGCGCGGCGCCCCAGGATTCCGGGTTCTCGAAATAATGCGCCAGCTTGGCGAAATAGGGATTGAGCCGCTGGTCAAAGAGGTCGCCGACGACGCGAACCAGCACGGCGTTATCGAGACTGCCTGCCACCGCGACATGGAACGCGCGGTCGTGGATCATCGAGGCGTCGCCGGGATGCTGGGTGTTTGCCATCGCCAGCAGCGAGGCGTCGATGCGCGCGATATCCTCGGGCTTCGCCACCCTCGCCGCCTGTTCGGCGATGGCGCCTTCGATGAATTCGCGGGCGCGCAGCAATTCGAACGGCCCTTCGATGATCGCGGAGGCCGGCAACAGCGAAGCGAGCGCGGCCGGCTCGGCCACATAGATTCCGGAGCCGACCCGAATGCGCACGCGTCCTTCGACTTCGAGCGCGATCAGCGCTTCGCGCACCGTGGGACGGGAGACCTTCAATTGTTCGGCGATATCGCGTTCGGTCGGAAGCCTGGAGCCGACGGCGTATTCGCCGCTGTCGATCAAGGCGCGCAGCTGATCGGCAACCTGGCGGTATAGGCGTCGCGCTTCCACTGCCTCTAACGGCACGCTGTTTCCTCCGAACGACCTCGTGGGTCGGTTTTTTTGGTAAATTGGCCTTACCAATTGACCAAACATTGACCTTGCGGGCACGCCATGTCAAGGGAAATGGCGAAAATTCCGCCATTCCAACCCAAAGGAGGCCGATTTGCGCCTCTCGAACGCCAGCCTCGCCCGGCTTCCCGGCCATATCCGCCGCCCCGGTTACGACCGCGGACGCGTCACACCGGGCATCGTCCACCTCGGAATCGGCGCGTTCCACCGCGCGCACCAGGCGGTCGTGATCGACGATTTGCTCGCAAACGGCGCGACGGACTGGGGAATCATCGGCGCCAGCCTTCGAAGTTCGGACACCTACGACGCCCTCGCCCCGCAGGATTGTCTCTATGCGGTTGCCGTTCGCTCCGGCGCGGGCACCGAACACCGGATCATCGGCTCGGTGCTGCAGACGGAAGTGGCTAGGCGCAACCCCGCGCAATTGATCGCGCGCATGGCTGATCCCGCCACGCGCATCGTCTCGCTGACGATCACCGAGAAAGGCTATTGCCACACGCCGCAGACCGGCGAACTCAACGCTGAGCATCCCGATATCGTCCACGACCTTGCAAACCCGGATGCACCGCGATCGGCTCCGGGATTCATCGTGGCCGCGTTGGCGCGCCGCCGCGCGGCCGGTATCGCGCCCTTCACTGTGCTCTCCTGCGATAATCTTTCGGCCAATGGCCATACCGTGAAACGGATCCTGACGCAGTTCGCTCAGCTGCGGTCGCCCGAACTCGGCAAGTGGATCGCCGATCACGCCGCCTGCCCGTCGACGATGGTCGATCGCATTGTGCCCGAGACCACCGACGCCGATCGCGCGGCGGTCTCGTCCGAACTCGGCATGACCGACGCCTGGCCGGTGATCACAGAACCATTTACGCAGTGGATCGTCGAAGACAATTTTCCGGGCGGCCGGCCGGATTTCGCCCGCGCCGGCGTGCAGCTCGTCACTGATGTGACACCGTTCGAATACATGAAGCTGCGGCTGCTCAACGCCAGCCACTCGGCGCTGGCCTATCTCGGCTATCTCGCGGGCCATGAGACCATTGCCGCCGCGATGACCGACGATCGTTTTGCGGCGTTCGCCCATGGCGTGATGCAAGAATCCGCCGTGACGCTTTCGATGCCAGAGGGGACCGATCTGGCGGGATACAGCGCCTCGCTTCTCCAGCGCTTTGCCAACCCTGCCCTGCGTCACCGTACCTGGCAGATCGCGATGGACGGATCGCAGAAGCTGCCGCAGCGGCTGCTCGGCACGATGCAGGACCGGCTGCGGCAGGGCGCGCCGATCGATACGCATGCGCTCGCCGTCGCGGGCTGGATGCGCTACATCACGGCCAGCGATGAAAAGGGACAGGCGATCGACGTGCGCGATCCCCTCGCGGCGGAACTGGCCGCGATCGCCAAAAACGCCGGCCCGGTCGCAGATCGGCTGGCGCCCGCATTGCTCGACGTTCGTTCGATCTTCGGCGAATTTGGAAACGACCCCCGCCTGCGCGACGCCGTGACGCGCGCGCTGGCGCAGCTCTACGAAGTGGGCGCCCGTCGGGCGGTGCAGGCCTGGCGGCCGGCATAAGCGACTGCGCTGGTCGCGGCGCATTGCTTCGCAGGGTTCCGATTTCCGCGACCCCAAATGCCAAATATTGAGTGGCCGGGAACATTCCGAATCCGGGAACATTCGGCAACTCGTCGGGTTGGTGATCATCAAACCCGAAGGAGTTCAGTCATGAAGAAATTGATCGTCGTGCTCGCGATTGGCGCCGGCACCCTGCTCGCTACCGGCGCAACCGCCGCACCGCTCTCGAATGGCATTGCCGTGATGCCTGATAACGGCATCGAACATGTCAGAATGGTCTGCGACGAATATGGCCAATGCTACCGTACCCGCGGCGGCCGCCGCGTCGTCGTTGAGCGCGAATACGGCGACAGCTACAATTATTACGCTCCGCGCGAGCGATACATCGAACGCCGCGGCTATTACAATGACGGCCCGAGCGTCGGTATCGGCGTGGGACCGGGCGGAGTCGGTGTTGGATTCGGCGTCGGACCGCGCTGGTAGGATCTAGTTCGCCACGCATCAAGGCCGCAGAGAAATCTGCGGCCTTCGGCGCTTGCCCGGCTTTCGATACCGCTTGAGGTTTTGAGATGGACGAAAACAAGTTCGCTGCGCTGCTCGGCCACGCAGCACTGAAAGTGTGGCCGGAGCTGTCGCGCGACGCCCAGGAAATGCTGTTTGCGGCTGCCGTCGATGACGGCGTCATTGCAAATACGCTCGCAACCTACCTGCACGATCATCATCCCCGGACCGCCCATCCGCCAAAGCCGACGGCGCTGGTCTGATTCTGATCTGCATGGCGGCAGAATTTTTACAACCGCCGTAGAACTATTCGAAGACCTCTGCTCGCCTGGCGCTGGCGCTCGCCAGATTGCAAGCACCAAAATTGCAAATCTGGCGCGGGCTATGGGAGCGACTTCGCTTTCTCTCGCAGCGCACACCGCTGATAATACTTTCAGAAGACACAACCCTGTGTTTCAATCGGTCCTGCGGAAACCGCAACCGCGTGCGTCCGCAGGCCGGCTCCTGCCCCGATCGCGAGTCCCGGCCAGCAGAACACAACGCACGGACTAAAAACCATAACAACGGAGGAAATCCATGGACATCGATCGTCGTCAGCTTGCGTTACCGGTACTCGCCATCGGACTTCTCGGCGTGATGCCAGCCTTCGCCGGCGCCGATGAAGATGCGGTCGCCAAGAACCTCGAGGCCTTCCGCACCGCGCAGGCCGCCGCCAACGCCGAGGGGCTCGCCGCGCTTTGCGCAGCCGAACTCAGCTACAGCCACTCCGACGGCCGGGTCGAGGACAAGGCGGCCTTCATCGCCGGCGCGACCAGCGGAAAATCGAAGTGGCTGTCGCTGACCTATAAAGACCCTGCGATCCGCGTCGTCGGCCCGGCCGCGATCGTCCGGTTCCACTGGCTCGGCGAGCAGGAAGCCGTCGCAGACGGCAAGAAGAGCGCCACCAACCTCCACATCCTGATGAACTGGCAGAAGCAGGGATCCGACTGGAAACTGCTGTCGCGCTCAGCGACCAAGCTCGGGTAGCAGTCACCGTTTCGTAACGGCCCTCGCCGCCAATCGACCACCAACAGCGCACGCCGTGCGCTGTTGGTGCGTTGGCAGGTGTCAAAAAAGAAGCCGGGAACTTGTAATGGATTTCATCGAACTTGATGGCGTCGGGCTGCGCTACGAACTCAGCGGCAAGGGTGACCGCACCCTGGTGCTGGTGCACGAAATGGCTGGCTCACTCGAAAGTTTTGACGACGTCGTGCCACGGTTCTCGGAAGCGCGTCGGGTGTTGCGCTACGACACCAGAGGCGCGGGAATGTCCCAGAAGGTGCGCGGCGAGCTTGGCATCGATACGATGGCCGACGACATCGCAGGCCTGCTCGACGCGCTCGGCATCGCCGGCAAGGTCGCACTGGCGGGTGTCGCCCTCGGCGGCGCAATCGCACTTCATTTCGCGGCCCGATACCCCGAGCGCACCAGCGCGGTCGCGGTCAGCAGTCCGGCCACCGGCGTCGCAGCGGAGCGTCGCGCGGCAGCGCTTGAACGGCTCCTCAAGATCGAGGCCGCCGGCATGGCTTTCGCCGTCGCCGATTCGATGCAGAATGGTTATGCGCCGGAGCTGCGCGGCGACATCGCGCGCTTTGAACGATACCGGGCGCGGTGGCTCGGCAACGATCCCGCGAGCTATGCCACGATCTGGCGCATGCTGGCCGGCCTCGACATGCAGGACGAACTGACAAGGCTGAGCTGTCCCGTGCTCGTGATCGGCGGCAGTTTTGACCGCGTGCGCCCGCCCGCACTCGCGGAAGCCACGGCCACAACAATCCCCGGGGCACGCTACGTCGAAATTCCCTCAGGCCACTACATGGCGGTGCAAACGCCTGATCTGTTTTCCGATTGCATCGACGCGTTCCTCAAGACGCTCGATGCCTGATCGCACCCCTCCTCCATTGCACAGGGTCTTCCAACATGCCTTCGCAGCCCGCACAGCAAATTCCCGGCGTCTATCATCGCAAGATCGGGGACATCGTCGTCACCACGATCAGCGATGGCTATCTCGACGGCAATCTCGAGGTGATGCGCAACGTCGACGTCGAGAAAGCACGCCGAATCCTGCAGGACGCATTCCGGCCGGCGCGGCGAACCAGCGTCAACACATTCCTGATCCACTCGAAGGGTCGTATCGCGATCGTCGACACCGGATCGGGCAATTATCTGCAGCCGACCGCCGGCCACGTGCAGCGTAATCTTGCGGCAGCCGGCATCGATCCGAAATCGATCGACACCGTGCTGCTCACGCACATGCACCCGGATCACTCCGCCGGCCTGACCGACATGTCGAACGGCCAACGCTTGTTTCCGAACGCGGAACTGGTCATGCACGAAAACGAACAGGCCTATTGGTTTGACGATGGCGAGATGAGCAAGGCCGACGAGCGAGCCAGGCAGCTCTATTTTGGCGCCGGCCGGGAGCAGGTCGAACCGTACAGGGAACGCACGCGTCTGTTTCGAGACGGCGAGGTTTTTCCCGGCGTGACCGCAGTACCCAGCCTCGGGCATACGCCGGGCCATACCGCGTATCTGATTGCATCTGATAATGATCAGTTGATGATCTGGGGCGACACCGTGCACGTGCCGGAAGTGCAGACCGCGTTTCCCGAAGCCGGCATGGCCTTCGACACCGACCTCGCCGCGGCGGCGGCCTCACGAAAACGCATGTTCGATCGCGTCAGCGCAGACGGCATCTTGATCGCCGGGATGCACCTGCATTTCCCCGCATTTTCGCGCCTTGCACGCCGTGGCGACGCTTATGCGCTTTATCCGGAGGCATGGGTTCACAATCTGGCCTAACGGGACGCAGCGCAGCCCGGGTGGCGTGACCAGGAGCCCGTTCTACGTTGCATGGGGTTGTTTTCGCGATTTTTTGTCCGGGCCCAGTCCGGGTACCAAACTGGCGCAAACAAAGTTGCGGACTATATGAGGGATCGTAGTCCGTCCTATCAATCACGCCAGCTGCCCCCTTGATCAAACTAGTCATCATCTTCCTGTCGTTGGTTTTTTTCCCGATCGGTGTATCGGCGGCCCGCTATTTTTCCGCTGAACCCCGCGGGGGCTGGCAGACGGCGGACCGCTCCAGCGCCGGGCTTTTGCCCGAGGCATCCCGCCATCCCGATGCGGTGATTCGCATTTATGGCGCGCGCACGCTGCGGTGGAAGGCGATCTTCGCGATCCACACCTGGATCGTCATCAAGGAGCCGAACGCCGCGACCTACACCCGTTATGACTACACCGCCTGGGGCGAGCCGATCCGGACCAACGGCTTCGCGGCCGATGCGCGCTGGTTCGGCGCCACCCCCGAAACCATCGTCGCGGTCGATGGTGAGGAAGCAAGTCGCCTCATTCCCAAGATCCGTCACGTCGTCGAAAATTATCGATTCCGGGCCTATGGCGACTACAGCCCGTGGCCGGGTCCGAACTCCAACACGTTCGTGCAGGCCGTCCTCAATGCGGTCCCCGAACTGATGGCCGTGCTGCCGCCCACCGCGATCGGGAAAGACTATCCCTACGAGGGCAAGTCATTCGGACTGACGGCTTCCGGCACCGGCGTTTTTGCGTCGCTCGGAGGTTATCTCGGCCTCACCGTCGGATGGATCGAAGGCTTCGAGATCAATTTCCTCGGCGCGGTGCTGGGGTTCGATATTCGCCGGCCGGCGCTGAAATTTCCGGGCATCGGCCGATTGGGAATGGCGGCTGGAAGTTAGCGCGCCGTTAACCTTTGCCGCTGGATTGGCGTCGCGCGATGTGACCGCATCGTCACTCGCATGATGCGGCAAAAATTCATGCATGATGCGCGTAATTTGATCTCGCATTACGCGCAGCACCCCTTATCTCTGGCTCAGGTAGGAAATTCGCCCCAAGGACAACTCCGAAAAGGAGCCATCTAATGGCGAACGTATTAACCACTGGGGCCTGGCTTTCTGCCCCGACCGAAAAGACTTCATTTTTTGCAAGATTGTTGCGCGCTCGTATCGAATCCAATGAGCGACGGGCTGCCCGCGCCGTTGAGACGTACGTTACCGACCACGGGCTGCAACAACTGTCAGATGATGCCGAGCGCCAAATCGATCGCTTGTTCTCAAGGGCGGGCCGATAGCCATGGTCACACTCATCATCATGCAGGTCGCAGCCAGGCTCGCTCGTTTTGGCAAACAGGCTCATGAGACGTGGCGCGAAACCCAGCGCCTCCGTCGCAGCCTTGCCGGCCCAGCGGAAGAATAACCGCAACCCGCACGGGTCCCCTTCGTTTCACCGGTCAGCCGATGAAACGAGAGGGAAATGCGCGCCTCAGCCCTTGAGCGCGGTGACCACGACCTCAATCAAGGCGCCGCCACCGAGATCGGCCACGCCGACGGTGGCGCGCGCCGGCAAATTGTCGCCAAAGAATTCGGTCCAGGCCGCGTCCATCTCCTTTTTCTTCGAGAGATCCGTCACAAAGATCGAGGCGCTGACGACGCGCGATCGATCCGTGCCCGCCTCCTTCAGATAGCCCGCGATCTTGCCGAGGATGTTGCGAGTCTGCTCGCCCATCGAGACGCTGGTGTCGTCGGCGATCGTGCCGCCGACGAAGACGAACCCGTTGGCTTCAACGGCGCGGTGCATGATCGGGGTGCGGATGTTGCGGATGATGTTCATGATGTCCTCATCTTGGTTCTAGGGTGTGGAAGAATGAAAGCGCTCGATGCCGAGATCGCCGATCCGGGTCTGGGTGCCGCCACTCGCGATCAGCTCCGTCATTACGGCGCCGGCGCCGGGGCCGAGTTGGAAGCCGTGCAGCGAAAAACCGAACTGGTGATAGAGCCCTGCGTGGCGGGCGCTCGGGCCGAAGACGGGCAGTTCGTCTTTTGTGCGAGCCTCGATGCCGGCCCACGCGCGCACGATGGTGGCGCTGCGCATCACGGGAAATAATTCGAACACGGTGCGGGCGCTGATGGCGAGACTGCGCCAGTCCAGCACCGTCTCGTTGCGATCCTGGTCCGGCGTCGCCAGATGGCCGCCGCCGATCAGCACCGTGCCGTTGGCGAACTGCTTGAAGGACAGCTTGCGGCCGCGCAGGATCACGACGGGATCGATGAAATGCGGCACGCGGGAGGTGATCATCAGCATCGGCGCCACGGTTTCGACCGGCACCGGCTCGCCAAGATCAGCGGCGATGCGGCCGGCCCAGGCACCGGCGGCATTGACGAGCACCGGCGCCGCATAGCTATCGGCACCGACATCAACCTGCCACAGCCCGTCCTGCTTTCGAATGTTGGTTGCGGCGACGCCCTCAACGACGGTTGCGCCGAGCGCTTCGGCCTTGCGGCGGATCGCGGTGGTGGTTCGGGCCGGTTCGGCCGCGCCGTCGCGCCGCGACACCACGCCGCCGGGGCAAGTCTCCGCCACCGCCGGCACCAGCCGCCGCAGCTCAGGCCCATCGATCAGCTCCTCGTGGGTGAAGCCGAGCGCGTTCAGCTCGGCGACGCGCGCGCGACAGGCATCGAATTCGGCGGCGTTCTCGGCGACCAGCACCTGGCCGTGGCTTTCGAAGCCGCAGCTATCGTCGACCAGCGCTTCGATCCGCTCCCAGATTCCCATCGAGCGGATCGAGAGCGGGATCTCGGCGACATGCCGTGCAAGCTGGCGGACGCCGCCGGCATTGACGCCCGAAGCGTGGCGGCCGGCATAGTCCTTCTCGATCAGCACCGGCTTCATGCCGGCGAGGCACAAATGAAGCGCGGTCGAGCATCCGTGGATACCGCCACCTATGATGATGGCATCCGCAAGCTTGGTCATCCGCGCACCACCGCATTGACGTCGGCATCGGTCTTCGGCACCGCCGCCAGTTCCGCCAGCGTGATCGGCTTCACCGGCGCACGCAGCCGGTAGTAGCCGATCTCCTGAGGCGTCTTGCCGCGGGCCTGCGCCATCAGCTCGGTGACGGTCAGGCCGCAGAGCCGGCCCTGGCAGGGACCCATGCCGGTGCGGCGATAGGCCTTGAGCTGGTTGGGACCGGTCGCACCGATCGCGACGGCGTCAAGAATGTCCTTGGCCGATACCTCCTCGCAGCGGCAGACGATGGTGTCGCCAGAGGGGATGCGAAATTGCGGGGCCGGACGGAACAGCGTGTCGAGGAAAATGCGGCCGCGCTCAGCCTTTACCAGCGCACCCCTGAAGGTTGCCATCGGCGCGAGCCTGGCAGCAGCCGTGGGCGCCAGCGCCTCGACCGCAGCGCGTGCGGCGATACGGCCGCGGACAATGGCGGCTTCCGCGCCGCCGATCCCGGCCCCGTCGCCGGCGATCGCGATGCCTTCGACCGACGTGTTGCCGTCGCGGTCGAGCACCGGCGACCAGCACAGCTGCAAATCATCCCAGCGATGTTCGATCCCAGTTGCCATCGCGAGATTGACGTTGGGCACCACGCCCTGGTGCAGCAGCAGCAACTCGGCCGGAACAGTCTCGCGCCGGCCGCCGGACAGATAGGTTACGGTTGCGAGCTCGCCGTCACCGGCGGCAGCGAGTTCGGTGACGCCAGACACGACAGGCACTTTGGCGCGCACCTGCCTCATCAACGCAAAACCCTTTGCGAAATAGGGCGACGTCATGAAGGCGAAGGCGTGAGGCAGCGCGGCAAAATAATTTCGACGCTCGGTCGTATCGAGGATGCGGTCGATACGACCGCCGAGGCGTAGGATCTGCGCGGCGAGCAGCCACAGCAGCGGCCCCTGGCCGGCGATCACCGTCGACCCGTCCGGCACGAGGCCCGACGATTTCAGCATCGTCTGCGCGGCGCCTGCGGTCATCACGCCCGGAAGGGTCCAGCCGGGAATCGGAAACGGCCGCTCCAGCGCGCCCGTCGCCAGAATTACACGACGCGCCTTGACGAAGAACGACGCGCCGCCGAGCGACACGCCGATTTCGAGATTGCGGTCGAGGCTCCAGACCGTCGCGCGGTGGATGATTTCGGCGCCGCTTGATCGCACCGCCTCGACAAGTTTGGCGCCCGCCCAATAGTCGGCGCCGAGATGGTCGCGTTCCGTCACCGGGGTCGAGGCGATGGCGCGCCAGACCTGGCCGCCGGGACCGGCGTTCTCGTCGAGCAGCAGCGTCGACAGGCCAGCCTCGGCCGCGGTCGTGGCGGCGGCGAGCCCGGCGGGCCCTGCCCCGATCACCACGACATCATAACTTTCGCGCCTGGCAGTCGTGTTCATCGGCCGATCTCCCGCTTGCCCTTCTGGATCTCGATCTGCATGCCCTCGGCGACGGGCACGAGGCAGCCCTGCCGATTGCCGACGCCGTCGATGGTGACGAGGCAGTCGAAGCACACGCCCATCATGCAATAGGGCAAGCGCGGCGCGCCGCTCACCGCGGTCGCGCGGCGCACGTCACGGCCGGAGGCGAGCAACGCTGCGGACACCGTATCGCCCTCGCGCGCCGCGACGGCGGCCCCGTCCACGACGATGTGCACGGATCGTCTGCTGTCCTGATCGGATCGTTTGAACATTGGCTGCCTCTTCGCCCCTTCGGGTCGTGTCGATGTCAGTAATAGCCGCTGCCGGTCGCAGCATGGTTGGCGTCGAAGCGGCGGGCCGAGAACGCGCCGACCAGTTCCGGTTCGAGCGCGCCCGCCGCCACCATACGCGCGATCTCGAAGGCGTGGTTGGAAGCCAGCGTCACGCCGGAATGACAGCAGGTGACGAACGCGCCCGGCGCGCTCTCCGACTGATCGTAAATCGGGAAACCATCCTGCGGCATCACGCGGATGCCGGACCAGGTGCGCACGACGTTGAGGCGCGCCAGATGCGGAAACGTGCGCTGCGCCCGATCCGCCATCACAGCGCTGACCGCATGGTTCAGCGTGCGATCGTCGAGCTGATCTTCCTTGCTGTCGCCGATCATCACCGTGCCCTCGTCGGTCTGGCGAATGGTGGTCAGGGGATGCGGCAGGAACGGCATGGTACGCTCGGTCACCACGATCTGACCGCGGGTCGGACCCATTGGCGCCGACAGGCCGACCATCGGCGCCAGCGACTGGTTGGCGTTGCCGGCGGAGAGCACGACCTTGCCGGCACGGATCTCGCCCTGCGATGTCGAGAGGTGGAATTCGCCGCCGCGCCGCGCGATTGCCGAGACCGGCCGCTCGGGAAAGTATTCGATGCCGAACAATTTCAGCCCGGTGTGGAAGGCGCGGAAAGTGCGCAGCGAATTGACGTGCCCGTCCCAGGGACAGAAGCTGCCACCGGAGACCTCCGGCCCGATCAGCGGCAGCATCTTCTTGACCTCGGAGGCCGACAGCATCTCCATCCGGTAATCAGCCGCGCCGACCTGGTTGTGCATGCGCGTGACAAGCTGTGCGCGCTGCGCAAACTCGTTCTCGCCAAGCGTCAGGTGGAAACCGCCATTCTGCTGCAGGGCGACGTCGAGCCCGGTCTGGTCCTTCAAGTCGGCGGCGAGCCTGCCCCAGGTCTCGGACGCCCGCATGGTCCAGCCGGTGTAGGCCGGCATGCCGAGGCCCTTGCTCTGCACCCAGACCAACGCGAAATTTGCCCGCGAGGCGCGCTTGGCGATGTCGCCCTCGTCGAGAACAACGACCTTCTTTCCGAGCCGGCCAAGACCCCAGGCGATAGCGGAGCCGAGCAATCCGCCGCCCACGACCGCGACGTCATAATCCTTTGACATATGGCTTCTCCTAGCGCCCCGGGTCGTTCTTGCCGGCCAGCACGCGGTCGAGCCCGTAGAAGCGGTCGAGCAGGATCAGGGCGGTCATGGTGATCGCGATCACGCTGGCCGAGACTGACGTCACCAGCGGATCGATGTTGTCCTGGATGTAGAGGAACATGCGAACCGGCAGCGTCTCGGTGCCTGGTGTCGCCAGGAAGACGGTCATGGTCAGATCGTCAAAGGATTGAATAAAGGCCAGCGCCCAGCCGCTGATGACGCCCGGCAGGATCAGCGGCAGCGTCACGCGGCGGAACAGCGTCCAGTCGCCGGCGCCGAGCGAGACCGCGGCCATCTCGATCGAACGGTCCATGCCGGTCGCCGCGGCCAGCGTCAGCCGCAATGCAAACGGAAACACCACCACCACATGCGCGACCAGCAGTCCTGCAAAACTGCCGCCAATGCCGATCGCCGTGAAGAAGCGCAGGAAGGCGATGCCGAGCACGACATGCGGGATCATCAGCGGCGACAGGAACAACGCGGCGAGGGTGTCGCGGCCGCGAAAACTGTAACGGGCGATGGCAAGCGCCGCCGGCACCGCGAACAGCACCGCCACCAGCGAGGATAGCGCGCCCAGCCCGAGGCTGACCCAGAACGCATGGACGAACTCGGGATAGTTCGCGATCGTCCTGAACCAGCGCAGCGAGAAACTGGTGGTCGGCAGCGACAGATAGCCCTCGGGAGTGAAGGCGACGAGACAGACCACCAGGATCGGCGCCAGCATGATGACGACGAAGATGGTATGGAAGATCAGCGCGAGCGGGCCGTTGGTCCTCATCGGAACACCTCGGCATAGCGCCGCTCGATCAGCGCGTTGCTGCCGACGACGATCAGCACCAGCGCCACCAGCAGCAGCACCGCCACCGCCGCACCGAGCGGCCAGTTCAGCGTGTTGAGGAACTCGTCATAGGCGAGCGTCGCCGCAACCTTGAGCCGGCGGCCACCGATGATGGCGGGCGTCGCGAAAGCGCTGGCGGAAAGCGAGAACACGATGATCGCGCCCGACAACACGCCCGGCATGATCTGCGGCAACACGATGCGGCGGATGATCGTGAACGGGCCGGCGCCGAGCGACAGCGCGGCGTTCTCGATCTGCGGGTCGACGCGCTGCAGCGCGGCCCAGACCGACAGCACCATGAACGGCATCATCACATGCGCGAGTGCGATGACGACGCCGGTCTCGGTGAACATGAAAGGCAGCGGCGAGCCGATCAGCCCGAGCGACATCAGCAGCTTGTTGACGAGGCCGTTATTGCCGCCGAACAGCAGCGCCCAGCCGAGCGTGCGCGCCACCACGGAGATCAGCAACGGGCCAAGGATCACCAGCAGGAAGAAGCTCTTCCAGCGTCCGCTCATCCGGTTGAGGATGTAGGCCTCCGGCGCACCGAGCACGGCGGTGATCAGCGTCGTCAGCAGCGCGATGCGGAACGTCCGCCAGAACATCTCGGCAAAATACGGATCGGTCGCGACCTCGTGCCAGTTCTTCAGGATGAAGACCGGCTCGATGCCCTTGTACTGGCCCCAGTCGTGGAACGAGAGCATCACCGTCATGGCGAGCGGAATCACCAGAACGCCGACGAACAGCATCAGCGCGGGCGCGGTCAGGAGCCACGCCGTGCGCGCATCGCGTCCGTCCGTCGCAGGTGCCGCGCTCATGCGGCATCTCCGGCGCGGCGCAGGCTCATGTCTTCCGGCCGCCAGGCGAGCCGAACGGCCTCGCCCTCCGCGGGCTGCGGCTGGCCGTCGTTCTGGCGGATCACGATCACCGCGCCACATTCGCTCTCGCACTGGAACAGCCAGTGATTGCCCTGGAAGATGCGGGTGACGATCTTCGCCGCGAGCCCGGCGTCACAGAAGCCGATCCGCTCGGGGCGGATGCTGATCGTCACCGGACCTGCAAGGCCAGCCGGTGCCGGCGCGCTCCAGGAACCCGCGATCAGCCGCCCCGGCGTGGCGGTCCGGTCGATGGTCGCCGCGAAGTCATTGGTCTTGCCGAGGAACTGGGACACGAAGGCGGACGCCGGCCGCTCGTAGGTCTCCTGCGGCGTTCCGATCTGCTCGATGCGGCCCTGGCTCATCACCACAATCCGGTCGGACAGCGACATCGCCTCGTTCTGGTCGTGGGTGACGAGGATCGTGGTGGTGCCGAGATTTCGCTGGATCTGGCGCAGCTCGATCTGCATCTCCTCGCGCAGCTTGGCGTCGAGGTTCGACAGCGGCTCGTCGAGCAACAGCACGCTCGGCCGGATCACGAGCGCGCGGGCAAGCGCGACGCGTTGCTGCTGACCGCCGGACATCCGCCGCGGGTAACGCTCTTCGTAGCCGGCGAGCCCGACCATCGCCAGCGTGGCGCGAACGCGCTCGCGGCACTCGGACCGCGGCACGCGCCGCATCTCGAGGCCAAAGGCGACGTTCTCGGCCGCCGTCATATGCGGGAACAGTGCATAGCTCTGGAATACGATGCCGAGCCCCCGTTTGGCCGGCTGCACCACGGTCAGGTCGTGTCCCTCGAGCCGGATCGCTCCGCGCGAGGGATCGAGGAAACCCGCGATCATCTGCAGCGTCGTGGTCTTGCCGCAGCCCGACGGACCGAGGAAGGAGACGAACTCGCCCTTGCCGACGGTCAGACTGAAGTCATCGACCACAGTCTGCGTGCCGAACTGTTTTGCGACACGCTCGAGCTCAAGAAAGGACATGGATGCTTCCGGGTGCTGCTGTGGCAAAGCGCGACGATGGGCCTGCGGCGTCGCGCCGGACCATCGCCGAAATCGTGTCCGCCGCCGAGTCTTAACTCAGCGCTCGACCTCGCGATTCCAGCGCTTGGTCCATTCCTCGCGCTTGTCGTTGATGACGGTCCAGTCGGGCGTATAGAGTTTCGCGGCGCGCTCGCCGATCGGCGCCATCTTGCCGAGTTCCGGCGGGACCACGACCGATTTCAATACCGGGCCGTAGCCGTAGTCCTTCAGCAGCACGAGCTGTATTTTCGGCTCGAGCAGCGTCTTGACGAATGCCGATGCAAGCGGCGATGCGTTCGGCTTGGTGATCGGACAGGCGGTCGTCAGCAACGTGGCCGCACCTTCCTTCGGATAGACGAAGTCGACAGGGAAGCCGGTGTTGGCGAAGCTCTGGACCCGGGCCGTGCCCCACACGGCCAACACGGCCTGGCCGGACTGGAACAGCTCGGTCATCTTGCCCGGCGAAGGCTCATAGGCCAGCACGTTGGGATTGACGTCAGCCTTGATGATCTTGAAGCCGGCGTCGACATTGGCCTCGCTGCCACCATTCATCCGGGCGAGCATCAGCAAGGTGTGCAGGCCGTAGGTATTGTTGATCGGCGGAATGACCAGCTGCTTCTGGTACTTTGGATCCTTCAGATCGTTCCAGGAGGTCGGCGGCGCCCAGCCCTTCTCCGCGAAGATTTTGGTATTGTACATCAGGCCGGTTGCGACCAGACCAATGCCAACCGCGCGGTCGTCCTTGAAGCGTGCGGCGTCGTAGATATCGGCAGGAAGCCCTTCGAGCTTGCCGCAGAAGCCGAGCTGGATGGCCTGGTACATCGGACCGTCATCGACGATCGCCACGTCGATCTGCTGGTTACCCTTCTGCGCTTGCAGCTTGGCGAGCGTGTCTGTCGAGTTGCCGGCGACATATTCGACCTTGACGCCGTTCGCCTTTTCGAACGCCGGGATGACCTCGTCGCGGATCGTCTTCTCAAACGAGCCGCCGTAACCGGCGACATAGAGCGTCTTCTGCTGCGCCAAACCCGCCGACGGGGCTAAGGCGATCGCGGCAATGCTGACGGCTCCGATAAGGGCGAGATGCTTCATATCGATCGATCTCCATATCCGTTTGCTGGGTGACACCCGGAGCGCATCCTCTTCTGACCGCCTGTCGGTACCGCGGTACGATGCTATGTCGGACCCGCGCGCAGATTTGGCCTTCACCGGTCCGCTCCCGACCGACGTCGCCCAAAAAATCAGCTACCTCCAACCTTGATGAAAAAGATCGCAATCCACGCTTTCGTCGTCCAATTAATAATGGCACCCTCTTCATGCCGGAATATTATGGATGGAGAGAAGATGGCGCGGATCAATTCGCGGCAGGTCGAAGCCTTCCGCGCGATGATGCTGACGGGCAGCGTGACGGAAGCGGCAAAGCTGATGGCTGTGACGCAGCCGGCCGTCAGCCGGTTGCTGCGCGACTTCCAGGCGCTGCTGAAAATGGAGCTGTTCGACAAGCGCGGCACCGGACTGGTGCCGAGGGCTGCCGCGACGGCGCTCTACATGGAGGTCGAACGGTCCTTTGTCGGTCTCGAGCGGATCACGGCGGCAGCCGAAGAAATCCGCAGCCGCCGGACCGGCACGCTGCGGATCGCGGCCCTGCCGGCGCTGTCCAACGGCTATCTGCCGAGGCTGTCCGGGCGCTTCCTGATGGAGCGGCCGAACCTCAATCTGTCGTTCTTCGGCGTGATCTCACCGATTGTGGTCGACTGGGTGTTGAACAACCAATGTGACATCGGCTTCGCCGAAGTGCCGATCGCCCATGCGGGATTGTCGAGCGTACGGTTGCCGGCGCCGGCCCGCGTCGCCGTTCTGCCAACCGGACACCGGCTCGCAGCCAAGGCCACGCTGCAGCCGCGCGATTTCGAAGGCGAGACCTTCGTGTCCCTGACGTCGGGATCGACCGGCCGGCATCTGATCGACCAGGCTTTCAATCGCGACGATGTCCGCCGGGTTCTCCGGGTCGAGACCAGCCTCTCGGAAATCATGTGCGGGCTGGTGTCATCCGGACTTGGCGTCGCGATCTGCGACCCGTTCACGGCGCAGGAGTTCGAGAACCGGGGCGTCGTGGCCCGGCCTTTCCTGCCGCGGATCGATTTCGAATTCGCCGCGGTGTTCCCGCCGCAGCGCAGTCCCTCGCCGGTGGCCCTGGACCTGGTGGAAGCCGTGCGGCAGGCGCTCAGCGAGATGAGCAACCCGCCGCAAGCATAGGCCCGTCCTACCAGTTACGCTGGGCGCGGAAGGCGAGTGACAATGTGCCCTGGTCCTTGAGTTCGTACAGGGCTGCCGGCTTGACACTGACGGCCGGCAAGGCGGCGAGGCCGGAATATTGCTGATCCACATGCGTGTACATCAGCTCACCCGTGAAGGTGAGGTTTTTCACCGGGGACCAGCGCGTGTTGGTGCCGATCTGCGCGACGTTGAAGTTCGGATTGCAGGTCGAGCCGGGTGTCAGGAAGGTGGCGACGGTGGCGCAGATATAACCTCTTGCCGTGGCATTGTAGCTGACCGACGTGTAGGAGCCGAACAGCGCTGAATTCCACTGGCTGTTCCAGTTGTGCGTGTAACCAGTACGAAAGCCCCACAGTTTGGTCGTCTCGATCCCATTGCCGGTCGTGAAAATGCCGTCAGACACACCCCCAATACTCAGGCCTTGGTAAGCGCCAGCCAGGCCGCTGCTGCCATACATCGCGACGGTGGGTGCGACCAGACTCTGCCAGACGTAACGGCTGGCACCGTCCGAATAGCCGAATGAAATATCGATGTCGTCGCCCTTGCCGGTCGGCAGGTTCTTGATCGTCATGGCCAACTGACCGGCCCAGCCCCACTTGTTGCTGGGATGGCCTGAGGTTTCCGCCGGGCCGTAGTAGCCCGCGTTGATGTCGTGCGCGGCTACCGAGGCCTGGAACATGCCCCAGGCCTGATCGACGCGAAGCATGCCGACGATGTCGGGAGACCGCGTGCCGCCGAAATTATTGACGCCATAGGCGCCGGCCGCGAAGCCGGCCGCAGTGAGGCCCGACGCGTTCCACAAATTGGTCTGGTAGTAGGTGACCTGATCCTGCAGCGAGACTGTACCGCTAATGCCCTGACCGAAATCGGCCGTATAGGAAAACTGGTTCACGCCGGTTTGATCGGAGTGGCCGCCGAGGAGCGCGTCAGTGATGTTGGCGGGATAGCCGGCGAAGGGTGCGTCGAACATCGATACCGCCCTGCCGATCGTGAAGCCGGCGAACTGGATGAACGCGAAGTTGACGCCGAACCCGCCGCCTGAGGTAGCGCCGTCGGCTTGGTTAAGCGGCGACGCAGAGTACGTGGTGCCACCGACGCCACCAGCGGCGGCAGCGGCATAGGTACCTGTGGTCCAGGAAAAATTCACATCGAAGTAGGTACGGACCACGCCGTATTCGGTCGCGGTGCGGGTGTCGACGTTGAGGTTTTCGCGGGCGCGAGCGAAATAATAGTTGCTCAGCCGGCTTTTTTGACCCGCCAGGCCACTCCAGGCCGGGGTGCCCTGAATGCCGCCGCCGTTGAAGGTGACATCGGCGCGCATGTAACCGCCGAGCTTGATACAGGTGTCGGTACCTGGGATGAAGTAGAAGCCGTTTCCATAAAGCGAGCAGATCCTGACATATTCGACCGCCTTGGCCTTGACTGGAAGATCCGCCGCCTGGGCTCCGCTGAAGGCGACAAGACATGCTGCCGTGCCAAGAACCGTGCTGTTGAATATCTTCATGCTCTGCTTGCCTGCTCTTTCGGAGTGGCCCTCGCCAGGCCTTGCTCCGCAACCGTTCGAATCTTAGGTCGCAGATTTAGGTAACGATCGAGCAACGGACACCCCGCACAAGTGTCCTCAGACTTCTTTCCTGGCGAGTGTTACGCGAAAGGCACAAGGACAGGATCTTCCCTCATAAAATGGAAGCACTGCTCTGCGTCGTTTGCAGTGCTAGGCGCCTTGCGATGGCGATGATCGCGAGAAACATCGAAGCCGAGCCGGCACGGCTGGAGCCCAGGCTGCGACGATGCCGGCCTCTGCTGCGAAGGCCATCGAAAAAGATCAGGCAGCCGACACTACCGCTCATCGCGATGCGTGGTTGTCGTCACCGGGACTTCAGCAACCGAAGTCGTTTTGGCACCTCAGGCTCTGGAAACGCTCAGGGCGGCGCCACTGTTCATGGAAGGAAAAAGCCCCAGCTCGGAGGCTTGCGAGCTGAGGCCAAGGCTTGCTGGACCAGATGCGCTGAAAGCCCAGCGGCGTGAGCATAGGCTCGGGTCGCCCCCTCATCTATCATCCGTTTGATTTACCTCGAATTTTCCAAACACAGAGGATTGCAACAGGGTAAGGTTCCATACCCTTTTTTTGCGGGAGTTACTCCGCATGCCTCGCTCCCCGTCCATCGTGCCCCATCGCGGCGATCACGACATCTATCTCGTGCTAAACGATTTTGGCAGGCTCGGACGCGCCTGGTGCGAGGCAGACGAGGAAGGCACCGACCGCGAGGCTGTCATCCGCCGTCTCCTGGAAGACCAGTTTAGCCATCCGGTGCGGATCGTCGCCTTCAATACAGCCGAGGGCTGGTCGCGCGACGTCACGGTGGATATTGCCGACGAGTTGCGCCGGCGCTTTCCTGAATTCGATGAGGTGCCGCTCTCGGTGCAGGAGTTCCTGGAAACCGCTGTCCGGCGCTGAGCCGTAGCGGGACCATTGTCGTCCTCAACAATCACACCGCCGAAATCGAGGGAACTCAGTAATCCTTCTTGAGTATACCCAATCGGTCATGTTGCGTTTCGCTTAAACCAAGGGAGCCTGGCGATGCGGCCAGGACGATCCTTTGCCGGTACCCTGCCAGGTCTCATGCGTTACAACGCCTTCGTCATCCAGGTCGCCACTCCAGGCACGAGATAGACCAGCGCGAGAACTGCTATGCTGATGACGAGGTATGGCACGACCGCCTGGAAGATATGCCCCATCGATACTTGAGGCGGCGTCACCCCCTTCATCGTCATCAGCAACAGGCCGTGGGGCGGCAGCAGCATTCCCAGTTGCATGCAGATCAGGAACAGCACCCCAAACCACACCGGGTCGATCGCAAGTGAGTTCACCAGCGGCATGAAGATGGGAAGCGTGATCAGCATCATGCTGACCTGATCGATGAAGACGCCGAGCGCGATCAGGATCAACAACATGACGATGACGAGAGCGTTGGCCGAAAGCCCGCTTTGCGTGATGATGTTGACGATGCCATTCGTGGCGCCGGAAAACGACAGTATTTGAGAAAAGGTCGTTGCTCCGATGATGATGAAGAGAATCATCCCGGAAATAAGCACCGTGCCATGCAGGGATTGCCACAGAACTTTCGGCGTCAACGCTCGGTAGACTCCCGCGAGGACGATCGTCGCGAAAGCGCCGATCGCAGCAGACTCCGTCGGCGTTGCCCAGCCGGCCACCATCGCACCGACGACAAGCCCGAAGATCGAAACCAGCGGCACCACATAGAGGACGAGCGGACTGAACCTCGCCCATCCGCTGTATTCCTTGAAATCGCTATCGGGCGCCAATTCCGGCTTGAACAACGTGCGCAGGATAATCCAACCGACGAAGAGAACCGAAAGAATGATGCCCGGCATAACTCCCCCGATGAGGAGCTTGGAGATCGAAATGCCGGAGAGACTCCCCAACAGAACGGCAAGGGCGCTCGGCGGAATCAGCATATCGACCGCGCCGATCGCCATGATGGGGCCCGTTGCCATCGTGGGATGATAGCCCCTCGACAGCATGATCGGCACCATCAGGCTGCCGAGCATCGCCGTCGTTGCGATGGTCGAACCCGAAATCGCGCTGAACACGGTTCCCGCCACGACCGCGACCACCGCAAGTCTGCCCGGGACGTGCTTGATAACCCTCTCGATGCCGTCGATGACCTTGACCGCCAAACCGGTGTGAAAAAGCACTTCGCCCATCAGGACAAAGAGCGGAATCGGCGTCAGGGAGAACGTGGTGATCGAGGAGACCGAGCTGCGCACGAGCTGGGACAGGCCGGCTTCACCGGCCATAAAGAGGAAAGCTCCGATCAGATTGATGAGGAGAAACGCGAAGCCGACCGGCAGTCCGGCGAACATCAGAACGGTTGATCCGCCTAGCAGCAACCAGGCGGCCGCTTCCCAACTCATCATGACACCGACACCTGCTCGTTGCGCGGCTGCCGAGGTCCGTCGAGAAGGCTTCGCAGCCGGAAGATCGCCTCGAGCGACAACAGCACGAACACACACGGCAGCGGCGCCAGGCTCCACCACTCCGGATAGACGACGGTCTTGATGAGCATGGCGTCGCTGCCCGCACTGCGCGCGGTAACAATGAAGCCGTACCAGACAATCGCGAGGCAACAAACGAGCATCGCGCAGGCAGCAAGCAACTCCATCAGCCAGCCGATCCGCGCCGGCACCATGTGGAGCAGGAGATCAATCCGGATATGGCGACCGCTTCGCAACAGATATGGCGCCACCAGCAAGGTCATCAGATAGATCGCAGACTCAGACAAGTCGCTGGCCAAGGCAAACCCTCGGGGCATCCCGGGCACGGCCACGTTGCGAAGGAATACGTCAACGCAAATGGCCAGCATCATCCCAAACAGCAACACACATGCCAAGGATACCAACGCGAGGCAAAGTTTGCCAATCGACCGATCCAGCACATCCATAGATCACACTCTCGACACTGGCGGATGTCGCAATATCAGCGATTGCCGAACAATGCTTTCAGCTTTTCAGCATGCGCCGGACTCGCCTTGATCGCAGCGGCCCAGGCGACGCTGTAAGCAGTATCGACGAAGACCTTCGCTTTGTCGCCATCCAGCTTGATCGTCTGGATGCCGGCATCCGCCTGTCGCTTTTCCTCATCGACAGCGTACTGCTTCCAGAAGCCGTTGCCTGCCTCCAGCTCCAGCGCCATGCCATTCAGGAGTTCGCGCTGCTTCTCGGTAAGGCTCTTCCATTTGTCCAAATTGACGATGATGGAAACCTCCGCATCGTAAAAGCCCGGATCGACGCGAAATTTGGTGTGCTGCTGCCAGTTCAGGTCGAACAACCCGCCGATCGGCCAGCCATAGCCATCAACCACCCCTCGCTCCAGCGCCGTATAGACTTCACCTGGCGCCGTCGTGACGACATTCGCATTGAGCGCCTGAAAAAACTCGCGATAAACCGGCGTGATCCGGATCTTGAGGCCGGTAAGGTCCGCCTTGTCGATCTTCTTGTTGAGATAGAGATGGAACGGCTGGTTCTCGACCATCCGTGCCAGGTACTGCATGTTGGCTTTCTCGTTCCACACCTTGTTGATGTAGTCGAAGGCCCCGTTCTTCCGTTGTTCGGCGACAGACCTTTCAGTGAGCTTCAACATGTCGGATTCGGGCATGACGTTGGTGTAAAAGGCCCCGGTCGACATGGCGATATCGACGACCCCCGTCTTCACGGCATTACCGACTTCAAATGTGGGAATGGCGCGCGGCCCGCCAATGAAGTTTATCTGCAGGACCCCTTTGCCGCGCTCGTTTACCGATTTCACCCACTTCAAAAGATGGGAAACGTAAAAGCTGTTTTCCGGAAAGGCCGACACGAGACGCAGCGACACTTCCTGCGCCATTGCAGAAGCCTGAAACAGGATCAGGCAAGCCACCGCAGCCAACAGACGTACGAGCTTCATTTTGTACTCCCCCTATTATCTTTGTCCGATATCTTCAGAAGCTTAGCTGAACCTTCATGGATCGGCTGCGATCTCCCGCAACCTCGAAGGCGTGTATCGCCTCTTCCAGTCCAAAAACACCGGTCAGCAGCGGCGCCAGATCCACCCGCTTCTGGTTGATGAGGTCGACGGCGAGACCGAATTCTTCATGGAAGCGGAAGGTGCCGCGCATCTCAATCTCCTTGGCCACCACCATGTTCTGCGGGATCGAAACGTCGCCGCCGAGGCCGAGCTGGACCAGGATGCCGCGCGGCTTGAGCACCTCCAGCCCCGAGCGGACCGCCCGTTCGTTGCCGGACGCCTCGAACTGGACATCGAAATAGCCCTTGTTGGCCGAATAGGCGCCGAGCTGATCGGGGGCGTCAGCGACATTGATCACCCGGTCGGCGCCGAGCCCAAGCGCTTTCTGGAGAACCGCGGCCATGACGTCGGTCGCAACGATCTCCCGCGCACCGTGCAGACGTGCCGCCACAATCGCCAGGGCGCCGATCGGGCCGCATCCCGTCACCAGCACCCGCTTGCCGAGCAGCGATCCGGCGCGGTTGACCGCATGCAGGACAACTGCGAACGGTTCCGCAAAAGCCGCCTCGTTGATCGAGATGCCGTCGGCGACCTTGTGGCATTGCCAGGCTTCCGCGACGAGGAGCTGGCGAAACGCACCCTGGATATGCGGCATCGGCATCGCGCTGCCGTAGAAGCGCATGTTGAGGCAATGGTTCTGCTGGCCCTTCAGGCAATAGTCGCAGGCGTTGCAGGGCCGGCTCGGCGACACGGCGACGCGGTCGCCGATCGCAAGCCCCGATACCGACGCCCCAAGTGCCTTGATGGTCCCGGCCACTTCGTGACCGAGGATCATCGGCTCGCGCACCCGCACCGTGCCGAAGCCGCCATGGTTGAAATAATGCAGATCCGAGCCGCAGATGCCGCCGGCCTCGACGGCGATCTCGACCTGTCCCGCGCCGGCGGCCTCGGGTTCGCGTTCCTCGACCCGCAGATCGCGGGCGGCATGGATGACGACAGCTTTCATGGTGGAACTCCCGCGGCGCCAACCTTACAGACTGGTGGTGATTCCGCCATCGACATAGAGCGTGTGCCCGTTGACAAAGGACGACGCCTTGCCGGACAGGAACACGGCGGCGCCGACCAACTCCTCGACATTGCCCCAGCGTCCGGCAGGGGTTCGCTTTTCGAGCCAGCCCGAGAATTCCGGATTGTCCACCAGCGCCTGGTTGAGCGGGGTCTTGAAGTAACCCGGCGCGAGCGCGTTGACCTGCAGGCCGTATTTGGCCCAGTCGGTGCACATGCCGCGGGTCAGGTTCTTGATCGCCCCCTTGGTTGCGGTGTAGGGCGCAATGCCCGGGCGCGCGAGCTCGCTCTGCACCGAGGCGATGTTAATGATCTTGCCCCGGCCGCGCGGGATCATGTGGCGGGCGACGGCCTGGCCGACATAGAACGCGCTCGAAATATTGGTGGCGAGCAATTGCTCCCATCTCTCGACGGGAAAATCCTCCAGCGGCGAGCGGAACTGCATGCCGGCGTTATTGATCAGGATATCGATCGGCCCGGTATTCTGCTCGATCGCCCCGACGCCATCCTTGGCGGCCTGCGCGTTCGTGACGTCGAAGCCGGCGAGCGACACCTTGTGTCCGGCGGACTTGAGCTTCGCCCCGGCCGCCTCCAGCTTGCCGGCGTCCCGGCCGTTGAGGACGATCTCGGCGCCGTGTTCGGCAAGGCCCTGCGCCAGCGCGAAGCCGATGCCCTGCGACGAGCCGGTAATGAGCGCCCGTTGGCCGGTCAGTTGGAAAAGTTCAAATGCCATGTAACGACCCCTGCTGGCGTCGGGGGCAACAGCTTACCGCCCGAGCGGCTCCTTGATACCGCTCAATCCAGGCCGCAGGAAGGGGCGGAATGGATGTAGCTTATCGATAACCCGCCTGGACCGTGTCGCGGCTCATGATGCGCGTTGGCGCCTGGGGTGAACGGCGCTCGGCTATCTCACGGCTGCACCGAGCCACCCCGGCACCGGTCGCCCCTCACTCGACAGATAACGCGCCAGCGCGGTGACAACCGGCATCACCGCGGGCCGCGAGGTCATGCGCTCGCGCCACGCAAGCAACCTCGGTGTCTCCTGCCCCAGCACCGCTCCCATGCGTTCGCCGAACAAGGCAGCCATGTAGAAGGCAATGTCAGCGAAGCTGTAATCGCCGGCGAGCCATTCGCGATCAGCCAGAAGCGCATCCATCTCCAGGTAATAGCGTGACGCACGTTCACGTGCTGCGACTGCGGCCGGGTCGTCGGGCGTGTCCTGCAGTCCCATCAACTTAACGACGTGCGGGAAGTAGATTTCATCGGACTTCATCTCGAGCAGGCGTGCGGCGGCCCGCGCTGCCGGCTTGCGGGGCCACAGCGGCGGCGCCGGTTGCACGTCCTCCAGGTACTCGAATATTTGTGTCGAATCGAAAATCTCCACGTCACCGTCGATCAGCACCGGCACCTGCCGCTTCGGATTGACCCGCAGCACCTCGGGATGTTTCGGTTCGTAGCCGCGGTCGCGATCGTATGACACCATGACGAGCTGGAAATCGATTGCCTTCTCGATCAGGGCGATCTGGACCTTGGCGCCAAACATGCTGAGCGGTCCGGAATAAAGGATCATCATTTTCAACTTCTTATTATTTTGAGTGACCGAGTGGGATGAACGCTTGCGCCATGGTCCAATGCATCACAGTTTGATGTCAACGCAAAAACCGCAGGAGACCCGTGAAGTGACCGGAGTCTGGCCGGATACGCGCGGCGGGCGATTACCGATTCTCGACCAATTCGAGGCTTGCGAACTCGCCGAAATCGATACGTCGGAATGGTACGTGCCAAGCGCAGATGAGGGTCGCCAACTGGCGCAGGCCGGAGATCGGCTTGGCGTCTATCTGATGGCCTATCGCGCCCGGCACGAAGCGGAAGTGGGTCGGGGTCTTTGCAATCGGATCGTCGCAGCGCGTCTGGATCCTGCCGCTCTTGATGAGATCCTTGAGATCGAGAGCGCCTTTCCTGACGTGGCGATCGTCGCCTACGACCGTCCGCTGCGCCGACGCTAATTGCGTTGCCGGCAACGGCGTTCGGGGGTCTTTCTCTCTCCTGCTTTCTTGAAAAGCCGCCAGCGCTACCGGTGGACAGCACCTACGAGAGCTCTGCCGACCAGTTCCTGGCGCCTCCGACGCTGGCGTCCAGTAAAGAGGTTGCCGGGCGCGGCCTTATTGGCTGTCGCGATCGGCGAGCAGCGCGTCCGCGCTCTTGGTCAGCCCCTCAGCCACTTGCTTTGCAGCATCCGGGCTCAGCGCATACCCTTCCTGGTTTTCCAGCCGGTGATTGAGAATAAGTAGGACCAGGCCCCTGCCCTCGGTGTCCGCCGTCACGGCGAAGGTCTTCGGGACTTCAAACCTGACTTCATTCTGGTTGCCCCCCGAGCGAGCATTTCGCTTGGGTACCATGGCGGAGCCCGCACCGGGAACAGCCACTGCAAGGGTCGACCCAAGCGTGCTTCGCGCGCTGACCAGCGCATCGATAAAATCGTCGACACACTCGCGCGCAATCTTGAGCTCCACGTCGCCAATATACTTCCCGCTTCCACCGACGATGACCTCCTTCCGGTCGTCCGAGAGCCTGGATGACTTTACCTCGCTGATCCTGATCGCCATTCATGAACGCTCCGGGCCAGGCCTGCCCCTATCCTGATCATACTCTTTCTCGCGTTCTCGGGCCAATCGTCGGGCATCGCCCCGTCAGTTGCGCACTGCAATGCTTCTGTCGAACGCTGCTAGATCAGATCATCACGGTATGACAGAAGTGTACCCGTCGTGGCGTCTGCCGCAAATGTGAAGCCGTCCGCAGAGTAGTCGCCGAGCAACGAGATGTTGGCGGTGTGAACGCCGTCGCTCACCGTTAGGGTTCCGCCGGTCTCCTCCGAATTCTCAACGTAACTTACGTTGGTGCCTTCTCCAAACGTGACATCGAGCAGATGGAGCTGATCATCCTCGTTAAATCCCGAGACAATTCCGCTGAAGTCGAAGGAGTCGCCGAGCCTGAGCGTTCCAGTCGCTTCGGCATCAAACGTTACGTTTACAGATGAGGCTGCTTCGAACTCGATCGTGGCTACACCATCGATCAATGCAGTGCCGCCAGTTACGCTGCCGTTGAGCGTGATGTCTGCTCCATTCGCCCACAGCAATCCGGAGTTATCGAGGTTGCTGTCGATCACCAGCCCGCCGCTGCCGGTCGCTTCGAGTGTTCCGGAGTTAAGAACTGTGTTTGCACCGGTATCGATTTCGAGTGAATTGGTGCCGGTGGCGATGATCGTGCCTTGGTTGACCAGGATCATCATTCCGTCACCAAGGTGGCCTGCGCCGGAGATCGTGTTGTCCACGTTCGTCAGCGTGACGTCCGAGACCGTTCCGGTGATTACGTTTTCGGAGCTATCAGACAGGATGACCTGCCCGGCGCCTTCTAGCGTGATGCCATACTGGATAAGCTGAAGGTCGGTTTCGGCACCCGTCGAGTTCAATTCGATCGTGCCGGTGTTTTCGATGATGCCGCTCAGCGGCAGAATCGCGCCATTGCTGATCACCATGTGGCCGATGTTCTCCGTGACCGGTGTCTGGTCGAAGACGAAGTCATCAGCGGTGAGCGAAGCGGCATCGATCCCATTCAGCGTGATCGTTTGACCGTCAGCGAGCGTGATCACCGCGTTGCCGGCCGCGTCGTTTGCCGTATGCGCCTGGATGTCGCCGAAGCCAGTGAAGTCGGCATAGCCAATCAGATCGATCTGATCGGAGGCAGCGTCGAAGCTATAGATCACATCATGGCCGATCGGCTGGGAGAACACGAACAGGTCTTGGCCGCTGGAGCCGGTCAGGTTGTCGTCGCTGGAGATGGCGAAGATCGGATTGCCGGGGGCAAAGGCTTCGACGTTGTCGGTGAGCACCGAGAAGCCGTCCGTGCCATCGGCGTTGGTCCAGGTCATTGTGACGCTGAGTGCCATGGCGCCTGCGAACTCCGCGGGCGTGGTAACGGTGAGCGTGGACACGTCACTGGTCCGGACCGTCCAGGTGCCATTTCCGTTGTCCGTGCCCTGGCTCACCATCCAACCGGCAGGCACGCCACAGATCGTAACGGTCACTTCCCCGGCAGCGTCAGCAGGATATTCGAGTGCCAGGTTTATCGGTGAGCCGGCCACACCGGCAGGCGCCACCACATAGTCGGCGACTATGTTGGGAGCACCAACAGCGGTCACGCTTGTGTAGTTGCTGAATCTTGCAACGAGCGTTGCCCCAGCTCCACCCCCAGTGTCATTGGCATCGGCGTCGTAATACAAGGCGACCTGATCGGTGCCAGCGACGTCTGTGTAGGCCAGGACAAACACACCACCGTTGAAGGTGCCATTCTGGGCGTCCAAGCGAGTGTCGATTTCGCCCGCCGTGTCTACGTCGTTCGTATTAGTGAGATTAAATCTGACTAGGTCGGCTCCGGCAATACTCGTTCCGGCTCCACCTAACCCGGCCGTCGTAACCGTGACGATTGAGTTGAAGCCGTTGCCGCTGCCCGCATAGCTAAATCCGCTCAAGTACAACGTATCATCGGCGGTGACGAAGTCATTGATCACGTCTGAGCCGCTAGTGTTCGTGAGGACGAATGTGTCGCTGCCGGTGCCTCCCGTTAGGGTGTCCACACCGCCCGCGCCGACCAGCAGATCGTTGCCGCCGCCGCCGTCGAGGGTGTCCGCGCCTGCACCGCCAAACAGCAGGTCATTCCCAGTATTGCCGGTGTGCGTCGAACCGTCGCCATCAGACACGAGGATCGTGTTGACGCCAGCCGCCGATTGGGCAGACGCGGAGTCCGCATCTGTCAGGAGGAGCGTGTAGGGCGAGGAGCTGAGCGCATAACCGCCGAACGTCGCGCCGCCAGAGAAGGTCAGGAATTCGACCTGGTTGGTAGCAGCATTGTTGAACTGGCTCGTCACCGTAACGGTGGTGCTGGCCACCGCAATGCTGAGATTGCCCGCATTGCTGGTGGTGCTCGTGTCGCTGAAGCTCAGGGTCGTCAAAGTTGCCCCGGCGGCATTGAACGCGATGGTGTCGGTGCCTGCCCCCGTTGAGCCCGCGTCGCCATTTTCATTGAGCGTATCGCCGTCATCAGCCAGGTCGAAGACGTAAGTGTCGTCACCCGCACCGCCGCGCAATTGATCATTGTCGTCACCGCCGACGATGAGATCGTTTCCGCCTGCACCGTTGATGGTGTCGCTGCCGTCATTGCCAAACAGAAGATCTTTTCCGCTGTTGCCGCTAATCGGGTTGGTGCCGCCGTCGTCCGCCATGATTGTGTTGACGCCGGCGGCAGCACTGGGAGCGCCGTCGTCATCCGTGCTGAGCGTGTAGGGAGACGAGCCCAGGCTATAGCCCGCGAAGGTCGCTCCACCGACGAAGGTGAGCGTTTCCACGGTGTTGCCGGCTGCTGTATCAAAGTGACCAGAAACGGTAATCGTATCTGTTGCCCCATAGGCGATGACCAGATTTCCATTCCCGGTACCATTGCTTGTATCGGAAAAGTTCAGGGTCGTGAACGTTGCGCCATTGGTGCCGATTAAGATCGCATCCGTCCCGGACGTTTCAGTAATCGTGTCGCTGCCATCCCCCGAGCCGCGGAAGGCATAGGTGTCATTCCCAGCGCCGCCATTCAGCGCGTCTGTGCCGGTATAGCCAAAGATCACATCGTTGCCTGCCGTGCCGGTGATGGCAGGGTTTTCCGTCGCATTCGGGCGATCGATCGTTGCCGTAACCGCGGGGCTGCTCGCGTTGCCCACACCATCGATCGTTTGGTAGCTGAACGAACCGTCGGCTGTCGCATCATCGTTGAAGGTGATGAAGCCGGTGCCCTGCCCGCCATCGGTGTGAGTGACAGAGGTCGCACCTGAAGAGCCCGCGACTGGTCCATTCCTTGCGTCCACAGCGCCATTGGCTGTGTCGTTCAGCAGCAGCAGCCACTCAGGAATTTCGATGGTGTCGTTGTTGGCGAGAATTGTCTCGCCGGTGCCTTCGTGTACCGGCGTGACATCGAAGATCGCCGTATCGGTCGCGATTGAGAATGCCGTCGAGCCACCGGCGGGCGTCGGGTCAGCAAAGGCGCCATTGGTCCCGGTGTCCTGGTCCCAGGCCCGGAACGTAATGTTGGCTGCGCCGTCGTAGTCGGCATTTGGCTGGAAGTAGAGCCGTGTATTGGCATCCGCAGCGAGAAGCCGAGCCGAGTCATCGGTAACTGCGCCGAGCGCGTTCCAGTTCGTGCCACCGTTGATGGAGTAGAACCACGTGCCATTGGCTGTGTCAGCTGCGATCACCGCAATGCCGGTGACTGTGTCGTCGACGTCGGTGACATTGTCGAGACCACCAGCCGGGGAATTTAGATCGACGAGTTGCGAAACCAGCGTGCCAACGGCACCCACCGGCGCACCCGCATCCTCTGCGACCGCAGTCCCGGCCGGCGTTGCCGCCGCATTGAGCACCGGTGCGTCGTTGGTGCCGGTGATGGTGAACGTGACGTCCTGAATGGCGGAGTCCGTCGTGCCATCATTGACCCTGACCTGGTAGGTGATAGTCAGCTGTTGACCTGCTTGCAGGAAGTCGAGGTTAGCTGCCGCGGGATCGTAGCTGTAGCCGATGTTGACTGCACTCCCGGTCGAGGTCGTGCCGGTGAGCGTGAAGGCACCGCCAGCAGTCAGCGCCGCAGCGCCAGCCGGTAGCGAGAATGCGCCGCCATTGAGCAGCACCGTCGGGCTGCCAACCACCGAAGCGGTCAGCGTGTCGCCCACGTCGAGGTCGGCGACCGAGAAGGTGCCGTTGATCGCAGCCAGATCCTGCGCCGAAGCGCTGGCCAGCTCGGCCACTGCCCCTGGATTGGTCGTGTCGCTCAGCACCGGCGCATCATTGGTCCCGGTGATAGTGAACGTCACGTCTTGGGTGCCTGAGTTCGTCGTGCCGTCATTGACCTGCACCACATAGGTGATGGTCAGGCTCTGGCCTACGCGCAGGAAGTCGAGGTTGGCTGCCGCCGGATCGTAGTTGTAGCCGATGTTGACGGCGCCGCCATTCGAGCTCGCCCCGGCGACCGTAAAGGCCCCGCCTGCCGTCAGCGCCGCAGCCCCCGCCGGCAAGGTGAATGCACCGCCGTTGAGCAGGACCGTCGGGCTGCCCACAATGCTCGCCGTCAGCGTGTCGCCAACGTCGTCATCGCTGAGCGAGAAATTACCGGTGATCGCCGCCAGATCCTGCGCCGAGCCATTGCTCAGTTCCGCAACCGCCGTCGGGTTGGTGGTGTCGCTCAGCACCGGGGCGTCGTTGGTGCCGGTCAGCGTGATCGTCAGCGTCGCGCTATCGCTGTCCCCGTTCTCGTCGGTGACGGTGTAGTTCGCCACCACGACCTCGGTGTCGCCCTCGCCCAGATGCTGGTAGGCGGCATT
>NZ_JAFCLZ010000038.1 GCF_018130165.1 Bradyrhizobium sp. JYMT SZCCT0180 | reverse complement strand
GCGCGGTATTTGGCGCGGTAGGGCGCTGGCGATCGGAGGCTGCTTTCAAGGTCGATGGTGTCAGGTCATTGGGCTTGGAGCAGGAGCCTGTGCCCTGCGAGGACGTTGTTGGCGAGGGCAAGCCAGCGCAGCACTGTGAGCACTTTTTCGCGACCTCGAACCGAGAACTGGCGCAGGCCCCAGTTGCGGAAGCGGGCGTTGATGCATTCGCCCGGCGCCCGGCGTTTGTAGACGCTCTTGCCGTGAGGGCTTTTCATCCGTCTGCGCCAAGCGGCCGTGCCGGGGCCGTCTTCGGGGCGCGGCGCATAGGGGTCGGTCTGATGCTTGCTGTTGGCTGGCGGGCCGTAGACCTTGATCCCTTGGCTAGCCGCCCATTCGATGTCCTCGTTCTTGTTGAACCCGCCGTCGACAAGATAGCGCTTCGCACGACCATAAGAGGCTGCAAGCCGTTGCTGCATCGGCCGCATCAGGCCTCGATCCGAGCCAACGTTGGTCACATCCACGGCGATGGCGATCTGTCCCTCGGCAACGCTTGCGACCTGGCAGTTGTAGGCAGGACGGAAGCCACCATCGGCCATCTTCATGACCCGCGCCTGCGGGTCTGTCGTAGAGGCGCGCGGCTCGGAGCGCTTGCTCCCCTTCTTCTTGTTGTTCCTGTTCTCGCGGCCACGGCGCGCGCGGTGCGCTTCGATGGCCGCAAGCTGCTGGAGAGCAGCCGCAACACGCGCTTCGCGTTCGCGAGCCGCACGGTCCTCTGCGGCTCGGATGCGTCTGTTGCTGGCGTCGGGATCGTCATCATTCTCCTGCCGCAGGTGCTCGACCAGACGCTTGGCTTTCTTCAACTCCTTGTGCAGCTTCTTCCTGCGCCGGAACGAACTCGTTCCGGCCGAGGCGCGCACACGCACGCCATCCTGCACCACTTCATCAAGGTCGATCACGCCAGCTACCGAAAGCGAGGCAACGTGCTCCACCAGCAACTGCTCCAAAAGCTCCGGATGCGCCGTGCGGAACTCCGACAGACTGTGATAGTTCACACTCACCCCGCCGCACAGCCAACGATAGGCATCATGGCTCTCGCACAGCCGTGCCAGTGCCCGGGCACTCCCGACACCCTGGCTCGTGGCAAACAACCACAACGCCAGTTGCAGGCGCGGGCTGACCGGCGCTTGACCCGGACCATGGGCGCGAGCTCGAACGGTCTCTTCAAGGACGCTCAGGTCGAGCCGCTGGACATAGGCCCAGATCACACGGGCCGGATGTTCAGCCGGCAGCAGCGCCTCAAGATCCACTGCACGCAGCTCAACTTGATCGCGGACAGGCTCGCGAAGCCGGGGACTTCCCGGCCATTCCCGCCCGACCGCCTCAGCTTCAGGCAGATCACCAAACAGCGTCTCGCGTGACATCCGTGCCTCCATCGACCTTGAAAGCAGCGAATCATTCGACTCACGGTTCCGCAAACAAAAAAACACGCCAGATCACATAGATTCACAGCCTCTGAGGCGGCCGTGCGCAGCGCGGCCCTCGAAGGGCGACGGCCACGGGCCGTTCATCCTTCGAGGCTCGCGTTGCTCGCGCCTCAGGATGACGGATAACCTCCCAATCCGAGCGCGTGGTTCTAGTACCCCGTCATCTCCAGATAGCCTAATCCGCTATGACTGCCGCCAAAACTGATCGGGCCTTCCCAATAGGGAAAATTCGTTCCCATCCAGCTCTTCGGGTTGAGCGGCGTACAATCGATCGTGACAGCGAGTTTGGGAATCGCGATGCGCCAAGAGGTCGGGATCTTGCGGTTCGCGATCTCCGTGTAAGCCTGCGGCGTGAAGCTGATGTCTGCTGAAGCGAGCAACTCGGTGCTGCCGTCGCGCGCGACCCATTTGCCCGAGCCGTAATGCTGGCCGTCGGTCTGGCGCATCCGGTACAGCATCAGCTTTTCGCCGCTCTTGAAATGCAGCGACAGCCAGTCCCAGCCGCTCTGGTCGGAGGCCAGCGGCTGGCTGCTCCATTCGCGGTCAAGCCAGGCCTGTCCGGTGACATCGACCGTTTTGTCGTCGATGGTGAGGCTGCCTTTCGCCGAGAAGTGTGGCTGACTGTAGTAATAGGAGGCCTGCTCGCGCAGCGATTTGCGGCTGTAGCCGGCGTCGCCCTGCAGCACCAGCGGCCGGTCGGCATCGAGGCGCAGCGCATAGTTGAAATCGGTGCCTGAGGCCTTGAGTTCGAGCGGCGCCATGTTGGTCGCGTCGATGGGGCCAAGCCCGCGCATTTCCCAGGAATCGATCCAGGCGAGAAATGGATTGGCGTCAGCGCCAGCCTGACCGACGCCGCCGCGGGCAAAGCTCTCGCTGGTGCGATGGGTGTCGGCGCGCGTCACCGCGGCATGGCCCATCCAGAGCTGCTGATTGGCCCAGCCTTCCTGTTGCGTGCCCGGTTTTGTTGCCTGCCGGAACAATGTCCATTGCGCGCCATAAGGGACACCGTTGGCGTCAGCGAGATTGGCGGTCACGTACCACCACTCGATGCGGAATTCCGGATGCGGGCCGTGATCGGTTGGAAAAGAAAATGTCCGGCCGGGAGTGACGGCGCCATACCCAATGGCGCTTTCGCCTAGGCCGGCAAAGCCCTGTGCCAACGCCTTGCTTCCGAGCGAGGCGATCAACAAGCCGCTGGCAAAACTGCGGCGGGATATCAGGCCGTTACCGCTCATTGGCAAAGATCCTGATCAGGCTGGCCGGCTGCATCCGCGCCAGTCGCATCACCGGAAGCGCTGCCGCACAAAAAGCGGCCGCCATCGCGACGCCGACGAGCCACAGCAATTGCGCCGGGAAGACGTGGAACGGCAGCCGCCAGCCAAAGGCCTTTACGTTCACGATCGCGAGCAGGCACCATGCCACCAGGAGGCCCAGCGGCAGCGCGAACAGCGCGGTGATCAACGCGACCGACATCGTCTTGAGGAGTTCGATCGCGGCCAGCCTGCGCCTGGTAATCCCGATCGCCCATAGCGGCGCCAGCTGCGGCAGCCGCGAATTGCTCAGGGTCAGCAGGCTGGTGAGGAGCGCGATGCCGGCGACGCCGAGCGTGAAGGCGTTGAGCGCCGCAGTCACCGAGAAGGTGCGGTTGAAGATGCGCTTCGATTCCGCCTTCATCGTCGCCTGGTCGGCGACGTTGCGATCGTCGAGCCCGAACTTTTCCTGCAAAGCCGTGATCACCGCCGGAATCTGGCCGGGTGCGACGCGCAAGCCCATCCGTGTCAGCGGGACCTCCGGAAAGCGTCGCGTCAGTGCGGCGTAATTGACCGCGATCTGGCTCTTCGGATTGCCGTAGTCGGCATAGATGCCGACGATTTCCAGCGTCCAGTTGCCGCCCGGCGCCGGAATGTCGATGCGATCGCCGATCGAAAGCTTCAGGCGCCGCGCCAATTGTTCGCTGACGAGGCAGGTGGTGCCGGGACGAAGTCTGGTCCAGGCGTTCGCTGCCTGCTCCAACAGCGGCCAGCTGTCGCGATAGGTGGTGTGATCGGGCAGGCCCAGCACTTCGAGCGGCGCGCCTGCCAATTGCGTGTCGGCGCGGCCGCCGGGCAGGATCGCCTCGACCTCGGGCCGTTCGCGCAGCCAATTCCTGATCTCGGTCGCCTGGGCATTGCTGGACGCGCTGATATAGACATCCGCCGCCAGCCGCCCGTCGAGCCAGACCAGGAACGTGCGGTTGAAACTGCCGACCATGGTGCCCACGCCGACGTTGACCGCGAGCGCCAGCAGCAGCGCCATCAGCGCCAGCGACAATCCCGAGAGTTGCTGGCGGCTGTCGGCCCAGAACCAGGTGCTGAGCGGGCCGCGCGCATGCCGCTGGCCGAACGCGAGCACGACTTCCAGCAGCATCGGCAGGATCAGCGCCGCGCCGAGCAGCAGGGCCGCGAGCACGGCAAAGCCCGACACCAGGGAATCGCCGAACAATAAAAACGCGCCGGCGGCGGCGAATACGCTAAGCGCCACCGCGCTCTGGAACATCAGCCAGCGGCGCTGCGCCTGTTGCCAGGCGTAGGGCTGCGCGGCGGCGAGCAGCGGCAAACGAAGTGCCTTGGTCAGGCTGGTCGCCGCGGCCGCGAGCGCGCCCAGAATACTGATGGCGATGCCGGCGAGCCACCATTCGCCCTTTAGCGTCAATTGTCCCGGTATCTGCGCGCCGTATAGCCCGCGCAGGGATGCGGCGACGTCGGGCAGCAATGTCGCCGCGATCAGGTAGCCGCAGACGAGGCCGATCAGGCCTGCGAGGAACGCCAGCGACACCAGTTCGATCACCATCACGCTGTTCAACATCCGCGCCGACACGCCGCAGGCGCGCAGCGTGCGCAAGGTGGGCAGGCGCTGCTCGAAGGCAAGCCCGATGGCGGAGTTGACGATGAACAGGCCGACGAAGAACGACAGCAGTCCGAATGCGGTGAGGTTGAGATGGAAACTGTCGGTGAGCCGTTCGAGATCGGTTTCGGCATCCGGCGCAACCAGACGCAATTTGTCGCCGACGACATTTTCCAACGGCGCAGGTTTGCCCTTGGCCTTGCCGATCAGCAGGCGGGACAATTGATCAGGCATGTTCAGGAGATTTTGCGCGATGCCGATGTCGACGACCAGCACGCCGGGCACCAGCTGCGTCTGCACGCGCAGCGGCGGCAATGTCACGCCGCCATTGGTGACGGCTGTGGCGCCCTCGGTGAGCTTGAGATCGGAAAGCGTTTCCGGCGCCACCAGCATTTGGCCGGGCGGCGTCACGAAGGCTTGCAGATTGGCGGTTTCGACCCCGGGCGCGCTGCCGACCTCGCGCGGCAACGTCACGGGCTCGATGCCGAGCAGGCGGAACGAGCGCCCCCCGATCTGGATGCGGCCTTCGAGGGCGGGCGATACCGGCCAGCCGGCGCGGCGCAGATCGACGAAGAGTTGTTGCGGAAAGGTTGGACTGTCGCGGCCGACCAGCATGGCAGTCCGCGTGCCGCCGAATGTGGCGGCGGCGCGGTCATAGGAGGTGCGCGCCTGCTGATTGAGCGCCTGCACGCCGCTCCATAGTGCGGTCGCCGAAATCAAGCCGATCAGCAAGGTCGCGAGCTGCATCGGATGCCGACGCCAATGGCTCAGCAGCACGGCGAGCGTCCAGAGCGCGCGCCTCACGCAATCACCCCGGCGTGCAGATTGACCTGGCGGTCGAGCGTGGCGGCGAGCCGCGCGCTGTGCGTCACCATCAGGAAGCCACAGCCGCTGCGCGCCACGAGGTCGCGCGCCAGCGCCAGCACTTCGTCGGCGGTGGCTTCATCGAGATTGCCGGTCGGCTCGTCCGCGAGCAGCAGCAGCGGCTTTGTTGCGAGCGCGCGGCCGATCGCGACGCGCTGCTGCTGACCGCCGGACAGTTGCTCGGGATAGCGCCTGAGGAAATTCTTCAGGCCCAGACGCTCCACCAACTCGTGATGCCAGGCATCATCGTGGCGTCCGGCGATGCGCGACTGGAACACGAGATTGTCCTCGACGGTCAGGCTCGGGATCAAATTGAACTGCTGGAACACGAGGCCGAGGCGATCGCGGCGCAGTTCGGCGCGGCCGGCATCCGAGAGTTCGGAGACCAGCGCGTTGTCGAGCCTGATCGCGCCGCCATCGGCGGCATCGAGGCCGGCGATCAGGTGCAACAGCGTGCTCTTGCCGCTGCCGGATTCGCCGGTCAGCGCGACGCTTTCACCCGCGGCCACCGAAAGATTCACGCCGCGCAGCACCGCGACCTCCTCGCCGGCGGCGCGGTAGCTCTTGGTCAGGCCGTTCACGGTGAGCACGATTGATTCGCCGTTGGTCATGCGCTGGTCACGCGAGCTTCCGGCGCGTGGGGAAAGCCGGCTTGGCCAAAATGTCGATGTGGCGATAGATCGAACTGCCCATGAAATTCCCTTGGCGTGATGCCGTGCAACATATCAGGACCGCGATACCAGATCACGGCCTCAATATCGGGGACGACGGGATCGTGATCCGGTTGTAACGGTGCTATCAGGCGGCGCAAAGTTGCAGGGCGCCCCTCCGGTCAAAATGCGCAGTTGCGTTGCCGGGGAGGCCATGGCTAGCATCGCATGCCGAAGTCACTGAATCGGCAACGATAAACTTGGGGTAGCAGCCATGACTGAACATGTGACGCCCAAAGGCGCCTGGACAATCACATTTCTGCTGTTTCTGTTCATGCTGGTAAATTTTGCCGACAAGATCGTGGTCGGCCTGGCCGGCGTGCCGATCATGACCGAACTGAAGCTCGATGCGGAGCAGTTCGGCACGCTGGGCTCCTCGTTCTTCCTGCTGTTTTCGATCTCGGCGATCATCGTCGGTTTCATCGTCAACAGCGTACCGACCCGCTGGGTTCTGCTGGCGATGGCGGTGGTCTGGTCGGTGGCACAATTCCCGATGGTCGGCACCGTCAGCTTCACGACGCTGCTGATCTGCCGCATCATTCTCGGCGCCGGCGAAGGCCCGGCGTTCTCAGTCGCCGTGCATGCGGTCTACAAATGGTTTCCGGACGAGAAGCGCACGCTGCCGACCGCGATCCTGTCGCAGGGCTCGGCGTTCGGCGTGATCCTCGCGGTGCCGGCGCTGAACTGGATCATCGTCAATCACAGCTGGCATTATGCGTTCGGCGCGCTCGGCGTTGTCGGCCTGATGTGGGTGGTGGCGTGGCTGATCATGGGCAAGGAAGGCCCGCTGGTGCAGACGGTCGCGATGGCCGCCGCCGATCCCCGCGTTCCCTATTTTCAGCTCCTGACCTCGCGGACCTTCATCGGCTGCTGTGCGGCGACCTTCGGGGCCTACTGGGCGCTGTCGCTCGGTCTCACCTGGTTCACGCCCTTCATCGTGCAGGGGCTCGGTTTTTCGCAACAGGATGCGGGCTGGATTTCGGTGCTGCCCTGGGTGTTCGGCGCCGTGATCGTGCTGCTCACGGGCTGGATCTCGCAGGTGATGCTGACGCGGGGCTTTACCACCCGCGGCGCACGCGGTGTGCTGGGTTCGGTGCCGCTGATCATCGGCGGCCTGATTCTCGCGATGATGCCGTACTCCGCGCCGGGCGGAACGATGATCGCGCTGCTTGTGGTCGGCTCCGGTTTGTGCGGCTCGATCTATGTCGTCTGTCCGCCGATGCTCGGCGAGTTCACGCCGGTGCAGCAGCGTGGCGCCGTGATTGCGATCTATGGTGCGATCTACACGCTGGCGGGGATTATCGCTCCCCTCGTGATGGGAAGCGTCATCAAGCACGCGGCGACGCCGCTCGACGGCTATTTGACCGGCTTCACCATCAACGCGGTCGTTATGGTGTCGTCGGGACTGCTCGGCCTGCTGCTGCTGTGGCCCAATAGCGAGCGGGCGCGGCTGCTGGCCCAGGCCGCACAACCGAAGTTCGCGTGAGCCAATGGCCCGTTACAAGCTCCATTGCATCGGCGCGCCCATGACAGCACTTGCGCTCGCGCTGTCGTTCGCGCTGCCGATGGCCATCGGTTTGACAGGCAACGCGATGGCGCAGGGTGCGCTCACGAAGACGCAATCGGACGCGCTCAATGCGTACAATGATGCGGTAAAGAACTTCGAACTGGTCCTGGGACAGCGGCGCGCGCAGATCAATTCGAAGCAGCCGCTGCCGAACCTGCCGGGACAGGCGCTCTATCTGGCGCGCAACAAGATGCTGAGCGCCTACAAGGATCTCACCGACGCGCTGCCATCCAAAATCGGCGGGCCCAACAAATACGAAATTCCGCCGGCCTATTTCAACGTGGCTACCGAGCCGCTGCTCGACGAGTACCGGAAGCTTTTCGATGTGATGCAGGCGCCGCCCGCCAGCGCGCAAAAATCAGATACCCCGTTCAAGGACGTCGTCGATCTGGGAACGGCGATCGCGCGCGCCAAAGGCCTTGATGCTGTCAATGCCGAGGCGGCGGGCCGGATCAGCCTCGGGCTGTTCTTTGCCGAGACCAATGGCAATCAAACCATCGGCAATGCGCGCTCGAACAAGTACAAGGGCAGCCTGCAGACCGGCACATCGGAAGATCTGAACGGCCGCAGGAAGTGGGTGGCAATCAAGCCGTCGATCGCAGCTTTCGATCCTGCGCTGATCCGGCGCGACGACAGGGAGGAGGCGCGCGCCGGCAATATGGATCACCGGTTCAACCACTGGACCTCGGTGCGGGATGCCTTGATGAACGCGCATGCGGAAGTTTTTCCGCAGGTGCCGTCGATCGTGAAAACGCTGCCGGACCCGATCGATCAGATGAAGCTGTTCGAGCTGATCCAGATTATTCCCGCGCCGACGAAATCCGCGCTCAAGTCAGGCAATTTACTCAACTACCGGATTTCCGATCCCAGGATCATGGGATTCTTGCGGAACAACAGCGTTTTTACCTTTGGACAGGCCGACAGGGCGCGGACGTCCGCAACCATGCGCGAAATCCTCGATGCGATGTGGCTGTTCAATGCCAAATTCGAACAGGCGCTTGCCAGGTTCAAGGAGATCAAGGCGGGGCAAAAGGTTTGAAGCCGGGCGGTGGAACCTTGCAACCGGTAACTCATGGTTCATACTCCCGGCCGATGCTGTCCGATGCGGTCATGAAGCGCGCATAGAAGGTCACTCTGGGGGAGAGTGGGGATTGCCGTCGATAAGGAAAACATTCGCAGGCCTTGGCGGTTGGCCCCGCTGCCGCACCATCGTCGCCGCGATGGCCGCCTTGCTGCTTCTGCCGGTCGAGGTCAGCCATGCCGGCTGGCTGTCTGATGTCTTCAAGGGCACGTCAAAGCAAGTTCAATCGCCAAAGCGTCAGGCGCCAAAGCAGAGCTCATCGCCAAGGCGCGCTGCCGCGCCAAAGTCGGCCGCTTCGTCAAAGCCTGCCAGGGTAGCGAAGCCTGCCGCCGCGCCCAAGCGCCGCACGGCGAAGGTTGTTGCCCCGAAGGCGGCGGCCAAGCCGTCGGATTCGAAGGCGGTTGCAACAACCTGCGAACCGTCAAAGTTCCGGATCGTTCTGGATGTGGGGCATACCGCCCAGTCGGAAGGCGCCATCAGCGCCCGCAACGTTTCCGAGTTCGTCTACAATTTGCGGCTGACGCAGCGGATCGAGGAGAAACTGAAGGCCGAAGGCTTTACCGAGACGAAGTTGCTGCTGACCGAAGGCAAGGCGAGGGCCAGCCTGGTCAAGCGCGTCGCCGCGGCGAACAATCTGCCTGCGAATCTGTTCCTGTCGATCCACCATGACTCCGTGCCCAAGAAATTTCTCGAGGACTGGGAGTTCGGCGGCAGGAAAAGCCGTTTCAGCGACCGCTTCAGCGGCTATTCGGTGTTCGTCTCCAGCAACAACCCGGAATACAAGGCGAGCCTTTCGATCGCCGAACTGCTGGCGAAGGAAATGAAAGCCCAAGGCCTGAAATATGCCGAGCAATATTCGCAGGCCATCATGGGCCGCTACCAGCATCCGCTGCTGAACAAGGAAACCGGTGTCTACAGCTACGACAAGCTCATCGTGCTGAAAAAGACCAGGATGGCTGCCGTGCTGCTGGAGGCGGGCTCGATCATCAACCGGGACGAAGAACTCCAGATGGACTCAGCCGAACGCCGGGGCATCATCAGCAGCGGTGTTGTCGCGGCCATCAAGGAATATTGCGATCGTCGATGGGGCATCCTCGGTCCGCTGTGATGGCGGCGACGGCGTCAGTCGGAAAGCCTGCGTCAGCGGGGAGCGCTGGGGATAATCGAAGCGCCGGGCAGCGAATTGATTTCACTGTCGATGGGGGTGCTCTGGGATCGCTGGGTGTAGCCGAAGCCGAGCGACAGGCTGAGATTCGGCGCCGGCTGGAATTCGATGCCCGCATTCGCGCGATAACCCGGCAGCGTGCCGGACCTCTTGTCGAACGCCGCAAACGGGCCGCCGATGCCGCTATCGTATTTCAAGGTTTCGAAGCCGGCATAGAGCGAAACGGGCAGGCCGCCCGCGCTTCCGAAATTGTAGCCGGCCTGCATGCCCTCGTAACGGAGCGAGCCGAAATTGCCGAACGCGCCGGCCTGGTTGATGCCGTTCCAGTTCATTCCCGCAGGAATGCTGGTGCCGCTGATAAACATGCCGTTCTGGAAATTGTAGCGCGCCGGGGAGTCCTGCTCGGAGGGCAGGGTCCCGCCAAAGCCGAGGGGCCAACTCGGGCTCCAATAAGGCACGGGGGCGGCCTGGGCGTGGGCCGTCCGCCCGCCCAGACAGAGCGCCGCCAGAACGAGCGCGAGACCTAATCTGCCTGCAAAAATCGACATCCGTACCATCGCCAAACTTCCCCGGATCATACCCTCCAGGTATCGGGAACGCCAGCACGGAGCCCTATCGATACTCGGCCTGATACTTGGCTTCATACTTGGGTTCAGGATGGAACCGATGTACTTGGTACCGGTCAATTTGATAGTATTCGAAGAACCTCTCCAGCCAAGGATATCCGCGTGCAAAAGTTCGAGCCGCTTCGTCAGGTCAACCCCGTTTCAGGCTACGGCAAAAACGACGTTCTGGTCATTTTCGGCGAGGTCTTTGCCCGAGGTTACGTCAACGGCCTGATCGATGAAGCCAAGAAGGCCGGGATGACAGTCATCTATGGCACGGTCGGACGCCGCGATGAAAATGAGCAGCTGCGTCCCCTGACGGCGGAGGAGTTGGCCGAGAAAGACCAGCCGCTGGTCAACGTTCCCCTGGAATGCGGATTCGATCTGGCAAAATCGAGCAAGGGCCTCAGCCCATGCGACCAGCTCAAGGGTCTAAAACTCAGCGAGTGGGACAAGGCCACGGTTGATCTTGCGCAGGTGGAAGAATCGCGCAAGGCCGGCCGCGAAAATTTTCGCGCGCGCGTGCAGCAATATCTGGTCGAGTTGCAAAAGCAAATTCCCGACGGCGCCAAGGTCCTGATCGCTCACACCATGGCCGGCGGCGTTCCGCGCGCGAAGATCATGATGCCTGTCATGAACCGGGTCTTCAAAGGGACCGCTACCTCTTCCAAGGAGTTTTGGGAAGGCGACCTCGGCCGGCTCTGCGAAATGAGCTTTATGGATGTGAGCGCGAATAGTCTTTCGGATCTGATCGAACTGAGTGCCGGGCTACGCGACAGCGTCGCCAAAAACGGCGGTCAGGTTTCCTACGTGGCCTACGGCTATCATGGCACCGAGATCCTGATTGCCGGTGAGTATCATTGGCAGAGCTATTCACCCTACCTGCAGGGTTTCGCGAAGATCGAACTCGAGAATATCGCGCGGCGCGCGACCGCGGATGGCGTGAAAGCGAGCGTCTTCAATGCGCCGGAGATACTGACCAATTCAAGCTCGATCTTTCTGGGTGTCGAAGTGGCGCTCTATCCGCTGCTCGCCGCCTTCAAGAAAGAGGCGCCCGATCATCCGGTCACCAGGAAACTTCTGGCCGAGTGTGCTGACCTGCTGAAGCCCGAACACAGCCTTGAGGCACTGATCGAACTCACCGACAATTATTTTCGGTCAGACATTATCCAGCGCTGGACCAAGTTCGAACAATGGCCGCAGCACAATGGCCCCGAGCAGATGGAATTGATGCACGCCACGTCGAAAGCAATTATCGACATGCACAAGGACGGCCGCAAGCTTCTCACGGCGGCGCTGAGTGAAATCGTGTTCAAGGCCTGCGGATACGCCATGCTGCATGAGGCATTGAATCCCCGCCAACCGGTATGGTGGGTCGGCCATCAATTTGTCACCCAGGCTGCAACCAAGGCCTGACGCGCCGCGGCGCCAAACTTCGGTCGTGACACCCCGCGCACCGGTTTGCCCGGGCGTGCACCTGTGCCTTGCGATCACCCCGATTTGAGCGATCTTGAGGCCGTCACAGATTGCGGCAGTGCGGTAGGGACCACACATGGGAAGCGGGGTGGCTGATTAAAGGATATTCGCGATGCGTTTTGTGTTGGCCCTGGGCCTTCTGATCGCCTTTAGTGCTTCTGCCAGCGCCGCAAAGAAGGTGCATCACGCCAAGCAGCGGCATGTCATTGTCCGTGCCGTCCAGCCGGTGGACCCACGCTTTCCGCCCGTGCTCATGGACCAGACCCCGAGATACGATGATCCGTCCAAGTTTGGTGGCGGCTGATCTGCGACGACCGCGTACAAGCATGCGATGATGGCATCGAAGCGCGGTGACGCGCTCGACTTCGATTGCAGTTAAGCCAATCCCGCGTCAGCCCGCCGCCGCGCCGAACTTCGGTTGCGATCCCTGCGCGCCGCGAACTAGTTTGCCGGGGCGTGCGCCGGTCGCCTTGCCGCCGCGCTGCGTCACTACTCCAGAGACGATGGTGGCATCGTAGCCGTCGACCTGCTGCATCAGCCGGCGGCCGCCGACCGGCAGATCGTAATGCACCTTCGGCGGATGCAGATGCAGCTTGTCGTAGTCGATGACGTTGACGTCGGCCTTGAAGCCAGGTGCGATCACGCCGCGATCATAGAGGCCGACCGACAGCGCGGTCTTGCGCGACTGCGCCGCCACCACGAACGGGATCGAGAGTTTTTCGCCGCGGCTGCGGTCACGGGTCCAGTGCGTCAGCAGATAGGTCGGGAAGCTGGCATCGCAAATGATGCCGCAATGCGCGCCGCCGTCGGAAAGACCCGGCACCGAATGCGGATCGCGCAGCATCTCGCGGGTCGCATCGAGATTGCCGTCAGAATAATTGAGGAACGGCACATAGAGCATGCCACGGCCTTCTTCGGTCAGCATCGCTTCATAGGCGAGTGCTTCCGGCTGCCGGCCCTGACGGCGAGCCTGCGCGCCCAGCGTGTTTTCCGGCGGCTGTTCGTAATCCGGCGGATTGCCGAGCAGGTACATCTTGTCGTAGTTCGGGCGGAAGAATAGCGGATCGTCGGTCGCGGTCGCATGCTCGCTCAGGATCGCCTTGCGCATCTCAGGCTGATGCAGGCGCTTCAGGCGTTCCTCCAGCGGCAGGTGGGCGATCGCCTTGTAGCTCGGATGAGTCTGGAACGGGTTGCGCGACAATTCGAGCCCGAGCATCAATCCGACCGGACGTGCAGGGATCTGCGCGGTGATGTCGAGGCCGCGCGCAGATGCTGCGCTGATCATGTCGAGCGTCTTGCGCCAGCGCTGCGGCTCTTTGTCGTTCTGCGTGATCGAGAACGTCACCGGAATTTTGGTGTTCTCGGCCACCCGCAGCATCATCGGAAGATCTTCGTTGATGGTGGAGAGGTCGAGCACGAACTGCAGTACGCTGCGGCCCTGGCCGTGCATCGCGGCGGCAATCGCGGTCAGTTCGTCCTCGCCGGCCTTCAAGGTCGGCGTGTAGTCGCCGGTCGAGGTGCGGTGATTGAGCGTGCGCGAGGTCGAGAAGCCGAGTGCGCCCGCGCGCACGGCATCCGCGGCAAGCGCCGCCATCGCCTTGTTGTCTTCGGGCGTGGAGGGATCGCGGCGCGCGCCGCGGTCGCCCATCACATAGACGCGCAAGGCCGCGTGCGGCAGTTGCGCGCCGACATCCATGTCGAAGCTTCGCTTCGACAGCCATTCCATGTAATCCGGAAAGCTTTCCCAGGCCCAGGGAATGCCGGCGCTCAACACCGGCTCCGGAATATCCTCGACGCCTTCCATCAGCTGAATCAGGCGGACATGGTCGCTCGGCCGGCACGGCGCGAAGCCGACGCCGCAATTGCCCATGATCGCGGTGGTGACGCCGTTCTGCGACGACGGCGTAATCTCCTGGCTCCAGGTGACCTGGCCGTCATAATGGGTGTGGACGTCGACAAAGCCGGGCGTGACCAGTTTGCCCCTGGCGTCGATCTCTTCCGTGCCTTTCCCGGAGACCTTGCCGACCTCGGTGATGCGGCCACCCGAGATGGCGATATCGGCTTCATAGAGGTCGCCGCCTTTGCCATCGGCAATGTTGCCGCCACGGATCACGAGGTCATGGGAACTGGTCATGGCGATTCATCCCGGGTTGAATTTTTGTTGCCTCATCATCGGATATCCCCTGATGCAGTCAACGGCCGGGAATGAGGTTCAGGAATGCACCACGCTTGTGACCGGGCCCTCCGACCGCGCTTTCGGTTTGCGGTCGGTGATCAATGCGAGCAGGACCGTCAGGACCATGAAGGCGACGGAAGCGCCGAACACCCAATGCGGCATGTGCTGATCCATGATCCAGCCGAACAACAGCGGGCTCAAAATGCCGCTGAAGTTGAAGCCGGTGGAGACGATGCCGAATGCGCGGCCGGCCGCACCCGGAGGGGCGGCATTGCGCACCAGCATGTCGCGCGAGGGCGCGATCACGCCGCCGAGGAACCCGGCGATGCCCATCGCCGCGGTCAGCACCACCGACGGCAGGGTGGTCGTCGCGATCACCAACATGATGATGGCGTTGACGCCAAAGCAGGCGGCGGCGACCTGGCCGTGGCGCGTGGTGCGGTCGGCGAGATAGCCGCCGGCCAGCACGCCCGCCGCACTGGCGCCGAGAAACGCGGTCAGCGCGATATTGGCGGCGGAGAATGTCACGCCGTAGCCGCTCATCAGCGCGACCACGCCGAAATTGCTGATGCCCGCGTTGGAGAGGCCCAGCAGCATGAAGAAGAACGTCAGCATGATGATCGCCGGCGTGATGACGCTTTGCCTGTGGGGTGTCGCGCCATCCACTTTGCGGTCGGCCGAGCTCGCATCGGGAATGCCGACCACGATCAACAGCAGCGCCACCACGGGTCCGACCGCGCCGGCCACGATCAGCGCGCCGAGACCTCCGACCCAAGCGACGAGTGCCGCCATGATCGCGGGCGCCACCGCGCCGCCGAGGAAGCCCGCAAACGTATGGACCGAAAACGCGCGACCCATCCGCCTTACATCCATATGCGCCGAGAGGATGGCGTAGTCGCAGGGGTGATAGACGCTGTTGGCGAGGCCGAGCAGCGCCGCACAGACGATCAGCGAGGTGTAGCTCAGATGCATGCCGAGCATGATCAGCGCGAGACCGCCGACACAAAGGCCGATCAACAGCACCTTGCGCGCGCCGATATGGTCGGCGAGATAGCCGATCGGCGCCTGGGTGAGACCAGACACCAGCCCGAACACGGTCAGGGCGAAGCCGAGCTCGATGTAGCCGACGCCGAGCTGTGCCTTGAGGTAAGGAAACAGCATCGGCAGCACGAAGATATGGAAATGGCTGACCCAATGGGCCACCGAAATTCCCGCCAGCGTGCGCAGAGAACTGTCCGCTTTCACGTGCTGCGGTGCGGTCAGAACATCGACCATATCAGCGTCAAACCCCGTCTCGATCTACGGCCCGGCAAAGGCTGGCTTTTGAAAATGCCCGCCGAAAATAGTGGTTAGCGGTTATTTGTCCATGAATACCGCTGCATGGCTGCCCCGGCGCAGGGTACGAAGGGGCCAAATGCGTCAATAAGTTCAGGGACAAAGTCGGCGGGCGCGGCAATGATCCGGCATGATCGATCCGGGGAAGCCGCTCCGGGTGCTGGTGTCAGAAGGTTCCAGTACCTCCGCCCGCGAGGCCATCACGATACTGGGCCTGACGGGCCATCATGTCGAGGTTTGCGATCCCTCCGCCCATTGCCTGGCGCGGTTCTCACGCTTCGTCCGCAAATTTCACCGCTGCCCGGGCCTGCGCACGGACCCCGCCGGATTTCTCGCGTTTGTCGAGCAATTGCTGGCGCGCGATCGTTTCGATGTGCTGCTGCCGACGCACGAGCAGGGTTTTCTGTTTGCGCGGATGCGCGCGCGACTGGAGGGCCGTACCGGTGTCGCGTTGCCTTCATTCGAGAGCTATCGCACCGCGCACAGCAAGGCCGGATTCAGCCGGCTGCTCGATCAATGGAAGCTGCCGCAGCCGCCGACGCGGATCGTGAAATCTGCACGCGCGTTGCGCGACGCCGTCGGTTTTCCAGCCGTGGTCAAGACCTCGATCGGCACCGCGAGCCGCGGCATCTGGTTCGTGCGCAATACGGATGATCTCGAAATGGCGCTGCGTGATCTCGGCGCCGGCGATGCCTTCGCCGATGAGGTGCTGGCGCAGGACCTCGTCACGGGCACCACCGAGAAGGCGCAGTCGGTATTTTGCCGGGGACGGCTGGTCGGCTTTCATGCCTATCGACAAGTCGCCCTCGGCGTCGGTGGTGGCGAGACAATCAAGCAAAGCGTGGGCCGGCCGATGGTGCGCGCCTATCTGGAGACAATCGGCGGGCAACTCGGCTGGCACGGTGCGTTGTCGGTCGACGTCATCATGCCCGACGATGGCACGGCGCCGCTCCTGATCGATTGCAACCCGCGGCTGGTCGAACCGGTCAACGCCTATCGCGCCGGCATCGATCTCGTTGGGCTATTGCTGCGTGTCTCGCAAGGCGAGACGCCGGAGCCGTTGCCGGAAAGCCGCGAGGGCGTGCTCACGCATCTTGCGATGCAGGCGCTGCTCGGTTGCGCATCGCGCGGCGGCACGCGGGGCGATATTATCCGGGAATGCGGCCGGGTGTTTACCGCCAGCGGACCCTACGCCGGCAGCCGCGAAGAACTCACGCCGGTGCGGCTGGACTGGTTCAGCGCCGTGCCGCTGGCGATGACCGCAGCATTTCTGCTGGCCTCGCCGTCGTCAGCGATCAAACTGGCGCGTGGCGGTTTTGGCGCGCATCTGCTCGATGTCGGAAGTATCCGGAAGATTGAGAGTGAAGAGTTTCTCGAACCGTAGGGTGGGCAAAGGCGCACTGCGCCGTGCCCACCATCTATCCACAAACCATCGTTCTGAATGGTGGGCACGCTTCGCTTTGCCCACCCTACGCTAACGCGGCCTACAACGGCTCGTCGTCATTGCCGTGGCGGTCACGTTTGGGCGTGGCGATGTCGCCATCCTCGTAATCGTCGTCTTCGACAGGCGGGCCTTTCGGCTTTATCGGCTTGTCGTTGTCCTGCCTGGGAGGCTCGCTGTTCTTCCCGTTTCCACCCATATCGTTCCTTTTCGCCGGCTTAGCCGGCTTTATCCGGTGGAAGGTACGCATTCACCGCAATCCGACCGACTTTGCGCAATATACTAGCGCCAGCAACACGAATTTTCCTTGCCCTTTTTGCCGATACGGCTTCAAACGGGGCAATCAAACGGAGTCAGAATGAAGAAGCCTCGTATCGAAACCGAAGAACAGCAGCCCCGCAAAGTCATTCGCGCCGACAAGGCGCCGACGTCAGGATATTCGCTGGTGGTCGACGGTCACTTCAAATCGCACCACGACACGGTCGAAGCCGCCGAAGAGGCGGGCACAGCGCTGAAGAACAAATTCCAGATGCTGCAAGTGCAGGTCTATGACGCCGAGACCAAGACGCGCTCGATGATCCATTGGCCACCGGCGTAACGCTGCAAGCATAACTTCAGTGCTGAAGTTAAGGCTGAGCTCAGAGAGCTCAGCCTTGTCCCTGCTTCAGGGTCTTCCGATCTTAGGTCCGTCGTCCGCCGCTTTGCTGGCTCGCCAGCCAATCGCCCAATGCCGGGGTCGGCCGCTTCTCGGCCGGCTGTTTCGATTTGGCCGCGGCCTTCTTTGCCTTGACGGGAGCCGGAGGTGCGGCGGCTTCGCGGGCAAGTCGCAACGCCTTCAGCTTCGCCATGTTGTCGAGCATGGCCCTTGAGGCCGCATCGCGGTCGGCCTTGCCGGACCGCGCGTCCTGGGCTGCGCGGGTGGTTTTATCCAGACGCGCCTGGGCGCGGTCGCGATCATCTTTGCTCATTTTACGTCAGCCTTCTTCGCCACTTTGGCTTTCGCTTTGGGCTTGGCCTTCGGCTCGGGCGGATTGGCAAGATCCTCAGCTTCCTTGGCCAGCCGCAGCGCGCGCAGCTTTTCAGTCCGCTTGCGAATTGCGATGTCGGAGGCCGCGATCTCTGCCATCGCCTTGATGCCCTCGACCTCCTGGGTACGCTTGCGGTGCAGCCGAATCTCTTTCATTTCGGCCGGACTCTTCGGTTCGTCGTTCATCATATACCTCTGGAACCGCGACGCATGCCGTCGGGGGGTGTTTCGGCGGTAATACCACGGATTGCGCCGCTGGGGGCGCGAATTTGGCTCGAAAACGCCCCGTTATCGGGTTGATTCAGCCCTCATGGTGAAGAGCGGCGGGATCATCGCCGTCTTCAGGACCGCTCTGGTCGAAAGTGGCCAGCCACGCGGCCAATGTCGTTGAGACCTGACCTTCGGCTTTCACCTGGCGCAGCGCAATGCGGATGCCGGCGCGGCCGTGACGGTCGCCGGCGATCGCCACCGGCGGTTCCCCCGCCAGCACCGCATCGACGACGCGCCGCTTGATCGCCAGCGTTTCGGGATCGCCGCACGCCGCCAGGATCCGTTGAAAACGCTGGTGATGTGTCCGGTCGAAAGGCCGGGCTTCGCCCATTCCGTCACGCAACGGGTGCGGCGGATAGATGTGCGCGCAGGGGATCCAGCCTTCGGGAACCGGCTCGGTAGCTGCATGGGTCCGGCCGCTCTTCAGCAGTCTTGGCAGCACATGCGTGTGCGGGCCTTCCGGGCTCTTGCCCGAGGGCGGCGGGATCGGCTGATAGACCTCGATGCGGCCGAGCCGGCTGATGAAGACGCGATGCGGGTTCGCGCCAAGGATCATCCCCATCGCGGGATTGTCGTGTTCGAAGATGGCGCGGCCGCAGAGTTGGCGCAGCCGCGCGGCGAGATCGGGGTCACTGACGCGCACGCAGAAATCCGCCTGCAGCGCACCGAGGCCGAGATCGAACAGGAAGGATTCGCGGTCCTCCGGCCGCAGCGCGTCGCGATCGGCGCCGATTTCCGTCAGCGCGTTGCGGCCGTTCATCGCGCAATCGCCTGCCGGCAGGCACAGCGCGATCCGATGGCTCCAGCCTGATTTGCTGATGCTCTCGGAGGCGAACGGCCGGCTGTTGCCGTTGGGATTAAGCGCAATGCCGCCGCGCGGCGTCACCGCTGCAACGGCCTCGATCGATTGCGTCAGCCGCACCGGCTCGTCGCGGTCGCGGGCGAATTCGGCGATGGCGCCGAACGTGCCGAGACTCCATTGCGTATCGGGATCGGCTATTTCCCGCTGCAACAGATCGGTCGCCGCGACGGCGGAAACATCAGGCATCAACCAGCATTCCCTTAACCCTCGGGGCTAAAGAGAATACTGGCTTGTCGGGTCAGGACAAGCCGGTCCGGAGCGGGTCCCGGACCGGCGTCTTGGCTCAGAACGTCGCGCCGGCCTTCACCATGTAGGTCCGGCCCGGCAGCGGATAGGCGCTGAAGCGGCCGTCGGTGAACGTGCTTGCGATCGCATAGTCGTAGTACAGCGCGTTGAGCACGTTGTTGACGCTCACCGACCAGAAGAAGTGCTGATATGCCCCGCTCAGCTTGAAGTCGATGGTGGCATCGGCCGGGATGCGGCGCTGGGTATTCTTCTGGTCGTTGTCCATGTAGCGCTCGCTCCAGCCGCGCACCGTGGCGTCCGCAACCAGATAGTTCTGCCAGATATTCCACGTCACGCCGCCACTGGCGGTATAGCGGGACACCAGCGGAACGTCATTGCCGGCGAACTGCCCTTCACGGAACACCGCGCGGGTGTAAGCCACACCGCCGCGCAGCAGCACGCTGTCGCTGACGCGAAGCGAGGCGCTGGTTTCCGAGCCGTACCGGCGGGTCGGATCGAGGTTGGTGTTAAAGAACAGTGCCGGGTTGAAATGGATCTCGTTCTCGAGGTCCATGTTGTAGATGCTCGATTGCATCTGGAATCCGCCCGACTTGATGCGGAAGCCGCCCTCGATGTCGTGCGAGGTCTGGGTTTTCAGCTGGAAGGTGCCGGGAATCGGGGTGAAGAAGACAGGATCGAAGGAGGGTCCGGAGGACAATCTTTCGTCGACATTCGGTGTGCGGAACGCGCGGGCGGCGCGGCCGAATACCGAGACGATATTGTTGAAGCGATGTTCGAGGCCGACATGCAGCGCGTGCTGGACTTCGCTGCTATCCAGCGGAAGGTTCTGAGCGCCGCATGTAAAAAACAGGGCGCAATTCGGCGGATCGTTAAGACGGTCCCGCGCACTCAGGCTGGTGTTCTGGATTCGCGCGCCGTACGAGAAATCCGTTGTCGGCAACAGCCCAAGGGTTTGCTGCCAATAGCCGGCAATCGTTCTCTGCGACAGATCGTAGGTATGGATCGGCGGTGTGCCCTTAAATTCCGGCCGCTCCTGGTGGAATGTCGCATCGTAATAATCAATGCCCGTCAGGATCGAAGAGGGTAGCCCGAACATTACGTTCTTGACGCTCAATCGAGGCGTCAGGGACCATGTCTGCAGATGGCTGTCGACGTAGCTGTTGGCAAAGGGACTGAAGAACGCGCCTTGTTGCTTTTTGTCCCGCACGCCGCCATCGATGATGAGATCGACGCCGTTCCACAGGGTCTTGGTGAAGCCGGCGGTGGCGCTGGCGCCCTGCTGGTTGCCGTAGTCGAGCGGCGTGGCGGCGCCGCGGCGGTTGGTGACGAGTTCGTTGAGACCAATCGATGGATCGACCAGCCGGCCGCCGGGTAAGCCGAGCTTCTGATCGTCGCCGGTCACCGTTACGAAGGCGGTGAGGCCGGGCGTGGAGTAGTTGAGGTTGCCGACCCCGTTGCGCTGTTCGAGCGCGTTGTTGACGCGGTAGCCGTCGGACTTGATGGCGTTGCCATAGAACGACGTCGACCACGGCCCGAAATTGGTCGCGGCCGAGACCGAGGCCATGCGCTGGTTGAAGGACCCGACGCCGGCTTCGCCGCGGATCGCGACCGGGGGACCACCGACGCCGTTCTTCAGGACGATGTTGATGACGCCGCCGACGGCATTGTCGCCGTAGAGCACCGCGCCGCTGTTGCCGCGGGTGATTTCGATGCGCTCGATCGAATCGCGCGGAATGGTCGAAAAATCGACGCCGGCCATGTCGATGTCGTTGAGCCTGCGGCCGTTGATCAGCACCAGGGTATTGGAGGTCGCAAACGCACCGAATCCGCGCAGATCGACGCTGGTCTTCGCGCCGTTGACGCCGCCAAACAGGCTGGTCAGTTGCACGCCCGGTGTTTGCGCGATGATTTCCTGCAAGGTCTGCGCAGGCGAATGCGCGATTTCTTCAGCCGTGATGACGGTTGCCGAAGAGCCGACGATGCCGGCGAATTGCCGGACCGGCGCTCCGCCGCCGCCCTGACCATCGCCTTGCGACGCGACGTTGGAGCCGGTCCCCGGCGCAGGGTTCCGATTGCTTGACGGCCTCGGGTTCGGCGCGACGACGCGGCGCGTGCCCGAGCCCTGATCGGACGCAGGCTTGGCACGGGTCCGGTTCTGGTCGCCGGGCGGGTTGACCTCGATCACCGGCAGTTGATCGGCGGCCGCGGCCGTCTGCTGGGCCTGCGCGCCGGAAATGCCGAGCGCCATGATCGGCGCCAGAAAGCTGGATGCCAGCAAAAGATGGCGGCGCCGCTTGGCGACTAGGGTGGTGGAAGACATGGTTCAGGCCTCGGTATGACGTCAGTGGCACGTCACAGCGAACCAAGTCCCACCATTGTGCTGCAAACAGCTCTGGTGAAACTAATGCCTGTACTCCCCGACCGACATCTTCGCGTGTGACCACGGCTGACGGCAGGTCTCCTGGCTTGCGGGTCGTTACCTTTCGTCGCCTTCCCAGGACCGAGAATCCCAGTGGCGTAGGACGAAAGATTCACCGCTTACAGTTGCGGGGGCAGCCGCGGAATTGGGGGACTGTCCCCGCACCGCATTCCCTTTTGATCCCCAAAACGGGAACCGTCGAAAATTATGGTAGAAGTTTGTCAAAGATAGAGTCAATCCCATCAGGCCTCGCCTCCGATCCTCACTGGACGAGTGCGTCTTTTATGTCGCATGAGCAGTACCGTTCGAACGCGTTGTGCGGTACGGGCTGACCGTTCGGGGACGATCGATGAGTGTTGAGACCATCATGGCTGCCAACGAGGAGGCCGCGCGGCGCCGGATTGGCGTGACGGCCGCGCTTGCCGGCCTCGTCGGGCTGCTCGTGCTGATCTCGCTCGGCATCGGGCCGGTGCGGCTGTCGCCGCTGGCGGTGATGGAAGCTCTGCTCGGCGGCGGCAGCGATGTGGCGCAGGTGATCGTGCAGGAAATCCGTCTGCCGCGGACCATTCTGGCGCTGGCGATCGGCGCCATCCTGGGAATGTCAGGCGCGTCGCTGCAGGGCCTGCTGCGCAATCCGCTGGCCTCGCCCTCGCTGTTCGGCGCGCCGCAATCGGCGGCCTTCGGCGCGGTGCTGGTGATCGCGCTGGGCTGGGCCGATGTGCGCTCCTATGCGCTGCCGGTCGTGGCGATCATGGCCGCTTTCGGATCGGTGTTCGTGCTGCTGACGATTGCCGGCCGCAATGCCGGGCTGCTGATCCTGATCCTGGCCGGTCTTGCGATTTCGAGTCTGGCGGGTGCGGCGACGGCGCTGGTGATGAACCTCTCCAGCAATCCCTTCGTGGTGCTGGAGATCGCGTTCTGGCTGCTGGGCTCGCTGGAGGATCGCAGTTTTCAGCATGTGATGCTGGCGCTGCCGTTCATTATTGCCGGTGGCATCATCCTGTTCAGCCAGCGCCATTCCTTTCGCGCGCTCAGCCTCGGTGAGGAAACCGCGCAGAGCCTCGGCGTCGATGTCGGGCGCTTGCGGCTGATCGTGATTACGGGCGTGGCGCTCGGGGTCGGCGGCGCGGTTGCGGTCACCGGCACCATCGGCTTCATCGGCCTCGTCGCGCCGCATCTGATGCGGCCCTTGATCGGCCACGATCCGGCGCGGCTGCTGGTGCCGAGTGCGCTGGCAGGCTCGGCGCTGCTGCTTGCCGCTGACATCGCGGTGCGGATCATTCCCTCGACCAGCGACATCAAGGTCGGCGTGCTGACCTCGATCATCGGTGTGCCATTCTTCCTCTATCTGATCGCGCGCGAACGCCGTGCGCTCGGGGGAGGTGTCGCATGAGCGAAGCAGCTCTTCTCACCGCCCGCGGCGTGAACGTGACGCTGGCCGGCCGCCATGTGCTCAGCGATGTCTCGCTGTCGCTGACCGCGGGGCATCTGGTCGCGCTGGTCGGGCCGAACGGCGCCGGCAAGACCACGCTGCTGCGGGCGCTGTCAGGGCTGCTGCCGTCCCGCGGCGACATCCACATCGGCGGCGATGCGCTGGCCGACCTGTCGTTGCGCGAACGCGCAAAACGATTTGCCTATCTGCCGCAGGGCCACATCGTGCACTGGCCGCTGCCGGCGCGCGACATCGTGGCGCTCGGTCGCTATCCGCATGGCGCGACCGATCCGGCGCGGCTGTCGCCAAAGGATACTGACGCCGTATTGCGTGCGATGCAGGCCGTCGATGTGGTGGAGTTCAGCGAACGCCGCGTCACCGAACTGTCCGGCGGCGAGCGCAGCCGCGTCGCGCTGGCGCGCGTGCTCGCGGTGGAGGCGCCTGTCATCCTCGCCGACGAGCCGACCGCTTCGCTCGATCCGCGCCACCAGATCGACGTGATGAAGAATCTGCGCGCCACCGCCGACAAGGGCGTGCTGGTCATCGTGGTGACGCACGACCTTGGCCTCGCCGCACGGTTCGCCGATCATGTGCTGGTTCTGAAGGAGGGCCGGCTGGTGTCGCAGGGCGCGCCGGTGGAAGCGTTGTCGGAGCAGGTGATAGCCGACGTGTTCCGGATCAGCGCCTACCGCGCCGAATACCAGCGCGAGGCCGTGATCGTGCCGTGGGCGGACCTGTGATGCGCCGCCGGCTTGCCGTGCTGCTGGCGGTTGCGGCGCTGGCGATGCCTAGCGCGGCGCTGGCCGCTCAATTGCCGCGCATCGTGTCGATGAACGTCTGCAGCGATCAATTGCTGCTGTCGCTGGCCGATCCCGAACAGATCCTCGGGCTTTCGCGGTATTCGCGCGATGCCTGGGTGGCCGGTGACGTTGCGCGCTATCCAAAACTGTCGGGCGGCGCGGAAGACGTGATGCTGCTGAAGCCCGATACCGTCGTCGCTAATCTGTACGACAAGCGTTCGACGCGGGAATTGCTCAAGGCGCACGGGCTGCGCCTCGCCGAACTTCCGGTGCCGCGAACCTTGCCCGAGGTGAAGGACCAGATTCGCGAGTTCGGTGACATCGTCGGTCACCCCGATCGTGCGGCGGCGCAGATCGCGTTGCTCGATGCGGCATTGGCGCGGGCGCGCCAGGCTGTCGCTGCAAAACACTATCGGGTGCTGCCGCTTTCGCGGCGCGGCTGGGTGGCGGGCAGCGACAGCTTTGTCGGCTCGCTGCTGGCCGAGACCGGGCTGTTCAACACGGCCGGCGATCTCGGCTTCAACTTCGGCGGCTTCGCCTCGCTCGAGGCGATCGTGAGCCAGAAACCGGATTTGCTGCTGGTGTCGCAGGCCGGCGATTTTGCGCGCGACGACGGCCAGGCCTTTTTGCTACATCCGGCGCTGGCGCGGTTCTATCCGCCGGAAAAACGCATCGTGATTCCGGAACGGTTGACCGAATGCGGTGGTGTGATGCTGGCGGAAGCGCTGGATGTGTTGACGGCGGAATTGAAGCGGGTGGGGCGGTAACGCTCGTAGGGTGGGCAAAGCGAAGCGTGCCCACCATTCCTTGCAGTGATTTGGATGGTGGGCACGGCGCAAGCGCGCCTTTGCCCACCCTACGTTCCGTGAGCAGTCACCCCATCACCACCGGGCCGCCGGCTTTCTTCCAGGCGTCGATGCCGCCTTCGATATGGGCGGTGTTGGCAAGGCCGGCGTTCTTGGCAGCGGTGACGGCCATCGCGGAGCGTTCGCCGAAGGCGCAGAAGAACACCACGCGGCGTCCCGTCGCGGCGGCGACTTCGCGCAGCATGCCGCCCGGCCGCAGACTTTCGGCGATGCCGGGGTAGGGCGCATGCAGCGCGCCCGACAGCGTGCCGTGCTTGGCGCGCTCGCTGGCTTCGCGCAGATCGACCAGCAGGATGTCCGGCTTGCCGATACTGTCGATCGCAGCGCGCGCCGTGAGCGCGAGACCCTGCTTGGCGAGATCGTCCTGGTGCAGGCCGACATGCATGTTGGCCGGCAGCACCACGTCCATCAGTTTTGGATTCGGCAGATTGAGATTGTTCATCAGCTCGACATACTCGTCGATGCCGCGGACCTGCAGGCGCGGATTGTAGCGCTTCTCCTCGCCGATGGTCGAGACCGTGTCGCCCTTGTAGTCATGGGCGGGGAATACCATGGTCTCGTCAGGCAGCTTCAGCAGCCGGTTGAAGATCGAGTCATACTGCGCGCGCGCGCTGCCGTTCTGGAAGTCGGTGCGGCCGGTGCCGCGGATCAAGAGGGTGTCGCCGGTGAAGACGCGGTCGCCCATTAGATAGCTGTAGGAATCATCGGTGTGGCCGGGCGTGTACATGACATCCAGGCTCAAACCCTCGATCATCACCTTGTCGCCGTCGGAGACGCGCATCGACACCACGTCGGCCTTGCTCTGTTCGCCCATGATGGTGATGCATTGGGTGCGATCGCGCAGTTCGCCGAGGCCGGTGACGTGGTCGGCGTGCAAATGGGTGTCGACCGCCTTGACCAGCCGCAGATCGAGTTCGCGCAGCAACTGGCAATAGCGGTCGGCCTTTTCCAGAACGGGATCGAGGATCAGCGCCTCGCCGCCGGCGCGGCTGGCCAGCAAATAGCTGTAGGTGCCCGAAACGCTGTCGAAGAGCTGACGAAAGATCATGATCGCTGCCGCGTTCGCTATGGGAGTCTCGCGGAGGATATTATTCTATTTGGGCTGCGTTCTCAAACGGCTTTCGTCTCTACGGGCGGCTTTTTCGAGGTAGTCTTGCTGATCCAAGGCGATCACGGCCTGACCAGCGTGTATCCATTCTCGGTCAGGAACAGAATCTGCGCGACGCCGACCTGCACCGGCGTCGCAGCCGCGATGAATTCCGGCCGCTTGCCGCTCTCGCGTTCGAGCGTGTCGACGGTGTTGAGGCAGATATCGAACCGCGCGCCCTGGGCAACGAGACTCTCGACCATCTTGCGGTTGGGATTTTCCGGGCGGAGCAGTTCGATGCCCGGGCCGAACGCAACGATTTCGATCGCGACCTTGTCGGGGTCGTAGTGCTTCATCAGGTTGCTGGCGACGCTGAGCACGAGACCCTGCTTGCGCGAGTCATTGTCGGAAAGCTGCAGCACGATCTTGTGCTCGGCAAACGGCTTGTCCTGAAGCGGCGCTTGTTGGGCTCGCACGGCCGGCGCGGTCGCTGCGATCAACAGCGTCGCGATCATTGTACGAAGGATGATGGAAAGGCCTGTCATACGTGTTTCGAAATGCCCGGATTGCCTTCGACGCCTTTCAGCGTCACGCCGGGGGCCGAGCGGTTCGGCGGCTTTCCTGACTTCAGATGCTTCGTCACCACATCCCAGACCGGCGCGCCGGTCTGCTCGTTGACCGAGGCCCATCCCGCCACCTTGTAGGTCTTGGCGGCTTGCAGCGGGCTGCCATTATCGAGCGTCAGTTCCGATATCCGCTTGCCCACGGATTCCGCCGGCGTGCAGGCATAGGAAAGGCCACCGAGCCGGACCATGTCGCCGCCCTGCTGGTAGTAGGGATCGGTGTTGAAGAGGTTGTCGCAGACGTCTTCGAGCACGTCCTTGATCTGGGTGCCGGTCATGGTCGCAACGTAGGTTTCGGGATAGGTGACCGCGGTTTGCGCCAGCACGTCTTCCATGGTCAGCGGCTGGCCCGCCAGCGCCGTGGTGCCCCAGCGGAAACCCGGCGACAGCGCGATTTCGGTGTCGAGTTCGCTGCGCAGCGCGTCGCAGATCAACTGATCCATGCTGCCGCTGAAATTGCCGCGGCGGTAGAGCAGGCGATCGGCGGAAGCGATCTTGTCGACCCAGTCGCCCGCATGCGGCGCGCGGGTCTTGTCGATCAGCCCCTGCATCGCCGGATCCGGCTTCAGCAGTTCGGAGAACACCGGCAGCAGCCGGTAGCGCACGTTTGCGACCTTGCCCTTGCCGATGTCGAGATCGAGCACGGCGAGGAACTTGCCGTTCGAGCCGGCATTGGTCACCAGCGTGACGCCGCCCGGATTGCTCACCGCAATCGGCTGCGGCACCGCGTCGTGGGTGTGGCCACCCAGAATGACGTCGATGCCGGTGACGCGGCTCGCCAGCTTGAGATCGACATCCATGCCGTTATGCGACAGCAACACGACCGCATCGACCTTGTCGTTGTTGCGCAAGCCGTCGACCAGCTTCTGCAGCTCTTCGTCGCGGATGCCGAATTTCCAGTCCGGCGTGAAGCGCTTGGGGTGCGCGATCGGCACGTATGGAAAAGCCTGCCCGATCACGGCGACCCGGCGGCCGCCGATCTCCTTGATCGTGAATGGCTTGAACACGCGGCCCGATGCCGGATCGAACGCCTTGGCGTCGTTGAAGGCGGCTTCCTCGGTCAGGAAAACGTTCTGCGCCAGGAACTCGCCCTTGAAGCGCTCGAGGTTGCTGCGCAGCGCCTTCTCGCCATAGGTGAATTCCCAATGGCCGGTCATCGCGTCGATGCCGAGCAGGTTCGAGGCGTCGACCATGTCGGCGCCCTTCATGACGTTGGCAAGGCCGGTGCCCTGCCAGAGGTCGCCGCCATCGAGCAGCAGCGAGCGGCCGGCGCCGACGTCGCTGCGCAGGCGGTCGACCAGCGTCTTCAGGTGCGCGAAGCCGCCGAGCTTGCCGAACCGCTGCGCGCCTTTTTCGAATTCGATGCAGGTGAAGGCATAGGCATCGGCGCTGTCGGGCCGGATGCCGAAGCGGTCGAGAAAGGCTTTGCCGACCAGATGCGGCGGATTGCCCTGCATCGAGCCGACGCCGAGATTGACGCTGGGCTCGCGGAAAAACACCGGCTTGAGCTGCGCATGGGTGTCCGTGATGTGCAGGATGCGCGCATTGCCGAACCGTTCGAGGTCGTAGACGCTGTCGGCGCTGCGCGCGAGACGAGGCAGGCTGCCCGTAAGGGCTGCGCCACCAGCTAGCGTCAGAAACTCCCGGCGGCGGATTGTCATGCCAAGTCTCCGCGCGGCGCAAAAACACGCCTCTTACTTGAGCATGATCTTGTCGGAAAACCGGCACCCACTTTTCCGGATCATGCTCTCAGCGAATTTCCAAATCTCTCCAGCGTTCCTTTTCGCTGGTGGCCTGGAAGATCGAAGCTTTCGCCAGCGCTTCCGCTTCTTTTGCGGATGCGGTGGCCTTGTCGAAATCGCCGCCGTCGGCGAACTTCTTGGCCGCCGCCAGCGTTGACGCCGTCGTGGTCCATTGGTTGCGCAAGGAAGCCGCCTGCTTGTTGGCGGCTTCCGCCGCGGCGACGGCGGCCTTGTAGTCGTCCTCGCCTGCGGCCAGCGCCGATGTCGCACCTAGCAGCAACGCGGCGATCGATGTGAGTGTCGTGATCCTCATGGCCGCGCTCCCGGACCTGATATCGGCAATCCGTTGCTGACATAGGACAGGTAGTATTCGACGTTGCGGTATTCATCGTCCTGCGGCGTCAGCGGCACGCCGCGGATCTGGCTGTTGCAGGTGGTGAAGCGCCGGCTGGTGGTGCCCATGCCGTTCCATTCGGAGCGATAGATCGGCATCGCGTTGACAATGCCGAGCGCCGGCGCCAGCACTTCGGTGCGGACCCTCTCGCCAGGGCTCTGCACATGGCAGGTGGCGCAGGAGAAATTGAGCTGGCCGCGCCGCGTGTAGAAATATTCCTTGCCGTTTTCATAAGCCGCCAGCGCGCGCGGGTCGTTCGGAACCTTGATGTTGAACGGCTTGCCGCGCGAGGTGAAGGCCATGTAGGCGGTCAGCGCCGCCATCTCGTCGCGTACATAGGAGAACGCCGGCTCGCCATTGGCTTCGCGGCAACGGTTCAGCGCCAGCTCCAGCGTGATGACCTTGCCTTCTTTCTCGTCGAAGGTGGGATAGTCTTGGCGGATGCCGATGCCTTGATTCGGGAAGCAGTCGCCATAGGTCTTGCCGTTCTTGAACGGCTTGGAAAACATCTCCTTGCCCAATTCGAGCGAGAACTCGTAGGGCGGAAACTGTTCCTTGTCCTGCCATTGCTTGTACAGGTCCGCGTCCATCGAATAGGGTCCGTTGACGAAATCCTCCGGCTTCAGCTTGGGGAATTTGTCGTAGAAAAATTTCTTGAACGCCTTCTCGTCGGCGACCGGATCGACCTTGTCGGCGGAGACCGCGGGCGGCGCGGCGAACGCCAGCACGGCCAGCGCGAACGCCGCCGCAGTGAACTGTGTCGCGGATCGCAGCTTCATTGAATCTTCGCCGTGGTGGTGTCGGTGGCGCCCTTGTTGTCGACCCAGCTCACTTTCAGCTCGTCGCCCTTCTTGCCGCCCTTGAAGGCGAACTTGACGTAGGGGTCCTTGGAGACGCCGCCGCCCCAATCGGCAACGAATACCGGCTTGCCGTTATACTCGAAGGTCAATTGCTGGATGAAATGCGGCGGAATGAGCTCGCCCTTGGAATCCTTGATGAAGCCGGAATCCATCGGGTGCTGGATCAGCGCCTGCACTTCGGTGGTCTCGCCTGACGAGGTGGCGCGCACGCGAATGGTCGATGCCATTGTTTCGATCCTTCGATTATCTGTGTCTTAACCGCCGCAGCCGCCGACGGTGACTTTGACTTCCTTGGTGGCGCTGTAGAGCTTGCCGCCGGCTTCGACGACGACGATCACGTTGCTGGTCTTCGCCATCTTGATGCGGTTGGCAACGTTCGGCATCGTGCCGGCCGGAATCTTGTAGGAGGCCACCAGCGCGACCGGGTTTTCAGCCACCAGGAACGAGATCGAGGTCACGTCGGCCAGTGTCGTCGAAACCGATACCGGAACCACGGCGCCGTTTTCGGCGATCTCGGGCGCGTCCATCTTCACCTTGTCGGAAGCCTCTGCCGTCTTGCCGTAGAGAGACTTGATCGCGTCGGCTTCGGTCTTCTGCTTGAACGCCTCTTCCGGATATTTGTCGTTGGCGGCCGCGAACGCCGGTGCAAACGGAAGATTGCCGAGGCCGACCAGCGCCACCGCGCCCGCGCCTTGCAGGATCAGGCGCCGCGTGGCGGAAAATCCATTGTCAGTACGTGTCATCCGAAAGTTCTCCTGAAAGGCGCGTCGTCACAATGTTTGCAGGAAATCCACGACCGCGCTGATTTCCTTGTCGGTCAAAATCCGGTTTCGTCCGAACGGCGGCATCACCGTCAACGGATTGCGCTTGGTTTCGTCGTAGATGATGGCGACGAGCTCGTCGCGGTTGGGGTATTTGCTTTTGATGTCGACCAGTTCCGGCCCGAGCGTGCCGGGATACTGGCCGCCCTTGATCGCGTGGCAGGTCAGGCAATTGCCCTTGCTGCGGTCGAACGCCAGTTTCTGGCCTTCCGCCGCCGCGGACTGGGCAGCAGCGGGACTCGCGGCCGCGCCGATCGACAGCGCCAGCACCATCCCCGCGATCAGGCCAAGCTTGTTTAGAGGTGTGTTGCTCAAGGACGTTTCCCGTAATTCCTGTTCGCCAATTCTGCTTTGCTTATCAATTCTACTTTGCCAGCATGGTGTCGAGTGGCCCCGTCGTGCGCGGCGTCAGGTTCTTGCCTTCCGCCGTGGACACGATTTTGACGCTGGCGGGGTCAACGCATGCGTTCATGCACGGTTTCGCTGCCGTATCGGGCCTCGGATCGGTCCAGAGGAAATTGTCGCGATTGGGCATTTTGACTTTCGGCAAGCTTTCCCGGTCGGCGACGAATTCACTGGGCACGATGTCGTTCAGGTTCAGAATATAGGCGGTCAAAGCATAAACGTCATCGGCTGACAATGTGTGCGGTGCGGCCATCGGCATGGCGCGGTTAATGTAGTCCCACAGGGTCGGCGCAAACGGCCAGTAGCTGCCGACCGTCAGCTCCGGCCGGTCGTGCCGGAGCGACCCGGCGCCGCCGACCAGCTTGGGAAACCGGCCCTCGCCTTCGCCGAAAGTTCCATGGCAGGCCGCGCATTGCTCGGCATAGACCTCCGAACCCCTGATCACGCCGCCGCGGCCCTCGGGTAGGCCCACGCCATCCTCGCCGCGCGCATCGATATCCCAGCCGGCAATCTGCTCAGGCGTCGCCCGCTGGCCATAGCCGTAATATCCGGGTCCGGGCTCGGCGGCGTAAGCGAAAGTGCCGGCCGCGATGACCATGCCGGCGCAAAGCAGCGCGCGGTGCTTAACCGAGCTGGACATCGAACACGCTCCCGTCCGCCTTCACCTGCCAGGTCTGGATCGAATTGTTGTGGTAGACCGAATTGGTGCCGCGCTGCTTGCGCAGCTGCGCGATGGTCGGCTGCACATAGCCGGTCTCGTCGATCACGCGGGATTCCAGCAGCGCCGGCGCGCCGTCCCAGCGCCATGGTATCGTGAATTTCGTCAGCGCCTTCGACAGCACCGGCTCATGCAGCCGCGCGCTCTGCCAATTGACGCCGCCGTCGGTCGAGACGTCGACGCGCTTGACCTTGCCGTTGCCGGTCCACGCCAATCCCCTGATTTCATAGAGACCGGGGCCATGAAGCGGCTTTTCGGGGCAGGGGAAGGTGATGACGGACTTGGCGTCGATCAGCCAGGTGAAGCCGCGCGAGGTGCCGTCCGGCATCAGGTCGGTATATTTCGAGGTCTCTTCGCGCGAATGCCAGGGTTTGTCGCCGAGCTTGATCCGGCGCAGCCATTTGATGCTGACATTGCCTTCCCAGCCCGGCACCACCAGCCGCAGCGGGTAACCCTGTTCGGGCCGCAGCGCCTCGCCGTTCTGCGCGTAGACCACGAGGCAATCGTCGAGGCATTTGTCGAGCGGCAGGCTGCGGTTCATGTGCGCGCCGTCGGCGCCCTCGACCATGACCCACCTGGCTTCCTTCTTGATGCCGACCTCTTCCAAGAGGGTCGAGAGCCGCACCCCGGTCCATTCCGCGCAGGAGATCATGCCGTGATTGAACTGCAGCGAGTTCAACTGCGCGGCGCGCCACTCCATGCCGCCGTTGGCCGGGCATTCGATGAAATGGATGCGCGTCACGGACGGAAAACGGATGATGTCTTTCATCGAGAGCAACAGCGGCCGCTCGACCAGGCCATGAATCATGAGCTTGTGCTGCTCCGGATCGACGTCCGGCCGGCCGGCGTGATAGCGCTCGAAAAACAGGCCGTTCGGCGTGATGATGCCGTGCAGATCCTGCAGCGGCGAAAAGCTGATCGAGGATTCGGTGCCTGCGGTGAGCCAAGGCACGTTGCGCCTGATCACGCCGGCCTCGGTATCGGCGGGCCGGCCATAGGGCCGGTCGACCACGCCGGGACCGATCGATTGCGACCATGGCGCGTCCGCGGGCGGGGATGCCGGCGAGGGCTCTGCATTTCCCTGTTTTGGACCGAGAGCAAGGCTGCCGGTCAGCGCCGCGCCAAGGCCGAGCAGGGAACGCCGGCCGAGCCGCGTGTGGGCGCCCGTGCTCGACAGTAGAGATATGCTGCGCCAGAGATCAGGCCGCACGTTTCATTCCCCTTGCCGCCACGTGGCCGCATCATTTGTTGCTTTTTCGCGGGTTTATCGGCATTCACTAATTTAGTCAATGCTAAATAACCATGGGCGCGATAAACTGATACACCGCGCCAGTCGGCGCTGATTTCGATCCGGATGCAGGCGATGAGAGCAGAAGCGGTAACAGCCAACAAGGTATCTTCAGGAAACGGCGCCGAGGACGAGGCGTCCCTGAAGAAGCTGGCGAAACAGGCCGGCGAGGCCGCGCAACTGCTTAAATTGCTCGGTCACGAGAAGCGGTTGCTGGTTCTCTGCTTTCTCGCGGTGCGCGGCGAGATGACTGTCGGTGAACTCGTCGGCGTCGCCAAGCTCAGCCAGTCGGCGCTGTCGCAGCATCTGGCAAAATTGCGCGCCGATGGTTTGGTCGAATTCCGGCGCGCCTCGCAGACGCTGCATTACCGCGTGGTCGACCAGCGCGCCCTGCGCGTCCTGCAGCTCTTGAAGGAAATCTATTGCGGAGACTTGAAGTGAGATTTTGCGGTGGCTGAGTTTGTGGTGGAGTTTGGCAAGGATGGCCGTCCGATCGAGGCCGACGGCCGGCTGGACGCGGCCGCATTCCATCGCAACCATGCACCGATCTGGGAGGTGCTGCAGAAATTCCTCGCCGGCAAATCCGGCGACGTGCTGGAGGCCGGCAGCGGCACCGGCCAGCATGTGGTGCATTTCGCCCGCCACGCGCCCGACGTCACCTGGTGGCCGAGTGACTACAACGACGCGCATCTGAGCAGCATCGCGGCATGGCGCGCGCATGCCGGCCTGCCGAACATCCGTCCCGAAATGCGGATTGATCTCAGCGATCCCGCATGGTGTTCTCAGATGCAAGACGGCAGCGGGCCTTCCGACTTGCTGGCGGTGTTCTGCGCCAACGTGATTCACATCGCGCCCTGGCGCGTCGCGGAAGGATTGTTCGCCGGCGCGTCGCGTTACTTACACCGCGACGGTCGGCTGTTTCTCTATGGCCCGTTCAAACGCGACGGCAAGCACACCGCGCTCAGCAACGCCGTCTTCGACACCAGCCTTCGCGACCGCGACCCCGAATGGGGCGTGCGCGACATTGCCGATGTCAGCCGATTGGCTGAAGGCGTTGGGCTCGCATTGATCGAAACCGTGCCGATGCCGGCGAATAATTTCATTCTGGTATTCGAGCGATCGATAAAGGGTGAGCCCAGCGCATAGCGCGCGCCCGTTTGCGCCGGTTGATCGCACGTCTGCACGTCTTCATAGTGCCGCAAATCAAACAAGCCAATGAATTGCAGCTCCCGCCGGGGCCTGCCGGGCGGGAATGTCGATGCTGGATACCACTGCCACCGCAGAGATCGCCAATGACGCGCGGGCGCGCGCCAATGTGCTGCGTCTCGCCGCGGCGCAGGCGCTAACCGGCGCCAACTCCGCGGTGATCTTCGCGACCGGTTCGATCGTCGGCGCGACGCTGGCGCCTGACATCTCGCTCGCGACCGTGCCGCTCTCGATGTATGTGCTGGGCCTCGCCGCCGGCACGCTGCCGACCGGTATGATTTCGCGCGCCTATGGTCGCCGCGTCGCCTTCATCATCGGCACCGGCTGCGGCGTGCTCACCGGTTTGATCGGCGCGCTCGCGATCCTGCAGGGCGCGTTCTGGCTGTTCTGCTGCGCGACGTTCTTCGGCGGGCTCTACGGCGCGGTGTCGCAATCCTATCGCTTTGCCGCCGCCGACGGCGCCAGCGCCGCGTTCCGCCCCAAGGCGATGTCGTGGGTGATGGCGGGCGGCGTGTTCGCCGGCGTGCTCGGTCCGCAGCTCGTGCAATGGACCATGGATATCTGGCCGCCTTATCTGTTCGCCTTCAGCTTTCTGATGCAGGCTTTCGTCGCTTTGGTCGCGATGGCGGTTCTGTCCGGCGTCGATGCGCCAAAACCTGCGGCGGCGGACATGCATGGCGGCCGGCCGCTGTTCGAGATCGCGCGGCAGCCGCGATTCATTGCTGCGGCACTGTGCGGCGTGATTGCCTATCCCATGATGAATCTGGTGATGACGTCAGCGCCGCTCGCGATGAAGATGTGCGGGCTGACCGTCAGCGATTCCAATTTTGGAATCCAGTGGCATATCGTGGCGATGTATGGCCCGAGCTTCTTCACGGGCTCGCTGATCGCACGCTTCGGCGCGCCTCGCATTGTCGCGTTCGGCCTGTCGCTGGAGGCCGCCGCCGCATTGATCGGCCTTTCCGGCATCACCGCGATGCATTTCTGGGCCTGCCTGATCGTGCTCGGCGTCGGCTGGAACTTTGCATTTATCGGTGCGTCCGCGCTGGTGCTGGAGACGCACCGGCCACAGGAGCGCAACAAGGTGCAGGCCTTCAACGATTTCCTGGTGTTCGGGATGATGGCGATCGGCTCGTTCTCGTCGGGCCAGTTGCTGGCGCATTACGGCTGGTCGATGGTCAACATGGTGGTGTTCCCGCCGGTGCTGCTCGGACTCGCGGTGCTGTCGCTCGCATCATTCGCGCGGCGGCGGGCGAAGCTGCGGGAAGTTGACGAACTCGCCGGCCCCCCTATCTGATAGCAGTCACCTTCTGGAGGCCCCCATGCCCTCGCGCGCGCGTCTTGACGAATTCATCGCCGTCGTCGTTTCCGGCGACCATGCCGGCGCCATCGAGCGTTATTACACCGAAGACGCCACCATGCAGGAGAACTCAGCGCCGCCGCGCGTCGGCCGCGACGTGCTGGTGGGGCAGGAGCGCGCGACGCTGGAGCGGGTGTCCAGCGTCGTCACGACCTGCGTTTCCTCGGTCCTCGAAGGCGACCGTGTCGCGATCCACTGGATCTTCGATTTCACCTATCCATCCGGCAAGACGATGCGGATCGATGAGGTCGCGATGCAGGAATGGCGTGGCGACAGGATCTTTCGCGAGCGGTTCTTCTATGAGCCGCCGAAGAAAGCCTGATGACAGCTGCTGACATTTCGGCCAGCGCCGAATTATTGCTCTTGTGATTCTGCTATTTGTTGTTGTCATGGCCGGGCAGAAGCGCGAAGCGCGTCTTCGCGCTAGATGATCTGGCCATCCACGCCCTTCGTGGCCGCTAGCAAGAAAGACGTGGATGCCCGGCACGAGGCCGGGCATGACGGTGCAAGAACAAAGAACAAGAATGTTAAAAGGCCCCATTCACACCACACCCGACGAATCCTCGCTCCGCTACGACGGCTGGCGGATTGTGCTCGTCTGTTTCCTGCTCGCGACCTTCGGCTGGGGGCTCGGCTTTTACGGCCAGAGCGTCTATGTCGCCGAGCTGCAGCGGCTGCACGGCTGGCCGGCATCGCTGATCTCGCTGGGCACGACGTTCTTCTATCTGTCCGGCGCGGCGCTGGTTGCCTTCGTCAGCGAGGCGATCAGGGCGTTCGGTCCCCGCAACTGCATGATCGCCGGTATCGGCACGATGGCGATTGCCGCGGTTACGATCGGCCAGGCGCGCGAACCCTGGCAGCTTTACCTCGCCAACGCGTTTCTCGCCTTCGGCTGGGCCGGAACCAGCCTCGGCATGATCACCAACACGCTGGGCCTCTGGTTCGACAAAAAGCGCGGCATGGCGATCAGCCTGGCGCTGAACGGCGCCAGTTTTGGCGGGATCGCCGGCGTGCCGCTGCTGGTACTGGCGATCGGCTATTTCGGTTTCCCGGGCGCGATGATTGCCGCGGCGGTGGTGATGGTCGCGCTGATGGTGCCGGTCATCCTGATTTACGTCGGACGGCCGCCGGGCCATGCGAGCGCAAACGGAGGCGCGGTCAGCGCCGCGGATGCGCCGTCGCCGATCCAGATTCGCGCGCGGGCGTTTCGCAATATCGGATTTCTGACGGTATCATCGGCCTTCGCGCTGGTGCTGTTCGCGCAGGTCGGCTTCATCGTCCATCTGATCGCGTTCCTGGATTCGGTGATCGGGCGCGAGCGCGCGGCCATCGCGGTCGCGCTGTTGACCGCCATGGCGGTGGTCGGCCGCGTGCTGTTTTCGTTCGTGATCGATCAGATGAACCAGCGGCTGGCGTCCGCGCTCTCGTTCGTCAGCCAGGCCGTGGCGCTGGCGGTCGTCATCAACGTGCACAATGACTACGCGCTGATGGCTGCCTGCGCGCTGTTCGGATTTTCGGTCGGCAACCTGATCACGCTGCCGGCGCTGATCGTGCAGCGCGAATTCGATCCGCGTTCGTTCGGCGTGCTGGTGAGCCTGATCACCGCGATCAACCAGATCACTTATGCATTTGGCCCCGGCGTGGTCGGCCTGCTGCGCGACATGTCGGGAAGCTATTCGCTGCCGTTCTACGGCTGTATTGGCCTCGAGTTGATTGCGGCGGTGCTGATCATGATTCGTGGACGGGGCAAGACCTCATCCTGAGGAGCGGCCACTTGGCCGCGTCTCGAAGGATGCAGGCCCGTCTCTGGCCTCATGGTTCGAGACGCGCGAAGACGCGCTCCTCGCCATGAGGATCAAGCCTCCCGTTGCCGCAGCAAATCCTCGAGGTCCAGCCGCTTCGTGAACATCGACAGCGAGCCGTCGGCGGCGCGCGGCCATTCTTCCTTGGGCCGGTCCCGGTAAAGTTCGACGCCGTTCTCATCAGGGTCGCGCAAATACAGCGCCTCGCTGACGCCGTGGTCGCTGGCGCCGTCGAGCGCAATGCCGGCCTGCATCACGCGGTGAAGTGCGTCGGCCAGCGCCGGGCGCGTGGGGTAGAGGATCGCGGTGTGGAACAGTCCGGTGGTGCCCGGCGGCGGCGGAAGGCCGCCTTTGCTTTCCCAGGTGTTGAGGCCGATGTGATGATGATAGCCGCCGGCCGAAATGAACGCCGCGGCCGTGCCCATCCGCTGCATGATCTCAAAACCGAGCACGCCGCAGTAAAACCCCAGCGCGCGTTCGAGATCGGCGACCTTGAGATGGACATGCCCGATCCGTGTGCCTGATATGATGGGCGGGTTGTCGGGCATGTCGATGTCTCCATTTTGCCTTGCCGAGATTTCAAAGTAGGGAGAATTCGGGAGAGGGGTACCGGCAATTCGGAAACCATGCGTTTCCAAATCTCATGCCAAGTCTGAAACTTCCCCATCCGGCAGGCCGAACTCGAACGTGTTCAGCGTCATCGAAACCATCGTGTAATAGCCGCACAGCCCGATGACTTCTGTCACGCCGCGCATCGTTAGCACTTCCACCGCCGCGTCATAGAGCGGCTTGGAGACGCCGTGGCCCTCATGCAGTGACTTGGCGACGTCGTAGATCATCTGGCCCTTGGGATCGTCGAAAGTGGGCGTGCGGCGGTCGCGGATGTCGTCGATGATTTTCGGGTCCATGCCGCCCTTCAGCGCCAGGCGCTTATGCGCGTACCATTCGTAATGCGAGGTCCAGTGCCGCGCGGTGACGAGGATCGCGATCTCGGAAAGTTTCGCGGGAAAGATCGTGTTGAAACGAAGCTGCTCGCCGAGCCGCGTGGCGTGCTTGGCCATCTGCGGGCTGTTGAGCCAGGCCATCATCGGCGCCGGCGCCGCGCCGCGCTTGCCGGCAATCGACTCGTCGTAGGTTTCTTTTTGCTCGGGGCTCATTTCGCCAGGCGAAAGCAACTTCAGCCGCATGTCGGTTTCCTCTTGTTTTTCAATCGTTGCCACCTCTGCGATACACCCGATCCCGGCGCGTGACTATGGCGCTCAGCGCATGGTGCGGCGCAGAGAGATGTTGAATTCCGCGATGCGGCGACTAAGGTCTTTTCAACTTGCCCAATATGGAAACGCACCATGTCCGATCCTGATCAATTCCGCCGTGAAACCCGCGCCTGGCTCGAGGCCAATTGCCCGCCGGAAATGCGCAAGCCCATGACCTCGGAGGGCGACACCTACTGGGGCGGCCGCAACGCCAAATTCTCTTCCGAGCCGCAGCGCGTCTGGTTCGAACGGATGCGCGACAAGGGCTGGACCGTGCCCGACTGGCCAAAGGAATATGGCGGCGGAGGGCTCGATCGCGCCGAGCACAAGGTGCTGCGCGAGGAAATGGCGGCGATGGGCGCGCGTTCGCCGCTGTCGAGTTTTGGTATCTGGATGCTCGGGCCGGCGCTGTTGAAGTACGGCAACGAAGCGCAGAAGAAGGAGCATCTGCCGAAGATTGCCGCGGGCCTGATCCGCTGGTGCCAGGGTTACTCCGAGCCGAACGCCGGATCGGACCTCGCTTCGCTGCAGACCCGCGCCGAGAGCGACGGCGATGATTTCGTCATCACTGGCCAGAAGATCTGGACGTCATATGCCAACTACGCCGACTGGATCTTTTGTCTGGTGCGCACGGATGGCGCCGCGAAGAAACATGACGGCATCAGTTTCATTCTGTTCGACATGACGTCGAAGGGCGTCACCACAAAACCGATCCTCTTGATCTCGGGTTACTCGCCGTTCTGCGAAACCTTCTTCGATGGTGTCCGGGTGCCGAAATCGCATGTGGTCGGCACCGTCAACCGCGGCTGGGATGTGGCGAAATATCTGCTGCAGCACGAGCGCGCGATGATCTCGGGCATGGGCGAGCGCGGCGTCGGCCGGCCGCTCGGCCAGGTCGCGGCGGATTCTATCGGCAGCGACGAGCAGGGCCGGCTGGAGGATGCGATGCTGCGCGGCCAGATCTCGACCTTCGAGATCGACGAGGCGGCGCTGTCGGCGGCGGCGGAGCGCGCGGTCGACCTCGCCAAAGCCGGGCAGTCGCATCCGGCGTTTTCCTCGGCGATGAAATATTACGGCACCGAGCTCAACAAGCGCCGCCACGAAATCCTGATGTCGGCCGGCGGCGTCGACGCGCTGGAATGGGAAAGCGAGCGCTCCAAAGGCGGCGCCCGCCCGCGCGCCTGGCTGCGCACCAAGGCCAATTCGATCGAAGGCGGCACGTCAGAGGTGATGCTCGGCATCGTCGCCAAGCGGATCCTCGATCTGCCGGGGGCGTAGCCTCCCACACTAACCGTCATTCCGGGCGCGCGAAGCGCGAGCCCGGAATCCACAACCACGATCGGGAGTATGGATTCCGGGCCTGCGCCAAGAGGCGCATCCCGGAATGACGAAAGCAAAAACGAATTCGTTGAAACATCCAGACCGGAATCTCCTCCATGGCACTCGTCCTCACCGAAGAACAATCCATGCTGCGCGACAGCGCGCGCGGCCTTATCAGCGACAAGGCGCCGGTGTTGCATCTGCGAAGCTTGCGCGACAGCAAAGATGCCACGGGATTTTCCCGCGAGCTCTGGAAGGCGTTTGCCGAGATGGGCTTTTCGGGCCTGCTGGTGCCTGAGAATTTCGGCGGCAGCGGGTTAGGTGCCGTCGAGGCCGGCGTGGTGATGGAGGAAATCGGCCGCACCTTGATGCCGTCGCCGTTCCTGTCGACCGCGGTGCTGGCGGCCTCCGCTCTGACACGCGGCGGTAGCGACGCGCAGAAGGCCGCGCATCTGCCCAAAATTTCGGACGGCTCGCTGCTCGCGGCGCTCGCGATCGACGAGGGCGCCAAGCATCGCCCGCTGCAGACCAAATTGCAGGCCGTGCGCTCCGGCAACGGCTTCAAGCTGAGCGGCGCAAAAGCTTTCGTGGTCGACGGCCACACCGCCGATCTCCTGATCGTCGCGGCGCGCACCGGTGGCTCCGCCGGCGAGCGCAACGGGCTGACGCTGTTCCTGGTCGATCCCAAGTCCAAGGGTCTTGCCGTGGAGCGCACTGCGATGGTCGATTCGCACAATGCCGCGCGCATCGAATTCGATAATGTCGAGGTCAACGCCGATCATGTGCTCGGCGAGGTCGATCAGGGTGGGGCACTGCTCGAAGGCGTGCTCAATGTCGGCCGCGGCGCGGTCGCATCCGAAATGGTGGGCCTCAGCGAGGAAGTGTTCGGTCGCACCGTGACCTATCTGAAAGAGCGCAAACAATTTGGAAAACTGATCGGCGAATTCCAGGCGCTGCAGCACCGCGCCGCCGAGCTCTATATCGATATCGAGATCACCCGCGCCGCCGTGCTGAAGGCGTTGCAGACGCTGGATGACGATTTTACCAACGCCGGTGCCGCGGTCGCCGTTGCAAAGGCGCGCGCCGGGACCACCGCGACGCGGGCGGTGCAAGAAGGCGTGCAGATGCATGGCGGCATGGGCATGACCGACCAGTTCGACATCGGCTTCTTCATGAAGCGCGCCCGGGTCTGCCAGGAATTGTTCGGCGACAGCAACTACCACGCCGATCAGCTGGCGCGGATGAAGAGTTATTGAACTCTATCCCCTCATGGTGAGGAGGCGCGCAGCGCCGTCTCGAACCATGAGGCCACAGACGGGCCTGCATCCTTCGAGACGCGGCCAAGAGGCCGCTCCTCCAGCGACAACGGCGAAGCCGTTGCGCGGGGATGAGGGGAGGCACTGAATGCGCGACAAAATCGGTGTCATCGCCCGGCTTGACCGGGCGACCCAGTACGCCGCGCCATCGTGATTGATCCGAAATGTCCCGGCGTACTGGATCACCCGCTTTCGCGGGTGATGACAGCTGTTGTGTGGCTACGTTTGCCGGCTTGCAGCCGTCACCGGATCGGTGGCGCGTACTGGATGCCGCCGTTGCTCCAGAGCGAGTTCAGGCCGCGCGGGATCTTCAGCTTGGATTCGGCGCCGACATTGCGGTCGTAGATCTCGCCGTAATTGCCGACGTGGCGGATGATGCGGGCGGCCCAGTCCTTGGTGAGGCCGAGGTCCTCGCCATAGGCGCCTTCGGTGCCGACCAGCCGCATCACGTCGGGCTTTTTCGACTTCAGCGCGTCGTCGATGTTTTTCGAGGTGATGCCGAGCTCCTCGGCGTTGATCATCGCATACAGCGTCCACTTCACGATCATCATCCAGTCGTCGTCGCGCTGCCGCACCACGGGCGCCAGCGGCTCCTTCGAGATGACGTCGGGCAGGATGGTGTGATCGTCCGGCTTACTGAGGTTGAGGCGCAGCGCGTAGAGCTGGGAGACGTCGGCGGTCAGGGTGTCGCACTTGCCCTCATTATAGGCTTTGACGACGTCATCCAGCTTGGCGAATTTCATCTCCGTGTATTTCATGTTGTTGGCGCGGAAATAATCCGCGACGTTGAGCACGGTGGTGGTGCCGTCCTGCACGCAGATCTTGCTGTTGTTGAGGTCCAGCCCGGAATCGATCTTGCGCGAGGCCGGCAGCATGAAGCCTTCACCGTCATAATAGGCGACGGCCGGGAAATAGAGCGCGTTGTTGACCTCGCGCGACATGCTCCAGGTGGAGTTGCGCGAGAGAATGTCGACCTTGCGGCTCGACAGTTCCTTGAACCGCTCGCTGGCGTCGAGCGGAATGAACTTCGCCTTCTTGGGATCGTCGAAGATCGCCGCCGCCACCGCGCGGCAGAAATCGACGTCGAAGCCGGTCCAGTCGCCCTTGTCGTCGGGGATCGAGAAGCCGGGCAGGCCCTTGTTGACGCCGCACAGCAGTTCGCCGCGCTTGAGCGTCCGCTTCAGGGTCTTGGTGTCATAGCGTTCATATGTGATTGCGCCAGCCGCGACCGCGATTGCGACCGCCAGCCCAATGAGGAGGCCGCCTCGAAATGTACGTAGCATTTTTTAACTCACCAATTTCAGGGAAATGGATCTGCGGAAGAGACGGTGCTGTCGCAATTACAGTTCGGGCTTCTGCCGGATGATCACCTTGGTGCCGACCGGGACGCGCTCATAGAGATCGGCGACGTCGGCGTTGACGAGCCGGAAGCAGCCGGAGGAGACGGCGGTGCCGATGGTGTCGGGCCGGTTGGTGCCGTGAATGCGGTAGACGGTGGTGCCGAGATACATCGCCCGCGCACCGAGCGGGTTACCCGGGCCGCCGGCCATGAAGCGCGGCAGATAGGGCTGGCGTTGAATCATTTCCGGCGGCGGCGTCCAATCCGGCCATTCCTTCTTTTGCGTGATGTTGACGAGTCCCTGCCACGTGAAACCCTCGCGGCCGACGCCGATGCCGTAGCGCAGCGCGCGGCCGCCGCCCTGGATCAGATAGAGATGGCGTTCGGCCGTGACCACGATGATGGTGCCCGGCGCTTCGTTGGTGCGGTAGAGCACCGCCGTCTTCCTGAACTGCGGATCGAGCTGGACGGATTCGTCGGCGACCAGCCCCGGCTGGTCACCCACATCGGGTTGCCGCAGCTGCGCGTTGCTCTGCGAGGCTGAAAGGATCAGACCGCTCGTTGCGATCATCATCCAGATCAGGTGCCGAAACTTCGTCATTGCGGAGCTCTCCTTGTTGGCGCGTTGGCCAATTGGTAGGCGTTCTAAAGCATGATCCGGAAAAGTGTGAAGCGGTTTTCCGAAAAGATCATGCGCAAACAAAGAACCAAAGCGCGATGACCAGCGCGCTTTGGCCAAATCAGCGGAACCATCAAATCTCAGGGCCAGCTTGATGGCAAGTTTAGGGCAGCAGGGCCGGTATCTTGCTGGAATAGCTTCTATTTTTGTTCATCCCGATCGCGGCTGATTGTGACAGACGGCTCATTTCGGCGCGATCCAGAGTCGCAGGCCGTAGGAGATCAGCGTCACCGTGCCAACGCCGCCGAGCCAGAGCGCGGCAAACCACAGCAGGCGCTGCGTCAGCGGCCGCGGTGTCGGCTCGCTGGATTCCTGATTGGACGCGTTTTCTTGACGCGAACCGGGGTCCACTTCGCTGGAAAACGCTTTGGTCATCAGTGATAGCCGCTTCCGGCTTTGACCTTGCCGCGGAACACCCAATAGGCCCACGCGGTATAGCCGAGGATCAGCGGGATCAGTATGGCGACGCCGACCAGCATGAAGAGCTGGCTGTTTGCGGGCGAGGCCGCCTGCCAGATCGTGATGCTCTGCGGCACGATATAGGGATACATGCTGATGCCGAGCCCGGCATAGGACAGCGCGAACAGCGCCAGTGTCAGGAAGAACGGCTGGTAGTCATATTTGTTGGCGAGGCTGCGCAGCAACATCACGGTGACGGCCGCCACCGCCACCGGAACCGGCGCGGTCAGGATGATGTTGGGCCAGGCAAACCAGCGATGGGTGTACTGCACATGCAGGAACGGCGTTGCAATGCTGACGATGCCGATGGCGCACAGCATCGCGACCAGCAGCAGCCAGCTTAGCTGATAGGCGCGGTCGCGCAATTCGCCTTCGGTCTTCATGACCAGCCAGGTCGAGCCGAGCAGTGCATAGCCGATCACGAGCGCGACGCCGGTGAGGATGCTGAACGGCGTCAGCCAATCCCACCAGCCGCCGGCATAATGCCGTCCCGAGACATGGATGCCCTGCAGGATGGCGCCGAGCGCGATGCCCTGCGCCAGCGTCGCCAGCAGCGAGCCGCCGGCAAACGCAATGTCCCAGCGGTTGCGTTCGCGCGTGGTGCGCCAGCGGAACTCAAAGGCGACGCCGCGGAATACCAGCCCGAGCAGCATCACGATCATCGGCGTGTAAAGCGCCGGCATCAGCACGGCATAGGCCAGCGGGAACGCCGCCATCAGGCCGCCGCCGCCGAGCACCAGCCATGTCTCGTTGCCGTCCCAGACCGGGGCGACGCTGTTCATGATGACGTCGCGGTCTTCCTTCTTCGGGAATAGCGGAAACAGGATGCCGAGGCCGAGATCGAAGCCGTCCATCACGACATAGACGAACACGGCGAAGGCGATGATGAAAGCCCAGATGGTTGGAAGGTCGATGGGGATCATCGCGCGGCTCCCTCGGCGACAGCACCGGCGGCCGGCGTGATGCCGGCGGCACGCGCCGGGACGTCGCTGCGCGGACCTTCCTCGCCGTGATGCGGCGGCTGCGCCATCAGGCGCAGCAGGTAGATCACGCCGGCGGTGAACACCACGAAATAAACGATGATGAAGGCGATCAGCGACGAGGCGACCGCGGGCGCCGCCAGCGGTGATGCCGAGTCGACCGTCCGCAACAGGCCATACACCGTGAACGGCTGACGCCCGGTCTCGGTGGTGATCCAGCCTGCCAGCACGGCGATGAAACCCGACGGGGCCATCGCGACCGCAAACATGTGCAGCAGGCGTGAGTTGTACAGCGTACCGCGGAAGCGCATCAGCAGGCTGAGCAGGCCGAGCCCCACCATCAGCAATCCCATGCCGACCATGATCCGGAACGACCAGAAGGTGATCGGCACCGGCGGCCAGTTTTCGCGCGGCACGGTGTCGAGGCCGGCCATCGGCGCGTCGAGGGAATGTTTGAGAATCAATGAGCCCAGTTTGGGGACTTCGATCGCGTAGTCCATTCTGCCGGCGGCCTGATTGGGCCAGCCGAACAGAATTAGCGGCGCGCCGTCCTTGTGGCTTTGGAAATGGCCTTCCATCGCCATGATCTTCACCGGCTGATGCTCAAGCGTGTTGAGCCCGTGCTGGTCGCCGGCGAGGATCTGGAGCGGGGCGACGATCGTCGCCATCCACATCGCCATCGAGAACATCACGCGTGGGCCGGCCAGATGCGGGTCGCGCAGCAGATGCCAGGCGCCGACCGCGCCGACCACCAACGCGGTGGTCAGGTACGCCGCCAGCACCATGTGCACGAGCCGGTAGGGGAATGACGGATTGAAGATCACCTTGAACCAGTCGACGGCGATGAACTGGCCTTCGGCATTGAGGGCGTGACCTGTGGGCGTCTGCATCCAGGAATTGGCTGACAGAATCCAGAATGCCGAAATCAGCGTGCCGACCGCGACCATCAGCGTCGCGAAAAAATGCAGTTTTGGGCCGACGCGATCGAGCCCGAACAGCATCACGCCGAGGAAGCCCGCCTCGAGGAAGAACGCGGTCAGCACCTCATAGGCCATCAATGGGCCGATCACGGGGCCAGTTTTGTCCGAGAAGGCCGACCAGTTGGTGCCGAACTGGTAGGACATCACGATGCCCGACACCACGCCCATGCCGAAGGCGACGGCGAAAATTTTCAGCCAATAATTGAACAGGTTGATGAAAACTTCGCGCCCGGTCCACAGCCACAGCGCTTCAAGCACCGCAAGATAACTGGCGAGCCCGATCGAGAAGGCGGGAAATACGATGTGGAACGACATCGTGAAGGCAAACTGCGCCCGGGCCAATACGACCGCATCCCAGCCTTCGAACATCGGCACCACCTATCGCAGCTAAGCTGGCGTCAATCCTATCATGCCGGATGCGATAACAGTACCGCGCCTTTTGCAGCAGAGGCCCGCTATCCAGCCGGTGTTCCGGCATCCGGAGGAGCCGGGGCATCCGGAGGAGCATTGAGGCGCCGAATGATTTCTGCGCGCACGGCGCGTGCCGCATTTTGGTCGTGCTTTGTCGGGCTGCAGAAGGTCTGGCCCGTGTGCAGCCGAATGCTGATGGTGCAGGTCCGGTCCTTGGAATCGGGCTCGTCGACCTCGATTGCTGCGACGTCACCTGCTCGGACCGTCTCGGCGGATGGTTTGCCGCTTAACGCAATCCGCTCGACACGGATCTCACCTTGCCGAATGATCCAGCACGCGCCGGCTAATCGATTCGCGTAGCGGTAGAGTGCAAAGGCCGCGAGAAAGCCGAGCGGCAAGAGCAATCCGAGCGCCATTTCCCACTCGCCGATCCAGAATGCGATGAGGAATGGCAGAGCGCACAGGCCGGCCACAACCGGCACGGCGATTCGAATCACGCGGCCGAGATCGGGGTTGACCGGCGAGCCAAGGATGATCTCGGCGTTGCCGGCCTCGAGCGGGTTGTCGATGGGCGCGGCATCGGGAAGACCGAGCAATCCCGTAACAATTGCGGTGGTTTCGTTGACGCGCGTGATGTCCGGCAGCGGTGGCGAGATCACGACACCCCCTGCGGCCAGCCTGCACACCAGGCTGAAACTCGCGGGGTAGCTGAACCTGTTCTTGCGGACGCGAACCTCTGCGATGTCGTGATGGCGGATCATTCGCTTGTGCACCTGGCCAAGCGGACGCTGCTCGCCGATCAGGATGCCGTCTTGCGTGATGATCCAGGCCACATTGCATTCAAGAACGGCAACGCCGATCAGGAACAATCCGAGCGGCACGACCCAGAGTGCAGGAATGAATGGTCGGCCGCCCGAGGCCCAGGTAAGCAGGCCCGGGACAATAATCAGAAGAATTGCAGCGCCGGAGCCCGCCTGGACAAATCGTTCCCTGAGCGAGGATCCCTTGCGCAGCCGAACTTCATCCGGGTTTGCCGCAGCATCCATTGTCAGCGGCAAACATCATGAGCGGCTCGATCGCGTCAAGCAAGAAGTGCAACATTACTCGATCACGATCTCGCCGGTCATGCCGAGATCGGCGTGGGCCTTGCCGTCAGCAGCCTTGATGTCGCAGCGCAGGTCGGTGGCGCGGCCGGCGGCGACCGGTACCAGCCACCATTCGGCGGAGTGGCCCGGATAGACTTCGATCTCGCGCATCGCGCCCTTGAACTCGGCGAGCGTCACGGTCTTGCCGTCGCGCTGTTGCGTGACCTGTACCTTGCGCGTCCATACCATCGCTGAGAAAGCGTGCGAGGTGAAGTAATGCGGATCGTTGCTGTCGTTGCGCAGGATCAGTTTGTAGAGCTTGCCAGTCTCCAACTTCAGTTGCTTCGGCGCGAATTCATGCTTGCCCGGCGAGCCCAATGCGACGGTGACCTCGATCGGCGTCTGCCGCGACAAATCGCCGGCCGCGATCGCCGCGCCCGAGACGAGGCCGAACAAAACAGATGCGCCGATGGCGGCGCGATACGAGACGAACATGGTGGCCTCCCCCTGCGTTCCGGACAATTGCCGGCACCTGATTTGATGCTAATGCAAGTGCAAATTAGTTGCAAATAAATCGGGAGAGGTGCCCAGGTCCGGACGAAGAGGGGGCCGCTTTACTTTGCATGGGGTTGTTTTCGAGATTTTTGTCCAGGCCCCCATCCTGGACATTGGAGCCTCGGGCCAACTGGCTCCTGGCGCGACGCACTGGCCCGCCCCCCCAAATACAGAGCGACCCGGGCGGGGGGCATCCCGGCCGGGTCGTTGGAGGTTCTTGGGAGGTTAAAGCTTGGTCGGCTCGTCAGAAACTTTGGTTTAGCGAACGACGTCCGGGATCACACAGACCTCGGCGGCGCTCACGGTGCTGCAATCGACCACTTGTTCGCGCACGACCGTCGAGCCGGCATCGCGCTGGGCGCGGGGCGAGACGTTCTGGGCGGATAGCGAGGCCAGGGTGCAGACTGCGCCGAGCGGGATAATGAAAAAGCGGAAGGACGGCTTCAGCATGTTCGCTCTCCTGTTCGGCGTTGGTGTTGCGTTGTTGATGATGGGTATAGGGGCAGAGTTTTTCCGGGTGATGTCGCCAATTGTTTCATTTGTTTCGTCGCCTTTAATCTTTGGCTTCGAAATCGACCCGGTTTCCGCTCCCAATGCCTATCTAACCGACTGAAGAATCAACGATTTATGCTGCGATGCTGTCCACGCCGGCGACCTTAAGCAAGTCGGCCAATTGTTTGCGGGCATAGAACATCCGGGTCTTCACCGTGCTCTGGGGAATACCGATGATCGCGCCTGCCTCTTCCACCGACTTCTCGTGGTAATAAACCAGATTGATGATCTCGCGGTGCGCCGGCGACAGCTTGGCGACACAGGCGCGCAGGATGGCGCTGGTGTTGCTGCGGTCGAGCGAGGCTTCCGGGGTGTCGGCCTCGTCGGCGATCTCCAGCACGTCGTCCTGATCGATATCCTCATGCTTGCGCTGGCGCAGCGCGGTCAGCGCCTTGAAGCGGGCAATCGACAGCAACCAGGTCGAAACCTGGGAACGGCCCTCGAACTGGCTGGCGGTGCGCCACACGTCCAGAAACACCTGGCTGACGAGGTCTTCCGCCATCGTGGTGTCGCGCACCATGCGCAGGATGAAGCGGTAAACCCGTACGTGATGCCGGGAGTAAAGTACGTGCATCGCCGTGCGGTCGCCTTTGGCAATGCTCTCCAGCAGCGATTCGTCCGATGTCGCGCGGGCATCGGCAATGTGCTTGCGGGCTGCAGCGTTGATGGCAATCACGTTCGGCATGACAAACTCCCAGTTCGCCGCTTGGCGGCGTGTCGTTGGGAGATTTCTAGTTAATCAACGTTTCGGGATGTCTGCACGGAAGGGGGAAAATGGTTTCGTGCCGGGGAGAATTGTTTCGTCGCAGCGGCCGCGACGAAACATTCGGGGCGAAAATAGCAATAATTTCAACGTGCGGAAAATTGGAGGATTTCAGATCGAAAATGGTTCCGCGGGGGCGACGCGACGTCTTTCTTCTTACCTCGCCCCGCTTGCGGGGAGAGGTCGGCGCGTAGCGCCGGGTGAGGGGGTACAGGTCCCAGGTCCCTCGACAGTCTTTGCTCGGAGAGAGGCCCCTCACCCCAACCCTCTCCCCGTAAGAACGGGGCGAGGGAGCAGTTGGCAGCTAGCCCTTCTCGCCGGTCGGCGAGAACAGATAGCCGCCGCCGCGGATGGTGCGAATGACGGCCGGCTTGGTCGGGTCGATCTCGATCTTGCGCCGGATCCGCATGATGCGGAGGTCGACCGCACGGTCGAAGGCTTCGGCGTCGCGCGCATTCGCCAGTTCCAGCAGCCGCTCGCGCGACAGCACCCGCTTCGGATTGGCCGCGAACACCTTCAACAGGCCGAATTCGGACGCGGTCAGCGGATGCTCGTTGCCTTCGTCGTCGCGCAGCGCCTGGGCTTCGAGATCGAGCCATTTGGTGCCGAACCGCACCAATTGCTCCTTTTCCGCCTTGGCGCCGGCGGCCTCGGGCGTCGCCGCCTTGACCGGTGCACTGCGCCGCAGCACCGAGCGGATGCGCGCCATCAATTCGCGCAGCTCGCAGGGCTTTGCGATGTAATCGTCGGCGCCAAGCTCGAGGCCGACGACGCGGTCGATCGGGCTGGCGGTCGCCGTCAGCATGATGACGGGGACGTTGATGCGGCTCTTCAGGTCGCGGATGATCGAGAGCCCGTCTTCCTCGGGCATGTTGAGGTCGAGCACGACGAGGTCGGGCACATTGGTTTCGATGACGCCGCGCAGGCTCTTGCCGCCGTCGCACAGCGTCACCGCGAAACCGTGCATCTTGAGGTAATCACCGACCATTTCGCGGGCCGGCGCCTCGTCGTCGACGATGATGATGTGCTGGCTCTGGCTCATGATGTCTCTGCTGCAGGCAGTGTAACCGTAAAGGTCGACCCCTGTCCGGGGCCTGGGCTATCCGCGGTCACATGGCCGCCATGCATGTCGATAATGCGTTTGACGATCGATAGACCGAGGCCGGTCGAGCTTTCGCCCGCGGTCGGCTTGGCCGACAGCCGCTGGAAGCGGCCGAACAGCCGACCAAGATCCTCGGGCGACAGGCCCGCGCCCTCGTCCGTGATCCGGACGACGGTGTTGTCCCCCTCATGGGTGACGCCGACCGTGATCTTGCCGCCGATCGGTGAATATTTGATGGCATTGCTGACCAGATTGTCGATCGCCTCGCGGATCCGATCGACGTCGCACATGGTGACGAAATTCGGCGGCGCGGAGACGCTGATGGTCTGCTGCTTGTTCACGGCAGAGGGCAGATTGGCGTCGGTGACTTCGGCCACCAGGGCGCCGACGTCGACCGGCTCGCGGCGGATGGTGATGTCGAAGGCATCGGCCATCGCGTCCGAAATCAGATGATCGACCATCGAGGTCAGGCGCTTGGTGGCGTCGCGGATGTGGTCGACCTGCGCCGTGACGTTTTCCTTCGGCGAACCGGCGCCGATCAGTTCGTTGAGCATTTCGGTGCGGCCGAGAATGACGCCGAGCGGGTTTTTCAGGTCGTGGGCGACGGTGCCGAGGATTTCGTTCTTGAAGCCGTTGGCGCGCTGCAGCCGAAGCCACTGCGCCGAAAGCCGGCGGTTGGCCTGCATCAGCGCGCGGGTGCGCTGGGCGACGCGGTCTTCGAGCTGGGTATTGGCCGCATGCAGCTGCTGGTAGAGGATCACATTGTCGAACGCGATCGACAGCCGGCTGGAGAAAATCTCGACCAGCGCGCGGTCGGTGTCGGAGAGCTGGCGTTCGGCCTGCAGCAGCACCACGACTTCACGGCCAGAGCCGGTGCGCAGGTAAAGCACGCTGCGGTGGTCGGCGAACTCGTTCTTGCGGCGCGTGAAGGCGTCTTCCACCATCTGCCGCAAATCCGGATCGAGCGATTTTGAACTGGTCGAGCCGATGAAGCGGCTGTAGCAACCCGAGCCCGCCAGCACGGAGAATTCGCTGCCGGGGGCGCCGTCGTCGCGCAGCACCAGTATACCGGCGCAGTCGACATTGAGCAGTGAAGCCAGTTGCGTCAGCACCCCTTCGGCGAGGCGCTGCATCGATTTGAAGTCGTACAGGGTCGAGGCGGCGTCGATGATGATTTCGAGCCCGCGCCTTGTCTGCACCATGCGCTCGAGCTGCTGGTAGCTGCGCAAGGCGGCGGTCAGCGAGGTGAACAGCTTGTCGGCGGTGAGCTCGGTCTTGGCCTTGTAGTCGTTGATGTCGTACTGGACGATGACGCGGCGCTCCGGCGCCTGGCCGGGCTGGCCGGTGCGCAGGATGATGCGGACGGTCTCGTTCTTGATGTCGTTGCGGATGTACTCGACGAGGTCGAGGCCGGCGACGTCGGTTTCCATGATGACGTCGAGCAGCACGGCGGCGATATCGGGATTGTTGCGCATCAGGACGCGGCCTTCAGCCGCGGAATAGGCGGAGAGGATTTCCAGCGTGCCGCCGTGGAGGTTGTAGTCGCTCAGCGCAAACCGGGTGCCTTCATGCACCGCCTGATCGTCGTCGATGACGGCGATCTTCCATTTGCGTACAGACGAATCATCCGGGGCGGTTTCGGAATCGTCGATCAGGTGGAGGACATCGTCCTGTTCGGCCATTGAGGGGTTCCGTCGGCTGCTGCGTCTGTGATCGTGGGTCCGCTGGTTACGATTCCCTTGGCGACCTTGGGCATGATAATGCGGAAAGTGGTGCCTTGTCCTAGCCTTGACTCCAGCATCATCCGGCCGCCGAGCTGTTGAGTGACAAGATTATAGACGATATGCAAGCCCAGTCCGGTGCCGCCCTCGTTGCGGCGCGTGGTAAAGAACGGATCGAACGCCTGCCGCTGGACGTCCGGCGTCATTCCGGCCCCATTATCGGCAAAAATGATTTCGACATCGTCACTGCCGCGGGCCCGTGCCGAAAGCGAGATCGCTCCGGAACGGCCGTCGGCGAAGGCATGATTGGCTGCGTTGAGGAAAAGATTGGTTAAAATCTGGCCGTAGGAGCCGGGATAGCCGTCGATCAACAGGCCCTCCGGCACGTCGACCGACAGCGTAATCGTCGCCTTCTTCAATACCGGGCGCAGGCTCGCCACGATCTGGTCGGTGGCCTCGCTGAGGCTGAATTGCCGGCGCTCGGCATGGGAGCGGTCCACCGCCACCTGCTTGAACGACTGGATCAGTTCGCCGGCACGGTGCAAATTGGCCACCAGTTGCCCGGCGGCGTCGCGCGAGCTCTTGACGAACTCGTCGAGCTTGGAGCGGCGCAGCGGCTCGGTGCGCAGCTCGGTCTCGAAGATATCAGCGCGGCGCGCGAAGCTCGATGCCACCGTCAGGCTGATGCCGATCGGGTTGTTGACCTCGTGGGCGACGCCGGCGACCAGGCCGCCAAGCGCCGCCAGCCGTTCGGCGTCGATCAGGTTCTGCTGGGCGGCATTGAGTTCGAGCAGCGCGCCCTCGGCCTTTTCCTTCGACGCGCGCAGTTCGTCCTCGGTCTTGCGTTTGGCGATGGCGTTTTCGCGGAACACCTCCACCGCGCGCGCCATCGCGCCGACCTCGTCCTTGGCTGACGTGCCCTGCACGGCGCGATCGTAATTGCCCGAGGTGATCGCGTGCATCGACGCCATGATCTGCTGCAGCGGCAGCCGGATCGAGAGCGCGATCAGGACACCCGCGGACAGGATGATGCCGAGGAAGATCACGGCGATCGACAGCACGCGGCGCGAAATGCCCGCCAGCGTGCGGTCGAAGGTTTCCTGCGCCTTTTGCTCGCGCTGGCGCATCTTCACCGACAGGCCGTCGATCACGCCGATCGCATCGGCCTGGCTGGCGTCGATGGTGTTGCGCAACAATTCGGTCCGGATCGCAAGCTGCTCGGTCAGCTTCGCCAGTCCCTCGCGCAGCGCCAGGGTTTTAGCATGCAGCCGCGTCAGCGCCATGCGCTGCAGATCATTGTCGGCGAGGTCGGACATGACCGGGATGGTCTTTTCGATCGTCTCGGTATTGCGGCGGGCGTCCTCGGCCGACGCCGACGCCAGCGAAAGGTAATAGGCGTTGGCGGCGACCAGCATCCCGGTAAACGCCTCGCGGGATTTTCCAAGCGACGGCCAGATCAGCGCATCGCGGTGCCCGGTGGCGCCCTCGATGATGGAATAGAGCCCGGCCATGTCCCTGGCCGGGCCCAGCACCTGCTGCTCGTAGGTTTTCGAGATCGTCGCCTGCACCGCGCGCAGTTCGCCGAAACCGTTGAGGAAGCGGTCGGTGACCTGCTCGAGCTGCGCCACCGAGCCCGAAAGCATCGGGTCGTTTGAGGCGCGGTTGGTCAGCGTGCCGAGGACGGCTTCACGCAGCAGCAGGATCTCCGCGAACAGTTCCGGGCTCGGCTGGTTGATGTAGCGATGGATCAGGTTCTGCAGCCGGCTGGTCTCGCTTTCGAGCAGCGCCAGGATCTTGTCGGATTCCCTGACATGGCGGACATCTTCCCAGGCCGAACCGAGCACCTTGGCGCCGTTCCATATCAGCGCGGCGAGCACCACGACCACGGCGGAGTTCAGGGCCGCGATCGACAGGATGCGCCAGCGGATCGGGACCGCGCGCAGCACCTGGACGATGCGAATACGGCCGCGCGCGGCGAGGCTTGCCGGCCGTTCCACTGATCCTTCCTGTTGCGAGGTTACGGCCAACTCACTGCACCCCACGAATTCGTTCGATGAGCTGCGCCATCGCGGGGTCTTGCTGCGCCCTGGTGTAAATTCCCGCCATCGCCGCCTCGAGCGGCTTGCGGTCGAAATCGGTGACGATCTTGACGCCGGCGTCTTCCGCCTGCTTGCGCGAGCGCTCTTCGAGATCGCGCCATTTCTCGCGCATGAAGCGGCTCGAGCGCTGTGCGGCTTCGCGGAAGGTCTTCTGGTCTTCGGGTGACAGGCCAGACCACGCCTTCTTCGACATGACAAGCACTTCCGGGCTCATCGTATGTTCGGTGAGGGTGTAGAAGCCGGCGAATTTGTAGTGATCGGTGGTGACAAAGGACGGCCAGTTATTCTCGGCGCCGTCGATCAATTTGGTGGAGAGTCCGGTCAGCACCTGACCGTAGGGCAGTGCGACCGGATCGGCGCCGAGCGAGCGGATCATCGCGACCATCTGCTCGGACTGCTGCACCCGAATCCGCAAGCCCTTGAGATCGGCCATCGAGGTGACCGGGCGGACGTGGTTGTAGATCGAGCGGGCGCCGGAATCGTAGAACGCGAGGCCGACGAAGCCGTAAGGTTCGAAGCTGTCCAGGATATCGTTGCCGATAGGACCATCCAGCACCTTCTGCAAATGCTCGATGGAGCGGAACAGAAACGGCATCGCCAGCACATTCATCGCCGGCACCATGGTCCCGATCAATGCGACGTTGGTACGATTGATATCGATGGCGCCTGCGCGGGTCTGCTCCAGGGTTTCCTTTTCTTCGCCGAGCTGGCGCGAATGGAACACCTTGATCTCGTGGCGGCCGCCGGTGCGTTCCGCAACCAGGCTGCCCATATAGTGCAGCGCCTGCACGGTCGGATAACTCTCGTTCTGGGTATCGGCGGCGCGAAATTCGCGCGCAAAAGTGCTCGTTGAGGCCGCTGTCAGGAACAACGCCAGAACAAGCATTATGATCCGCGAAAGGTCGGCGCGGCGATACACAGGCAACAAATCCCCTTGTGAAGAAGTCTGCGGCGGGAGAAAAAGGTTCAATGTTTTTTAGCAGAAAGCACCCACGCTTGGCTATCGGGAGCCGCTGCAATCGTTAATTGTGCGGTGCGACGGCGGTAGTGGATTGAAACGGCGGGCGCGGGCATCTATTGAGGCGCAGCGCGCAGATTTGATCGCGGTCCTGACAAGCGGTTTTGGCAAAGTGATTCATCAGTGAAGTCGGTCTTGAGGTTGTTTCAGTTTGTCGCGCTCGCATTCACCGTGCTGGTGTCTCCGGCGCAGGCGACCACCGAGATCATGTGGTGGCACGCGATGTCGGGTGAGCTCGGCAAGCAGCTGGAGAAGCTCGCGGCCGATTTCAACGCCTCGCAATCCGACTACCGGATCGTTCCGACCTACAAGGGCAGTTACACGGAAACGGTGACGGCGGCGATCTTCGCCTTCCGTTCGCGCAGCCAGCCCGCCATCGTTCAGGTCAACGAGATCGCGACCGCGACCATGATGGCGGCAAAGGGCGCGATCTATCCGGTGTTCGAGTTGATGCGCGACCAGTCGGAGCCGTTCTCGCCGACGGCCTATCTGCCGGCCGTCGCCGGCTATTATTCCGACGTCGCCGGCAACATGCTATCGTTCCCCTTCAACGCCTCGACACCGATCCTCTACTACAACAAGGACCTCTTCCGCGCCGCCGGTCTCGATCCGGAAGCGGCGCCGAAAACCTGGCCCGATGTTGGGGCCGCGGCGAAGAAGCTGCGCGCGGCAGGCGCGGTCTGCGGCCTTACCACCTCCTGGCCTTCCTGGATCAATGTCGAGAATTTTTCAGCATTCCATAACTTGCCTCTGGCGACCAAGGGCAATGGGTTTGGCGGTCTCGACGCCGAACTGACCTTCAACAACCCGACCGTGGTGCGCCACATCACGCAGCTCGCGGAATGGCAGGCCACGAAAGTGTACGACTATAGCGGCCGCGGCCAGTCGGCCGAGCCGCGCTTCCAGAAGGGCGAGTGCGGAATCTTCATCGGTTCGTCGGCGACCCGCGCCGACATCAAGGCCAATTCGAAGTTCGAGGTCGGCTACGGCCTGATGCCGTATTATCCCGACGTCAACGGCGCGCCGCAGAACACCATCATCGGCGGTGCGACCCTATGGGTGCTGAGGGCCCGGCCACGCGATGAATATACCGGGGTCGCGAAGTTTTTCGCGTTTCTGTCGAAGCCGGAAGTCCAGGCGGCCTGGCACCAGAACACCGGCTATCTGCCGATCACCCGCGCCGCCTTCGATCTCTCACGTGCGCAGGGGTTCTATGATCGCAATCCCGGAGCGGCGATCTCGATCGAGCAGATGACCTTGAAGCCGCCGACCGAGCACTCCAAGGGAATCCGGCTTGGCTCGTTCGTGCTGATCCGCGACGCGATCGACGAGGAACTGGAGCAGGTCTTCAGCGGCAAGCGAACCGCGCAGGCCGCCCTCGACCTCGCCGCCGAGCGCGGCAACCGTCTGCTGCGGCAGTTCGAGCGGGCGAATCCGGACAGGTAGGCGCCTGCGATCTCGACCTTCCGTCATTGCGAGCGAAGCGAAGCAATCCATCGCGCGGCATAACGGAAGGATGGATTGCTTCCGCCTTCGCTGATCAGCTACGGCGGACAAGTCGTCGCTATCGAATGACGGTTGATTTGATGACACCTTTACTGCCGATCCTCGCCGACTACGAAGCCTTCCATGCCTGGCGCGCCGACACCTCGCGATGGCTGCCGGTGGCGTTGGACATTGCCCATGGCCACGGCTTGAAGCCGGCGGCGCCGCATGTTTTCGCGACCGGTACCAACCTTGTCGTCGGCCTTGGCGACGAACTGATTCTGAAGCTCTTTCCGCCGATGCTTCGCGGCCAGTTTGCCTCCGAGCGCGCTTCGTTGAGGCAGTTACGCGGACAATTGAGCATCCCGATTCCGGAAATCCTGTTCGAAGGCGAGCGCGACGGGTGGCCCTATCTCATCATCACGCGGCTGCATGGTGTCGTCGGCTCCGAGGTCTGGCCGACGCTGCCTGAAGACCAGAAGGAGCGCGTGCTTGCGCAGATCGGCGCTGTTATCGCCGAAGTGCAGCGCGCCCCGCTCGGAGAACTCGCAGACATCGAGCCGCAGTGGGGCCGGTTCATATCCAGGCAAATCGAGGGCTGCCGCGCGCGGCACGAGCGCCTCGGGATGCCGCAGAAGTTTCTCGATGGCTTCGACGACATCCTGCGCGATGCCGCGAAGATCATTCCGCTGGACAAGCCGCCGGTCATCCTGACCGGCGAATACATTCCGGAGAACTTCCTGTTGAGCCGGGAAGGCGCCGGCTGGCGCCTGTCGGGGCTGTTTGATTTCGGCGACGTAATGACCGGCTGGGGCGAATATGACCTGCTCGGTCCGAGCGCCTTCATGGCCGCGGGAAACCCACAGCGGATGCGGAGCCTGTTCGAAGGGTTCGGATACGCGCCCGCCGACATCAACCCGGCCATGAAACGGCGGCTGATGGCGCTGATGCTGTTGCACCGGGCCGGCGATCCGGTCCGGCATATCTGCATCGAGAACTGGCAGGGCAAGGCCGGCAACCTTTCCGAATTGCAGGACCTGGTCTGGCCGGTCTGACGGGTGCGACGAAACCGCACATCAAAGAGGCGCGCAAAAATATTTGCATAGCAAGTAAGCAAATCTGCCTCTTTGTATGCAATTTGAGCGTCGCGTTGGCGGAGCCAGATGCATCATAAAATTGATATTCAGTAGTATTATCAGATAATTATATCAGATTTAGCTTTCCATTAAGGTTTGGCACGAACCTTGCGATTCCCGGTTCCAAAGCCGTTTCCCTCAGGCGTTGGAGCATCACATGAAGCGTCGCGATTTCCTGAAATCCGTCACCGGGGTGGCCGCGGGCGCCCTGGTGCCGGCGCCGGCCATCTTCTCCCCCGCCAAGGCCGATGCGCGGTCGGAGACGCTTCTGATTGTCTCGGAAGGCGGTCCCAACAACCTCGACATCCATGGCGTCGGCACCAACGTGCCCGGTTATGAAGTGTCGTGGAATTGCTACGACCGCCTGATCACCCACGAGATGAAGAGCGGTCCCGGAGGCGTGCCGTATTACGACCGCGACAAGTTCAAGGGCGAACTCGCCGACGACATGAAGATCGACGACATGTCGGTGACCTTCAAGCTGAAGAAGAACGCGAAATTCCATGACGGCACGCCGGTCGCGGCCAAGGACGTCAAATGGTCGCTCGATCGCGCGGTCTCGGTCGGCGGCTTCCCGACCTTCCAGATGAGCGCGGGCTCGCTGACCAAGCCCGAGCAGTTCGTTGTCGTCGACGACAACACGCTGCGCGTCGACTTTGCCAAGAAAGACCGCCTGACGATCCCCGACCTCGCCGTCATCGTGCCCTGCATAGTCAATTCGGAGCTCGTGAAGAAGAACGCCTCCGAGAAGGATCCCTGGGGTCTCGAATATACAAAACAGCAGACCGCGGGCTCCGGCGCCTACAAGCTGTCGAAGTGGACCGCCGGCACCGAAGTCATCATGGAGCGCAACGACGCCTGGGTCGGCGGTCCCCTGCCGAAGATCAAGCGCGTGATCTGGCGCATGGTGCCGCAGGCCGGCAACCGCCGCGCGCTGCTGGAGCGTGGCGACGCCGACATCTCCTATGAACTGCCGTTCAAGGATTTCCAGGAGATGAAGGCCAACGGCAAGCTCAATGTGGTGTCGCTGCCGTTCAGTAACGGCATCCAGTATATCGGCATGAACGTCACCAAGCCGCCGTTCGATAATCCCAAGGTGCGCCAGGCGATCGCCTACGCGCTGCCCTATCAGAAAATCATGGACGTCGTGCTGTTCGGCCTCGCCAACCCGATGTTCGGCGCGTCCGCCGAAAAGGCCACCGAAGTGGCGTGGCCGCAGCCGACCAAATACGCCACCGACATGGCCAAGGCGAAGGCGCTGCTCGCGGAAGCCGGCTACGCCAGCGGCTTCGAGACCACGATCTCGTTCGATCTCAATTTCGCAGGGGTCAACGAGCCGCTCTGCGTGCTGGTGCAGGAGAGCCTCGCCCAGATCGGCATCAAGACCACGATCAACAAGATCCCCGGCGCCAACTGGCGCACCGAGTTGAACAAGAAGGAGATGCCGCTCTACACCAACGTGTTCTCGGGCTGGCTCGATTACCCCGAATACTTCTTCTACTGGTGCTATCACGGCAACAATTCCGTCTTCAACACCATGAGCTACAAGTCGCCGGAGATGGACAAGCTCATCGACGGCGCACGCAACGCGGCCTCGACTGGTGACAAGGCGGCCTACGACAGCGACGTGAAGGGCTTTGTCGATCTCGCCTATAAGGACATCCCGCGGATTCCGCTGTATCAGCCCTTTGTCAACGTCGCGATGCAGAAGAACATCTCGGGCTATCAATACTGGTTCCACCGCCGTCTCGATTATCGTGCGCTGGTGAAGGCGTAATCCGCCATGCTGACCATGATCGGCAAGCGGCTGATGTTTGCGATCCCGTCGCTGATCGGGGTCGTGATCGTGACGTTCCTGCTGACGCGGGCGCTGCCCGGCGATCCCGCCGCGTATTTTGCCGGGCCCGCCGCGACCAAGGAGGCGGTCGAGCAGATCCGGAAAAAACTCGGACTCGACAAGCCGCTGATCGAACAGTTCTTCCGCTACACCAATGATCTCGCCCATGGCGATTTCGGCAATTCGCTGACCACCGGCCAGCCCGTCGCCGCCGAAATCCGCAATCGCCTGCCGGCTTCCGCCGAACTGACGCTGCTCGGCCTGTTTGTGTCCATCGTGATCGCGATCCCGCTCGGCGTGCTGGCCGCCACCCGGCCTGGCTCGTGGATCGACCACCTGTGCCGGATAACGACGACGGCCGGAGTCTCGCTGCCGGTGTTCTTCACCGGTCTGGTGCTGGTCTACATCTTCTATTTCCGGCTCGGCTGGTCGCCGGCACCGCTCGGCCGGCTCGACGTGTTCTACAGCGCGCCGCCGACCGTGACCGGCTTCTATCTCATCGACACCCTGATCGCGCGCGATCTCGAGGCGTTTCGCTCCGCGCTGAGCCAGCTGATCCTGCCCGCGACGACGCTGGCGATTTTCTCGCTGGCGCCGATCGCGCGCATGACGCGGGCCTCGATGCTGGCGGTGCTGGCCTCGGATTTCGTGCGCACGGCGCGCGCCTCTGGCCTGTCGCCGGGTACCGTGATCGTCACCTATGCGTTCCGTAACGCGATGCTGCCTGTGATCACCACGCTCAGCATGGTGTTCTCGTTCCTGCTCGGGGCCAACGTGCTGGTGGAAAAAGTCTTCGCCTGGCCCGGCATCGGCTCCTACGCGGTGGAAGCGCTGATCTCGTCGGACTTTGCGCCGGTGCAGGGCTTTGTGCTGACCATGGCGGTCATGTACGTACTGCTCAATCTGATCATCGACATTCTGTACGGCGTAATCGATCCGCGCGTGAGATTGGAAGGGTAAGCATGAGCACCGTTGCGCCTGCCGTCGAACCTGTCGGTCCCGCGCGAACGTCGGGACTAACAGCGATCTTCGAACACACCCGCTATGTGCTCGGCGAGAACCGCGTGACCGCGTTTGCCTTTGGGCTGTTGATCGTGATCCTGTTCGCGGCCGTGTTCGGTCCCTACATTGTGCCCTACGATCCGCTCGCCAGCGACACATCAGCTGCCTTGAAGGCGCCGTCGGCGGCGCACTGGTTCGGCACCGATCAATTGGGCCGCGATATCTTCAGCCGCGTCATCGTCGCCACCCGGCTGGATGTGTTCATCGCGGTCGCTTCCGTGGCTCTGGTGTTCCTGATGGGCGGGCTTGCCGGCATCGCCGGCGGCTATTTCGGCGGCTGGACCGACCGCATCGTCGGACGTGTCGCCGACACCATCATGGCGTTTCCGCTGTTCGTGCTGGCGATGGGCATCGTCGCGGCGCTCGGCAATACCGTGCAGAACATCATCATCGCCACCGCGATCGTGAATTTTCCGCTCTATGCCCGCGTCGCCCGCGCCGAGGCCAATGTCCGGCGCAACGCCGGCTTCGTGCAGGCGGCGCGGTTGTCGGGCAATGGCGAATTCCGGATTCTGCTGGTGCACATCCTGCCCAACATCATGCCGATCATGATCGTGCAGATGTCGCTGACCATGGGTTACGCGATCCTCAACGCCGCCGGTCTGTCCTTCATCGGCCTTGGCGTGCGGCCGCCGACCGCCGAATGGGGCATCATGGTCGCGGAGGGCGCCGGCTTCATGGTGTCGGGCGAATGGTGGATCGCGCTGTTCCCCGGCCTCGCGCTGATGATCGCGGTGTTTTGCTTCAACCTGCTCGGCGATGGTCTGCGCGATATCGTCGATCCGCAGCGAAGAACCTGAGGACATACCGATGACCGCGCAGCCATTGCTCGACGTCAACGATCTCACGGTGGAATTCGCCACGCGGCGCGGCATCGTGAAAGCGGTGCAGCACGTCAACATCTCCGTGGCCAAGGGCGAGACGCTCGGTATCGTCGGCGAGTCCGGCTCCGGCAAGTCGGTGACATCCTATGCCGTGATGCGGATCCTCGACCGCGCCGGCAAGATCGCCGAAGGCTCGGTGATGTTTTCCGGCATCGACGTCAAGGTCGCGACCGAGAACCAGATGCGGGATTTGCGCGGCCGCGAAATCTCGATGATCTTCCAGAACCCGCGCGCGGCGCTCAATCCGATCCGCAAGGTTGGCGACCAGATCGAGGACGTGCTGCGCCAGCATGTGCAGTCAGCGGCCAGTGATCGCGGCGAGAAGGCGATCGAGGCGCTGGAGCAGGTCAAGATCGCGCGCCCGCGCGAGCGGTACCATGCCTATCCGTTCGAACTTTCCGGCGGCATGTGCCAGCGCGTCGTGATCGCGCTGGCGCTGGCTTGCAATCCGCAGCTCCTGATCGCCGACGAGCCGACCACCGGCCTTGACGTCACCACGCAGAAAGCGGTGATGGATCTGATTGTCGAACTCACGAAACGGCGCGGCATGTCGACGATCCTGATCACGCATGACCTCGGCCTCGCCGCCGCCTATTGCGATCGTGTGGTGGTGATGGAAAAGGGCCGGGTGGTCGAGACCGCGAAATCCGCCGACATCTTCGCCAACCCCGAACATGCCTACACCAAGAAGCTGATGCGCGCGACGCCGCGGATCGGCGTCTCCTTGCGCGATCTGTTGCCGGAAGAAGACGCGGCGGCGCTGCCGGCACTGACTTCAGCTGTGCCGGCCGACAACGAAACCAAGCCGCTGCTGCTGGTCGAGAAACTGGTGAAGGAATATCCGCGCCAGGGCGCCACGGCTGTTCTCGGTAAGCTGTTCTCGCGCAAGCCGCCGATCGAGGCCGAACTGTTCCGCGCGGTCGACGGAATCAGCTTTTCGGTTGGCCACGGCGAGAGCGTCGGCCTGGTCGGTGAATCCGGTTGCGGCAAATCGACGACGTCGATGATGGTGATGCGGCTGCTGGACCAGACCTCGGGCCGCATCGTGTTCGATGGCGACGAGATCGGCACCATGCTGCCCAACGCCTTCGCGCGGCTCCCGTTGCGCAAGAGCATCCAGATGGTGTTCCAGGATCCGACCGATAGCCTCAACCCGCGCTTCACGGCGGCGCGCGCCATCGTCGATCCGATCATGCAGCTCGGCGACATCAGGGGACGCGATGCGCTGCGCGCCCGTTGCGAGGAACTCGCCGGGCTGGTGGGTCTCCCCATTAATCTGCTCGATCGCTTTCCGCACCAATTGTCCGGCGGCCAGAAGGCCCGCGTCGGCATCGCCCGCGCGATTGCGCTGCACCCAAAACTCGTGATCCTCGACGAGCCGACCGCGGCGCTCGACGTTTCCGTCCAGGCAGTGGTGCTCAATCTGCTGCAGGACCTCAAGTCGTCGATGGGCATGAGTTATCTGTTTGTCTCCCATGATTTGAATGTGGTGCGCCTGTTGTGCGATCGTGTCATCGTGATGCGCGCGGGACGAATCGTGGAACAGGGCCCGTCCGAACAGGTCTTGGGCAATCCGCAGGACGCCTATACAAAGGAACTGCTGACGGCGATCCCGCATCCGCCGTTGCCGGTTTGATTTTGCTGTCATGCTCCGCGAAAGCGGGGCATCCAGTAATCGCCGGTGTTTACTGGATCGCCCGGTCAAGCCGGGCGATGACAAGATAGGGAGAGAACGTGACGGGTAAATTGGCCGAACCCCTGGACGACTATATCGACGCCGTCGCGAAAGCCTTGGCGTTGCCGGTGGAAGATTCCTGGCGGCCGGCGGTGCGTGCGAACCTCGAAGTATCGCTGAGGCTGGCGCGTCTGGTCGACGAATTTGCATTGCCCGACGAAACCGAGCCCGCCAGTGTCTTCGCAGCCTGACCGCGCCATGACCGCACAAGAGATCGCCCAGGCGGTGGCCGGCGGCAAGATGACGGCGCTGGCGGCGACCGAAGCCGCATTGGCGCGGATTGCCAAGCACGATCCTGTGCTGAATTCATTCACTGATGTCACCGCAGATCGCGCACGTGCGAAAGCCCGCGCCGTCGATGCCGCTGTCGCCGCGGGGCAGAAAGTCGGCCCGCTCGCGGGCGTGCCGTTCGCGGTGAAAAACCTGTTCGACGTGAAGGGCCTGCCGACGCGCGCGGGCTCGAAGATCAACCGCGACCTCGCGCCGTCTTCGCGCGATGCGACGCTGGTCGAGCGCATGGAGGCGGCGGGCGCCGTCCTGGTCGGCGCGCTCAACATGGGTGAGTACGCCTACGACTTTACCGGCGAGAACGTCCATGACGGCCCGTCGCGCAATCCGCATGATCCGACCCGCATGACGGGCGGTTCATCCGGTGGTTCCGGCAGTTCGGTTGGCGGCGGCCTGGTGCCGATCGCGCTGGGCTCGGACACCAATGGCTCGATCCGGGTGCCGTCGTCGTTCTGCGGGATCTTTGGCCTGAAGCCGACCTACGGCCGGCTGTCGCGGGCGCGCTCGTTTCCGTTCGTGGCGAGCTTCGATCATCTCGGACCTTTTGCGCGCAGCGTCGGCGATCTCGCACTGGCCTATGATGCGATGCAGGGGCCTGATGCCGACGACGCCGCGTGCTCGACGCGTGCGGTCGAGCCAGTGACGTCGCAGCTCGCGCAAGGCATCGGCGGCCTGCGGGTCGCGATTGCCGGCGGCTATTTCCAGAAGAATGTGTTTCCGGAGGCCGTCGAGGCCGTGGCGCGCGTCGCCAAGGCGCTCGGTGCGACGCAGACGATTGAAATCCCCGAGGCCGCGCGCGCCCGAGCCGCGGCTTACGTCATCTCAACCACCGAGGGCGCGTCGCTGCATCTCGATCGCCTGCGTAAGCGCCCGAACGATTTCGATCCGGCGGTGCGCGATCGTCTGATCGCGGGCGCGATGGTGCCGGCGCCGCTGGTCGACCGCGCGCAAAAGTTCCGCCGCTGGTATCGCTCGCAAGTGCTGGAGCTGTTCAAATCGGTCGACGTAATTATCGCGCCGGCGACGCCCTGCACCGCGCCCAAACTCGGGCAGGTAATGTTCAAGCTCGACGGCGTCGAACTGCCGGTGCGCGCCAATATCGGCATTCACACCCAGCCGATTTCGTTCATCGGGCTGCCCGTGGTCGCGGTGCCGGTGCCGCTGGAGCCGATGCCGATCGGAGTCCAGATCATCGCCGCACCGTGGCGCGAGGATATAGCGCTTCGCGTCGCTCATGCGCTGGAGCAATCCGGCGTTGCTGCGGCGCCTGCGCCAAGAGGAATCTAGCGAGGAATTTAGCCATGGATATCGATCTTCCCGACGTGCTCGCCGAGGTGTCAGCGCAATTCGCGCGCTATGAAGCGGCGCTGGTGTCGAACGACGTCGCGGTGCTGGATGAATTGTTCCGCAACGATCCCCGCACGCTGCGCTACGGCATCGCCGAAAATCTCTACGGCTATGAGGCCATCATGGCGTTCCGCGCTGGGCGCTCGCCGGTGGGGCTGATGCGTACGACCGACAAGACCGTCATCACCAGCTATGGCCGCGATACCGCTGTTGCCTCGACATTGTTCTATCGCGATGCGTGGAGCGGCAAGAAGGTGGGACGGCAGATGCAGACCTGGGTGCGGTTTTCCGAAGGGTGGAGAATCGTCGCCGCCCACGTCAGCATCATCGACGAGCCGGCCTCGTAGGGCAGGATTTCGAAAGGATTTGGGTCAAACGACATGAGCCTTGACGATCTTCCTACCCGCAGCCCGCAATCCGGCCCCGAAGGCGAGCCGGTGGTGCGGCGCGTCGACCGTGCCTCGCCGCAGGCGGACAAGGTCACGCGCGCAGAGGAATTGCGGCTGCAGCTTGCGGACGAGATCGTGCGCGGCGTGCTGGCGCCGGGATCGGGGCTGGACGAGACCGATATTGCGCGGCGCTTCAGCGTGTCGCGAACGCCGGTGCGCGAGGCGCTGCGGCAGCTGGTGGCGAGTGGTCTGGTCGAATCCCGGGCCCATCGCGGCGCCGTGGTGGCGCAGCCGTCGATCGAGCGGCTGACGGAAATGTTCGAGGCGATGGCGGAGCTGGAAGCGCTGTGCGCGGGACTTGCCGCGGAGCGGATGCCAGCAGCGGATCGCCAGAAGCTGGAGGCAATCCACGAGGAACTGCGGGTGCTAAGCCATGCGGGCAATCCCGAAAGCTTCCACGAGGTCAACGAGCGCTTTCACAACGCAATCTATGCCGGCTCGCAAAATGGCTATATCGCCGAGATGACCCTGGCGACGCGGGTGCGCGTGCAGCCGTTCCGGCGCGCGCAGTTCCGCAATCTCGGGCGCCTCGCCAAATCGCACGCCGAACATGACCGCGTCGTGGTCGCGATCATGCGCGGCGACAAGGCCGGCGCCGCGGCCGCGATGCGCGCGCATATCGAGCTGGTGCGCGGGGAGTATGAGCTTTACGCGGTGTCGCATCCGTAGAGGCGCTCTTCTCTTACCTCGCCCCGCTTGCGGCAGGGCTATCGCATATGGCTGAGGGTAGCCAAGAGGAAGGCGTCGTCCCAACCGGCGCGCTTGATTTTACGCCGG